>JBBQLX010000247.1:0-2568 GCA_038328375.1 Aggregatilineales bacterium | reverse complement strand
AGGGCGCGGCGATTTTCATCGTAAATCAGCACACCCGCAACACCCGCGTCAAGAATTTTGGCGATGCGTGAGTTTAGAGCAAGATAGGTTGTACGTGAATCTGCCGACGTTTCATCCAGATTGGTGAGCGCACCGATTGTTGCCATATCGTTGATGCGCTGCGCCTGTTCACCGTACAATTCGGTGTTATAGATGGAGATGGCAACCTGTTTGCTGACAGCCTGCAACATGGCTAATTGCGGTTGGCTAAACGTGTTGGCTTGTTTGTTGGCTAGTTCTAATGTGCCAATGAAGCGATCACCGAGCAGCAACGGTACGCCGACATAACTTTTGTAGAAGTTGGGGAGCTTGGGCTGGATGGCGGTGACATCGGTAACGTTGGCAATCAAAGCGGCCTTACGGTGCTGAGCGATCCAACCACTGATGCCTTCACCCAGCTTGTAATCTCCACCCGCTTCTTGGAGGTTGATAACGTAGGTGGATTCGCCTACCCAACCTAAAGGCGACACATGTTTAGTGTTTGCATCCCAGATGCAAATTTCGCCCGCACTGGCTGGAATGGCCTTCATGACGATTGTCAACAGTGCTTGATAGACCTGTTGTAGTCCCATACTGGCATTAATGGTTTCGCCAATTTCGTTGATGACATTCATTGCCAAGGTGAGGTCAAGTGAGCCGGGGTGATTGGTATTGCCCGCAATCTCACGCATAACGACCACGGTGCGCGTTTCCGAGCCTGTGGGGATGTTGTGCGACGAGGCTTCTACCCAACGGTTGCCCAATTGGAAGGAGGCTTGACCTTGACCCGCGAATAACTCAAGAAAACTGTCCTTAGGCTGAGCCATTGCCGCGATATATTCGAGGCTAGGATCGCCACCATTCATGTTGAGCCATTTGCGGGCGTTTTCGTTGACGAAGACCAGTTGTCCGTGTTCGCGGGAAACCAGTACGGCATCATCACCGTTGGCGACGGGAAAATCGATGGATGACATTTGGTCGGCGGTTGGAATGAAGCCCAAAGCCTGCCGCTGCCGTGACCACACGAACAACCCGGCGATGATGACCAGCCCACCTATGAAGAGAAGTAATCCTAATCCCATAAGGTGTTACCTATACACTCAGGTTACTATTAGAAAATGAACTGCCAACCCGATGATCGCGGTTGGCCTTTGAAGGACAGTCTATCTTTATTTTATCTGATTACAGGGATGAGGAAAGTCGTCCCTAATCGTTCGCTTAATAGGCATGATTACCATGCGGTCAAAATGGGCGGTGGAACTTCGCCACCAAGTCCACGACGGCGATCTTCAGCCGCCAGTTCAGTAATTTCGCGAATATCCGAGAATTGACGGGTAGCGGTAGATACTGAACCGATGGAGAGCGACATCAACGGTTCTTGGCGCTCACCTTGATTGCTATCCGGTACGAGAATATAGCCGCGTTCACGGTCAATAAAGGAATAGTGCTGGGTTACATCTTGGTCAAACTTTTCCACCAGCCGTGTTTTCAGCGCATCCACATTATCAGTATGGGTAATCAGCACGAAATTATCACGACCGGGATGACCGAGAAAATCATCGTGTGTGCCGTACTCATCTACCACATCGCCCATCATCAGCGCCATAAAACGCATGACTTCATCGGCAGCGACGAAGCCGTACACTTCACTAAATGGATCAAGCTGATTGATTTTTAGATCAATGTAGGTCCACTGTGATCCTTGGCGCATGAGGTCACGTAGGTGATCTTCAATCAGGCGACCAGTTGCCAAACCAGACTTCGAGTCGGTGTTGGTGGTACGGTTGGCGGCAGCGATGGCGTTTTGAACACGAAGTTTGAGTTCTTCAATGTCAAAAGGCTTAGTGATGTAGTCATCCGCGCCCAACTCCAAACCAGCGATTTTGTCACTGCGTTCGTCTTTTTGAGTCAGGAAAATAATCGGAATATGGCTGGTGCGGCTGGTGGTACGCAGTTCGCGGCAAACATCGTAACCGTTCATATCTGGCAGCATGATGTCCAGAATAATGAGGTTCGGAAGCTGCTTGCGCGTCATTTGCAGTGCATCGCCACCACGCGGCGCAATTTGCACCTCGTACTGCTGCCCGCCAAAATAAATGCGGAGCATGTTGGAAATATCAAAATCATCTTCGACGACTAAAATGCGGCCTTTACTCATACGATCCCCCGCGAATACCTCAAGTAGGGTTATTGTAACAACTCTTTAACCATGATACTGGCGAATTACGCTCACCGCCAGCGATCAGGCTATCAATACATACACTATACGACGAAAAGAGGTTAATGGATGGTTTAGATTATGAATAGGTTGTGACTCACCATGCCACAACCTCAATGCGTTTCAGCATGCGGTTTCCGTCTGCACCAACACCGGGGGCAATGAGACGTTGATTATCCCCAAACCAGTAAAGGACAAGATTGAGCGCTAAGCCCCCGCGCGAGTAGGGGTACGGAATCTGGAGATCGCGTTCTTCCACGTAGATTTGATTGGGCTGCCATTGGCTGGTTTCGTGCGGTGCGCCTTCTGGGAAGACGATTTGAGGTGCGCTA
>JBBQLX010000246.1:0-2878 GCA_038328375.1 Aggregatilineales bacterium | reverse complement strand
CAATTGCAGCAAAGCAGGTGGCAGCGTCTTGGAAATCTCGCCATATTGTTTGAGCATATTGGCATCTTGCACCACCATCATAATCATCAGGCCGTACAAACCAAAGCCGATACCCCAATAAATCATCCCGCGCCAACCACGACGCAGCATTTCCAGAAAGACCACTCCACTCATGATACATGCTCCTTTTGTGTCGTCGCGCTGCCGCTGTAAAACGACAGGAAAATTTCTTCGAGGGTCGGCTCAGCCACTTCCATATCTTGGATGTAATAGGGCGCGATTGCCCGCAGCAGTGGATCAAAGTCGCCGCTCAGCCGCAGCTTGAGGCCGCCATCTACTGCGCTGACCTCACTCACACCTGCTAGACTGCTCAGTTGAGTCACTGCTATAGGTTCGCGCATTTTCAGCGTCACCCAACGGAAATTGGCATGTGTCAGGTTGGCGACACTTTCGACCGCTTTCAACTCACCCGCCCGTAGGATGCCCACGCGGTCACAAATCGTCTGGACTTCGCCCAGCATGTGCGACGACAAGAACACTGTTTGCCCATTCTTCTGCGCTTCCAGCATCAGTTCGTTGAAGATTTGCTGCATCAACGGATCAAGGCCGCTGGTCGGCTCGTCAAGGATCAGCAAATCCGGCTTATTCATCAGCGCCAACACCAGACCGAGTTTACGCTTGTTGCCTGTCGAATAACTGCGCATACGGATGCTCAAATCAAGCTGCAAACGGTTGGTCAAGCTGCGGACATGATTCATATCCACACTGCCGCGTATCCGCCCCACATAATCGACCACCTGTGCGCCCGTCAGGTTCTTCCACAGATTGAGTTCACCCGGCAGAAATCCGATGCGCTTATGCAGTTCGACACTGTTTTGCTGCGCGTCCTGTCCAAAAATAGACGCTTTTCCGCTTGAAGGCCGTATCAAATCAAGCAGCAAACGAATAGTCGTCGTTTTGCCCGCGCCGTTCGGCCCTAGATAACCAAAGATTTCTCCTGCTTGTACACTCAGGCTTAACCCTTTGAGTGCTGCTACCGTTTCAGTACGGTTCTTGTGATAAATTTTGCTCAGGTTATCGGTTTGGATAACGGGTACTTTCGAATTCATAATCTCCCTCGATTCAGATTGACAACTAAATATGAACTAAAATAAATATTATTTAAGAGTGCCGGACGGCATGTATGCCGTCCCTACACAAGATTTCTGTGCGTAGGGACGCGATACATCGCGTCCGTTCTTCCCAAAAACACCGAATATTCAAATGGTTTCTATGCCAATTCAAGATCACGCTGCAACAACCTATCGAGGGCAGTCACAGCATTGCCCGTGCCATCTTCTCGCTTTAATTGCTCACCCAATGCTGTAGCTTTCTGTCGCATCATTGGATCAGTCGCAGCGGTGCGGATAGCCGCCGCCAAGTTAGCTGATGTCAGTTGTTTCTGTGGGATTGGTACTGTACCCACACCCAACTTCGCCACTTGATTGCCCCAAAAAGGTTGATCGGCAATAAATGGGCAAATGACGGTTGGTTTTCCAGCTAACAAACCCGCCGCTGTGGTTCCCGCACCGCCATGATGCACGACCGCGCTCATACGTGGGAACAACCATTCATGCGGAGCCTCTTTGAGCAGATAAATATTGGATGGCAAATCGTCTGGTCGCAATCCGCCCCAACCGCTGGCAATCACGCCACGCTGTCCCGAACGCTGAAGCGCATCAATTACTGTGCGCGTTGTTGTTTCCGGCGACTCGGCAATCATGCTGCCAAATCCCACATACACGGGCGCTTCACCCGCATCCAGAAAGCCTTGCAAATCGGCGGGCGGCTGCCAATCTTTCGCCTCATCCAACCACCAATAACCGGTTACATGTGCCGAATCGTCCCAATCGGCTGGCACAGGGATGACATGCCGGCTGTAGCAGTAAAGCACAGGCATCGGCTTACCGTACATGCTAAAGCCCTTTACGACGCTCGATTTTTCAGGCAAACCCAGTACGTCCCGCCGAAATGTCTTAACCATTCCGTTAAATGAACTGGTTGCCAACGCCACTGCTTGATAAGTCAGACGATTAATCGTTGTACCCAAATTGCGGTTGATAACCCCCGGCGCAGGGAATGCTCCGGTCGGTGTTAAAAGTGGTACGGTAGCCGCCATAATCGCCGGAATATTCAGCTTCTCGGCAATATGCGGTGAACTAAATAACTTCGGATGGTAAATGATGGCTTCTGCATCTTGTGCCGCCTGCCACGTATCATCCATCAAACGCCGCATAAGCGGGAATACCGTTGTACGCATATGCTGCATCATACGAATGGGGTTCCCCGATTTAAGTGCTTGGCCTTCCGGTGAATCCATTAGTTGATAGTAATCCGCTCGCAGCGGAGCAAACTCAATGTCATGCTGGCTGACGAACGATTCAAAGTTAGTGGGTGCGCCCAACCGCACCTCATATCCCGCAGATTGAAGTCTTTTTGCCAGCGCCAAATACGGTTGGACATCACCGCGTGTGCCAGCCGTCATAATCGTGATTTTCATCAGCTTACCTCCTTATATTTCGTCATCATCTCCCGCAACATATGTAGGATGTTTTCGAGGGCGGCCTTACCAGCCTTTTTATCGCCGCCACCTTCCGGTGCTAATCCGCGCTCCAACAGTTGACCAATCGCCTTACCAGCCTCATCTAATGGCGGTATGTCCTCTACGGGCAAAAAATCATTCACCATCAAGAATCCGCTTTTGACGAGTGACATCACATACCCAACCATGCGTGGATCTAAATCCTGTCGGATGACATTGGCTGCTTGTAACTGCACCACCAACTCGTGCTGGATGAAACTGCTGTCACTATAAAAAGGTTTGCCTTTCATTCGTCGT
>JBBQLX010000245.1:0-3272 GCA_038328375.1 Aggregatilineales bacterium | reverse complement strand
TGCCAAATTCGCACCCATGCTCGAACCCACCAATTCTATGGATTGCACACCGGGCTGCATCTTCAACCAGTCGGCCCACGCAACGGTATCTTTTTGTGCTTCTTTCCAATTAATCTTGCCTTTGGTCTTGCCGTAACCACGCAGATCAATCGCCAATACTTTGAAACCCGCGTCAAGGAGCGGTTGTACTAATGGTTTCCAACTATTGCGATTGGTATACAACTCGTGCAAGAGGATGACCGCTTTTGAGTCACCATCAACTGCAAATAAGCTGCCGTAAAGCGTTTTGCCATCATCTGCCGTAATTTGGACATCGGTTCCACTTGCCGAGTATGGGGCAGGGGTAACATTCTGTGCGGTTAGTGGACTGAAAACAAATAGAAAAAGAGCGATAATAGCCAAGTATTTTGTCATGTGTCTGTTGATCCAAGATCAGAAAGATCGTTTTCGAATTGTAAGCGACGATAGACATCTTTTGCCCACAAGGTGCAAGCAATAGAAGTTAAGCTCAAAAATCCATCAGCCTGTTGCGTATCCGCGTACAACCATAAATTATCTGGCTGTCGTGTGAATCGTTCAATTTGTATCCGATGTTGGGAGATGAGAACATATTCTTGAAGCGAGGGTAATGTAGGATACAGTGTAAATTTGTCACCACGATCATACCCCTGTGTGGAAGGGGATAAAACCTCAATGATGACTGTCGGATTTAAAAGAACATCCTGATAATCATCCTCAGCTAGAATATTTGCCCCACAGACAATCGTAATATCGGGATAAGTATATTGACGACATGATATTCGAACACGCAAGTCACTTGTATAAACAGAACAGTTGCGTTCTCCAATTTGATTATACAAACTGGCTGATACATTGGTCACGATGCGATTATGGGGTTCACTCGCTCCAGTCATGGAGATAATTTCACCATCTATGAGTTCGTGTTTTTCTTTGCTCGCCCGTTCAAAAGCCAAATATTCGGCTTCTGTCCAGCGTTGTTTTGGTAGAGATGACATGCTTTTTCTCCTCGTTGCTTCCCACACATTATAGCGGTAAATAATCTGGAGCGTAGAGAAAATGAGCGCGCCGTGAATGTGAGAACAGGGCAAGTATTTTATACTTGAATGGATGTAACAATACTTACCTTATTCTATTTTCAACGGACTACAATTTATGACTTCACCTGTTATTCACTGGTTTCGCCGTGATTTGCGCCTGACTGATAATTTAGCACTTCACGCGGCTGCTCAATCTGATGAGTTGATACTGCCTGTTTTCATTTTTGATCAGGCCATTATTACCAGTAAACATGTGAGTCTGCCGCGATTATCTTTCATGCTGAGTACGCTTGACTCGTTGGATGCCGCACTGCGTAAAGTAGGCAGCCGATTATGGGTGGGTTATGGTGATCCGCGAGAAATACTGCTAAAACTGATCCAAGCATCAGGCACAAGGGCAGTATATACCAACCGCGATTACACACCATTTGCCTATAAGCGCGATGCCGAACTTGAGAAACGGCTCAGCGTTCCTATTCACTTTTATGATGATGCGCTGCTGCTTCCACCCGGTTCAGTCGTCAAGGATTCGGGTGATCCTTACACGGTCTTCACGCCCTTTAAACGTAAATGGCTGACACTGCCTAAAGCAACGATGGTTAGTACTCCTGCAAAGGATAAATTTGTAAAAGCCGAAATTGTAAGCACATATCGGGTCGAAGGTAATGATAAAGGTTTTCAATCGCCAATTGACCGAATACCATCATTTACTGATTTCGGTCACACCCCCACAATAAAAGTGCCAGAGGCGAGTGAACAGGAAGCCTCAAAACGACTTGATGATTTTTTGGCGAAGCGTGTATATGACTATTCTGATGGTCGCAACGAATTGGCATCTCGCAGCACAGATGATACTTACATGGGCTCATCATTTTTATCACCTTATCTGCGTTTGGGAATACTCTCGCCACGCCAAGCTTATTGGGGCGCTCGTGAGGCTTATAGCGCCACTCGAAAAGTGGATCAGCGTGAATCGGTCGAGACGTGGGTTAGCGAACTGGTTTGGCGCGAATTTTATATGCACATCCTTCATCACTTCCCATATGTATTAAAAGGCAGCTTCCGCCAACAGTACGATAAACTGGAATGGCGTTATGCTGCCGATGATTTAGCGGCATGGAAAGCAGGCATGACAGGCTTCCCAGTCGTCGACGCGGCTATGCGACAGTTGCAGGCAATGGGTTGGATGCCGAACCGTGCCCGTATGATTGTTGCCAGCTTCCTCACCAAAGATTTGTTGATTGATTGGCGTGAAGGCGAACGTCACTTCATGGATTGGCTGATTGATGGCGATCCTGCGGCTAATAACGGTGGTTGGCAGTGGTCAGCCGGAACAGGTACGGATGCACAACCGTATTTCCGCATTTTTAACCCCGTATCGCAATCCGAAAAGTTTGATCCTGACGGTAAATACATCCGTCGTTGGATTCCTGAATTGCGCGATGTGCCTAGTAAATATATCCATGCACCATGGGAAATGAACATGCCACCTGTTAGTTATCCATCGCCTATTGTTGACCACAGCGTAGCACGAGAACGGGTATTAGCAGCCTTCAAAGCCGTTGCCAACGGGAAAAGTATTGAAGTATAATTAATGGTTTTAAATTATCATAACTTCAACGGAATTGTAATGAGAATCCTCATAAACTTAAATTATTCATTCTGTAGCCGACTTCTTAAGGATAAATTGTGTCTTACAGCTTTGATTGGCTAGTACCTAAACGGGTCGTTAATTTTAGCTTGGGCGAGAGAAGATGCCGGTCAATTGAATGCCCAAATGCTGGAGTTGCTCAATCAGTCAACACAACCGCTGCATATGCTGGTTGACCTGACGATCTTGCGTCATTATCCCTTGTGGATAACAGAGGAAGTGTGGGCAATCACGCAGTGTTTACGGCATCCGCAGATGGGCTGGATGCTGGCTATAAACAATGGTACTAATCCGATGGTTCATTTTATAGCGACGGTTGTTGGCAAAACGACCGGTGTAAAAATGCGCATTGTGAAATCACGCGAAGAGGCTATTGAAACACTGCGTCGTATGGATTTGACTCTGCAAACTACTTAAATAAATGAGGGTGGGACATAAATCCACGTGAAAGAAAGAGCCAATTCGGGTAGAGTTTGGAGTAACTACACTCAAACAAAACCGAAAAGGCTCAGAGGAATGATAACGGCAAATCATCCACTCATCCAATTGCTGGCATTAATCGA
>JBBQLX010000244.1:0-3488 GCA_038328375.1 Aggregatilineales bacterium | reverse complement strand
ACATGGGGCTTAAACAAGCTCATTTTCTTGTACGACGACAACAAGATCACGCTTGATGGTGAAACGTCAATGACCTTCACCGAAGATGTTGCTGCTCGCTTCCAAGCTTATGGTTGGCACACATTAGATGTCGCTGATGGTAATGATGTTGAGGCGGTCAACACAGCTCTTGAGAAGGCCAAAACCTATAAAGATGCACCAACCATTCTCCTCGTTCATACCATCATTGGTTATGGCAGCCCCAACAAACAAGGCACTAGCAAAGCACATGGTTCGCCGCTTGGCAAAGACGAAATCAAGCTGGTCAAAGAAGGTTTCCACTGGCCTCAAGAAGACTTCTTCATCCCCGGTCAAGCCCTCGAACACTTCCGTGAAGCTGTCGAAAAAGGTGCTGAATACGAAGGTAAATGGAATGTCCTCTTTACCGATTACCGTAACCAATATCCCGACCTTGCCACTGAATGGGATCAAGTTATGGATGGTCAGCTTCCAAATGGCTGGGATAAAGACATTCCGGTTTATGACGGCAGCAAGAAATATGCCACCCGTAATGCCTCCGGTGAAGTCCTCAACGCCATCGCCCAACACATCCCAACTATGATTGGTGGTGATGCTGATCTGGCTGGCAGCACCAAGACACTCATCAAAGGTTCGGATAACACCGGTAAAGGTAAAGTTACTGGTCGCAATGTTCGCTTTGGCGTTCGTGAATTCGCTATGGGTGCAATCGTCAACGGTCTGGCTGTACATGGTGGCATCATCAAGCCTTACAGTGCTACCTTCTTGACCTTCAGCGATTACATGCGGAATGCAATCCGTATGGGTGCATTAATGGGCATTCCGACCATCTACGTGTTCACTCATGACAGCATTGGTCTCGGTGAAGATGGCCCGACCCATCAACCTGTCGAACAAACCGTAACCTTGTCGGCTATCCCGCAACTGACGGTCATTCGTCCGGCTGATGCTAATGAAACGGCTGCTGCTTGGCACACCGCTATGACCTTACCGCATCCTGTAGCACTTATTTTCACCCGCCAAGATTTGCCCGTGTTGGTTGGTGATCATGTTCGTCCCGGTGTGGCTAAAGGCGGCTATATCCTCGCTGAAACCAGCCCTACGCCCGATGTCATCTTGATGAGCCGTGGTAGTGAAGTCCACATCGCCCATGAAGCGTATAAGGCACTGGAAACCGAAGGTGTCAAAGTCCGGTTGGTATCACTGCCCTCATGGAATCTGTTTGATAAGCAAGATGCCACTTACCGTGAAAGTGTCCTGCCGCGTAGTGTCACTCGCCGTGTTGCGATTGAAGCTGGTGTCACAATGGGTTGGGATCGTTACGTTGGCTTTGATGGTGTGATTATTGGGCTGGATCGTTTTGGTGGCAGCGCTCCTTATGAGGTGCTGTATCGTGAGTTCGGTTTGACATCCGAGGCTGTCCTCAAAGCCGCCCGCGATTTGCTGTCGAAGTAGTTGATATAGGTCGATTTATTTAAGGGCTGGCATGATGTCAGCCCTTTTTATTCCAAATAATAGAGATTAATGATGACATTTCTTCTGGGTATTGATATTGGAACGTCGAGCGCAAAAGCTATTTTATTTGATGTGGATAGCAGCCAGATTAAGGCGGTTGCAGGCCACGAATATCCGATTATGCATCCTGCGCCGGATCGGGCGGAACAAGACCCTGATGATTGGTGGCAGGCAACGGTTGATGTAGTGCAGCGAGTCATTGTTGGGGCAGATGTCGATCAGCTTGTGGGCATCAGTTTTAGCGGGCAGATGCACGGTACGGTGATGGTTGGCAAGGATTTGAGGCCGGTTGCGCCTGCGATTATCTGGCCGGATCAACGGACAGGTGGAACAGTTGCCGAGTTGATCTCGCTGATGGGTTCGGATGCCTATGCAGCGACAGCAGGGACGCTGCCTGCGGCTGGTTTCATGGCGGTGACGTTATTGTGGCTGAAGCAGCATGATCCAGCGTTATTGGGACGTATCCATAAAGTGATGCTGCCCAAGGATTATGTGCGGCTGCGAATGACCGGTGAAATCGCGACTGATCCGAGCGATGCGGCGGCTACGGCGTTGTTTAATGTAACCACGCGTGAATGGGCAAGCAACATCATCAACAAAGCGGGCTTGCCTGCGGATATTTTGCCGACTGTTCGTGCCTCGGTGGCGGTGGCGGGTTATTTGCGAGCGGATGCGGCGACCGAGTTGGGATTGAAGCCGGGTGTGGCGGTGATGACTGGATGTGCGGACCAACCAGCACAGGCGGTTGGAAACGGATTGATTAAAGCGGGACGCGGTTCGGTGACGGTTGGCAGCGGCGGACAGGTGAATATTCCCTATGAGCGGCAGTTAGGCGAACTGCTACGGACGGACGCGCGTTTGCACGTGTTGAATCATGCTGCACCGGATATGTGGTATGTGTTGGGCGCGACTTTATCAGCAGGGTTATCACTGCGGTGGCTGCGCGATTTGGTGGGCTTAAAAGGTGTAGCGGATGCGTATCCCATATTGAGCGCGGAAGCCGCACAAGTTCCAGTGGGCGCAGATGGGTTGATTTTCCAACCGTATCTGACAGGCGAACGGACACCGTTGATGGACCCGTTGGCGCGAGGAAGTTTCATCGGATTGAGCGCACATCATACGCGTGGGCATCTGGTGCGAGCGGTGATGGAAGGGGTTGCCTTCTCATTACGAGAAGCACTGGAAATTAGCCGCGAATTGGGCGTGACGGCTGACTTGTTAATCGCGTCGGGCGGTGCGATGGAAAGCGACCTTTGGCGTGGAATTCATGCGGACGTGTTTGGCTTACCACTGCAACGCTCAATCCTCAAAGAGCAGGCCAGCGTCGGTGCGGCATTGATCGCAGGCGTGGGAGTCGGTGTGTACCATGACTTAGCCGAGGCATGTGCGCGAACGGTTCAATATGGCGATATTACGGAGCCGAATACCACAAATCATACGCGATACGATGTCCTCTATGCTCACTTCCGCGAACTGTATCCACGCTTGAAGGGTGATTTCCATCGATTAGCGGAAGGGTGGTAGGCTTGATGAATTGCAGTAACTGATTCAAATGATTCGCAACTGCTGCATTATTCGCATATTTTCCGCTGAAATGACTGGCGGCTGGCTCGGCTGATGCCGCTGAATTGATATTTTATGACGGCGGGAAGCTCGCTTAATGCCACTGAAATGGCGCATTTGCAGCGGATTGCTCTCGTATGTCCGCCGCGTCGCAAATGTCGGTATGCTGCTGCCATCGTTGCAAGCTTCAAGCGGTAAGTTAAAAAGCAGCATTCAAATCAATCAGTTAGGGTGATTTGAACGAGAATATATCTCGACAAAGTCACATTAGATGTCTGTAATCCATTCACACAATCTGTCATTGAAAAATACAGGTCGTGAGCCGATTCATTGGTTTATCCATTGCTTAAATGGTCTGGCTTTATTTCTCTGATTCATGAAATGACTTCCTA
>JBBQLX010000243.1:0-3577 GCA_038328375.1 Aggregatilineales bacterium | reverse complement strand
CAAAGTCGCGATTGATTTTGGTACAACCAACAGCGTCGTCGCGGTATGGAACACGCAATCGGATAAGCCTGAAGTGATAGTTTTGCCCGACTTCAGCAGTCCGGTGATAGGCGATTCAATGCCGCTGATTCCGTCGCTGCTCTATGTGCAGGATGCAAAAACCGAACAAGTTGTACTCGGTCAAGCGGTGCGTGACCAGCAATTGGATTATCGGCAAGATAACCGCTTGTTCCGCAACTTCAAACGCGGGATTGTCGCCGCACCTGCTCCGCCTCCGCGTACAATTGATGGTATCCAATGGGCAGATCGCGATGCCGGATGCAGTTTCGTGCGCAGTATGTTAGCAGCACTACCCTTCCCCAAAAGCGAAATTGAACAACTCGTATTAACCTCGCCAGTGGCTTCATTCGAGGGTTATCTGACGTGGTTGAATGATTTGATTGATGATATGCCACCCGAAAGTGTGCGGATTGTAGATGAGTCAACCGCAGCCGCGCTGGGTTATATGGTGACCGAGCCGAAGGCGGTGGTGCTGGTATTCGATTTTGGGGGCGGCACACTCGATTTATCATTGGTGCAGCTTCCAGAAAGCCGCGAGAACACAGGCGGATTCTTGGGGCGCATGATGCGCGGTAAGGCGGGTTCACATTCAGCAAAGGTGATCGCAAAGGCTGGGCGAATCATCGGTGGCAGCGACATTGACCAATGGCTGTTGGCAGATATTCTCAAGCGAACCGGCCTATCTAAACAAGAACTAGGGAGTGATTACGCGGCGCTGCTGACGGTGTGCGAGAATGCCAAGATTGCCCTTTCCACCAGCGAGTCGGTTGAGATTAAATTTGAAGCTGTCGCGCGGTCATATTCGCTAACCGTGAGTCGGGTTGAAATGGAACAGCTCTTAGAAGCAAATGGGTTTTATTCGAGTCTACGACATATCGTGGATAAGGTGATGCATGTCGCACATCGTCGGGGAATTTTCAAAGAGGATATTCATTATGTGCTGATGGTGGGCGGTATTTCGTTGATGCCATCGGTGCAGCAGACCTTGCGCGAATACTTCTCCGGCATGGCAGTACGGGCGGATAAACCCTTTACGGCGATTGTTGAAGGGGCGCTGCAAGTGGCGGCGGGTTACGGGCTGGAAGATTATCTGGCGCACAGCTATGGAATCCGCCATCTCGATCCGGTAACGGGTAAGCATGAGTATGACGAGATTATTCCAGCCGGAAGCCGTTATCCGCTGCCTGAGCCGATTGAAGTGCTGCTGGGCGCGGCGCACAATGATCAAGCAGCAATGGAATTCATGGTAGCGGAAATCGACAGTGATTCATTTTCGATGTTGGAAGTGAATTATGAAGGTGGGCAAGCGGTATTCGTGGCACAGGTGCAAAAAGCTGACCAGCAAATTGTGCCGATCAACCAAGAACAAGCAGCACGTTTGCTGGCGCATTTAATGCCAACCGGACAACCGGGAAATGATCGAATCAAAGCCATTTTCACGATCAATGAGCGTCGCCAACTGCGGCTAAATGTGGTTGACATCAAGACGAATAAGCTGCTGATACAAGACGCTGTATTAGCAACACTACGATAGGAATGAATGATGAGCGAACCAAATCTGATTACGGGTCATGAGCCACGCTTATCATCAAGTTACACGCAACAGGGCAAGCGAAGTTTGACGGTAGGACGGTTAGCACAATTATTAGAAGTGCTGCCACCGAAAGCCGTTTCGCTAGATGTAGCGGCTGAGGCACTCCGCAGCGAGTCATTTTATGTGCGGTATGCGGCAGCTCGATTGCTCAACAGTCGGGGCGACCGTGCCGCACGGTTGGTCATGCAGAAGATTTTGACAGAAGGTAACGCCCGATCACGCGCGTCGGTCGCCCGTTATCTATATGGATTTTCATGGTTTGCGATTGAACCATTGATTCAACAGGCATTACGCGATGAAGACACGCGTGTGCGTGAAGCGGCAATGTATGCCCTTTCCGATGCGCGCGAACTAAACGCGTTTGAATTAATGACGCGGGTGCTGCAAAACGAAGTCGACAGCGTGCGAGACGCGGCGGCATGGGGTTTGCGCGAGTGCCAAGACCCGGCAGCTATACCAGTGTTGGAAGCGGTACTGCTGGCGGACGATCCCGAAGTGCGGGTGAAGGCGTTGGAAGTACTGGGTACAAACGGGATGGTCAAGGCAATACCCGTTATCCGGAAAAGTCTGAATGACGCGGATACCGAAGTGCAATATGCGGCGACACTGAGTTTATTGGAAGTCGCAGGGAGCGATTGTTTGGCGGAACTGGCAGCAATCATCCAACAAAGCAGTGGATGGACACGACAAGCTGTTTTGCGCGGCTTCTTTCATGCGACCAATTATCTCAACATCAATATTGAACATCACGAAGCAGGTGAAGCAATTATCAGTGCTTTAGAAACAGCAGTCAGCGACGAATTACAGCAGGCCCGAGAAGCGGCGATTTGGCCGCTGGCGTGGATACATCATCCACAAACGGCAGTTATTCTACGCGAGGCATATGCGCGTGAAACAAACAGCAGTGTTCAAGTGCAAATGGTCAGAATTTCCAGTAGTTTGATGTCGAATGCGGCCGGTGATATTTTGCAGGCGGCGTTGCATAGTCAGGATGAGACGGTACGCAATGCGGCAGAGCAAATCGTGGTTAGTCCCAAGAATTAAAACCATTCAATCCAGTTAAACCGCCAAGAACGCCAAGTTCAAAATCAAGATTCCTAGATCACGCGGACAGGTGTGCCGACGGATGCCCAATCGAAGAACCACTTGGCTTCGGGTGTGGGCAAGTTTACACAGCCGTGACTCATCGGACGGCCAAAGCTGTTGTGCCAATACGTGCCATGAATGCCATAACCTTGATAGAAGTACATGGTATACGGAACTTGGGGCAGGAAGTAGCCGGGTCCGCTCATATCATCAGCGAGATATTTGACGTAGATTTTGTAGTCGCCTAGCACTGTTGGTGTGGCAGGCAATCCGGTGGAAGCCAGATGCGAATGCACCAGCTTGCCATCTTCGTAGGCATAGATACGCTGTTCACCTGTTGAAACCAAAATGGATTTGCCACTGTTGGTCGGTGCGGCGGGTGCATCAGCTTGGGTGGGTTCATATTCACCGGAGGCAGGGATAATCAACTCTTGACCGACGTAGAGTAAGTCGGGATTGCTGATGTTGTTGAGAGAGAGAATATCCTGCATATCCACGCCGTAATCACGGGCGATGAGTGCGAGTTCCTGCCCTGCCTCGACCACATGAGTAGTACGCGCGCTGGTATCAACCCCACGCTCGTTGGTTACGGGTGGATCAACTGTGATCATATCCAGTTCAAGAACACCATCAACTAGCTCACCGACAGCGTCGGCTTGCAAACGGCTGAGTGTGACCGGAATATCCATCGCACGACCTTGCCTCTGCTAAAAAATGACAAAAGGTGTACTAAAATTAATTCTAAATTTAAAAAAATATGAAAACTCAAAAAATACTAAGGTTGGCGATCAGGGGAGGATGGCTCTGGGATTTGCCCGAAAATGAAAGGGAGGAGGC
>JBBQLX010000242.1:0-3640 GCA_038328375.1 Aggregatilineales bacterium | reverse complement strand
TCATGCTCATCAAGCTGGCGATCATATCACTATTGGGTGGGTAACCAACTATATTGGATGGAATTACTGGCAGGAGGATTATAACTTCGAACAAGCCACAAACTACTTTGAAAATAGCTTGTCACTTTTCCGTGAAATACGCTTCCAAGTAGGCATTAACCATGCCCTTATGTTATTAGCCCAGATTGAGCAGGAAAGAGGAAATCTCATGCAAGCTCAAATGCGCTATGGGCAGACATTGATGTCCTTAGAAAATTCGACACCCAACCATCCCTACTTACCGGGTGTGCTGGTTAGGATTGCCAGCATAGCCAGAGCAGTCGGAGATTTAGAGCGAGCGGCTAAATTATTAGGGGCTGCAAACCGTAGCACATTCGATGCAAAGCCTAACTCTGTTGAATACGTCAGTCATCATAAGAACATGGTGCCTCCGCCTATCCATCTCGGCGAGGACGCCTTTGGCGAAGCATGGGCAGCAGGCAAAGCCATGACACGCAAACAATCTATCGCCTATGCGCTTGAAGGCAGTGCAATGTTCGCCGAAAACGTAGTTCCACATGCCGCCGACCAACCCCTAACCGAACGCGAAATAGAAATCTTGCGCCTCATCGCCAACGGATTGAACAGCCGTGAAGTCGCCGAACGCCTTTTCCTCAGTGTGGGAACCATCCGCTGGTATCTCAAGATCATTTATAACAAGCTCAATGTCCACAGCCGGTCGGAAGCCATTGTCCGCGCAAAAGAATTGAAACTGCTAGCCTGATCTAACTCTTTAATTCACCCTATCTGTCCCCCTATTATGAGAGGTGACTTCACCCTATCTTGAGCCTTACTGTGACCTTAAACGGGATAGTAAAGGTTCAAACAATGGAAAATATCCAACTGCAATCACCACGCAAAGCCGCTGCATTTAAGCCGCTCCCTTATCTGCGATTTGTGTTTGTCTTATTGACGGGCTTCGCCTTAACCAACATGGGCATAATGGTGTTCGCACAATCTATACAATCGGCGCTTCCGCCCTCTAACCCTTTTCTTGAATACGTCGATATATTCCCCGGACAACCCATAAATATGGTCGAGGCACGAGCGTTTTCATGCAGGGATACAAACAATTATTATGCTTCCGAAGTAAACTGTATGTTCACTCCGGCATCCGGTATTTTTGATAGTATCGAAACAGTTATTTGGGAGCGAGTTATTCGCAAAACGACTTTCACGCTGCGTGGTAATACAATGAAGATCGGTGATCTGGCGTTGCTCTTTGATGCAATTAATTTCCATGCTTATCCTCGCAAAGTCTTTTTCTTTTGGAGCAAGCTCTTCGTTATAGTGTCAACCACGACGAATGGTAACCATCCCTCCATGCGCCCTGTATGGAGTGTGACATTCACTGACACGTATTAGTCGATCTCTTGAACGCCTCCGATGATCACAGTCAGACAACTGACAATCGTCACAAGGTATGTCCTTTCCCTTGACATGATTGCTTGGCACGGTTACAACCGTAGCGAATAAACATAACAAGAGGAAAAAACTCCAATGGCAAACTTTGAACTTCTCAGCGAACTGCTGCTGGACGCAGGCGGTAAAATCCTGCTGCTGGTGATGGACGGCCTCGGTGGGCTGCCACGCACTGCCGATGGATTAACCGAACTGGAAACGGCACGTACTCCGAATATGGATGCGCTGGTGAAAGCTGGCAGCACGGGTATGACCATTCCGGTGGCACGCGGGATTGCCCCCGGCAGCGGCCCGGCACATCTGGCGCTGTTCGGCTATGATCCGATTGAGTATAAAATTGGGCGCGGTGTACTGGAAGCGACAGGCATCGGCATCGAGGTTAAGCCGGGGGATGTGGCAGTACGCGGGAACTTCTGTACGGTGGATGCCAACGGATTGATTACCGACCGCCGCGCTGGACGCATCCCGACCGAGGAAGGGGCAAAGCGCGTCGAACTGCTCAAGAAAATCCAAATTCCGGGTGTGGATATTACGATTGAGGCGGTGCAAGATTACCGTTTTGCGCTGTTATTACGCGGCGAAGGCTTGAGTGGCGCGATTGCGGATACTGATCCACAGGCGACGGGTGTCTCCCCACTGGCTGCCCGTGCGACCGATCCGGTGGCAGAACACACCGCAGACATTATCAATCAATGGTTGGCACAGGCTGCGGAAATCCTCAAAGGCCACGAACCGGCGAACATGGTTACACTGCGCGGTTTCGCGGAGGACCCAAATCTGCCCAAGTACAAGGATGTGTATAAGCTCAAGGCGGCTTGCGTCGCGGTGTACCCGATGTACAAGGGTGTGTCACGCTTGGTAGGGATGGATGTGATCGAAACTGATGGTCATGACAGCGCGGCTGATGAATTCAACCGTGTAGCGAAAATCTGGAACGACTACGATTTTGTGTTCTGCCATATTAAGTACACGGACAGCCGTGGTGAAGATGGTAACTTTGATGCCAAAGTTAAGGTGATCGAGGAAGTGGATGCCGCGCTGCCGATTTTGACAGCGCTTAATCCAGCGGTGATGATTATCACAGGTGACCATTCGACTCCGGCGGCTTTGAAGTCGCACAGTTGGCATCCGGTTCCGACGCTGCTTCATGCGCCTAAGACCCATATGCCTGACCGCGCCCAATTCTACGGCGAGCGGGAGTGCATGACGGGTGCATTGGGACAGTTCCCGGCATCTGATCTGATGCAGTTGGCGCTGGCTCATGCCAACCGTTTGGCGAAGTATGGGGCGTGAGGAAGTTACAAGAAGCAAGTTGCAAGTTACAAGAAAAATCATTCGATAGCCATTAGTCGGTAGTCTATAGAAAATACAGAGTTGAAAGCGGTGGGCGATGGTTCACCGCTTTTTGATTCGGAAGATTCAGTTGATGCAGTTGATGCTGTTGTTACAACATGGTTTTGACGGCGGATTTGAGGGAGCGAGATGCCGATATTGCGGAAGATGCTGCAATTTCTTCAGATTCGGAGTGCAGTTTATGTCGGAAATGTCGTTGTCGACGGCGGACGACATCAGCCGTTTTGTGGCGGCATTGGCGGCGGCATCGTCAGAGGCTCAAGCCTCTGCCTGAGTAAAAAAGGCCGCTGAAGCGCACAGTTTAGTCGATAGTCTTTAGTCACCAGCTATTAGTTGAATACAAATACAGAAAGCTGATAAGTCGAATCGGCAAAATATGCGGCGAAAGCGGCAATTGCAAAAGGTGATTTTGTGCCACTATAGTTGCCATTAGGGATTTGCCAGCGGCATCTACGACCGTACATCTGGCAAACCTGTACATGCGGCAAATCTATACAGTGGTCAAAACGGATCAATAGTTGTTAAAGTGCGCGGGCGGGAAAAATCCCTAAGAGACTGTCTAAAAAGGTCAATGAGCGAGACGGCGGAGCATAAGGTGGGTCATGGCCGCATAGATGAAAGCTTCGCTGACGCGGGGTAAGGCTTCATAATCCTTACTCAAACGTCGGTAGCCACCTAACCAAGCGAAGGTGCGCTCGACCACCCAACGACGAGGCAAGACCTGAAAGCCTTTGACATCATCGCTGCGTTTGATAATCACCAAGGCACAAAATAAATAGGTCAGAACCCATTCCACCAATTTCCCGGCATAACCGCCATCCGCCCA
>JBBQLX010000241.1:0-3697 GCA_038328375.1 Aggregatilineales bacterium | reverse complement strand
CGTTCCATATACAGCTCCCTTACCCCAATAAACGTCAATAAGATGAGTAGACGTACACTCATCCTATGGTGTTCCATCCGCTGCCGACTAGACCCCAATAATGTGGGGATTGGTCGGACATCTTTAGAACATCATACAATTGGGGTTTGGGTTTTCCTCTGCGGTGCAGCCTACGATTGATCTACGCGGGAAAAAGTTGAGAGATTTTGAGAGGTTCTGAGGGAGAGATATACCAAAGGCAAATCTCTTTAAATTCTTAGGGTCTACTGCATTTTCGGTGCATCTTTTCTCGATTTTGAGGAACTCGGTTGTTCCTATTTGGGTTTTCGCCATTTTGTTGTTACTGTGATGGCTACCCCGAAATGACAACATTCCCTAGTAAAGGATGCCGCATGATGTCAGAACTGATTTATTCCTCAGTGGTGCAGTTGGCAAAAGCCATAAAAGCCAAAGAGATTTCTTCCGTTGAACTCGTCGAAGCCTACCTCAAGCGTATTGAGGAGGTGAACCCAAAACTCAATGCGGTTGTGCAGTTACGCGCTGAAGAAGCACTTGGTGAAGCACGATTAGCCGATGAAGCTCTAGCGCGGGGTGAAAGTAACGGACTTTTGCATGGCATCCCGATGACCATTAAGGATTCATTGGATACAGCAGGGGTCATTACAACCGGTGGGACGTTAGGGCGCAAAGACTTTGTCCCTGAGAAGGATGCGACAGTGGTGAGTCGCTTAAAAAATGAAGGTGCGATTTTACTGGGGAAAACAAATACACCTGAACTAACAACCTCTTTTGAAACCAATAATCTCATCTATGGACGTACCAACAATCCCTATGATTTAACCCGTTCATCCGGTGGAAGCAGTGGTGGTGCGGCGGCGATCATTGCAAGTGGTGGTTCACCTTTTGATATAGGGAGTGATTATGCAGGGAGTATTCGCTTACCCGCGCATTTTTGTGGCATCGTAGGCATTAAACCAACCTCAGGACGTGTACCGCGCACACGTCATATCATGCCTTATGCAATAGGCGCGACCGATGCTTATCAAACCATTGGGCCACTCGCCCGAACAGTCGATGATTTGACGCTGCTGCTGGGTATTATCGCCGGACCTGATTGGCAAGACCCCATGATTGTGCCGATGCCCCGCGCCAATCCAGATGACGTGGATTTGAGTAAGCTGCGTGTCGCATTTTATACGGATAATGGAACGGTCACACCCACGCCTGAGATTATGCAAGCGGTGAAAGAGGTCGCTAAATCACTGGAGGGTTATGCTGCATCCGTCACAGAAAACCGTCCTCAACGCATGGAAGAAACATGGGATTTGTGGACTTCCTTGAATGTGGCTGATGGCGGTTATGGTGTCCTCGAAATACTGGAAAAAGCGGGAACGAAGCAAACGAGTCGTAAGATGGGAAATCCTGATGCTGAGGTGACAGGCAGGGAATTTGGCAGGCTGCTGCGTGAAATGGATTTATTCCGTAGTCAGATGCTGGGCTTTATGGCGAACACTGATGCGATTATTTGTCCTGTGAACGCCTATGTTGCTATCCCGCACGATACACTACCTGAGCATCTTCCGGGCTTTAGCTATACCGCAACCTACAATTTAACAGGTTGGCCTGCGGCGGTAGTTCGCGTGGGAACATCGCCTGAGGGCTTGCCAATCGGTGTACAAATTGTCGCTAATCCGTGGCGTGAAGATGTTGCGTTGAAAGTGGCTCAGTTTGTCGAAGCGACATTTGGTGGCTGGCAAAAACCGCCTCTGTAAAGTCCAAAGCGAGTTTTCTTGTTTGATTGGGGCACGCGGGAGGGATCAATCCCTCCCCTACAAAAACAAGATTTTGGAGGCTCTGGTCGCCAGTATAATCAACGGTGTGACAGGGCAGGATTAATCATAACTGCCGGTTTTAACCTCGCCTGCCCGTGCGTAATTCGCGATAATGATGCCGCTTGAGGTAACTTGGCTTTCTGTCACCTTGAAGGCCGCCGGAATAGTCCCCTCGACAAACAACTTCTTTCCAATGCCTAATGTCAGTGGATAAATCTTGAGCCAAAACTCATCGACCAAATCATGCTTCATCAGTGTCTGAACCAGATTTGCGCTGCCGTAAACCTGTAAATCCGGCCCATCTTCTTGCTTGAGTTTGCGGATTTTTTCCACAATATCTCCGCCTAAAAACACAGTTTTCTGCCAGTCACTCGATGTTCGCGTGTTCGAGGCGACGTACTTGGTCGCTGTCGCAGCCTCCGGCCAGATGTCGGTATGTTTCGGCCAATACGGTTCCCAAATATCAAAGGTTACACGCCCTAGCAGCAAGTCAAAGGGCATGCTCATCTGCCTCTTCATGACATTGCTATCATCCGGATAGGGCGCTTGCCACCCACCATACTTGAAGACGCCACTGGCATCTTCCTCTGGCCCACCGCCAGCTTGAATGACACCATCGAGAGTCATAAATTCGAGGACAAAAACTTTTCGCATGGTCAAGCTCCTTCAACATGTGGCAAATATTGAGTCGAATATAGCACAGATGTTCACAATTGGCAAGCGAGGCTGAGACTAAATATGTTGAACAAGTGTCTAAGCAAAATCCTCTTCAACCAGATCGACATTGATACCGATGCCAGCAAAAGCACCTTGAGAGGCAGCGATAATCAATTGACGTGCGCCAAAAGACATATCACCCGCAGCATAAATACCTTTGACAGTCGTATGACCAAAGTTATCAATTTTGGTTGTACCATTCGGCGTGATTTCACAACCGAGTTGAGCGCTGAAATCCGAGTGTTGGGTGGTGATCGGCGCGATAAATAGGGCTTTACGAGCTAACATTGATCCATCAACAAAGATAATAGTCGAAACCTGTGTATCTTGACCTTCGACACGTTCAATGGTTGTTTCGATCACGCGAATACCGTGTTTATCGAGGAACGTCCGCTGCTCCGAGTCGAGTTCGGCATCACCATTCGAGCAAATGACCAGATCAGCCGTTAATACTCGCAGCAGTTTAGCAAGATGCATCGCTCTCTCGCCCGTGTTAATAATGGCGACGGGTTGGTCGCGCTGTTCCCAGCCATCACAGTAGGGACAGTGAACGACGCTTGTTCCCCAAAATTGGTCTAACCCTTTGATAGCTGGCAGTTCATCTCGCATACCGGTTGCCAGTAAGACTTTTCGCGTCGAATGTGTGCTGCCATCCGCCAAAGTGACGGTGAAATGTTGACCATCCGGCACAACCCCCGTGACTTCGCCCACTTGCAAGGTGACGGTTTCATAAGGCTGTAACTGCTCTCGGCCTATTGCCACCAATTCGGCTGGTGACACACCATCCCGCGTGAAAAAACCGTGAGCTGCATGAGAAAAACGGTTGGCAGGTTTTTGCGAGTCGATAATCAAGACTTTACGACGAAAACGTCCTAAATAGACTGCTGCGCTCAAGCCCGCTGTACTGCCACCCACAATAATCACATCGCACATAAAACCTCCTAAATGATATTTCGTATCAATTAGATGCTTTTGGGTGTATTTTCTTACATGAGACGTATTTTCAACCCAATCCGTTAGAAAATGGTTAGCTTATAGGCGGATCATCCCCCAAGATTAAGGGACTTCACACCATTCTCATTTTTTGGTTTTAAAGTTCATCATACAATGATCAGAAGGATAGCCCTCAATACCTTGTTCTACCATCA
>JBBQLX010000240.1:0-3832 GCA_038328375.1 Aggregatilineales bacterium | reverse complement strand
TTGGTGTCAAACGATTGCTCAGTTTACCTTTTGTCTCGAAGATGCTTTCAAACGTTTTGCCCGTAAAGACAAACGTAAGAAAGCACCTTCTAGTTTTTTCGCCTTTATGGATTAAGGCTTATCTTGATGCTCAAGGGATTTTTCCCGCCCGCTGATTATATTTCAAACCAAATTATAACTTGATTTTTCAGCCCATTTGTTCTATGATATATTTGTATTGCTCCCTCCATCGCTTGCGGGGTAGGGTTGGGGATTGTGTCTCTGTGGTTAAATGCATTGGATTTGGCAATCTTGGCAGCGGCAGTCCCATTGCCAATATTGCCGCAATTCCAGCCGAGCAATCCGCCGAAAGATTGGCAATTATGCTAAATATTGCTCTAAAATTGTCATCATTTCGCCAAGTTCGCCATTTCGCCGCCAACTTCAGATTAACTGTTGGCTTGTAGATCATGTTAACGTCATTCAAACATTCGGCTGGTAAGGTTAAAGGTAATCGTTAACAGTTGAAGTGTCCCCGTTCGGTTCCATGGATTTGTTTGCCTCGCACACAATCCGCTAAGCTTGTTGCCAGTTTGAATTGGAAACCTCAGCTCCGGCGCTTCGCTAAGGAGGTTTTATGGTTTCAACTCACTTTCGATCTCGTATTCTGTCCCATACCCGACTTTTAATGTCGATTGTAGTAATCCTATTATTGGGTATCGTGTTCCAACCTGCGTCCGCTCAAGGTGGTACAGCTTGGACGGGCGAATATTATAACAACGCTTTTTTGAGTGGTGATCCGGTTGTGACCCGACAAGACGGAGTGATCGCCTTTAATTGGGGAGTATCATCACCTGCTCCAGAAGTGAACCCCGATAATTTTAGCGTCCGCTGGGCGACTGATCCTTACTTTGAGGCTGGAACCTACCGCTTCTATGTTTTAGCGGATGATCAGGCTGCGCTGCGGGTTAATTTTCCCTATCAACCCCAGATTGATACCATCAACAATCCCTCGGTGGGGCAAATTTTGTCGGCTGATGTGACCTTGAAGGCCGGTGTGCATCACGTCCAACTCGATTATCGCGAAGTAACCGGCAACGCCTATATTTACGTGACTTGGGTCAACCTCGCGACTAATCCGACCGGCCCAAATTTTCCTGTTCCTCAAGCACCGCTGCCGGTTGGGGGTATCTGGACAGCCCAGTATTACGGAAATCCCAATTTAGCCGGAACACCCGCACGGATTGTCAGTGAAAGTACACCTTCCCACAGTTGGGGCGTTGGATCACCCAGCACCAATATCCTAGGTGATAATTTTTCCGCCCGTTGGACGAGTGTGCAAACCTTTAACACTGGCAATTATCAACTCCGTGTTCATGTGGATGATGGTGTACGGGTGTACATTGATGGTGCCGTTTTAATTGACGAGTGGCACCCTGCCACGAACGTGACCTACACCAGCGATATTTATCTGCTAGCAGGACAACACCGTGTTCAGGTCGATTATTATGAGGCTAACGGGATTGCCTTCCTAGATTACAGTCTAAGCCCGATTAACGTTGGCGTACCTGCACCCAGTAATCCAACTGCGACGACCACAGGAACTGTGGTCACAGCCGTCCGCTTGAATGTTCGTCGTGGGCCGGATACCAATAATGGTGTTCTGGTGAAAATTAACCTGAATGAAAGTTATCCAGTCATCGGTCGTAATGCAGATAGTTCATGGTGGCAAATTAACGTGAATGGCACGGTTGGGTGGGTGTACTGGCGATTTTTCACAGTCAATAATCCACAGCTTGTTCCGGTGGTGACATCCGCAACAGGTGAGAGCTTAGATCAATTACCAGCAACGGGTTACTACGCTATCACACTGGCTACCGTAAATGTCCGCAGTGACCCAAGTTCAGCGGGCGCAATTTTAGGTCAGGTTGCGCGTGGTAATCAAATTCCAGTGGTC
Organism: Aggregatilineales bacterium; assembly: GCA_038328375.1. GTDB lineage: Bacteria > Chloroflexota > Anaerolineae > Aggregatilineales > Phototrophicaceae > CFX2. Next base: position 1,896 of record JBBQLX010000240.1, on the reverse strand, counting down.
GGTCGTAACGCGACCAATACCTATTGGCAGGTCAACTATGGTCAAATCACCGGTTGGGTCAGCACACGCTACGCACAGTTACAAGGTAACGCGCTATTAGTGAACATTCCTGTAACGGGTTAAGTCACGGCTAGGATAATCGAGATGGTTGACGGGAGAAGACGGCGACTCACAATGAGATGTCCCTTCTCCCGTTTTTGGTCCTCAGAAAGTGACAATCTCAAGGGGCTGTTTGAAAATCACGGACAATATCTTGATACATTTGACTGAACCGTTGATCTTCACTTGAGGTCAACCGCGGTTGGCTCTCGGCATACAGTGTGACTATCGACGTTTGCAACAGGTCACGATCTGTCTGACTATCAGCCCGTTCCCACAGCGCCTTGAAAACTTCTAGCAGCCGTATTGCTACTTTAGGGTCAGCGAAACCATAATGCCTGATTTGATCGAAAGCGGTGTGAAATATCATTTCGAAAGTCACAGTGGAAGCGATTACCCGCAGTTCATCCTCTTCATCATAACGGAATATGGAGGGGGGTTGACGATCTAGCAAAGTGCATAAGGCTTCACCAAGATGGTCAATCACCATAATCGCAGTAAAAGGATCATTGATGCCCGGTGACAGGGCACGGACTGCTAGAGCGCTGAGTTGGGTGATCGTAAATTCAATATCTTGAGTTCGTGTACGCTGGCTGCCAAAGATAAAAATATCTTGAATTTCGTCTCTTAGCTGGTCGTTTATCTGCTGTTTTGGGAATAGCCGCACTAACGTTTGTTTTCGATATAAAAACTGACCGGGCAAGACATCTAGATTGATGAGCAGCTTATGTTTCTGCGCGATATTCAGAAGTGTATCATCGTCGATCATTTGTAGATAGCCACTCTGAGTGGTTGGGATAGCCTCGGTCTCGTCATCATTCTTCCACGTGGGTAGATTTTGAGGTTGGTCTTTCGGTGCGGATGTAAGTTCTTTGCCGAGACTGTCAGGAAACAAGTCATCAATACTATCACTCAGGTCATTACTGATACGGGCAATAATTTTGGGTGCTTGAATTGACTGCGACACATGATGAATGAAGTAGATTAAGACTGCAAGGCTGGCAATGGATAAACCAAGGCCAGTGAGTACCGAAAGATGTGGAACAAAATTACTGCTTTCTACGCCGTGAATCGTTCGTAGAATAAGCAGACAGTAAAGAAAGGTAGCTGTAAAAATACCGAGGACGAATTGATTACCCCTATCACGCATAAAGTGAGAAAGAACCAGTGGGCCATATTGCTGGGAGGTCAATGAGAGAACAACCATTGTCAGTGAAAATACTGTACCCGCTACTGTAATCATCGAACTGGCAACGGTCGACAAAACAGCCCGCGCACCTTCAGGACTATCCACATAAACCAATCCCGCGATCCAACGAATGTCGCGTCCGATTCCTTCATCGAGTTTAATGGTCGTGATGGAAAGCACGACTGCTAAAACCGCCATGACGGTAGGAATAAACCAGTAGCTTGCACTGAGTTTATCCCGCAGTGATAAAATCTGATTTTTCATCCTATAAACTAGCCTCAGCCAAGCTGCGGATGGTCGCCATTTCACCGCGATGTTCGGCCTCATGCAACACAAGATGGTGGATCGTCCATTCGGGCGTGACATCGTAACTTTCAGCCGAACGTGGGCGGCGAAAGTCCTCCAGCGTCATGTTTTTGAAGCTATCCAGTACTAATCGGCGAGTCGAATCAAGACGCTTGAAATGAGCATCCAAGCTGAGACCTTGGACAACCATCAGGCGACCATCCATACCCCGCACCGGAAAGGGAAAAGCTTCCCAAACGGTGGCAGGCATTTTTTCTTCCATGACTTCGTTGAACAACCAGTCCATCTCGATGACGGCGATG
>JBBQLX010000239.1:0-3948 GCA_038328375.1 Aggregatilineales bacterium | reverse complement strand
CGTAAGCGTATCCCCTATTTCCGCGAACTCGGTTTAACCTACCTACATCTGATGCCGCTGTTTAAAGCACCCGAAGGCAATAGCGACGGTGGCTATGCGGTGAGCAGTTATCGCGAAGTGAATCCGAAAATCGGCACGATGAAGGAACTGGCAAAATTGGCCTCAGAGTTCCGCGAAAACGGAATCAGCCTCGTATTGGATTTCGTCTTCAACCACACATCTGATGAGCATGATTGGGCGAAGGCCGCATTAGCCGGAAATGAAATTTATCAAGATTATTATTTCATGTTCGATGACCGCACCTTACCTGACCAATATGAATCAACTTTGCGCGAGATTTTCCCTGAACATCGGCGTGGTAATTTCAACTTCCGCCCGGACGCGAATAAATGGGTGTGGACAACTTTCCATAACTTCCAGTGGGATTTGAACTACAGCAATCCGGCAGTTTTCAATGCCATGTTGGGTGAGATGCTCACTCTAGCAAATAACGGCGTGGAAATTCTGCGGCTAGATGCAGTCGCATTTATCTGGAAACAGATGGGAACAAGCTGTGAAAACCTGCCCCAAGTCCACTGGATTATTCAGGCTTACAACGCACTGGTACGGATTGCGGCTCCGGCGATGATTTTTAAGTCTGAGGCGATTGTGCATCCGGCGGCAGTAGCCACTTATATTAGTCATGAAGAAGCGCCTATTTCCTACAATCCTACATTGATGGCTTTATGCTGGGAGGCTTTGGCGACCCGTGAAGTGAAGCTGCTCCGTAAGTCGATGGAACACTGGTTTGCGCTGCCGGAAGGCTGTACATGGGTGAATTACATCCGGTCACATGACGACATCGGCTGGACATTTGCCGACGAGGACGCACAAGAATTGGGTATCAATGGCTTTGACCATCGCCTGTTTCTGAATGCTTTTTACAATGGGCGCTTTCCCGGCTCGTTCGCCAAAGGCTTGCCCTTCAATCTCAATCCTGTCACTCAAGACATGCGTATTTCAGGGACAACCGCTTCACTAACCGGATTGGAACAGGCACTTTCGATACAGGATGATATTTTTATCGAATCAGCCATCAATCGTATTTTGTTGATTTACAGCATCGCCCTGAGTGCGGGCGGTATTCCCCTGATTTATTTAGGTGACGAGATCGCGACCTTAAATGACTATACCTACCAGAGCGATCCCGTTAAGGCTGAGGACAGCCGATGGGTGCATCGCCCAACCTTTGATTGGACACGGGCTAAGAAACGCACCGATGTTCATACACCTCAAGGACGAGTCTTTAAGGGGCTAACCCAACTCATCAATATTCGTAAAGCAACACCTGCTTTAGCAGGCGGACAAGCAGCGTTTTTCGACAGCGGTAATGGTCATGTGCTGAGTTTTTCACGCAATAACAAGGTGCTGGTGTTGGCGAATTTTTCTGAGCATGAACAATCGTTATCGAGTCATCACTTGGGCATTCAATTGCCACAGTTGATGACCGGTGCGACTAATCTTGTGACGGGTCGGGCGCAAACCATTGATGAAACACTGGTGTTGAAGTCACATGCTTTCCTGTGGCTGAAAGTGACTTCGGTTTAGATCGGGAACGTGATGTGGACGGTCGTGCCAACGTCCGTTTGGCTGTCGAGTTTAATCTTACCGCCATGTAGTTCGATCAGCCGCTTGGCGATGATAAAACCTAAACCAACACCCTGCTGCTCATAAAAAGCACGATCAAACTGCATATACGCATCGAGCATGGCGATTTGGCTATCGCTCATGCCGCGCCCTTTGTCACAAATGTTTATTTGATAAGAGTCATCGGTTTTTGCACTGTCAATAATAACGCGCGAACCGGAGGGAGAGAACTTAAAGGCGTTGTCCACCAACTCACCGATGATTTTGGTCAAATCACTTTCGGAAATGCGAAGGGCGGAGGTGGCAATCTGAGCCTGTACATCTTTGGCACGGTTATGATGTTCGGCACGCTCAGTAATGGCGATCTCAATAAAAGGGCCAGCATCGCGCACGATATGATTACGCAGCTTTTCCATTTCATCTAGCGAGGAAGCTACAATTTCGATCTGGGCATAAACCAGATAATTCTCAATCAGATGTTCAAGCCGTTCGCCAGCTTTGATGATGCGTTTACCATATTCTTTAGCGGTTACTGCCAGCAATGGATCAGACTCCATTTCGAGCAAACCTGCATAACCGATGATTTGCGAAAGGGGTGTTCGCAGTTCGTGCGGTAAGGCATAAATGATGTTCTTCCGCACCATTTTGAGCGTTGATTCATAGCGGTCTGCAATCAGATGATGTTTGACGATCTGGGTGCGAACACAGGATAATAACTCTTTAGCTGAAAAGGGTTTGATGAGATAATCATCCGCGCCGAGTTCCATACCCTTGCGCTGGTCAGAACGTGCGCCGCGCGCCGTAATAAACACAAAGGGAATGCCATTGGTTTTGACATCATTTTTAATAGCTTGAAAGACAGCATAGCCGTCAACGATAGGCATACCGATGTCACATATAATTAAATCCAGCGGGCGTGACTTAATAAGCTGAATGCCTTGAGCGCCATTTGCAGCAGTAGTTATATCATGATGGTCTGCATTGAGTACCCGCGCAACTGTTTCCAGAACATCAGGATCATCATCAATAACAATAATACGAGCCATTCAACCCTCAAAATATGGCATCTTATTCTTTCACCATAATTTAAATGTAATGGTAAAGCAGGCTTATGACAATTCAGATTTTGTATAGAAGCATTGACGTTTACTGAGAATTTGCCAATTAATATGCTGCGAATGTTTTTATGACGCTTCCAACGATTACGATTGTCACGCCTTCTTACAACCAAGCTGCGTATTTGGAAGCGACCATCTGCTCGGTGTTGGATCAGGATTACCCTGCCCTGCGCTATATCATTATGGATGGTGGCTCAACCGATGGCAGCGTTGACATCATCAAGCGTTATGCCGACAAGCTCACCTATTGGGTTAGCGAAAAAGATGGCGGTCAATCCGACGCGATTAATAAAGGTTTTACTTATGCTTTTCCCACTATCAATACTGCTGCCGACGAAGAATTTCTTGATCGATTAGGTAAGTCTTATGCACACTCTATAGAGAACAATATTCAACATCCGTTCGTTTTTCTTTCTCTAGATCGTGGGTTTAGTGAGATCATGACATGGCTCAACAGTGATGATGTGCTGCTACCGGGGGCATTAAAACGTGTAGGCGAAATCTTCGAGAAGTATCCCCAAATTCACTGGCTCACCGGACAATCCGCCAATATGGATGCTGAAGGCCAACATCTCAAATTAGGTGGGCTCAAAACCGGATATGGGCGTGATCTCATCCGGCGCGGGTGGTATCACGGACGAGGTCTAGGGTTCATCCGGCAGGAAGGCACATTCTGGCGCAAGACTTTATTTGATAGGGTCGGCGGCATCAATCCCAATTTGCATTACGCGATGGACTTTGATTTGTGGCGGCGGTTTGCGTCTCATACGCCTTTAGTGACGGTTGATCAACACCTTGCCGTATTTCGAACCCAACCCCAGCAAAAAACCAGCGCCATCGACAAATATTATGATGAGGCAGGCGTAACGCTTCCAAATTCAGCCCGACTCATTGCCCTACCCCTACGAGCGATTTTCACGCTGGCGACTTGGCCTTTCATGCCGCGTGTTTTGGTTCACGGCGACCAAATTGAGTACCAATCGGGTCTACTGATGTTCTCGAGCTAATATCATGCCCAATAACTTCACGCTCTAAAAGTTTGTAAACTCGAACCCAATTCGCTTCTCGACAAAGTCACATTAGAGATGTGTAGTCAATTGTAGGAAGCCATTACAGATCGTTTTTAAGGTCAGGAAGGTTCAAACGGTACATGCTATATCTGAATAGCTCCTGATGTCAGACTGAAATTGTGTAGGAAGTCATT
>JBBQLX010000238.1:0-3954 GCA_038328375.1 Aggregatilineales bacterium | reverse complement strand
GTTGATGTGACTCACGGCACTTCCATCCCCAACGGTCAATTTAATGTCGCGTCCAGTTCGGTGAGCGCCACCGCTTCCAGCAATGGACAGGGAACGGCCGTCACCTTGATTAACCGCCACTTTGACCAAGCCGCCTCGGTGACATTGGTGACATCCGGTGTGAATAAGGTTGTCAAGGCACGTATCCTCGCGGGTGACAGCCCTCGCGCCCAGAACAGCATCGAACAGCCTGACCAGATCAAGCTGGCTGATTTGTCCGTCACCGCCGATGGCAGCAATCAATGGCGCATCGAACTGCCCGCCTGTTCAATGGCAACCATCGAGTTTGCCTAACAGCAAACCTCTGTCGGGGCGGAACATGTTCCGCCCTGATTTGCGGCTTATTATGGTATACTTCAAATAAAGGATTTGGTTCTGTTGTAGGGGACTAATTCATGCTATTTCAGAGAGAAATGACTGCCGAAGAATTTTTGGTGTATGCCGAGCAGCATCCCGATAAGCGTTTTGATTTCATAGATGGGGAAATGGTCGAAGTGTCACCTAAAGCTGTGCATGGACGCATACAATCTGCCTTGACGATTGAATTTGGGATCTACATTAAAATCAATCCCATTGGTGTGGTGTATACGGAAACGCTTCATGAATTGGATGGCAAAAAATATATACCTGATGTCTGCATCAATATTCCCACGACTGAAGACTATTTCACTGTGCCGCCGCTAGTTGCTGTTGAAATCCGTTCCGATTCACAGTCTAAAGCAGCCCAATGCAAAAAAGCGCTAGCCTACCTCAAACACGGTGTAAAACTGTCGATATTGATATTCCCCGGCGACAGTATCGAAGTTTATTTCGCGGGTCGTGATGTAAAAATCCTGACCTATGGCGATACCCTAGACGGTGAAGATGTCTTACCGGGTTTTAGCATCGAAGTAGACGACCTTCTCTAATCGCCTCTAAAGACCCTTGAACCCCAATTAAAGCGAAAGCGCCCATATTGCACAAGCTCTTTCAGGTTAGCCTTGATCTAATATGCAAGTCGCTTGCGGCAATCTCAGTGTTAAGAACTATCACTCTTCAGAGCATGACCCCAAAAGGTAAGTAATATCTTCTTTTATTTCTTCAGCCTCTGAGAGCGCCTTATATATTTCAGAGCCTTCACAGACTGTTCTCTTAAGACGCAAAGCATCCTTTCTATGAGCCTCACTCAGTGTTTCTATTTTACTGTAAGAGAGCAGAAATATTAACAAATCGGTGATTAAGGCTTTATCAGCAACATTAGGTAGTATTTCAATAAGCAACGGTATAATTACGAAGGGCAGATCACTTTTATCTTTTTCATAGGCCCATTCCATTTGCTCCTCCAGATCATTAGATGCGTTTTGAGCAACTAACGAATCTTCTGAGATTAGCTTAAGTATAAGACTGGGTATGTCAGGCGAGTTTAACCCCAATCGCCTGTATTTTTCCCAATCAATTTTATCCATGCCTTCTAACATAGGAATTCCCCATATCTCTAAAATCGGATTGAGTCTGCTTTGTAGGTGTAACTTGGTGACTCTCGCCCAAATTATTCGTACTTAAGTTTAAACACACAAACCATCCCAAACCTGCCTCATACGCTCCACCAACCCGCTTAACAATCTCACTCACTCAAAACGGTTAACGCCAAACCTGCCAAAGAGTTACAAAATGTTCTTCCAAAATGTAACCCGTTACCGTCCTCATTCTGCTAAACTGTTCTTATCTTAGCGTCATTGTGTCTCGGAGCTTTTATGTCAAAACTCTCTGTATTGAACTTGGCGTTCGTGGCGACTTGGCGGTTCAACTGTATTCGTATTGCAACTATGGCAGCGGCACACCCATATGCACGCGGTGGTCACACGGGAGCGATCCGCTGCACTCAGCGGCATCAGCCGAGCCAACCGCCAGTCATTTGTGCTAATTCAGCGGATTGCTCCCTCATTCCCGCCTGACGATTCAGCGGCAAATTTTGCAGTTTGTGCAGATTTGCCGCATATTCCGCATATTCCGCAGAAACCAACTGCGATTTTACTTTTCGAAGGTGCCGATAACCTGCCAAGGATCGCCATTCACAGTCGGGTACTGTTGACCGTCGTAGTAGGTATAGAGTTTGACCGCCACCGTGTATTTCCCCGCTGGAAGCGTGTTCGGTTCGAGGCTGTGCGGATCATAAACCACCTCGTTCGGTTGAAAGCTGGTGGTTGGGCGCTGGTTCATAAACGGGAAATCATCTTTTTGGGCGACTAACTGCCCTTTAGCATCCAACACAAACACCGACACGCTGTAGTCTTTGTCAGGTGTCTTCTCGGCTGACCACCACAAATCCACCCGCATTTTATCGGGATCAATTTGGAACTGGCGCAAGGTCATGCCGTTTGTGTAATCCACCACTGGCTCCGGTTGGATGACATCGTAACGATAAACATTGAGCTGGTTGGTTCCCCAATAAGTGGTCATCAATGCCGTTTGGACATGTCCGGTTTGCTTGAGGAAGTCGAAGCCTGACTGATCCGGACTCCAATGGGTGAACCACACCGTTTTGTGCTGGTTAAGCAGGTCAATTACACCGTTGGGATAAGTCTCTTTGTCGAACTGCCGCCACATTCGGAGAGACTTAACCACTGTTCCGGGCGGTAAATCGTGGTCAGTATAGTAATAAAGCACCGTGTCGTCGTAGTAGATTTCCATGAGCGCCATATCACCGGGTTGGGCGTAGCGTCCCATATCCGCACCGACTTTATCCCAAGGCGCTTTGGGATAATAATCATCCACACTGGTGGCTGAATACACTAGAATCACCGCCAGCAGGAACACCTTTGTCTGGGCGCTAAAACGGGTCAATCCCAGCGCCACCAGCAGGGCAATCGCCGGAGAAATCAACATCACCCGTCGAGGTGACAGGATGCTAAACCACTCGTTCCCCAAAAAACTAATAATCAGTGTCAACGCAATCCAGATCACCAGAAAAAAGGCTTTATCCCATGTGACCCAGCGCCAAAGCATGGATATTCCCCCTCCCTGTGTATGGGGAGGGGCTAGGGGTGGGGTTTCTTGCTTTAGCTGACGACTGGAGACTGACGACCGGAGACTATAAACACCGAGCAGCATCAAACCCAACATCAAAGGCCAAATGTGACCGAGAAATTTATAAGTCAGTTCGACGAAGGTGTCCCACGTTGAAGGGAGTGTCGAGTTAATCCCTTGATCGTTATCAAACTGCCCGATGCCGTAGCCGATGAACCACGGCAGGAAGAACACGCCCGACAACGCCAGCCATCCAATCGCTTTCAGGCGCAGTTTACCACGTAGGAATAAGAGCGCGTGTAAGCCCTCGAACGCCATAATGAACGCGCCCTGATAATTGGTGTGCAGGATGGCGAGGTTCGAGAACGTCCAAAAGATGCCGAGCCGAACAGAAGGCTTTTTGATCCAGCGCAGATAGAAAATCACACTCAAAATGATGAACAACGTCCGCAGGGTGTAGAAACGAATCTCCTGCCCTAGATCAATATCAGGATCGGAGAGTGTCAGCACCAAAGCCGCCGCAATCGGCACAAACCAATAAGCCGTTTGTAGCCAAGTATCCGTTTTCTTGTAGGGGAGGGTCTGTGACCCTCCCGCTTCACCATCTTGTTTATTGGGTGGACTCACATTGGATAAAAATACCCTCGCCAACGGAACCATCAAGGCCACACTTAAGATACCCACCAATGCCGCGAAGTAACGCATCGCAAGAACCGAATCGCCAGTTAAGCCAACCCACGCTTGCAATAGGTAGTAATACAACGGTGGGTGATGGTCACGAGCGGCCAGTACGTCAATCAGGTTATCTTGACCGTTGAAATGAAAGAGATTGAAAGTGGTGGTGCCTTCATCCGTCCAAATTTGCCGCTGGATGAAGTGGTAGATACGAAAGGTCGCGGCCAGCCATAG
>JBBQLX010000237.1:0-4005 GCA_038328375.1 Aggregatilineales bacterium | reverse complement strand
TAACCCGATCTATCCCGTTTTCTGCTACCCTATTCATAGACCCTCTAAACAGGTCATCAATCTTGTCTAACTTCTCTGTGCCTCTGCGTCATTGTGTCTCTGTGTTAAAAATTGAACTCTTTGCGCCCTTGCGTTAAGTTTTTCGTATTTGCATTTTCGGCGGATTACTCCCTCGCAGCCGCTTCGTTACTGTCAATATCTGCACGCGGCGGATATACGGGAGGAATTCGCTGCACTTGTGCCATTTCAGCGGACATAGCCGAGCTTCCCGCGTTGCAGTTTTGCACATTCAGCGGCTTCTCGGCTGCTTCCCGCCTGTCATTTCAGCGGATATATTGCACAAATTGCATTGACATGTGCGAATAGTTAAAGGCTACTTGTCCTAGGTCGCATAGCCCTTGCGCTTCTCTTTCATCCTGTTATGCTTGAGCGGTGGTTGAGGACGAAAGGACACTCTCATGACAGAAGATCGTGCTACCCTACTGGATGCTATTGCTGCCGAAGTTCGTGTTTGTAAAGCCTGTCGCCTCTGGGAAGGCACAACCAACGCGGTACCGGGTGCAGGTGATCCCAACGCCGAAATCATGTTCATCGGTGAAGGTCCCGGCTTTAATGAAGATAAAAAAGGCTTACCCTTCGTCGGACGCTCCGGTGATTATTTAGAAAAAATGCTCAAGCTCATTAATCTTGAGCGACAAAAAGTGTTTATTACCAACGTAGTCAAGCATCGCCCACCTGATAACCGTGATCCGATGCCTGATGAAATGGCGGCTTGCAAACCTTATCTAGACCGTCAAATTGAGATTATTAACCCGCTGGTGATCGTCACCTTAGGGCGCTTCAGCATGGCGCGTTACTTCCCCGGTGGCAAAATCACCCAGATTCACGGCAAACCCAAATACGAAGATGGACGCGCTTACTATCCGCTGTTTCATCCAGCGGCAGTCCTACGTAACCCAACTTTAGAGCCACAAATGGAAGCCGATTTTAAAAACTTATTAGAAGTCATCGCAGAGGTAAAAAAGAAGCGGGGAACATCCACTAAACCTGATAATAAAACCGAACCGCCACCTTCTGGCCCACCCAAACAAATGTCATTGTTTTGAGGAATTGACAAAATTTGTGATATGAATGAGCTAGTGGCTGCACTCACAAGTGGCTGATGAACTCAATCAAACGGTTCAAATCTTCTTCTGCCGGGTGCGGAATAAAGGCATTACCAATAGGCGAAGTCAACATTTTGGTGACGGTCTCGGTCAACTCTTCGTTCTCGCTCCAATTGATCGTCATGTATAACCGCATCCCATTTTTGAGTCCGATTCTTACACCGCGATGATAACCCATCTCGGTCTTGGTCACCTGTGTAATGTAGTGGCTGGGGATGACTGCGGGTTGATATTGGCGGCGCGTCTGAGGATGTAGTAATAGTCGATAATTGGTAACAAGAACATTTACAGGAGGCGTAGTTGGAACCCAGCCTGAGGACGTGTGTCGTAAAATAGCCACATGATAGCGCCCCAGTTTGCATTCACCCGGCAGCAGAAGCGCATTTTCATCCCACACAATTTGTTCCTTCAACCCTGTAATTAAATATTAGGGAATTATAGCGCTGCTCCACAGGCAAAACGAATCAGTATTGAGTCTGAATTATCCTCCAACTTATAGCAATCGCGGGGAGATACGGGGCTTAACAGGCGAAATCATCATCTTATCAATATCACGCACCAGTTTGCTGCCTTGACTCCAATCGACCAGCAGATGTAAGCAGCGGTTATCGCCCAGCCGTATTAGAATGCCATCGCGACCAGCCAATGAAACATTCCACACCCGCTTAATGTCAGATGGGGCAATCGTCTCATAGTCTTGAGGATACACACCCAGTTCAGGGAAAACCAGCAAACGACGGTTGGTGACCGTTGCTTGAAGCCAAAAGCCTGTCCCTGTCCATTCTTCATTTGCCCACTCGACATACTGAACTTTATAGCATCCGTACTGAAATTCACCCGCATCGAGGAAACTGTTAGTCATAAATAAGTCCTATAAAATGTTAGCTTAACGATTGTTTTGTTAAAATCAAGCATAATCAAAACGGACATCGTCGCTATCCCCAGAAAATGGGGGGACAAACATTTAACAGCGAAGCAAGGAGTGTTGTTCAATTTCGTCATAACCTTTTCCGTAGGGAAAGTCATATCCTTTCCACCTACAAGTAAGGCTATTTTATTTAGAAAACCTTGCATGTTATTTGCTGGATACATTGTACTCGGTTTTAAAAATTTGGTGTTTACGAATAGCATCGTTACACTTCATATAATAATCTCAACTTTCGAGGATCAATTATGGGGCTTGATGCCAGTGTGATGTGTACTTGTTATAAGCTGGGGAAAACGACACCCTGCCCTTTCCCTGATGATTTCTATATTGATGAAGATGGTTTTCCGGCAGTACGCATCACCTTCAACGATGACGACAGCAAATCAGACACGTTCGATTCATGGTTAGCCACCTGCTGCGAACATCCTTACATGGATATTGCAACCACTTATATTGCCGATTGGAACGAATACCGCGCCTTCGTTGACGCACTGGAACAGGTTGGCTGGGATCATTTTCCAACGCTCCACAAACAACTGCCCGCTGAAAATCACGGCATTACGCCCGCTGATGAGGCAGCCCACGCACTTGAAGAACTGAACTTCTTCAATTCGCAAAACGGCATCTCGAAAACGTTCCTTGTGAACTCCGATACCAAGGAAATCATTCAATCGACAGCCCAAAGTGAAGAAGGCATGTTCAGTTGGGATGGGCGCACCGGCTTGCGCTTGGGCTTTGACGAGCAAGGATTCTTCATTCGTGATGTCTGGGACTTAAACCGTGAGCTTTTCCGTGCCATGCGTGTCCAACAGCAGCCGCTTGCCTCGGAAGAACTCGACCGCGCCGACCAATTTGAGTTCACCGATCTCGATACGGACAAGAAGTTTGTTTCAACCACGCCCGTCCGCATCTTCAAACGGGCTGAGTTCGGCACCACGCAAGAATATCCGCGCCTGATGCACGTCGAGAAGCGTGTCGTTGATACCAATTACTTCGCCTATATTCTCGAACCACTAACCAAAATATTGACCGTCTCGGTCGAAACAGGCAACCCCGTCCGTTGGAGCTAGCAAAAGCTAGCGCATATTTACTACAATGATTTTTGAGCATCTTGTATAGATGCTCAAAAATATTCTGATCCCAATTTAAAACAAATTTTACCCGTTATTCGTAGGAGAGATTAGAAGGTTCAAATAACATCGTAGATGAGTTCGCGAGGAATAACCAACAATGATGCAGCGCTTTCGTGAACCAGTAAACGGCTTTACGCATCTAACGGGTGCGGTGTTATCCGCCTGTGCATTGTTCTGGCTTATACTCCTGACAAGAAGTAATCCCCTTAAACTCATAGCCGTTTTTATATACGGCATCAGCCTCATCACACTATATTGTGCGAGTGCCATCTATCATTTATCACACGGCTCCGAAACCAAATTGCTCTGGCTGGAACGTGTCGATCATGCGGCGATTTACCTACTCATTGCGGGCTGCTATACCCCTATTTGTCTAACCGTCATCGCTGGAGAGTGGCGCTGGATTCTGCTGATTTCGGTCTGGATGTTAGCCGTGATTGGTGTGGTTTACAAACTCCTGTTCCTCACCAGACCGGGCATCTTCTCGTTACTATATTACATGCTGATGGCTGCAATCGTCCTCTTCGCGCCACCTGATGTCATCGCCATGATTCCCCGCGAGGCAATTATATTTCTAGCTGCCAGCGGCATTGTTTTCGTCATCGGTGCAATCGTATTTGGCCTCGAAAAGCCCAACCCGCATCCACTGATTGGGCATCACGAACTCTGGCATCTATTTGTGATGACAGGCAGCGCCCTACATTTCATCTCGGTCATTTACTGTCTGAAATAATCATTTACCCTGTCACTTAGGATTAGAACGTTCACATTTTTAGAG
>JBBQLX010000236.1:0-4087 GCA_038328375.1 Aggregatilineales bacterium | reverse complement strand
TCAGTGACATCGTGACCGAGGGTGATTTCAGTGCGGAATTGCAGGCAGATACGGCTAAGTGGGCGGAGTGTGTGACCGGTGCGATTGATGTGGCGACCTACACCGGCATGATGCGCGAGGCAGGCTTCAGCAATATTCAAGTTGTTGATAAAAGCAGTGCTGAGGGCATCATCGAAGTGAAGCCGGGAATGCCGCGTGTTTATAGTGCGCGCATTACAGCACAGAAGGTTTAAGAGGAATAGAATTCGCCAAGAGCGCCAAGACATCAGAGAACGCCAAGGGGTAGAATTTCATATGGATAAACCGATTGCTTGTGATTTGAACGCGATTCCGTCTGAACAACGACAAGTACATATTATACTGACCGAGTCGTTATTTGCTCAGGTTGAGGAAGCGCAAGGATTGACTGATGGCTACAGCTTCCGCTTTCCGGCGAGCCTCTTGCAAATGGCAGCACAATTTGTCTCGTTGGAGCGCTTGTGCTGCCCATTTTTTGACTTTACGCTCAAGGTCATTGGCGACGATTTGTGGTTGACCTTGAGCGGTCCCGATGGTGCGAAGCTGCTCTTGGAAACCGAGTTCGGCATCACGCCAGAACAATAAATATAAGCATAAGGTCGGACATCCACACCTCGCCCGTATCCTATTGTGACACAGTCGCCTCTGCCGTCAATTCCACAACCGGCGCACTCACCGTAATGCCTTTACCAAAGGTAATCCGTGTACCATCGCTGCGGAAGGCTTCCGCACTCACCGTACCCAGATCACCCGGCGCAAACTTGACACTTACTGATGCCCCGTTCTCCATGTTGTTGTCGCTGCCGAGCAAAAAAGGCTGCTTGGTGCGGTCGGCGGGCGAAAAAGTGAAGTCCACCCGTGTGGATACGCTGGGGGCGGCCTGCCATATCAGCGCGATAGACGTATTCGGTTCCACAAAATAGGTGTCGCCATCAGAACGCAGATAGGGATTCAAGGTGATGGCATTGCTCGCCGCATAAGGATCATTGACATAAACGGTGGGTGTAAAAATTGGTGAAACATGACTGCCATCAGCGCGGATTGCAGATGCAGTTAGCTCTCCTTGGAATTTCACAGGCGCAACCCATGTTGTACTCAGACCATCAGACGCATTCGTATCCGTACTGATCAAACCCATACTGCCATCGAAACCACGTTGGAAGAAATCCGTTCGAATGGCATCCGCCGGGCCGCCTACCCAGCTAATAGTGATGGTCGTCCCGCCGTTGAGCGCGAAGTTGCCCGCGTCCGCCACGATATATGGTGACACACTGATCGACCCAATCTGCTGCGATACGATGGTGGGTGTAAGTGTCGGTGGAATGGTCGTCGGTGGCGTGGGTTGGCGTGGCACATGCAGCGATTGCCCGACTGAGATCAGGTTGGCATTGGTCAGGCAGTTGGCTTGTATCAACTCGACGGTAGAGCTACCCGCACGAACCGCAATTCGTCCGAGGGTATCGCCTGTTACGACCTTATACAGTGGCCAATCGGCGCGCGGGGTACAGGTTGGCGCTATGGTCGGTGGAATTGCAGTTGCTGCAATTGGCAGTGGTGTCATGGTCGGTGGCTTATTGGTGGGACGTTCGACAATCGCGTTGGGCTGCGTCGAAGTTGGCAAGGTTGGTGGATTATCTCCAACGTTGACTGTCAGATTGCAGCCTCCACTTACAAGCAAAAGCAGCATTAACAATACAAACTTCCCCTTCATGGTCGTTCCTCCTAAAGTTGTCGTTTCTGTATCTAACAGTAATAACAATCAGTTTATGGGGGAAGTTCAACTGCGAATAGCATCAGCAGGTCAAGCGTCAGGTGATGATAGGGAAGCGGGCAAACTAGCCGACATCACATATCTCAAACGCCTGCTTGAGCGATAGTGTCGCATCTCCTTTGGGAATAAATTCCTGCCCGACATAACCCTCGTATCCGGTATCCACGATGGCCTGCATAATCGGCTTGTAATTCAGTTCTTGGGTGTTGTCAATCTCATTTCGACCGGGATTGCCTGCCGTGTGATAGTGACCAAAATATTGATGATTCTCGCGAATAGTGCGGATCACATCGCCTTCCATAATCTGCATGTGGTAAATGTCGTACAACAGTTTGACTCGCTGCGAATCGACCATCTGGCAGACCTTCACACCCCACAGTGTATTGTCACATTGATAATCAGGATGATCAACTTTGCTGTTGAGCAGTTCAATCACCAGATTGACTCCCGCGTCTTCAGCCGTTTTGGAAATGCGCCGTAAATTTTCAGCGGTGATTTCTGCACCTGTAGCATCATCCTGCCCGTTACGGTTGCCGCTGAAAACGATCACATTGGGGATGTTCCATTTTTCGGCCTGTTGGATACTGCTGCGGATTTCGGTTTCGATGCGACTGCCATTTTCACGGCGGTTCAACCCATCCGGAATGGATTGGTGACCGGAGAACGAAGCAATCGCCAAACCATGATCTTTGATCAGTTGCCAATATTCAGGCGGGGCTAACTCGATGGCTGGATAACCGATGTCAGCGACGGCTTTCACGAATATTTCGGCGGTCATATGCTGTGGCACGAAACACCACCACGAAACCGATTGTTTAATGCGTGTCATTTTGAAATTATCCTTATTTGAGAGAAATATTTAGTTCAATAACTAGGCAAGCTGCTTTCGCGCCTGTTGTGCTGCCCACAGGCAAACATCCCACAAGTTGGCGACAGGAACATTGGTGTGCGGTAGGGTATGGAGATAAGCCGGCGGACCATATTCGGGTGTGAAGGTCAGCACCGTTTCGCCACTGGCTTGCTGATTGTCACGGATGGCTTTCCATTGAGTCTCGTGCCATGCTAACTGTGCGGCATATTCTGGTGCAGAAGGATCAGGGACTTGTGGGCCTTCTTCATAGCCAACCCGTCCATGAATATGTCGGGCATTTTGATTTGCCAGCGCTAATGCATCAGCTTGATCGAGGGGCAGCCGTTCGCAGACATTGACCCAATGGCTGTAATCGGCAGTGATGTGCAGGTCGGGGAACTCACACAAATAAGCCGCTGCGACCCACGGCGCATACAACAATTTACCGCGATGCGTTTCTTGCATAACCGTTACGCCGAGCTTGCTTTCGGCTTCCAACATCGCCTCGACAAAAGATTTACCTTCATCAAAGGTCATCGAGTCGATGCCGCTTTGGATGTTGATTTTGACCGGATTGTATTCGGCAAAGGCTTGCAGCGTCGGCTGAATTTCGGCAATGGAGGCAATTGCACCCGCCACAATCAAGCGCAGATGATGTTGTTCGGCGAGTTTCAAAATTTGGTTGCGGTCAAAATTGGAACCGGACAGCCAAGCTTCTACGCCATCATAGCCAGCCGCCGCGATGCGCTCAAACTGCTGCTCCAGTGAGCCTTCCATACCCCACAAGGCGCGATAAACTTCAATTTTCATGCAGGTAAAATCACTTTCTGAGAAGAAATAACTCTCCTCGTGATTTTACCCCGCTTTATCAATTTTGAGCTTCTTGGCTTTGGGCTTATGTTCGTCTTTATACGAGTCGGCCTGCGCGAGAATAGCCTGTGCGCTCAGTTTGCCACTTTCGCCTTCGGTGCCGAGCATAGCTGCCAGTTCCACGATACGCCGATCTTCGTCATCCAATGCGCTGACAATCGTAGATGTACGGTCGCCCTTAACCTGTTTGGTGACGTGGTAATGTTTATCGCCATAACCCGCTAACTGTGCCAAGTGCGTGACGACCATCACTTGATGGGTAGCGGCTAATGCCCACAACTTCTCACCAACGACACTGCCGACACGTCCGCCGATACCTGTGTCAATTTCGTCGAAGATCAGCGTCGGGGTTTGGTCAGCGTCTGCCAGCACCCGCTTGAGTGCCAGCATAATACGCGCTGTTTCACCACCGGAGGCGACTTTCGCCAGCGGACGCAGTGGTTCGCCGGGATTCGCGCTCATCAGAAATTCAACTTCGTCCACGCCAGTGTGGTTAAAGGCATAACGTTTATCGCCAATGTAGCAGCCTTCGGGATCCACACTGCGTTTGACCGATACCTCGAACTTGGCCTTTTCCA
>JBBQLX010000235.1:0-4317 GCA_038328375.1 Aggregatilineales bacterium | reverse complement strand
GTACACCCGGTCCCATTCCGAACCCGGTCGTTAAGCTCACAAGCGCAGATGGTACTGCCATGGTAACGTGGTGGGAGAGTATGCCGCTGCCAACCCCCTTCACTCTCCCTTTCCTCTTTTTGTTTCCCCCAACCACCCCTTCCTTATTCTCCAAATCGAATCGCTTATATACATACTTACTATTCTTAAGGTTTGAAAACTCGAACCGATTCCGCTTTACTTTTGTGAACTTCTGTTCTGCTATAGAAATAGTAGTGGTTATAGCGTATTTTTCATACTTATAAATAACCACGATTGTAGGGACAGGATTCATCCTGTCCGGCATTTCCCAACCAACCATCACGCACTTTGCAACTTAAAACGAAAGCAAATATAGCGGCGGCAGACCCAAATGGTACGGCGGTGGCATTGACCGTAATACCCGCGGCATTTGTGTCATTTCAGCGACCTTGACTGAGCTACCCGCCGACACAAAATGTCGATTCGGCGGTTCCTCCCCTACTTCTCGCCGGACAATTCAGCGGGAATTCTGCAATTTTGTAACAACAGCAACAACAATTACATCATTAGCAACATTTTGATCATTTACCAACACCTACAGTACACAATCCATAGCCCTAATTTGGCCTTAATTTATACTCCTGCTAGCATCGCCTTCTCTAAACGATTACACTCATACTAATGACTTATTGAAATTTTACGGAATATTGCACTCATGGCTGACTGGATGATTGTCTACGAAACCCCTGTTGAAACCGAAGCGCATATCGTCGCCGGACGCTTACAGGTAGAAGGTATTCAAGCAGTTGTTTACCGTCAACCTGGTGCGGCAGCCTTAGGTATCACCATCGGGCGATTGGGTTCGATAACCGTGCTTGTAAAGCCGCCTGACTACGAACGCGCTCTTTCAATTTTAGAGCCGGATGAACTCGACGAACTCCCAAACACAACCGATGATATAACCTATATTGGTATTGAAGATGACGACTCTGACGAACTCTCTAACTGATGTTCCCGGCATTCTTGTAGGACATGCCACTAACTTAGAAGCTGCAACTGGATGTACAGTGATTATATGTCCTGATGGCACAATAGGGGGTGTCGATCAACGGGGTGGTGCGCCCGGTACGCGGGAAACGGATTTACTCCGCCCAATGCACATGGTTCAGACAGTGAATGCCATTCTACTTGCAGGTGGGAGTGCCTATGGCTTAGCTGCTGCCGATGGAGTTATGCGTTATCTGGAGGAAAATGATATCGGTTTCGCGGCTCAAGCAGGTGTCATTGTACCAATTGTCCCTGCTGCTATCCTCTTTGATCTCGCCATCGGTCGCTCAGATATTCGCCCTGATGCCGCAATGGGTTATGATGCTTGCCACACAGCCAGTAGTGAACCCGTTCAACAAGGGACTATTGGTGCAGGCACAGGCTGTCGCGTCGGTGCAGGTATGGGTAACGAGTTCGCCACAAAAGGTGGTATTGGAAGTGCGAGTGTTGATCTAGGCGACGGTTTGATTGTTGCGGCTCTTATCGTTGTTAACTCGGTGGGCGATGTCGTGGATCAAGCAGGTCAGATTATCGCGGGAATGCGCCAACCGCCCGACGGAAATACATTTGCTAGCTCATTGAATATGATGCGCGCGATGTCACGTATGGTCGATACACCAGCCAGTGGCAATACCGTCATCGGGGTAGTCGCCACCAACGCAAAATTGACCAAGGAACAGGTGAACAAAGTCGCGCAGATGGCTCATGACGGTCTTGCCCAAGCCATTCGCCCCGCTCACACCATGTTTGACGGTGATACGCTTTTCGCTTTAGCCACCGGAGAAATCCCTGCTAACGTCAACGCAGTTGGTGCTTTCGCTGCCGAAGTAGTCGCTTCAGCCATCCGTAATGCTGTACATGCTGCCACTTCGTTGGCTGGTGTTCGATCTTTAAAAGATTAAGTTAAATTAAAGAAAGCATATCGGACATTTAATAATTCGTTGATAAGATTAAGTAAAGGTGTTAAACACAATGAAAGATCATAACGATATGCCGAAGATTTTAGTAATTGAAGATGAAATGACTCTTGCTAATAATCTCTCTGACAAACTTAAGGGAGAAGGCTACAGCGTCACATTGTCGGGAGATGGTGAAGATGGACTGATAAAAGTCCGTCAAGAGCATCCTGACCTTGTGGTACTCGATATTATGCTCCCCGGGTTAGACGGTTTGAGTTTGTGCCGTATTATCCGCCGCGATCCCGGTACAAATCATATTCCGATTATCATGGTTACTGCGCGTGGTACGGAAGTCGACAAAATTGTTGGCCTCGAAAGCGGTGCTGATGATTATGTGGTCAAGCCTGTTGCCCTTGGGGAATTCTTGGCTCGTGTACGGGCAGTGCTGCGTCGTCCCTCCGGTCGTCAGATTGCACAGGATGAACTAAACTCAAATGACTTGCAGGTTAGCCTGACAGGTCGCCGTGTTTATCGTGCTGGAGAAGAAGTCAAACTGAGTAACAAAGAGTTTGACCTGCTTACCGAACTTATGCGTAATAAAGGTGTCGTCCTTTCCCGCGACCTTATTCTGACCAAAGTCTGGGGATACGACTACTTCGTAGACAAGCGCACCGTTGATGTTCATATCCGCTGGCTGCGCGAAAAACTGGAAGAAGATGCTTCAAATCCACGTCGCATCGTAACCGTGCGTGGCGTTGGCTACCGTTTTGAAGGATAACCAAGTGGAAGATCACGAGAAAGATTGGGCATACAAACAGGCTTTAATGCTGACGTTATCAAACGCGGCCTATGAAGCGTTGATGGTTTTGAACGCTGATTTTGAGGTTATCGCCATCAATAATGCTGCCGAAGAACTTTTTGAACGGCAGCGTCCCATCGGGGAACGGTTAGTAGATGTGACCAATTCACCTGAGTTAGAGGCCGTCGTTCTCAGCGCACTCGAATATCAAGAAGAGATATTCGAGGAGCAGATCATCATCAACAAGCGCCATTATCGTGTTCGCGCCCAAGTTATTCAGCGAGAAGGAAATCGTTTTATCGGATTAGCGTTGCAAGATGTCAGTGACTTGGTGCGTCTAAACCGTGCCCGCCGTGATATGGTCGCCAACATCTCCCACGAGTTACGCAAGCCGGTCGCCAATATACGAATCATTATCGATTCATTATTTCATGAAGATGATAAACCGAAACGTAAGCGCAGCATTTCGAGCATACAGGCTATTGCGCTGGAAACTGATTCGCTCTTGTGGGTTATTCAGGAAATGATGGACTTGTCGATGATCGAATCGGGGCAGTCTATTGTCCGCATGGTCGAACTGGATTTACGTCCTCTGGTCGAAGATGCCGCTGACCGCATGGAAGATCAATCGAGCTTGAAAGATATTCGCATTATTCATGATATACCTAAAAAGCTGCGTGTCTGGGGTGATTGGGATCTTGTTCGGCGGGTGATTGTTAACCTGTTGCACAATTCCATCAAGTGGTCGCCTAAAGGTAGTAAAGTGACTATATCGACATCCGCAACCGCCGACGAAGTGACAGTTCAGGTTGTTGACGAAGGACCGGGTGTTCCCGACGATCAAGTTGAACGTATCTTCGAACGTTTTTATCAGGTGAACTCTTCACGCTCTGGTGGAGAAGGTACAGGTTTAGGGCTGGCTATTTGCAAGCATATTGTAGAAGCACATGGCGGCAAAATCTGGGCTGTCGGGCAAAGCCAGACCAAAGGCGCAAAGTTTATCTTCACGCTTGGGCGAGTTGAGGAAGAAACGAATCCCACCTAATCGTATCTTCAACTTATTGCAATTCTAATATTCTTTCTGCTATACTGCCTGTAATTGAATATAGCAAACCTTCGGGGCAGGGTGAAATCCCCTACCGGCGGTGTGATAGTTTACTATCAAGCCCGCGACCCGAGTCACCAATTTGCAATAAGTCTACCATTTTCGATACTCAAATTGGTGCATCATAGCTTCGGCCATGACGGTGGATCTGGTAAAAAGCCAGAGCCGACAGTGACAGTCTGGATGAAAGAAGGTGCAAACATTTTCCTACCTATATTAGGGTTGTGGGAATTTGTTCGTTTTGCTCATCTATATGCTGGATAGCGACCACAACTCACATATTACAGGTTGTTGGGTCGTTATGTTCCAGTTTATTTGAGTATGCCGCCCCGTTGTGCTTGTCCTTAGCCGATGGGGTTTTTTTATGGGACAAAGCGTACTTCCTCAATCTATCAGTTCTGTACCCACTGCTTTACCACACAAGCCTCGTTTTTCGATGAGTCGGGCACGTCAACTGGTTCCCATAC
>JBBQLX010000234.1:0-4412 GCA_038328375.1 Aggregatilineales bacterium | reverse complement strand
GTAAACAAACCGGGAACCCGTTCTTGACCACGAATGCTCTGGGGGATATTCAAGATGATGGGTAATAGCACAGCAATCCAGTTCACCATCAGGACAAACGCAGCACCAATGGCGATACCGGGTATGAGTGCAGATAAGGCGGAGAGTCGTTCGGCTTGACTCTTCCACAACATCCAGAGCAGCAGAAGACCATAAACCAGTATTCCCAGCGCTATCCAGAAGAATACTACGAAGGCAAAGTGATCAAGCGCCTGAACATAATTGTTTAAACCGAGGTAGTTGTCGGGGAAACGTCGCCAACGATAAAGGCTGACAAAGAAGGCAAAGCCCACCGGAAACAGGCCAAACACGAACAACAGAATGAGGGCAGGCGCAAGGAAAGCGTAGGCCATCAAGTTTTCGCGTATGATGCGTTGACGGCGGCCTTGTTGACGAATCGGTGGAATGGGTACATCCATCAATTGAACCTTTTCGGCATCGTTTGTCGTGGAGCGCTGCGTATCTTCTCCATACTGAACGGTTGAGTGGACATGGAGAAGAAGTCGAATGGATGCTGACAATGTGAATTGTAAGGATGCTTGTCATGAAACGCAAGCAAACTGGGAAAGGTTGGCTATACCTTGTTCCTTTCTTAAACATCCTTAATCTTTTCATAATGATTGGTAACAGATATGGGGATTCTGCTATACTTTCGCGTATGAGCGAACAACAATACGATGATGTAAACGAAACAGCCAGTGAAATTTTCCCAGCGGACAAAATACCTCCTGACCATATTGGTGTTTTGATCGTCGGAGTGGTGTTCATGGTGATCGGGTGGTTGGGTTTATTCCAATTGGTGACGACTACCTTGCCGCGCGTCGGTCAACGTTGGATATTTTTTCTGCTTCTGCAAATCGCGGTGACGGGTACGGTGCTGCCTTTCATCCGCTATCTCAATGTGCGTTTTACACCGATTAGCGCCGAACTCCCACCGGGTGGAGTGATTGTGCGCCAGAGCATTTGGTTTGGCTTGTTTGTGGTGACCTGCACATGGTTACAAATCCCACGCCTACTCAATTTGCCAATGATCTTTTTGGTGGCGCTGGTATTTATTGTGATCGAGGTTTTTCTACGTTCGCGCGAAATTCGTAACGAGCGCGCTGAATAAATCCAACTAATTAATCTTATCTAGGGCATTGGTGTATTGACCTTCGAAAATGTCAATTTGTACTTCCCCCTGAATTTGGGGGCAAATTAACCCCATAAAATCAGCATTTGAGAAATACAATAAATAGATGATCACCTTTATGGAAATGGGGACTAATAAAGTGAAAATTATTTATTGGGCTATCAAGAATCACTTGATAGGTTTTATAGCACTTATTTTAGTTTTAAGCATTCCACTTCAAAGTGTACATGCTCAACAAGCTCAATCCCCATGCCGGTTAGTAACCTCCGATGGCAGCCTATCAGAGCCGATCAAGATGGATTTTGTAGCCTGCGCCACCAGTGTTTATGTTGCGAACGCCATTTTGCACACTGAAAATACCTATGGCGTTTGGGGGCAGGTGGTTATTAACGCGGATACAAAGGGTGATGTTCAGACCGCGAAGAGTGACGGCCTAACCCAGATTGATTGGGACAACTTAAACTGGGATTATTGGGGAAATTTAGCGGAAGGCGAGGCAGCACCCGATGAACCTCAGCAAGCCCCCACTTCAGAGGAAACCGCTCCGGCAGAACCTTTAACATTGGACGAAATATTCACGTTAGCACAAACTGACATCAATGATTTCTGGAGTGGGGTGTTTGCAAACGAAGGCATAGAGTACGCTGAGCCTGAGATCGTTATCTATGATAAATCGCGGATAAAAACAGCGTGTGGAACTGCTCCAGCGAACATCGGCCCATTTTATTGCGGCAAAGATAATA
Organism: Aggregatilineales bacterium; assembly: GCA_038328375.1. GTDB lineage: Bacteria > Chloroflexota > Anaerolineae > Aggregatilineales > Phototrophicaceae > CFX2. The sequence goes on along the minus strand of JBBQLX010000234.1, from coordinate 2,498 downwards.
CGGCTTACTTCCCACTCAGTTTTATGACTGATCAACACGACCGTATTGGTGATTATACGGTGGTGGTCATTATTGCTCATGAGTGGGGACATTCGATACAAGCGCAATTGGAATACGATGGCATCAGCATCCAACGGGAGTTACAGGCTGATTGTTATGCGGGTGCATATTCTCAATATGCGGTGAATGAGAGCAAGAAGGTTATCATTGAGGACGGCGATATTGATGAAGCCACCGCCTCGTTGTTTGAAGCAGGCGATGGTGGTGGATCATGGTTTGATAAGAACGCGCATGGAAGTGGTGAGCAGCGCCAGACTTCGTTTAATACGGGTTTAGAAAATGGCGTAGGCGATTGTTAGGCCGCACTTCAATTATAAATTTTTTATCCTATGACTCTGAATGAAATGGTAAAGCAATGAACAATCTCCAATTCGATAGTCTGCCAGTTGCCATTATTCTCTGGTTGATCGTCTATATCGCGGATTATTATCTGACGATTTATGGGCGACAGTTGTGGCTGAAAAATGCTAAAGATAACCTCGTATTTGCGGGCAGCTACGAGCTAAATCCTTATTATCAAAAGGATGTGGATGCCAACCGATTACTCAGCAGGCGTTTCATCTTTATGCTGGCTTACGGCGTGCTGTGGATGCTGGTGATGTGGGGGGCGACCCATTACATGAATATTCCGCAGGTGTTCCCATCAGCGATGGGTTTTCTGTTGTTGGTGCAAGTCGTCATTATTTCCAGCCATACACAGAATATCCGCTTGTTCAAATCAGCCGCGACAACCGGTGCAATCCAAGGGCAAATCAGTTATGCGCGTTGGGTCAGCCTCGATGGGACGGCGTGGAAATTCGGTTATTGGGGAGTTGTGTTCCTGAGCTTCGCTATGCTGATGAGCAACTGGTTTTTTACGGGTGGCGCGGTGGCCTGCCTGTATTATTTCCTGCGTTACCGTCGATATGCCATACGACTGCGCCTGTTACCCAAACCGACTGCGAACTAACTTATTCCACTTTATATTGGCGCAGCCGACTGTAGTTAAAAATGCATAGATTTCCACGGCTTCCTGACATATCACCGATATAAGAGTTGACCGTGAAGAAGTTGGAACTATCGGGCAACCAGATAATATCTCTGACTGGAAGTTCGCCGCGTGTCTTGTAGTCTAGACCCTTCAACTTTTTTCCTGTATTCAAACATTCCGTCACCGGATGAGGTGGTTCATTAACTAGAATAGTTTGGCTGGTAACGCCTGTTTCCAAGCTGGTTACGATGAATCCAGCGTCGAATTGCCCACCGACTTGAGCCACAATGTAGCGCTCATCAGGACTGAAGATGTTAAAATAAGAAGGAACATCGTAAGTCTTAAGCAGCTTGCCATCAGCCAGATTGTAGATATTTAAAGTGGAGCTGTTGTCTTGTACATCATCCCCATTCTTTAACGTCGAGATATAGAGGTGCTGGTTATCACTGGAAAAAGAGGCGCGTGAATAATCGGTGGTGGGCTGCCCTTCAAATTGGAAAAGTTCTTTGCCTGTCTTCAAGTCGATGATGTGAAAAGCGGATGTATCGGGAATGACAGCTAATGTATGGTCGGTACTATATATAATATTTTCGGAATAACCCGCGAACTCCGGGATCAATTTTTGTATTGTATCGTTGGTGAGCGATGTTAGTTCATTGGCGGCAGGTTCCTCACCAGTCAAGGTAAGGCGCAGGTTCAGCGCGTCGTAAGTATCAGCATCGTTATAACGCAGATCGATCCCTCCATCAGGGGTGAAAGCCAGCGGCTTGGTGTCGGGATAAATCCACTTGTCATTAAGAGGAGCTAGCGCATCGGCAAAGTTTTTATCATCGCCTTTGACAGGAGTGCCGTCCGCAGCATTAAAACCTTGTAATGTGAAACCCCTGCCGAAACAGTTATCCATGAGTACCCAAAGGTTGGTTTGGTCTGGCGAAAGTGTAGCCGTGACAGGACAAGCGAAGCCGATGTTGTATTCAGCGGTTTGTGATACTTGCGGTGCATCTGTTTGAGCGCTGACTGTTAGTGGTTCGAGACTGAACGCAAGTGCGAAGAGGGTAAGCATGACAAGCGATAACGTGCGAGGTGCGTGTCGATCAGTCATCGTAATGATCTGCCTTTGTTGGATGGATACGTGTTCAATAGCTTACACGAGGATTGTAATTTGTGCTGATTGCCCGCTGAAATGGCGGGCGGGAAGCTCGGTTATGTTCGCTGAATCGACATTGTTGGCAAGCGGCTGGCTTGGCTGATGCCGCTGAATTGGCGCAAGTGCAGCGGGAATCTCCCGTGTGTCCGCCGCGTCGCAAATGTCGGTGTCGTCGCAGCGGATAGAAGGGAGTGATCCGCAGAACGTGCAAAGCGAAATGCAAATGCGTTTAACCGCAAAGACGCAGAGAAAAGCTGAGAAGAAATGAACACAAAGACTCCGAGACACAAAGACGAAGATAAGTACAGCGTAGCACAAAAT
>JBBQLX010000233.1:0-4422 GCA_038328375.1 Aggregatilineales bacterium | reverse complement strand
CTGTATATCACAAATTAATCCCCGCAGGGAGGTATCGAGAAAATGGCAGCAGCATCACATAAACGGCTGGTGATCCCCGGCCCCGTCGAAGTGCGTAAGGAAATCCTCGACGCACAAACCGAATGGATGATCGGTCATCGTTCGACGGCATTCGCAGATTTGTTCGCCCGTCTGCAAACCAAACTCAAGCAGGCCTTCGTCACCGAAAGCCGCGTCTTTGTTCAAGGCTCATCCGGCACAGGCTTATGGGAAGGCGCATCCCGCAACTGCATCCGCGATGGCAAGAAAGCCTTGCATCTCGTCGGCGGCGCATTCAGCGAACGTTGGGCAGAAATCAGCCAATTGAATGGCAAGCAAGTCGATGTCATCACCGTTGATTGGGGCAAAGCGCATACTCCCGAAATGGTGGCTGAAGCCCTCCAAAAAGAAACCTATGATGCGGTTTGCGTCGTTCATAACGAAACCAGCACCGGCGTGACCAACCCCATCAAGGCCATCGGTGAAGTCGTTCGCCAATATCCCGACACCCTCTACTTGGTGGATACCGTCAGCGGCTTCCTTGGCATCGAACTGCTCACCGACGAATGGGGCATCGACATGGCGCTGACTTCCTCACAAAAAGCCTTCGCATTGCCACCCGGATTGGCCTTCGCCGCCATCAGTGACCGTGTTCTGGCTCGTGCGAAAGAAGTCACCAATCGTGGTTACTACTTCGACTTCATCGAGATCGAAGCCAGCCTCAAGAAGAACAACACCCCTTCGACACCACCTGTGTCGTTGATGTTCGCTGCCGACAAGCAGTTGGACGATATTATGGCTGAAGGTTTACAAAATCGTTGGGCGCGTCACATACAGATGCGCGACATGACCATCGCTTGGGCAAATGCCCGTGAGATGGGCATCTTCTCGCAAGAAGGTTACCGTTCACCGACCGTTACCACCGTCGCCAACGGACGCAATATCAGCGTCGATGATATGGCAAAGTTCATGGGCGGCAAAGGCTTCTCGATGGACAAAGGTTACGGCAAAGTGAAGGGCAAAACCTTCCGCATCGCCCACATGGGTGATATGTCAGCCTCAACTCTCGAAGAAGTCCTCTCCGGCCTCGACGAATTTTTGGGTGTGTAGTTACTACTAATTGGGACATGGCATTGTCGTGTCCCTTTTATTTTCTCTTTGCATTAAATCTCTTCTCTGATCTCTGCGCCTCTGCGGTAAAAACGCTCCGTATTGATCTTGGCGTTCTCTGCGTCTGTGCGAAGCCTCCTGTGGATGGCGGTTAAATTCGTTTTTCTTACCCCGTCGCTGCCGCCCCGAACTTCCGCAGATAACCTTCCAGCGCGGTAATCAACTTGGGCAGTCCTTGGTTATAAAGCGGCTCTGACCGTAAATCCAACCACTGCCAATTGACCAGCGCAATCGGAACCGCCTCGCGTTCCTGTCCGCGCATCAATACTGGCACGATGACCACTTTAAGCAGCCGCGCGTATTGCAGTTCCACCAGCACCCACTCTGAGAGTGCCGCATCCGGTGACAAAATTACAATCACGCAGCCTGCATTCTTAATCGCTTTCTGAATCGCCAGTAGCCACGATGGTTCACCGGGATTCAAATTCTCATCCGTCCACACATTCATATCAGCGTGCTGCAAATCATCGCGCAGCTTGCTCATTAAGTGTTTGTCTTGTCGGCTGTAACTCAGGAAGATGTGGCGTGGAGGCGGTAGCGTCCGGTCAATCAACACCTGAATAAACGGCATCCGCAGCTCATCTTTTTTCAGCGCATTTTGTACCAACCGCACTAACGCCGCCGGATCAACTTCCGCTAACGCCAGCAGAGCATCACGCTGTTTGTCATAGCTGCCGTTGCGGATCAAATCGACCAGATCGAGCAGGGTACGGGCTTGACCACTGCCCGCCATCGTCATCGCCCGCGACGTATCGCCTGCCCCGTGTACACCCGATTCCTGATCGGTTGTCCGGTTATAAATCACCTCGACCCGTTCCAATAATGGTGTCCATGCTGACTTCCGCCGATTGGTGAAGTCCAACGGTTGAATGGCCTTCAAGCGCTGCGGCAGTTCCGTCACTTGGAACACCAGCGGAATCACCGCAATGCCCACGCCCAGCGCGAACATCCATTCATAGGCCACGTACTCAAAGGTTCTGGCCTGTGGCGTGACCACCGTCAGCACCACGAAGGCCGCACGGATCGCCTCGTCAATCTCCTGCCGCCAGTCCTTCGCCGCCAGTATCCCATCGGGTACTTCTGTTGAACTGGTATCAATCCAGACCTTGAAATTGGCGCGTTCCAACCGCTGCTGCACCAACTCAGCATATTCAAAATCATCCGGCGCGTAGGAAATATAAACATGCGCCACAACAACGACCCTCGAATAATCTATTTTTCTGCCGTTATTCTACCGCCCCAATTCGCCAACCGCCCAATCTCACATATTTGTCCGGCATCTGATATACCTGTTAACCATCGCCTCATCGTAGGGACACGGCATGCCGTGTCCGATTTTACGTCGATTTACCTTGTTGTTCATGTTTCCATTTCTCAACTGCTGCCAATGCTTCTGGTGTGCCGATTGAACGAATAATATCTAACAATAACGTCTCTGGGTAAGCGCTTAGACCTTGGATTCTTGACTGTTGCATCCGTTCAATTAATCTATCAACATCATCGTTATTTACTAAACTGAGAAGCGCATTATATACAACACTCAAAAATGCCTGATCCGATTCAGTTACTAAAACATTATAGAGAGGTACTATTGCTTTTTTATCTCCCAAATCTCTAAGAGCATATGCTGCTGCTTGTCTTAGCTGAACATGTTCGCTTGTTTGAACTGATATTGAACCGCTATGATCTGAAATAGCAGTTGATTGTTGCCCAGTATTATCGGTTAAAACTTCAATCAATATTTCAAGAGCATCATTACCACCAATGAGACCTAATGCTTGTACACACTCATATTTAACTGAATAAATTACATCACTTTTTAATACATCAATAAGGACAGGTACACAGGTGTCATCCCTTATTTGTCCCAATGCCCAAATAATCATTCTTTGCGCTTCATTATTATTGTCGCCGATAGCCTCAATTAAAGCCGCAATAGCCTCTTTATCTTTTATCCTTCCTAGAATAAGTGCTATAGCTATCCTCATGTTCGGAGTTGGGCATTTAAGTCCTTTGGTTAATGCTGGAATTGCGTTTGATCCAATTTGAATTAATGCCCTCGAAATTTTATGATCAGGTGGATCGTTTATTTGTTCAAGGCCAAATGGATGACTTGTTTCATAGTACCTAGCTAAAACATCCATCAGTGGTTCTACGCCTCTCTCATCTCCGATCTTGCCTAAAGCTTCAGTCGCAGCAATCCAGACTGCTGTGTTTTGATCTTTAAGTCTCATAATTAGACCCGGAACGGCGAGCGGATTACCCATATTGCCAAGATGCTGTGCAGCATTTTCTCTACGCTGTGGGATAGTGCTGTTGAGTTCATTTAATCCATCTCGCACATCACGAGGTGCATCAGACGGAATTCGTACTATCGTCCCAAATTCGTCTCGAACTTCTTTCAGTCGCGCTATAAAAGCATCCCATTGCGACCAATTTGGATCAGTAAAATCAAAATATTGAATAGGTATAAGTCGTGGGGGTAAACTATTTTGTGCCTGATAAATAATAGGGATCATTGGCACTCCTTGCCCAAGTGCAAATGCCCACTCGTATTTAACGTAATCAGATTGTGCTGATGAATTCGAGATAATCAGAATCAATCCATATGCCTGATTTATGCCCTTATCAATATCTTCTGTCCAATCTTTTCCACCAGCTAATTGTTCGTGATCAATCCATTTATCAAATCCAGCTTTTTCTAGGCGTTCAATAAATTGTTTTACAAAATCATCGTAGTCTTTGTGAGCATACGAAATAAACACATGCGCCATTCCCCACACGCCTTTCCGAGTCCCGTTTACGGGGCTTTATTCTTCTTGACGGAGGGTTTATCCTCCGGCAATCTACTTCCCACATCCCATATATTCTACGCTACATTTACTTTCGGTTTGCCCGACAAACCTCTTTCCAACCATCCCTCAACCTTCACCACCCTCGCGCTCCCTCAAATCGGTTAGCGCCAACATCTCAAAAGAGCTACCAAATGTTCTTCCAAATGGTAACCCTTTGTCTCTTCACCTGTTGTATGATGTCCATTGGGATGGAATGTTTTGCTCCCCTTCCCCTGTTACTACGGGGGAAGGGGCCGGGGGTTAGGGGAAGGGCTCACGCATGAGAATCTATAAATATTTATAGAAAGACACGAACCATATCAATTTTCCATCCATTAAAGAACCTTTGATTGATTGCAAATGAGTTCAAAGGGTGTCTTTTTCCATGTTATGGATCATC
>JBBQLX010000232.1:0-4469 GCA_038328375.1 Aggregatilineales bacterium | reverse complement strand
CAAAGATAATGGCAAATTCAATGCGGATATGACCTGAAAGGAAAGCCCAAGCAGCTTCGGCTGGCACTCCCATTTTCACGGCCTCGTCGTAGGCTTCTTTAATCGCCGACACAACAGTCGCTGCAAACGTTTCAGCCAGCGCCGGTTCGAGAATCGCCATCTGCTCAACCGTAATGCGGTAAGAATTCATGACAGGAGCATACATATCACGGGCTATCTGTTCGCCTACGGCATAATCCTCTTCGCGCCCGTGGTAGAGCGCGCAAACGATATGATGTTTGGCTGTGACTCCACCAAACCAATCTAGGCGTGCTTCCTCGGTAATTTCGTCATTGTAAAGCGGCGGATGACAAGGATGAGACACAAAATAGGTAAGTTCACTGCGAATGGGCATCACTTCTGCATAAGCGGCTGCCGGGTCCAGACCAATGACCAGTGTGCCGGGTTTGAGTTCTGGGATCAAGCTTTTTGTGATTCTACCAATTAACCGATCTGGTAAGGCAAGAATAACTGCATCCGCATGTACGATAGCCTCGTTTTGAGGTGTTGGCTTTAAACCACGCTTTTCAAGGTTCGCGATACCTGCTTCACTGACTTCGACATAATACATTTCGTACTGTGGCAGATTCTTCAGATTATCCGTGATACGGCAGCCCATCTTACCGCCAGCTCCGAGTAGCGCAATCTTGGTCGTCATTGTTTTATCTCCTTGCATAAATGCAATTTACTTGAGGGTGGGTCACAATTACATCATATTCAGTTTCGATGAACCGATATGAACCGTTAATCAGCGAAACCTTGTATCCACCAGAAATACTTTACCCAAATTTATGACTTTCAGGCGGGTCATTTCACTGTTTAACAGGTCATAACGATTTATGACCCACCCTCATTTACTTTAATCTTTGAAATCTAATCGGACGTAAGCATATGGCAGAAGTTCAATTTCCATAGATGAGTTATCGGTCTTGATCCACGTTGCTGGTTCGTTTCGGGACATATCGGCTGATGTGGTCGATTCTTCGAGGGTCATTTCATCTAATTTCTTCAGCGTGAAATTCCCCGCTGGACCTTTGATCGTCACCCGTTGTGTTTCAGGTGTGTAGTTGGCAACCATTATCCTCAGCGATCCCTCACAACGGAGTACAAGCGCGTCACACTTTTGCGGTTGGTTGGAGGTAATCGAAAGCACTTCACCACCGACGAAGGGGGCAATATCCGCAAATACATGGTAGAGCGGATACACGCTGACCGTGCGCAGTTCAGGTTGCTCAGAATACTGATTTTGGTTAGCACTTGGCATGACACCCAACCAGCCCGTGGTTTCGTAGTAGGTCAGGCTGTCTGCACCGCCAAGCACCAATGATTTGATACTGCCAAGTGTCCAAACGGCACCAAATAACGCCATCTGCCGCATATCGGCTCGGCGGGGCATCGACCCCGTCAATTGCTCAGGTTCAGGAGCAGTAGCATTTGGATTCCAACGCATTTTGAAGGTAACTGGACTGATAGCGATTTTTGTATCCATCGAAAACTGACGGGTGCTCTCGATTGTGACGGCCTGTGCCGGTAAGGTCTCGATAAGTGAAGCGTTATCGAAAGCGTGGACTTGAGGGTTTATAGAATAAGTGATCCAATCAAGTAAATCTGCTGGAGGATGGTTCCGGTTCAACTCAGCATAAAATGCATCTGTTCCTGAGCCGAGCGGCGCTCCGTATGGCGCAAGGATTCGCCGTGCCGCTGCTACAGTTGAGCGATGGGTTGAGGTTTCACCTTCGCGGAAAACAACCAAGCGTGCAATATTTGGCTTGAGCAAATCAATGGCGGATCGGAACTGTTGCAGTTCCTCATCCACATCTGAGCTAAGGTGGATGGCAAGTTCTAAGGCACATCCAAGCCCGTCAGCTTCGTGCATTGATTGGCGCAGTTTTTTGATCAAATCTTCAGAAGGGTTTAGATCAACACGTAAATGGGCTAGGCATAAGCTCTTCAAGAGATCAGTTTCCTGCTGTGTCAATGGTTCGCCATGAGAGGCGTTACACAGGCCAATTGGGGGCAGCGGAACACCATCATTCGTATTGATTTCGAGTATAGGACTCGGATCACCGACAATAATCGGTTCAGTAATGCCGCTCACCTGTACAGTGATCGTCTGCTGCACTTTTGTATGAGATTCCACTAAAGCCGGGAAAGGTAAACTCAGGGGCGTGCAGTAGGTCTTATAGGAAGCATCAACCCAATTGCGCTGATCCTCCATTTCGAATATGTCACCATCCATCCTCACCTGAGCCACTATACCCGGCAGTACTTCGTGGCTAACGGCACGAATATTGAAGAATGGTTGGTGAGGTACGATAAATTGGGGAAATGTTCCCTGTTCAGTGCTGCCATTTGTGTGTTCGACTTCGCAGGATAAGCTGGCAACACTCATTGGGTGCAACACGCAAAAACCGATGCGGTTCCGCTTAAAACTGGATAGTGCCTCACCGTCAAACGAAAACTGAATACTGCTATTGGCATCGCCCTGAATTGTGCCCTTCCAAATGAAGTGAATATCATCTTGAACATGTTCACTGGTAAACGTAAGCCTAAATGAGTCGGCATGGTTGTCGAGTTTAACATCATGTAGTTTGACCGGTACTGTGCCCCAATTCTGGTCTCGTACGGCAGCGTAGATACCGCGCACAATTTCATGTTCACCGAGTCGGATATTGCGCAAGGTTCCTGCTTCATAGCGCATGGTAAGTGAACCTGCACGCAAGATTATGTATTCGGGTAGAGCTTCTCCAGTTCCATTATGATTACGTATTGCCATGGGCTATTGCTTTGCCTCTACAGGTCGTATGAAGCGACGCTTAAGCTTTTTGAAATTGGCTTCACGTAAACTATCAAAGAAGATAGCCATAAAAATGATTAGGGCGCGTACCATGGGCTGTAAATAAAGGTTGACGAGGTTGAACTGCAAACCTGTTCCCACCATTTGGATCAATACAGCGCCAATCACTGTGCCAAAAACATTGCCAACACCACCGAAGAGACTTGTCCCACCCAAGACTGCCGCTGCGATTGCATCAAACTCGCGTGTTTCACCAAAGCTGCGATCAACCCGACCACCCAGTTGTGAGGCGAGAATAAATCCAGCTAAACCCGCACAAAAGCCAGAGATGATGTAGACCATCAGGGTTACACGTTCGGTATTAATACCGGCTTTCTTGCCTGCTTCGAGATCATTACCAATGGCATATACCTGACGTCCAAATGCAGTTCGCGTCAAAATAAGCCAAGCCACAATAACCACGATCACAAAAACCACAATCGGCATCGGAATAAAGCCTAGAACCATCGTTTGTCCGAAAGCATTCATACGTTCTGGAAAATCGATCTGTTGTGATTCGGTTAGAGCCGTCCCTAGACCTCGCCCAATTACTAATGTGCCAAGGGTCGTCATAAAGGGGCTAATCTTCAATCGCGTGATGCAAACGCCGTTGAACAAACCAAACAAGATGCCCACGACTAGCGAAACGATTAGCGCGGGGAAAATAGCGAGATCCGATGAACGCATGAGCAAACCAGCACACACGACTGACAGATACATATTCGAGCCAACTGACAGATCAATTCCAGCAGTCAGCAATACAAATGTCATGCCAACACCAATAATGCCTGCGAATACGGCAGATTGCTTGATAATGTTGATGATATTTTCGGGTAAAAAAAAGCGTGGCGACCAGATACCAAAGGCAATAAATAATACGACGAACAAGACAATAGTTGAGTTATTGAGCAGCAGTTGCCCGACATTGATGCGTCGTTTACTCATTTGACCTGCTCCTTTTGGACTGTATTCTCATCAGATGCCGCGGCGCTTGCACTATTGTTTTCGCGGAAAGCAGATCGCAAAATGTGCTCTTTATCAAATTGTGCTGACGTGAATTGGCCGAATATTTCGCCTCGACTCATAACCAAGATTCGGTCACACATGCCGATTAATTCCTCAAGTTCAGAGGAAATAATCAATATGCCGCTGCCCTGTGCGGCCAACTGATCAATAATGGTATATATTTCGTATTTCGCCCCAACATCAATGCCGCGCGTGGGTTCATCCATGATGAAGATTGACGGCTGGGACAACAGCCATTTAGCGATGACCACTTTCTGCTGGTTTCCACCACTCAAGCTTTTGGCAGGTTGCTGTTGAATATTGCCGCTCTTGAGATTTAGAACATTAGCTGTATGTTGTGCGGCATCCATCAGTTCCTGACGATCAATCACTTGGAATATGCTGCGAGAGAAATTTGGCAGTGAGGCAAGGCCAATATTATTAGCAATATCAATGCTCATGAGCAAGCCTTCTTCACGTCGATTCTCGGTCACAAACGCAATTCGGTTGCTGATGCTAGTGCGTGCAGATGGCTTTTGGATTAAATGACCATCAATCGTGATGTTACCTTCATCAAAGGGATCGATAC
>JBBQLX010000231.1:0-4535 GCA_038328375.1 Aggregatilineales bacterium | reverse complement strand
GTATAATCTCTTTTTTATATTTTATACGAGCTCCCCTTTCTTGAATCTGTAAACTTACAACTTAAACTACTAATGCCAAATGGATCTGACTGGTGAAATGATGACCTTGTTCAAAAAATCGACTCTTCTGATACTGATATTGCTCACTTTGAGCGGGTTGTCATTGCCTTATTCACTTACAATGGCTCAAACTGCCGATAACCCATTTGCGAACTTGGAAGAAATTTCTCTGAAAAATAGCTCAGAATTACAACAGATTGCTGTAATAGATGGGGTTCAAGCAGGATATTCTGTGTCACACAATGACACGAGCGTTGCTATCGCTTATCCCGATGGGGTTCGAATCTACAAGCTTGATGAACTTGATACACCAATTCTATTTTTCCCGATCAACAATGCTTTAGAGGTTTACGCGCCTGTATTTAGCCCCGATGGAAAACGTCTGTCGATTACATTTATTTTAAATGGTGAAATGAAGTCGGTTACTCAAGTGTGGAATATTGAGGCAGGAAAAGTTGAGCAGGTATTGAGCACAGTCTACTTTTCTTTAGATACAGATGGCGCACAATTCAGCCCCAATGGGCGCTATTTAATGGGAAGGGATCGGGCGTATTATCCGGATAGAAGTGCGGATAAGCAGCCCAATGAAGCCTCTGGATCGCTTTATGTGTGGGATACTGATAACGGTGAAATACTCTGTGAACCGAATGAATGCTCTCCAAGATACGGAATAGCAGGTTTTACATTTACGCCGGACAGTCAGGATGTTCTTTGGGGGATTCCCGACTGGACGGCATCGCAGCCACTTGAAATCTATTGGCAACTGCTTCAACTTGATGAAATCCCCCATAATATTAATGTTATGGATTCGTTGAGGCCATACTTACTAGAACGCACCGGACCACTTTCAGGCGAGGTAGGTGATCTGGCCTTTAGTCCTGATGGAAATACACTTGTGAGTATGAGTTATGATTCCACCGGAAAACAAAAAGCGACATTTTGGAACATTCATAATGGAAAATTAGCACAAACAGATTTTACGGGCGATTGGGACTTTATTAGATTTTTTGATAACCAATCGATTCTAGTGGCTGACGCAAGTAAATATACGGTCAGCTTAGTAAATATGAACACGAATGAATCAGCTGTTTTATTCAGAAATGTACCTAAATATCATTGGTCAGTCAGCGTGGGGAATACAAAAAAGTTGTTAGCAACTTGGGAAAATAACCAACTAATATTTTGGGGTATACCCAAAGCCTAAATATACTTTCTTACAAGCGTCCCTTTCTTTAAACTTGTCACTTGCAACTTGTATCTTGGAACTAGGAATCACACATGCCCAAACGAACTGACATCCGCACAATTATGGTTATCGGCTCTGGCCCGATTGTTATCGGTCAAGGCTGCGAATTTGACTACTCAGGCGTACAAGCCTGTAAAGTGCTGCGCCGCGAAGGCTACCGCATCGTCCTTGTCAACTCCAATCCCGCCACCATCATGACCGACCCGGAGTTTGCTGATGCCACCTATGTCGAACCCCTCACCCCCGAAATGTGTGAGCGCATCATCGAGCAAGAACATCCTGACGCAATCCTGCCCACGGTCGGTGGACAAACCGCCCTCAATCTGGCTCTTGCACTTCACGAGCAGGGCATTCTCGCCAAACACAACATCGAACTGATTGGCGCATCCTTTGACAGCATTCAACTCGCCGAAGACCGCCAACTATTCAAAGATGCCATGACTGAAATCGGCCTCAAGTCACCACCCAGTGAAGTCGTCACCAACGTTGAGGATGCCGTTCGCGCTGCTAATATCCTGAACTATCCGGTACTGGTGCGCCCATCTTTCACCCTCGGTGGATCAGGTGGTGGGATTGCCTACAACGAAGCTGAACTTCGCACGATTGCCGAGCGTGGCATCAAAATGAGTCCGGTTGGGCAAGTCCTCATTGACATGAGCTTGCTCGGCTGGAAAGAATACGAACTCGAAGTTATGCGTGACACGCTGGGTAATTTCGTCGTCGTCTGCTCCATCGAAAATCTTGATCCGATGGGTGTTCATACGGGCGATAGCATCACCGTCGCGCCTGTCCAAACCCTCACCGACAAGGAAATGCAGCGCCTGCGTGATATGTCGAAGGCCGTGCTGGATAAGGTTGGCTTGGCAACTGGTGGCGCGAATGTTCAGTTCGCCGTCAGCCCTGAAGATGGCGAAGTCTATGTCATCGAAATGAACCCTCGCGTCTCACGTTCATCGGCACTCGCGAGTAAGGCGACCGGTTTCCCCATCGCCAAGATTGCCGCGCTGTTGGCAGTCGGCTTCTCGCTCGATGAAATCCCAAACGACATCACCCGCGTCACCCCAGCCAGTTTCGAACCGTCGCTAGATTATGTCGTCGTCAAAATCCCGCGCTGGAACTTCGAGAAGTTCAAAGGTGTGGATCGCGTCCTCGGCCCGCAGATGAAAGCGGTCGGCGAAGTTATGGCGATTGGCCGAACCTTCCCTGAAGCGCTGCAAAAAGGTATTCGTGCCCTTGATATTGGTATTATGGGCTTCGGTACTAAACTCGGTGATGCTACGCCTGAAATGCTCAAAGTGCCGACGGCTCAACGCCTTTTCCAAACCGCCTCGGCACTCTTTAATGGAATGTCACTCGATGAGGTCAGTCAAACGACCGGTTTTGATCCGTGGTTCGTCCGCCAGATGGGTGACATCATCAGCATCCAGCACACCATTCTCGACAAGAAGCTAACCCTTGATCACTTGGATGCTGCCGACTTCCTGAAACTCAAGCGTTATGGCTATGCCGATGCTCACATTGCTCAACTGCTTGGCTTGCCAGAAACCCAAGTTCGCGCCCATCGTAAAGCGCTCGGTGTAATCCCATCCTACTACCGCGTCGATACCTGCGCTGCTGAGTTCGAAGCCCATACGCCTTACCTCTACAGTACCTATGAAGAAGGCGATGAATCTGAACCGACCACCAACAAAAAAGTGATCGTTCTTGGCGGCGGCCCCAACCGCATCGGGCAGGGTATCGAGTTTGATTACTGCTGTGTTCATGCCTGTTTCGCCCTCAAGGAACTCGGCTATGAAACCATTATGGTCAACTGCAATCCCGAAACCGTCAGCACCGACTATGACACTGCCGACCGTCTCTACTTCGAACCCTTGACCGTCGAAGATGTGCTGAACATTATTGATGCTGAAAAACCGGATGGCATCCTCGTCCAGTTTGGTGGACAAACCCCACTGAACCTCGCCCGTGCTTTGCATGAGGCCGGTGCGCCCATCTGGGGAACATCCTACGACACCATCAACCTTGCCGAAGATCGCAAGCAGTTCAACGCCCTCATGGAGAAGCTCGAAATCCCGCAGCCAGACGGCGGCACGGCCCTTACCCGTGACGAAGCTCTGGCTGTCGCTAACCGCATCGGTTATCCTGTTCTTATTCGCCCCAGCTATGTCCTCGGTGGACGCGGCATGGAGATTGTTTTCGATGATGCGGCGCTTATCAACTGGATCGACACCAATATTGAGTGGAACGGTCACCCTGTCCTCATCGACCGTTTTCTTGATGACGCGTTTGAAGTCGATGTTGATGCCCTCTGTGATGGTGAAATGGTCACTGTTGGCGGCATCATGGAACAAATCGAAGAGGCCGGTATCCACAGCGGTGACTCGGCTTGCGTCCTGCCACCTTATAAAATCACCCGTTATCATCTTGAGATTATCCGCGAATATACCGAGCGTATTGGCCTTGCCCTGAACGTCAAAGGTGCATTCAACATCCAATTCGCCATCCGTGATGAAGTCGTCTACGTGTTGGAAGTCAACCCACGCGCCAGCCGTACCTTACCCTTCGTCAGTAAGGCCACAGGCGTACCACTCGCCAGTTATGCCGCCCAAATCTCTGCCGGAAAAACTCTCACCGATTTGAACTTCCTTGTTGAGCCGGTCGTCGAAGGCAACTTCATCAAAGAAGTGGTTTTGCCCTTCCAGAAATTCCCCGGTGTGGATGCCCGCCTTAGCCCCGAAATGCGTTCAACTGGCGAGGTCATGGGACACGCTTCCACCTTTGGTCATGCTTACGCCAAAGCACAGATGGCTGCTAACTCACCGCTGCCGCAATCGGGTAATGTCTTTATCAGCGTCAACGACAACGATAAAACCGCTGTTCTCAAGATTGCCCATGATTTGCACCAACTGGGCTTTACCTTGACCGCTACCTCGGGCACAGCCTCGGCATTGTCGAGTGCAGGATTGCCGGTAACCACCGTCAACAAAGTCAGTGACGGTTCACCTAACATTGTGGACTCCGTCCGCGCAGGCGATATTGCCTTGATAATCAATACCCCGCGTGGTGGTAAAGCCCATGAAGATGGCTCACTCATTCGCGGCACAGCCATCGCTTACGGTGTACCCATCATCACCACACTCACAGGCGCAATGGCTGCTGTGCAGGGCATCCGCTCACTGCGACAGAAACCTTTGCGCGTCCGCAGCCTCCAAACCCACCACGCCACGGT
>JBBQLX010000230.1:0-4898 GCA_038328375.1 Aggregatilineales bacterium | reverse complement strand
TCCGGTTGATCAAGCTGAACCAACATTTTCTCGAAGGTTTGGCGGTTGGGTTTGGCGACGAATACCCCGCTGTTCATCCGGTGGAAATCCGCCAGCGATTCGTAGAGATTAGGTGCGGCGACAAATTCGGGATACTGGAATAAGCGGTCAATATTTTTGACGACCAGCGTATCGGCATCCAGAAAGACGACTTTTTCATGCTCGGTCATCTCCCATAGACGCAGCTTGAGAAAATTGTTCAGCGGGTCGTGAAACTCTGGCTTATTGCCTTTGGTAAACGGCGCGAGTTTGTGCTGCGAACTCCGTGCGTGTCGGGCGCGAAAGGCATCCGAAACGGGCAGCGGTTCGACGATTTGGATGCGGCAGCCGAGCGATTCGAGTCGTTCGATTCCTTCGATACCATCCAGCGCGAGGATGGTGAGGGGAAACTGCGCTTTGACCATCAACAGCGAACGGGCTAAGGCGACCGCGCCCGTCAAAAAATCAGGATTACTGACCAGCGTGATGTAACTATTCAATCCGGTAACTCCTTGGCTGAATCCGGTAAGAGTTTAACGCTGGATTGGAGAAGGCGGTAGTCTTTAGTCAGAGGTCATCAGCTATCAGTCTCCAGTCAAATGCCGATGAAATGTTCAAAAAATTGCAGTTGTTGCAGTTGTTGCAGTTGTTGCAGTTGATGTTGTTGTTACAACAGCACATTGACGGCGGATTTGAGGGAGCGAGATGCCGACTATGCGGAAAATACTGCAATTTCTTCAGATTCAGAGTGCAGTTTTATGTCGGAAATGTCGTCAAAGTCGTCAATGTCGGAGCGACATTTGGCAAAACTAATGATAATTCGGCAGATGGCTCGGCTAAAGCTGCGGCGATGTTGGTGAGGGGACTGCCGCCGCCAAGATTGCCAATCAGTACCCCTAACCCCAGCCCTTTCCCCGTAGTAACAGGGCAAGGGAGTCAATACCAATACGGGTGGGTGTGCGAATGTTAAGGTGCGTGGGGCGAAAAGGCTTGCCAGCGGCAAGCCCGTACAATTGTCCCGTAGATAGTGTATTAGATTTCAGAGACAAACGGGTTACATTTTGGAAGAACATTTTGTAACTCTTTCGAGGGTTCAGCGCTAACCATTTTGAGGGAGCAAGATTGTTAAGGTGGTTGGAGAATGGTTTGAAGTTAGTAGAATGAGTTTGGAAAATTAAACATAGGAGATAATAAAATGAGTGTGGGCGACCAACTACGATGTATTCGTCAGGAATTCTCGAAAGGACAAGTGATTGTGTTCAGGCATGTACATCAATCGGTAATTTTGCTGGTTACTATGATATGTCTTTTTTTCATTTTGCTGATGATAAATTTATTTCCTAAGATAACCTATGCAGGTGATAGCCCAATGAGCTTATCGAACAAGCTAAAGAATCTTGTTGACCAAAAACTTACTATTGTGGTTCGTTTCACAGAACCAATTGCGGGAGAAAAGTTTTGGATCATTCCTGAGAGTATAGGTGATGATAAAACTGGACTTCGTAGCCTGAGTGAAGTAGGGCTCGATTATTTCTGTGTACGCGAAGCGGGGACTGGTGCAATTGATGTGAAGTGTGTGCCGTTTACAAATATTGCACAGATAACATATGAAGACACATAGAAAGTGAGGTTGTATAGCATGAAAATTGAAGAACTAGATGTTAGTGAAGAATGTCGTGAAAAATTGATAAGCTCTGGATTTAGAGATGTGGATGAGATCGTACAATTCCTTCTGCATGTTCCGGGAAAAGCGACTTTCACTTTTCCATGGATAGACTATTTTGAAGAGGTAGTAAATGAACTTAAACTAATGGGACTTGTACCAAAAGACCTATTTAATTAGTAACCAGTTAATGGATGCTTTATGCTCTACACATTGCCTAGCCTATTCTCTGTTTGACATTTTAGCCCTAATGTTGCAAGCGACCTGAGCCTTAAATCAGCCTAACGAACGTGGAAGAGCCTGTGTAATGCAGGCACTTTTCATTTCAAGTTGGGTTGACGATGAGAGTCGTCGTCATTGGGAGGCAGGAAGGGTGGGATTAGGAAATTAACAAATTTATGTGGTATTTGGTCGGCGGCTGAGGCACGCCTCAGCCCTACAAATTCAATCCCTACGAAAGAGTCTGTGAAGGTGGTTGGGGATAAGCGTTAGGGCTGTCATTCAGAGAAAAAGCGGAAGGCTCTCAGAGCCTTCCCTACGAGATTGATGATAGCCAATTGGTGAGGGTTAGACACGCTGCATATGGGTGTCTTTGAATTCCGTGGGGTATTTGAGGCCGTAACCCATCACACGATCCATGCCGATGTGGGCGAACCAGATCAGCGCGATCAGCAACAAGGTGGGCATGTTGAAGACAAAGGACGCACCTGCCAACAAGATCGGCAGGGTGTAGAAATGAACGGCGTTATAGGCGATGCTGCCGACACGCACATTCACGAGATAACCCAGCGCACTAAGGTCGGGTGCAAGCAGCAGAATCAGAAATAACCAGATGCTGCTGCCTTGATGAGCGTAGGCCACTATCGCAGCGACCAGTACAGTTAGCCCTTCCAAGCGCAGCAAGAGGTTGGGCATCGACAGGTTTTGTACCTTTACCGCTGGTTGGGTGTTAGTTCGAGTAACAGTGGTCATGATGATCGCTCCTTTTTACTAATCATATTTGTATTAAAACTAATATAATTAGTTTAAGCGAATTTGTCAAGCGGTGATGCGATTGCCGCTTGCTGATGAACTTGACGTTGAAGTTATGATCCGCGTTCCAAACGCGAGTCTGCAATTCCTTTCCATTCATTACGGATTTATAATCCTGTGCCGGAGGCAGCATGCAAACGCAAGATTTTATTTTTACCGAGTGGGTACGTACCCAGATTCGCGACCGAATGGGCGAACTCGGTCGTACATTGCACCGGCTGGGCGTTCACCCGGATATGATTACGCTGCTGGGTCTGGTGATTGTGGCGATTGCTTCGGTCATCATCGCGCGGGGGCAATTCCAACTAGGCGGTATCATTCTGGTGTTGGGCTTGCCGTTGGATGCGCTGGATGGGGCGGTGGCGAGGGCGATGGGTCGCAAAGGAAACTTTGGTGGCGTACTCGACTCCACATTAGACCGTTACGCAGATGCTTTCATTTTTGGTGGATTGAGTTATCATTTTGCGGTAGCAGGTCAATTCGACTATATGCTGCTGTGCCTTGCAGCCTTAACTGGCGGCTTCGTTGTGAGTTATGTGCGGGCGCGGGCAGGTGAGGCCGGTCTTTCGGTCAAGGTCGGATTGTTGGACCGGTTCGTGCGGGTGATCATTATCATCGCCGTGCTGCTGGTTCCGCCGCTGACCATACTCGGTTTATGGGTGCTGGCTATTGGGGCGAATTTTACAGCGCTCCAACGTATCTGGTACGTTTATCGAAATACTTAGAGAGGGTATCTGAATATCAACTACTCCCAGATAAATCCGAGAACTTGTAATTCACCCAGCCCGTCTTTTACGGGTCTGCCGTCTACGATCCGCCTGTTGATGGTGGCGGTAGAACATTGTGCAGTGCTTAATAGCAGTTCCGACTTTTACGCACACAACTTCTGTGTGCAACCTGTGTCGAAGTTTGTAAGTTGCGAAGGGTCTCTGAACCGTTAACTCGCGAGGAGTGCCTTAACCCATGCAGAAAGTATATCGTATTTGCCTCACTGAAGGCTAGCAGAAAGGAAAGGTTTCGGCTTTCATCCAAGCGCTAAAGCGTAAAGTATCCAGCCGAATGTAAAACTATGACTCCAGAAGAGGGAATTCGTATAGGCTCAATCCAAATCCGTTATTACGGGTTGATTATTGTTCTGGCAATGCTGGTCGCGGCATGGATCGCTGCGCGGCTGGCGAAGCGTGACGGGCGTGATCCCGAACACGTTTGGGGTGCGTTGACGTGGGCTATTATCCCCGGCATCATCTTTGCCCGTTTGTTCTTCGTGGTGTTCCCGCCGATCTCGTTGACGGCTGGCTGCGCTACAGCGGTGACCACTGATGTTTGCCGTGATGCGGGTTGGTTCTTTCAGAACATCACCAACTTGCAGCAAGGTCCGCTGGCTATTTGGAGCGGCGGCTTGAACATATTTGGCGCGGTGTTGGGTGGCTTCCTTGGTGCGTATATCTACATCAAGCGCAACAAGTTGGCTCTTGGCCCGTGGCTAGATATTGCGGCGGTGGCACTGCCTTTGGGACAGGCTATCGGTCGCTGGGCGAACTTTATCAACCAAGAATTGTACGGTGGCGTGACCAACCTGCCGTGGGGCATCACCATCGACTCGGCTCACCGTGTTGCACCTTATGGCAGCACAGTGAATTATCCGGTGGCGACCACGTTCTTCCACCCGCTGTTCTTGTACGAATCGTTGTGGAGTATTCTGGCGTTTATCATCCTCCTCAACCTGTTTCAACGTAACCGCAAGCGTCTTTTCCCCGGTGACATTTTCCTGTTCTTTATCATCCAGTATGCGGTCATTCGCTTCTTGCTGGAATTCATCCGTGTAGAAGTTTCGGTCATCGGTGGTATCAATCTGTGGCAGGCCGTCAGCCTCGTGGTAGGTATCGGCGCGTTGGTTTACTTCCTGTATCGCCATCGCCCCGGTGCCGCGGTCGTTGAGCGCATGGATGATATGCCACGCGAACAGAAGGTCAAGCCTGCTGAAGCCGAACAGCCAACGGGTTAATGCCGATATTCCAGACCTGAATGTTTCCGGTAAAAACAATTGTTGAAATGCTGCGCTACACGATAACGCAGCATTTTTCTATCTTGTACCTCACAGCTTGCACCGCAATTAATCTCGTCGCCAGTCAAATCAAATACATGAAGGATGTTATGGATAATCGCCTGCCGTCAGCTATTTTGT
>JBBQLX010000229.1:0-5149 GCA_038328375.1 Aggregatilineales bacterium | reverse complement strand
GAAGTACAGCGCGCAGCCGAACATGTCGGTCAAGGGGATTGGATTCGGACGCTGCCTAATGGTCTGCAAACGCAGGTCGGCGAACGTGGCGGCAGTCTCTCAATGGGTCAACGACAGTTGGTATCGTTGGCGCGGGTGCTGCTGCAAAACCCGTCGATCTTCATCTTGGATGAGGCGACTGCCAGCATTGATCCGCTGACCGAAACGCTCATTCAAGAAGGCTTGGATATTGTGCTGGACAACCGTACCTCGATTGTCATCGCCCACCGTCTTTCAACGATCAAGAATGCTGACCGCATCATTGTACTGCGTGAGGGCGAGATCATCGAAGAAGGCAACCATGATGACCTGCTGAAGCAAGGTGGTCATTACGCTGAACTGTATAACACTTACTTCCGTCACCAATCGCTGGAGTACATTGAGAATGTGAAAACGGTTCTGAAACCGGCGTGAATGGAAGAGGTAGTGCAATGGCTTCACTAGCGAGTATCGTCAAAGAAGTTGTGTTCAGCTATGCATCCGGTGGATTGAATCTACGAACCTTTGCTTTATCCAACGAAGAGCAAGGGGTTTACGGCGTAAACGTGATTGATTGGCCCGAACGTCATCGTTCCGCCGGAGTGATTGTCCTTGCACGTATCGAAGGTGAACAGGTCATTATCGAAGAGGATTTGACGGATCGCCCACTTGTTGACGCGTTAGTAACAGCAGGTATTCCTAGAGAACAAATTGTCGTGAAATATGCTGAACTATTGAAAGTCGATCAAGTGTCTTGAACATCGCATAAGTTCAACAAAAGAGCCATGCTTATCTGCAATGGCTCTTTTTAGTTCGCTGAACAGGATATTATGATGAAAATTGCCGATTTGTCACCTGAAACTTTAGAGAAAATCAAAACGCTGCCATATGACCAAATTCGCGAGAAACATGAAGGGCCTTGGAGATGGAAATCTGAATTTGAATATGGCGAAGTGGAGTTTATAAACATGGCAGGCTACGATATTTTGCTGCCCATTGAGAAGAAGTATCACACGAACATCACTCCCCTACGCATCATTCCAAGTGCTGATGGCAACACCCTAACGATTTTCTTCCAAGACACATCCTTTGGCAACGAGATGTTTGATTCAGGCTATCTCGCTATCTGTGAGAAAATGCCTCACGAGAACTTCTTCATCGCAACGGTTTATCACGAATGGTTCATCCTTGAAAATCCATTCACCTATGATAGTTAAATCCAGCGCTATAGTTTAGCTACCGTAATTAAGCTGACGACGTGAAAGATGCCCAAACGATTTCTAAGTGTTCTTGCCTGCGGATATATCTTAACATTCTATTCCGAGCATGTGTTTTGGGCGCACGTTCGCGCTTCTGATAACCTATTTGGATACGTGGCAACATGGCTGCTCTATGCTTTTTTGGCGTTCGCATTCCTAAGCCTAATTGAGCATTTCAAAGTTCGCAGTATTTGGGCATTGTTCTTGTGCGGCGCGGTTTTCGGATGGCTGGCTGAAGGGGTCATCGTACAAACCACCTACGAGAGCTTGCCGTTGTCAATCTCATTCACAGGATTAGCATGGCACGCGCTCCTGAGTGTTTGGGTGGGATGGTATGCGGTTCGCAACGCGATTCATACAGGTATCCGTTCAACGCTCAAAATAGCTTTACTCATTGGCATCTTCTATGGCTTGTGGGCAATTTCATGGTGGAGCGAACCCGGCGACATCATCGCAACACCTATTGAGTTTTCTACATACGCGCTCATTACGACACTATTGTTAATACTCGCCTATTGGCTCTACGACCGGAATATATCGGCGTTCAAAGTGGAACGAACCGCAAAGCTGGTGATTGCTGGTCTGCTGTTGTTGTACTTCGTAGCCGTCACCATTCCCACAGTTCCAATTGCGATCATCGTGCTGCCCCTTCTGCTGCTGATTGTCTACATACCACTCAGACGAAACAGACAAATTGAAAATCACCCTTCGCTGATGATGGGTGAAATCTCGCTACCACCGTTGAGAAATTATCTCATATTGTTGGTCATGCCGTTGATAGCGCTGACTATTTATGCATTTGCCTATGCTCAAGGTTTAGTGTGGCATACGAATTGGCTGGTTTATTTGGTCACCATGCCGTTGGGATTCGTTCTTTTCGGCGTGAGTCTCTTTAAAGTTTGGCGTGGCAACTGACTAAACGACCCCGCATAAACAACTTCTGACGCACATCTTCATCAATTCTAAACAACGTCGTGCGACATTTGATTCGGGTTTTTGACACCCGTGCGGGAAAATACCCATCAATGTTTAACTTACTAAATTCATGTATGAAAGATGGCAGCTTATGAAAACTATCCTGATTGTCGATGATAAGGTCAGCGCATAACGGTTGCGGATTATCTGACCGCCAACGGCTTTCGCACGGTCACAGCTAACAACGGACGTGAGGCGCTCTACGTATGTCGCATGACACATGCTGCGTCCGCCGTGTTTCACTCCTAAACCACTATTTCTACTTCCTTATCACCCGCCAAAAGTTTGTAAACTCGAACCGAATCGCGTTGACACAGATCGAACATATGTACTAAAATAGATATGGAAGAAAACCGATTACGGAGAACGCCGTATGTCCCAACTACCCACCAACACCACTCAAAATGTATAGCAAATATGGCAGCGGCAGGCACTTCCGAATCAGCGGTGGCATTAGCCGAGCCACCCGCTGCAATAGTGTCATTTCAGCGGCATCAAGCGGGCTTCCCGCCGACACAAAATGTCAATTCCGTGACTCTAGCCGAGCCAACCGCCGGACAATTCAGCGGAAGTAATGCAATTTATGCAGTAAATGCAGTAACAACTGCAATACTTGCAACATTCAGGTTTTATTTCGATAAGGTGTTAGGGTCGAAGGCATCACGGAAGGCATCACCCACCGTGTTCAGTGCCAGCACCAACAGGGTAATAGTCATACCGGGGAAAAACGCAATCCACCACGCATTACGCAAATAAGCGCGTCCGTCAGAAAGCATCGCGCCCCACTCCGGTGTTGGAGGGCGTACACCCAAACCGAGGAAACTCAAACTGGCACCGGTGATGATGGCATCCGAAACGCCGAGCGTCGTAATAACAATCAGTGATCCCAGAATATTAGGCAGGATGTGGACGAACATAATCCGCACGGGAAGTGCGCCGATGCAGCGTGCTGCCAACACATAATCTCGCTGAAACAGAGAAAGAGTCTGTCCGCGAGTCAGACGGGCATAAGTGGGCAGGGAAAACAGGGCGATAGCCAACATCACATTAAAGATGTTTGAACCCAGCAAGCCCACCAACCAGATAATCAAGATCAGGCCGGGAAATGCCAAGATCAAATCCATAATCCGCATAATCAGATTATCGACTTTGCCACCAAAAAAGCCCGCCATTAGACCGAGTGGAATACCGATGCAGGCTGCGATGGTGATGGATAAGAAACCAACTTGTAAGGAAATTTGTCCACCATAGAGGATGCGGGTGAGGACATCTCGCCCTAACGCGTCCGTACCAAGGGGATATTCGGCTGACGGCCCATGCAAACGATCTTTCGAATTGCGCCCAATCGGATCATAAGATGTCAGACGCGGTGCGAGAATCGCAGACAAGATAATTAACAGGATAACCACCAACGCTACCAGAGCCACGCGATGTCGCATGAACTCTTGCAGCGTCCGTGTATAGGGCGTGTCGCGCTTGAATGAAACGTCTTCAGCTAACGAGACGACATCGGTTGGCAAGGCAATCTCGGCTTTGTCGAGCATATTGTTATCAGGGTTAGTCATAGCGAATTCGCGGATCGACATACACGTAAATGATGTCGGTAATTAAATTAACGAACACAAACGTAACTGCAACCAGCAAAACGGTTCCCTGTATCATGGGATAATCGCGCCCGACAATGGCTTCAATCGCCAAGCGTCCCACACCGGGCAAACCGAAAATATTCTCAGTGATGACCGCGCCACCCAATAAACCGCCTACCGATAAGCCAACAACCGTGACAATCGGAATCAGCGTGTTCTTAAGCGCGTGACGGAAAACAACGTTCCGTTCGGAAAGTCCTTTGGAACGAGCCGTTTGGATGAAAGCCGCGCCCAACATTTCGACCATATTGGTGCGGGTCAAACGGGCGATCAATGCTGATTGACCAATTGATAAGGTGGTCACAGGTAACACAAAATGCTGCCATGTCGCTGAACCTTGTACGGGCAAGACACGCAGCCCAACCGCAAAGACTAATATGAGTACCAACCCCAACCAAAAGCTGGGAATCGAGTAGAAAAAGACCACCACGACGATACTCACACTGTCAATCCATGACCCGCGTTTAACCGCCGTCAGGATACCAATGCCCAAGCCAATCAATGTACCAACCATGACACTCAAAAACGTGAGCGTGATGGTGAAGGGAAAGGCTTTGACAATAACACCAAAAACCGGTTCACCAAATTGTACCGAGCGACCCAAGTCACCCCGAACAGCGTTGGTCAGATAAATGACCAATTGTTCAATGAGAGGGCGATCTAAGCCCATGTTTTTGCGAATTTGCTCAATGAGTTCCGGTGAAGCACGATCCCCTGCAAGGAGCGCCGCCGGGTCTCCCGGAATGGCAACACGCAGCATCACAAAAACCAGCACTGAAATGACCAGTACCAGAACGAGAGCGATGAGTGTGCGACGGAGAATATATCTACCCATTCATCAAATCCGATTTACAACTCACTGTGTATCCACAAAATCAAGATAAGTTATTCAATATTGTAGGGAAAAGGCACTGCCCTTTCCCTACAAGCCATTCAGTTTATAGCAGAGGATACAGCCTACTTATCGAAGTAAGCATCCCAATATTGGAAGGCCAAATCTGGCGTAATGACCCAGTCATGCAGTTCGTTACGCACACCCGTTAGTGCCGGCGGGTCAACGAGGAAAATCCACGGTGATTGGTCAATCACATATTGGCTGAGTTCGGTGATCGTCTGGTAACGTGTATCCTGATTCAGACCTCGGAGTCGTAGAGGCCGTCGGCGGCGAGGACGTGGAGGTGGGGGTGAAAGAACAGGTAGTCGCCGAAGGTGTGGACGGCGGCGATGGCACCGATGCGGCCGTCGGGGAGG
>JBBQLX010000228.1:0-5203 GCA_038328375.1 Aggregatilineales bacterium | reverse complement strand
ATCACCTAGTTCCATCCGTATTCAATATCCCATTTTTAATTCACTTCCTAGAGGAAGTCGGCGTAATTCATACGCCATGCGTAAACGAAGGAGTCGCATCATGTCTCAACAACATCCAATGATCTTATATGTAGGCACCAGTGACCAAGGTACACAGTTATTAAAGGCTGTTGAACCGTTGGGTTGGTGGGTTTACCAACCAGAGAATGCCAACGAAGCATTGGGCATGTACGTCAGCTATTTGCCGGATGTGGTGCTCATGGATGCCGAAGCTGTACCGGACATGGCGGAAGAAGTTTATTTCCATTTGGCCTCGGTGCAAGTCGAGCCGATGATCGTCATAGGTGGCGACGAAGTATGGAGTGACCGTGTGACACATCATTTGCCAACTGATGCCAGTATCAGCGAGATGATTGGCTGCGTAGCTGAAACCACGGATGCTGATTGGCAGCCGACTTTGAGTTAAAATCGGATTATCAATGACTCAAAAGGTGGCACATGAGCCACCTTTTTTGTTGCCTAGAATCAGCCTTCAACTTCGGGTGTGGCTTCAATCGGATCAGGTTTGGGTTGAAGCACATCACGAGTACATGACCAGTACTTATACATGCCACCAACATACACTTTATAGTCATACTGGCGGTTGGGGTCAGGCGTGATTTCGATGCCGTCATCAGTGACCTTGAGAATCTTGGCGATTTTGCCGATGGGACTGCCTTTGGTTGCACCAGTGTAATCAATAATGTGGTCATATTGGCGGTATTGAACACCGTCTTCATCAATGAGGATGGTCTTAAAACCTTCCAGTTCGAGGCGGTCAGCGGCGACTTGATCAAGCGTTTCCATACCACTGGCATTGACGATGGCGATTGTAGGCCGTTGGGGTTTGATCTGGCTGGCATTAGGCGGCAGAACAACCTGCTGCATGAGTTCGGTGATGGCTTCACGTTGTGGGACGAGGACGGCTTGGCCTTTGGGCGAATAGGCATTGACGACTTCATGCAGTTGGCGAAAAGTGAAGTATCGAATGTCACTGGTGTCGATGTTCAAGGCCAGCGGCAGCATACCGGCAACATCAGCCAGCGTCATGTTGGTGATGACGTTTTGCGACAGGACATTCCATGTTTGCGGCAGGCTTTGGAGCATATTACTGGCACGAATTTTGCGCCAAATGGCACGGAGCATATCCTGTTGACGACGACCACGGTCAAGATCACTACTGGTTTTGCGGCTGCGAACATACCACAGGGCGAGTTCCGAATCCATGTGCCAGCGACCAATATCGAGAGTGAAGATTTCGTAGTTATCAGCGACCTGTTTATCCAGTTCAGGGGACTTCAATTTCCAGTCACGGATGACACAATCAACCGTGATATTGATGCCACCAAGAGAGTCAATGATGTCACCAAAACCGGTGTAATTAACACGAACATAGTAATCAATTTTGAGGCCGAGATTATACAAAACGGCATCGGTGAGGACTTTGAAACCATCAACACGGTTTTCTTCACCGTAGAAGTAGGCGGTGTTGATCTTTTGCATCTTAAAACGGTCGAGGTAAACATATAAGTCACGGGGGATAGAGACAGCCGAAACAACACCAGCAGTGCGGTTAATGGAGAGGATCATCAGCGAGTCGGTGAGGCCGGGGTTGTTGGGGTTGTTGGTAGCTGCACCAATCAGAAGGATGTTGACGATGTCCTGATTAGCTTCATCAATGAGCGGCATAGCATCAGGAATAGGTTCAGGGGTAGCATCTTGAGCAGCGAGAGATGGGACACAAATCAGCAGGCAGATGACGACACAAAATAAGCGGTACATAGTTCAAAAATAGTCTCCGGTGTGTGAATTGACCTTAGCTTAACATGCTTCGGCAAAACGGCATTCGGTGGATGACCTACGGCAGGTATACGATAGATCAATGCAAATGCGATTAACCACAGAGACACAAAGAAAGAGGAGAAATACAATTTGAGCCTGATAAACAGGTGATAACAGGCAACATTAAGAAAAGTATTACAATTTTTAGCAGGATGAGGTGATATTTAGCCGAGAAATAGCGAGTGACATCGGTATAAACGTCTGGAGCGAGTGACCAGAAAAACGTAGAAATCAATGTTAAACCGAGTTTCGGTATGTTTTCACAAATGAGATTCTAACCGACTTCGAACGATCAAAACCACAATTTCATGATAGAATTTTTGTTCTCACCTTTGCGGCTATTTATCAATCCGACTACAATCCTATAAATTATTCCCCGTAAACGAGTTGTATTTAATGCTTGCCAACTAAAGACTGGCGATTAATTAAAAGATAAGCCAGTACCAAGGAAAAATCAGCCGATGATTACTCCCCGCGATTTTGTAGACCGTTGGGCGCACAGCCAACTGCGTGAACAACAAGCTGCCCAAAGCCACTTTAATGAACTGTGCCAACTGGTAGGCTATAAAACGCCAACCCAACTTGATCCAGAAGGCACATTCTTCACTTTTGAGGAACAAGTCCAAAAGGCAACGGGCGGCAAAGGTCGTGCTGATGTGTGGTACAAAGGCAAGTTTGCGTGGGAGTACAAGGGCAAACACCGTGATTTGGATGCAGCCTACGCGCAGCTATTAGCCTATAAGGGCGACTTGGACAATCCACCGCTGCTAGTGGTTTGTGACTTTCTCGAATACCGCATTTATCCCCAATGGCCTAATACCAGCGGATTGCCATTCGTTTTCCACAACGAAGATTTGCTGAGGCCGGAATACCAACGGTTTATTCTATGGCTCTTGGAAAGCCCCGATCAATTTTTAGCGCTTCGCCAAAGTGAACTGGAACGGCGCGAACAAATCACGCTCGATTTGGCTTTCAAGTTCGCCCATTTAGCTGACTTGATGCGGCAAGAAGCACTGGGGGGCGGATACCAATGGCAGCCTCTGCAAATCGCTCGCTTTTTGACCAAGTTGGTATTCGCCCTGTTCGCTGAAGATATTGGCTTGTTGCCTGTGATCGCCAATACCCAACCTGCGCTGCGCTTTATCATCGAAGGGGCTAAACGCGCTCCACAGGAATTCGTACCGATGCTTCAGTCACTTTTTGAGGCGATGGACGGCGCACATTACTTCTTGATGTATTTTGTGCCGTACTTCAATGGAGGTGTCTTCCACGAGTCTAAACCTGATAGTGGGGATGGCTATGAAGTCTTGGATATAACGTTTATTCCGGGTGCGATTAATCTGCTGGAAGAAGTCAGTGAAAAAGACTGGCGTTTCGTCAATCCAACCATCTTCGGTACGCTATTCGAGGGTGCGCTGGATGTCAACAAGCGGGCGCAGTTGGGGGCGCACTATACGGGCGAATCGGATATTCAGTTGGTCATCGAACCGGTACTGATGCAACCGCTTATACGCCAATGGCAGATCGTCGAAAGCGAGGCACAGCCTTTAATGCAGGTTTATTTGAATCCAGACCTGCCGCCGCGTCCTGTTCATGAAGCGGGTGAGAAATTACAAGCGCTTTACCACAAGATGATAAGTTTGCTTTCAGGAACGCGTGTACTCGACCCCGCCTGTGGCAGTGGC
Organism: Aggregatilineales bacterium; assembly: GCA_038328375.1. Taxonomy (GTDB): domain Bacteria; phylum Chloroflexota; class Anaerolineae; order Aggregatilineales; family Phototrophicaceae; genus CFX2. The sequence continues at coordinate 1,637 of JBBQLX010000228.1, read as the reverse complement.
AATTTCTTATATATGAGTCTGCGGGCGCTAAAAGATTTGGAAGGTCGCGTTCGGCGTGTGTTCGAACCGTTACAGTTGCCTTACTTGGATGTCGTTACACCGCGCCAGTTGTATGGTATTGAGAAAGACGAGTTTGCTGCTAACCTTGCCAAAGTGGTGGTGTGGATAGGCTACCTGCAATGGCGTTATGAAGATGAAGGTGGGATATTACACTATGCCAATCCACGCAAAAGTGGTGAACATCCGCGTCAGCTTTCTAATCCTATCCTCAAGGATAAAAATAATCCTGATGAGCCCGACCGAATAATATGTGATGATGCCATCATGCGTTACAAAGATGATGGAAAGCCCTATGAACCGGAATGGCCGGAAGTTGATGTGATTATGGGCAATCCGCCGTTTTTGGGTGATAAACGGATGCGCGCTGAAATGGGAGGCTCATATGTTACTGATTTACGCAAACTATATGATGGACGTGTGCCGGGTGGCGCTGATTTAGTGACCTATTGGCATGAAAAAGCCCGTACTCAAATTGAAAGCATCAAAGCTAAACGGGCTGGTTTGCTTTCGACCAACTCTATTCGAGATGGCGCAAGTAATAAAGTACTTCAAAAAGTTAAAAATTCAGGCGATATTTTTATGGCTTGGAGTGATCGTGAGTGGGTACTTAGTGGAGCAGCGGTACGCATTTCGATTGTTGGTTTTGATAATGGTGAAGAAAAGCAACGACAGTTAGATGGTAGTGTAGTTGCACATATCAACAGTGATTTAACCACAAACTCAGATGTGAACAAAGCAACAGCCTTGAAGGAAAATGAAGGATTATGTTTTCTTGGAATGATGAAAGCTGGCCCATTTGATATAGACGCTAAAACTGCACAAAAAATGTTAAAGGCAAAAAATCCAAAAGGTCTTTCAAATAGTGACGTTGTTAAACCTCGCATAAATGGACAAGATGTCACTAAACGTATAAGTGATACTTGGGTTATTGATTTTGGTGTTGATAAACCTTTAGAAGAAGCAGCGTTATATAAGTCACCATTTGAGTATGTTCATATCCATGTAAAACCAATTCGAGATTTGAACAATCGTGAACGAACACGAAAACGTTGGTGGATATATGGTGAAGCTCGTCCCGGATTAAGAAAAGCAATTGGGCAATTAAAACGTTGTATTGTGACTCCTGAAGTTGCAAAACATCGCATTTTTGTCTGGATGGACACGCAAGTTATCCCCGATCACACTCTCCATGTAATTGTGCGGGATGATGACTATTTCTTTGGTGCGCTTCATTCGTATGTCCATGAGCTATGGTCATTGAGTGTTGGTTCTTGGATGGGCAAAGGAAATGATCCTCGTTATTCGTCCTCGCGAACATTTGATAATTTCCCCTTCCCGTGGTCGCCGGTTAAGGAAGATACAACTAGCCCAAACTATGCCGCCATCAGTGCTGCCGCTAAACAATTGAATGAGGAGCGCGAGGCGTGGCTGAATCCGCCGGATTTGATTGCGTTAGGTGCGGATAGCAATGCGCTCAAAGAACGGACGCTGACCAACTTGTATAACGCGTTGGTGGCATTCAGAACCTCACCCCCCAACCCCCTCTCCGTGTACAGAGAGGGGGAGAAAAACGGGAA
>JBBQLX010000227.1:0-5206 GCA_038328375.1 Aggregatilineales bacterium | reverse complement strand
CGACGATATGTTCCCATCCACCGTGAAAGAACATACTACGTAGAATATCGGCTGTGGTATCAACCGAAATCGGGCTAGCAGCCACCTTACACATGGAGGCGGCATAATTGACAAAGACAGCATCGAGTTGTGAGCCGGACTGGGTCAACTGCCATATAAAAACCAGTAAGTTGAGTACAATCAGACCATAAGTCGAGTAGGCTGGTTTGCGAACCGGTTGAAGGGTATTGATTGGGAGCATAGTAAGCCTTTTTAGCTTTTGGGTATCATCTTCATTTTATAATCAGTTCTGCATCTCAATACGCAGCACCAGATGATTTGGTTGCAATCTCATTAGGAATGATACACATATGACACAGGGCAAAATTATCTTATTGAATGGCGCGAGCAGTTCTGGCAAATCCAGCATCGTCAAGGCTTTGCAAACGCAATTGAGCGAAGCGTACTTAGAGGCGGGCATCGACAAATTTTTGTTTATGCTACCCAACGATTATCTGATGAAGCCGCATTTATGGCATCAAGTGATTGGCTACGACAAAAATACTAACGGTGAACTGCTACCTAAAGTGGGTACTCATGGGCATCAATTGATGCGCGGGATGCATCGGGCGATTAGCGCTTTGGCTGAGACAGGTAACAACGTGTTAGCCGATCATGTGCTGCTGGATAGGCTGTGGTTGGATGACTGCATAAACGTATTTGAAGGTTTTGATGTGTTCTTCATCGGGATTATGTGTCCGTTAGAGGTTTTAGAAGCTCGTGAAAAAGATCGCGGTGACCGAACATTAGGACATGCACGGGGACAAGCTAAGATTATTCACCAGAATTGCATTTATGACCTTGAAGTGGATACCTCCAAATCGAGTACGGCGGAATGCGCCGAGCAAATCCAATCGCGTTTATTAGAAGGTGGGTTTACAGCGTTCAATCAAATGCGTGCTACGCAACAAAAAAGAGATACAACCTAAGTTATATCCCTTTTCAAAGTCAAGTCCGTTAACAGGGATTAGCGCTGGTCAACGGGAGTCCACTGTAAGCCCATTGGGCCGACATAGTTGACATCAGGGCGAATGAGGCGGTTGTTGGCGAACTGCTCGATGATATGAGCTGACCAACCAACGACGCGAGACATCGCAAACAAGGGGGTGAACATATCGACATCGAGGTTGATGGTGTACAGGACGATTGCGCTGTAGTAATCGACATTCGGGAACAGCTTGCGTTCGATGAAGTAGCTATCGACACGGGCAGAGTCAGCCAATTTCTTGGCGATCTGGAACCACTTCTCATTGCCGGAGCTTTCAGCCAAAGCCTTGGCCTTCGACTCAAGGATGGCAGCGCGGGGGTCAAGAGCTTTGTAAATGCGGTGACCGATACCCATGATGCGGCGATCACCTTCTTTGATATTGGTCTTGAACCATGCTTCGACATTTTCCGGTTCACCAATTTCAAGGAACATGTGCATGGCTTCGGCATTAGCACCACCGTGTGATGGGCCTTTGAGTGTGCCGATACCACTAACGATGCCGCTGTGCATATCCGAGCCAGTAGCAACGGTAACACGGCTGGCGAAGGTGCTGGCGTTCATACCATGTTCAGCCAACAACACCAAGTAGACGTTGATGGCTTCACTGGCAGTTTTGTCGGGTTCTTTGCCATCGAGCATATAGATGAAGTTCTGTGAGAGGTTCAAGTCTTTGCGAGGGGCAATGGGGTCTTTGCCTTTACGGATACGATCCCAAGCAGCGCAAATGGTGGTAATTTGACCGGTCAAACGAATGGCCTTACGACGGTTGGATTCGACACTGTTGTCTTCACTGTCCTTGTCAAACATTGCCGAGGCAGAAACGGCGGTACGAAGCATCGCCATTGGGTCAGCCTTGACCGGATAGCTTTTCAACTGGGCAAGCAATTCTGCGGGGAGTACAGCTTCAGTGGCGATAGTCGAACGCAGATTTTCAAGTTCAGCCTTATTGGGAAGGCGACCATTCCACAGCAGAAAAGCAACTTCTTCAAACATGGCATTTTCAGCCAATGCTTCAATCGAGTAGCCTTCGTAAACCAGCTTACCTTCTGCACCATTTACCAGACTGGTCTTGCTTTCGGCAACGACAATGCCTTCAAGACCTTTCTTTGCAACTTCAGCCATGATTATATCTCCTTGAGTATGGTTGTGAGTTCACATAATAAAAGCCCTAGGATGGGCGTTTTAGGCTGTCTAGCATTTCGCTTAATAGCCAGAATAAGGGTAAAAGTATAGCGACAAGAAGTAGATGCTTTCATTGTCGACAATTCAACTTCAATTTAGTATAGCACCGTGCGAAGAGGCGAATCAACGTCTGATTGGATATATTCAACGAACTTTAAGCAAGTTTTACATTATTCACATCAGATTTTTACGTGGCAAAACAACCTGATAAACAGGTGATAACAGGCAACATTAAGGAAACTATTACGAACACCCTGTTAAATTAAGGAGCAAGTATGAATCCCATCCAAGTATTGTTTTGGCTTGGAAGTCGACATAAACTAATTGACAGTCCCCCTCAATCGTGCTTTAATCTAAGCACACCGCCATATAAATTCACCAATAGGCCATTATTACTGAGTCACGAATTTTGGCTATAAACTTTTGTACTTCCCAAAAGTAAAAGATCTTTCTCTAACAAATGGGGAAGAGTTACGTTGAATCTTTCAGCATAACGTGATTCAGTAAAGAGTAGTTATCATGGCAGAGACCAGCAATCGGCAAATACACTCGCCTCCTGCTGCACGTCACGTTCCTTCTCATAAAAACGATTCAGAATCATCAAGCCACCAGCAAATCCATAGCCCTGATTTAAATGTGACTTCTGACTTCCAACAGACCGGACTCACGCCCGCCACAATCATTCACCTTCAAAGAATGATTGGTAACCAAGCAGTCGGGCAGATGTTGGATAAACAAAAACAATCATCTAAATCGATTCAACGATTACCTGATCAACTTGAAGGATCAATGGCGACCATATTCGGCGCTAATTTGTCCGAGGTGAACGTCCATACAGATGCCGGTGCTGACTACATCGCCCGTGACGCAAAAGCCGACGCAACGACGGTTGATAACAATATTTACTTCAAAGAAGGTGCTTACCGCCCGGGTACATCAAAAGGTAATGCACTGATTGCACGTGAAGTTGCACACATTCAACGCAGCGAGCTCACCGGATCGCATGCGAATTCCAGTACGAAATCCGACGCTTCTGCTAAGCAAGATGCCGAGAACGTCAGTGAACTCGTTGAAATCATGGGGCCAAACCCATCACAAGTGCTTCAGCCCATCGATAAAAACCCGAGCCTCATACAGAAGCGTCTACTCCAGAGAGAGGGTTACAGCCACTCCCGTGTAGCGGGTATTGTCACGTCCAAAGTTGTACAAGGTATTTTCACGACGGTGCTGGGGCCTGTGGGTTTGATCTGGCGTTATCCGCTCATCCAAAAGAACCTTGGCGAAATTACGGGTTGGGAGCAATTTGGAACCCGTAAAGGCAAAAAGGATAAAGAAGGCAAACTCGTAGATAAGATGCGCTATGGGAATACGCCTCTCGGTACAGCAATGCGCTGGATGGCTGGCATCAGCGAAGTCTTGAAAGAATTCACAATCTGGTTAGGCTTTGGCTCCTTTATCGCTGCGATTGTAACAGCAGCAACACATGGCGCAGCCGCTCCGGTGTTTTTGGGGTTGTCTATCGCAACGGCAATTACAGCGGGGCTGCACTTCGCGCTCAGATCGATACTGGTAGCGCTCAATGGCTACCGACTGTGGAGAGCAGAGAAGGACGGCAAAACCGAGAAACTGCCCTTTATCAAACATCAAATGGTCTCGGATGGTGTAGAAGGAATCGGCGCAGCACTCGGGGCGATATTTGGCGCATTGGGTGCAGGCGGTGTAACGTCGGCAGGCAGCGCACTCGCGGGTGCAGCCGGACATGCCGGTTCGGGAGCATCAGCTGATCCGGCAGCGAAACTGGCGGCTTTTGGTTTAGGTGCGGCGACACAAGGTTTGGGAACTACTGTCGCCACTAATACTGGTAAAGAAATCGGTAAAGACGCTGTCAAGCCTGATAATGCGACAACCGGATTTATTGGACACGGCAGCAAAACAAAAGACGACTGGGGCGGCTTTGGTAAGGATGCTGTTGAAATCAAGAATTCAATCAAGCACAGACCAAGGTTTAAGATAGGCAAGTCTACTAAGAAAGAGGCGGCTGCCTCATCAGCGCAACAACTTCCCACAACGGCACAATCAGCCGATGGTCAACTCGTAAAGGAACAGGCTGTTGACATTAGTGCCGCTGCAAATCTTAATTCCGGTATTCAAAGCGCACAGAGTAACGAGGCGCGGAGTCAAGACGAGCTGGTCGGGCAATTGGCTCCAAAAGCGAATAAGACCGCAGACGATGTTGGGAGCATCCAACAAAACATGGTGGAGACTCAAACGAAAGCTGAAGAAGTTAAGGAAAACATGGATAATTTGGTCACTGAGTCCGATCCCGATAAACTCGATGACTTAAAGAAGCAGGTCGATACTGCCTTAGCAAAGGACAATGAGCCGCCCACTTCTTCGGCCTCAACCGAAGCCCCGACCAACCCAACTCAAACCGAAAAGAAGGTCGATCTTTCACGCGCTGACATCCAACGTGAAGGTGGCGTTAGCGGCTGGTTCGCAAGCAAACTTAGCAGTGTCAAATCAGGTGTCAATCGCTTAAACAATAAAATACTCAAGGGTGTTATGAAGTTTGCGAGCAAGTTCAATAAGATGGAAGGGGATCGCAAATCGGTTGCCACCACGATGAGCGAAGAGAAGAGTTACACGGCAAAAGAGGTAAAAGCCGAGCAGGTGAACGATGAGTTGTTTGCGGAGTTCCAAGGCAAGGCGGGTCAACTCGACCAAGGTGTTGATGCTCTGACTGAGATGGAAAATCAATAAAATAAGCAAGATGGAATATGCAAATTGAATACAACGATAGAACCAACAGCTTGCAATCCATCAAAAAGCGTGTTACCTTAATCGACATGAGCAAAAATTTTGTCCCCTCCCCCAAGATGATGTGTAACTCATGTATGCCCATGATGATGGGTATGTGTCGCGTCACGCTTAATAACGATGGGGTGAGATCGCGCTGAGTTAAACACCAGCGCAGGTTTATGAAAACCAAGAGCTAAC
>JBBQLX010000226.1:0-5272 GCA_038328375.1 Aggregatilineales bacterium | reverse complement strand
CACCGCATAGCCTTTGGTGGCGAACAGTTGAACCTCGCCATAGTAACGAGACATCACCTGCGAAGTCGGCCCACCATGTACATAAACGATCAACGGTGGCACACCCACACCTTCATATTTGTCGCTGGTCGGCGCGTAATACAATCCGTAGGCCAGCTCACCATCATGTCCTGTCCATGAAATCGGTTGTGCTGATGCTAGCCCGCTGGTGGGAATATTCTCGGTGCTGGAACGGCGGTGAATGACAACTTGTTTTTTGTCCTCGCCAACAATCACTTGCATACTCAGTGGATCGCTGTTGGGCAGCGCCATCACAGGCGGCACATCGCCAATATCAGGCGCATAAGTGACGATGCGCGGCGGAATTTTGGCTGATGAGGCAATCACAGCAACACGATCATCAACTGGCGACACCGCAACTTGTGTCATATCCGTATAGACACCTAAGCCTTCCCACAGGCTGACCTTTGTCGGCTTGTGAATGTCCAGCAGACTGAGATAGGATGAACCTTCCAAATTGGAGGTAAAGATGATGTGCTGGCTGTCAAAGCACCAACCAAACACCCGCATCCCTTGAACCCATGCCGGTTTACCATGATCCGATTCAGCAGTTGTGATCTGGGTATGCTTCTGGGCAGCGATGTCATATATATACAATTGATTCCAGCCTGTGACATCACTCACATAAGCTAGATAACGTCCGTCTGGTGAAAACTCCGGCTGAAACACGGATATTTCGGCACTGCCCGCAATCGTGATCGTATCCGCCGGAAACGGTATGCCGTCACGGTCATATTCAACCGTCACCAAACGCAGTTCCGCGCCATCCCACGGCATTTGTGGATGATCCCACGCGACATAGGCGACATATTCACCATCAGGATGCCACGCGGGTTGCATCACGAAATCAGTACCTTCGACAAATTTACGTGGCCATTTTTGTCCTTCAGTATCGACCAACGCCAAAGTATCAACGTCTTCGTAGCTGTGGACATAGAGTAGCCATTTGCCATCGGCTGAAACACAAGGTGCTGCCGCATCACCAAAAGCAGGTGTGATCGGACGGGCGCTGCCAGCCGTCAGACCTTGTTTATACAATCTTCCGCCATTGCCTGCGAAATAAACATGACCTTGTGCGACGCTAAAATCGCCACCGCCATAACCCACTCGCGCCCGTACCGATTGGTCATCGGTCAAGTCACGGGGAGCTTGTTCACCTGCCTGTGCCACGAGGACACCTTTTGCTCCTCGCCGCTCATGCCACACCAAGGTATCCAATGCCGTATCCCATTGGACATCCGTTAATGTAAGTGATTCTGCCAGTGAATGGGCTGTAATCGGACTGGGCCACAGACCATAGGCTTTTGTTATTTTTGTCATGGGTAAATCTCCGCTGATGTGGGGAAGATCAAGTTCAGAGTATTGTAGTCGAGGGAGATGAAATAAAAAACGCCCCGTTCACACGAGGCGTTGAGTTTGCTGACACAGAGGGAAAGAAATTTATTAAATAAAGTTATTTTTTTCTCTGTGTCTGTTTCATTTTTCTACGATCAGTATACGAACCTTAAAGCACAGAGTCAACAACTTTTAAACAGGCTAAATATTGTGCAAAGCAGAATTAACGATAATTCCAAATCGCACAATCGCCTTACTTTATATAAGGAAGTTGTGAAGAGCAGATTAAATACAGTTAACAATAGACGAATCGTTGTTTAAGAATTGCGAATATTTACGAAAATGAGTAGCTAATCATTAACTTCCGTTTGTAACGCACAAAATCGCGTTTCAAAGTTCGTACAACATGCACAAAAAATAGCATCTATGAATCGCTAGCTGCTTACATTGAACACTCTATAGAAATTTTCTTTGGATGACATAGGCCATTAGGCGGAGATTGACCTAGGACGCAGTGCGTATTGCTATTCGTTATGTATTTTGTAATACTGAAATCATTCTATCCGAAATTTGGAGTCATCATTTCATGATCGCACAACTTCGCCTGTGGCAGAGGCTAATCATCGGCCTCGCATTTTTGCTGCCACTTGCCTGTAACCTAACGACTGTCGATCCGACTGCAACCCCCTTTCCAACATCTTTGCCTACTATCAAAGTATCAACCGCAACACCCAAGGCAACGACCACCCTTTCACCAACGCCAACCAGAACGACTGCCCCGCCAAAGGCAACAGCTAAGCCTGTCTATAATCTGTCGCAGCCCGTTCCTGCCGCTATCTGTTCAATTGTGCCTTCGGTTGAAGCGGCCAACATCCGCAGCGGCCCCGGAACCAACTTCCCGGTGATCGGTGTCATGCTTGCCAATAACTGGGTGATGGCAAGTCGCTTGACCGGCGCGGGTTGGTATCAAATCGTGGCATTGGGAACCATCGTCAACGGCGGTTGGATTTCCAGTACCGTTGTCGATTTGCAACAACCCTGTATTTGTACACCCGATAGCTGCACCCAGAGTGGTATTGTGCCGCCCACGGCTGCACCTTCACCCCTACCACGAGTCGGGTTTATTGGGCTTACTCCATCCGGCGTAGCCCCATGCGTAATCACAGGTGGTGGGGATGACGTACCAATATTCAGTGTGCCTGAAGGTGATCCGCCCATCATCGCCACGCTCATTCCTCATGGGGGGTTGCCAGCCTTCGATTATCGAGCGTTACGGTATGCCGTCAATTTCACCGTTGGAAATCAGCAGTTTGTGGGATGGGTCAATGCCAACCGTGTGACAACTGAAGGTGATTGTGCAGCTTTAATCCCACCAACAGTATGCAGTGTGCAGCCATCTGTCGGGCGCATCATTGATATTTACGCGGAACCCCGACGCGACTCAAAGATTATTAGCGCCCTCAATGACCGCTATTCCCTACCCTTCATTCAGTTCAACGCAGACGGCTGGTTCAACGTCAACATGGGATTCGTCGGTTCCGGTTGGATTGCACCGGACGAGGGCAAGCTGGTCGGCCCATGCGATAACGGACACTAAAGAGTCAACTCATCAACGGGCAAGCGTCGGGTTAAGGCGCTGCCCTTTGCCTATAATCGGAGTACAGTGTTGCTCCGATTTTTTATTTCACTCAAAGGTAGACCGATGAAAAAGGTCAAAGCCCATCTCATTCTTGTCATCATATTGGTTGTACTCACCACTCAAGTTGTCCATGCCGAACCCAACCGCGAAATCGCCCGCATTGGTCGTGGCATAGCAACCGGCCTCGCTTGGAGACCAGATGGCAAAGTGTTGGCTATAGGTACTGCGACAGGCGTGTGGTTTTACGATGAGAATTTGACATCAAGTGGACATTTAGACATCGATGGTGCATCTCAAATCGCATGGGACTCTTCCGGTGGGAAGATTGCAATTGTGAACGCCGATGCCAACAAAACACTCCAAGTTTGGCAAATCTCTAAAGATACAACCGACCAAAAACGGATTTGGAGTCAATCGTGGACAGACAATGAATGGTCTCCCGTACAAATTACTTGGGAACCAAATAGTCAACGATTGGTAAGTGGAGCTGAAAATGATTTTGCGCGTATTTGGGATGCGGACAATGGAAAACTAATAACGAAATTATCCGCAAAAGGCAGCTATGTCGCTTGGAGTCCTGATGGATCAAAAATCGCAATCAGCGATAACGAAGTAAAAATCATTGATGCTAGAACTTTGAAAATAGCCGATGCGATAAATCAATTTTCTGCGGGTGGGAAAGTCAGTTGGAACACAGATGGCTCGTTACTTGCGTCTAGTTGCAATGATACAGGAAAGTTTACGGATTTTTGGGGCGAATGTATCTGGGACGCAAAAACCTATAAGTTAGTCTATTCTCAAGAACTTGGTCGAATAGCTTGGAGTTCAAATGCATCAAAGTTTGCACTCTTTGGTGGGAGTGGATTTGAGTCAAACGAGACATGGTTTGAAATCCATAACTCATTAACAGCAGAAGCAACAGATAAAACTGGATATTCCGCGTTTTTTATCGATGTTGAATGGCAGCCTAACAAGGACATTGTCGTAGCACTCGCTGGTGACGGAACACTTGTAAGATATGATGCCAGCACTAAAAAGCTCACGAATACCTTGACCCTTTTTACAAATGCAGCAGGGAAATTAGTCTGGAGTCCAGACACTAAAGCTATTGTTTCGATCCAAAATCAAACTCAGCAGTTGATCTGGGAATTACCGAAGTCAGCCAAATCTGTCGCAGAGCCTCTAAAGACCCTCTATAGACAAATAGGCACATATGGTCCACGGCAAACAGACATAGTATGGCAGAATAATGTGGCATTTTGGTCGATAACACAAGCAGGCGACTATCAAGGAAGAGTTGCCAACTATGTTGATCTATACGATGCTAAAACTGGTGAACACATTGATGCTCTAACGCACATTGAAACAAATTGCTGGTTTGACTTCAACAGCGATTTGAGCGAAGCCGCTTGCACACCACCCGACAAAAAAGAACTCCAGATATGGGGTATTAAGACCCAAACAGTAACTTCTGGTATCCCTGTAGAAAATGTGCGTCAAATCTATTGGAGTCCGGACGACAGCATGATCGCGACAGTTAGTTCAAATGATGATGAAATGAGCGAAACTATCGAAATTTGGGAGGTTAAAACCAGTAAACGGATTTCCGACTATACGACTTATGGCACAGCCATCACTAATTTTTCATGGAGTCCGAACAGCCAAGAGTTTGCGGCAGAATTCGCAACAGCAGGTATGAATGGTGAATTCAATACTATTCATGTTTTCCAAGTTGCCGATCCGGCACAGAACCAAGTGATTAACCTGTCTGATGAGTCAGATGATTTAACCGCCTTGAAATGGTCATACGATAATCAAAAATTGCTGGTTGCAATGTACAAAACAATCAACATCTACAAGGCAAATGACCTTTCAAAAGTTGGCTCACTGAAGATACTTTCAACAAAAACTATCAGCCTCTCCCCCGACGACAAATTACTTGCCCTCGGCATGGATGACGGCACAATCCGCATTTGGGATGTATCTGACCTGATGAACCAGTAAATTAACACGAGGTATGGAGAATCTTATCTAAACGCCTAGAGCAATCTAAATACTTAAAGGGTTTTAGGTTATAAAACTCGAACGAATCCGCATTCTCGACAAAGTCACATTCAAGGTTTAAAACGGCGTTTGAGGCGAGAGGAACGGGAACGAGTACGGTTATCGAGATGTTTGAGCACCAAAAGAGCAGCCTGCTCGGAAGAAAGTTGAGGTAAAGGGAGAGTAGCGCGAAGC
>JBBQLX010000225.1:0-5302 GCA_038328375.1 Aggregatilineales bacterium | reverse complement strand
GTACACCCGGTCCCATTCCGAACCCGGTCGTTAAGCTCACAAGCGCAGATGGTACTGCCATGGTAACGTGGTGGGAGAGTATGCCGCTGCCAACCCCCTTCACTCTCCCTTTCCTCTTTTTGTTTCCCCCAACCACCCCTTTTCTTATAACCTGAACTTAAATGAAAAGGCACTATGCGTGCCTCGTTTGATTCCTTATGCTATTCCAATTTGATTATCTGTTAACCAGTCATGAAGGCGATGATGCCGTATTGATCGCCCATGTGACCGGGTGGCTGCTTGCCGTAGACCATGCGTGTGACATGACGCTCGATGGTCATATGGTTGCGCTCGACCATTTCCCGCGCAATCGTGTTCGGTTCGGGGACGCTGGTGCGTAGTAAGAGACCTGCATCAAGCGCCAGTGTATTACCAAGTTGAAGAAGCGCTTCAGCAGAAGCGGCATCTATAGAATTCCAGGCAACCATTCGCAGCGTATCCAAATGAATTCGGGTAAAGGTATAGCCGGTAATATTGCCCGCAGCGGTGGCGATGTAGCCCTTGCCCGTTTCAAACAGCCACTGGATAACCTGCGGACGTGGCACACCCATAATATGACAATCCATATCGATGACGGTTGAGAGATCTTCGGCTGTCATGGGGCGGATTACGTGGGTCAACTCGAAGTGCTTTGGTGTACCCACATAAGGGGTCACTTTATACAGCGATTGAAAGCCCATCTTGTCGTAAATCGGAAAACCTTGCACAGAGGCATCGAGCATGATGCTTTCCACACCACTCAAATATTCCATGACATGATCCATCAAGCGGCGGGCAAAACCACGCCGTTGATAATCGGGATCGCTCACCACCACGCCGATCCATGCTAAGCGTTCACTGTATTTGAGCGCAATCGCCGTCCCGACAATTTGCTCATCGAAAGCGAGGCAAAAGCTGCCTTGTCCACCCCATATAATATTCTGGCGGATTTGCTCCAGTGGATGATTCCAGCCAACTTTGTGCGTCATGGTTAGTACAGCGGGCGCTTCGTCGGGAGTCATCACTCGTAACGTTGGTTCAACTGCCATCTTGTGCCACCTGTGGTTGGATTGCGGATGTGCGGCGGAATAAGCTGCTAAACTTCAGATTAACGATGGCGATGCTGCCCATGATTAAGGCCGCGCCAATCAACAAGCGGATGTCCACCGCTTCACCGAGGAAGATTGCACCTAAAATTAATCCAACGGCAGGAATGACATAAGTTACCATTGAGGTACGAGCCGCACCGAGTGCCGGGATCAGCGCGTAGAAAATGATATAGGCAATAAAGGTGTTGACCAGACCTAAGGCTAAAATCGCACCGAGAACACGCGGTGTTAGATCAGCGAGTGGGGTTGGGGCTGGCCCACCAAGAAGGGGTGCGACGAAGGTCAGTATGCCAGAGATAATCGCAGTGACGGTCATTGCTCCGGCAGCGGCAATAATCGGCTCAAGACGGTTTTGGATGGCTGTACGACTATAAGTGCCACCCAACGCATAGCAAAATGACGCGGCGACAATCGCGAGTTGGCCTAATAGATGAAGCGTGGCATCGGTTGGGATGACTTCGCCCTCGGTGCTGCGGCTGGCAAGAATGATCACGCCGATAAAGCCGATGACCAGACCAATAATCTTGCGCGGTGTCATGCGTTCATCCACAAACACAAAATGAGCAACGACCATTGTGAATAAGGCAGCCGTTCCCTGCAAGATAGCGGCTAAACTACTCTCGATACTTTTCTCGCCCCATGTGATGAGGACGAAAGGGAACACCGTATTGACGATGCCCAGTATTAGCAAATCACGGATGCCTTTCCAATCGGTTGGGAGGCGTTTGCCACGCATATAGGCAACGATGTTTAAGCCGATAGCGGCAATCAGCGTGCGAATGAATACCACTTGAAAGGTGGTTAATTGTTCAACACTGATGCGTATAAAAAGAAAAGACGATCCCCATATGAGAGCCAGAATCCAAAAGCCAATCCATGCTCGTTGTTTGGTCACACTATCCCCTTACATTTATTTAAACCGAAAGTCCAAATCCTTCGGCAGTTCTCACTGTATGGCTGTTGGTTAGAAGCTCCACTTTTTGATGTGATGAGCATATCAGTTCGATGTCTTAACCTCTTGAACATGTCCATCATATATGGAAATAGGAATAGAAAAATATCCGTTTATTGCCACTTTATGAAAGTGATTTGAGTCGGGCTAAACGGGTGGATTCATTGACAACCAGCCAAGCATCTTTGGAGAGTTCGGCGTAAGCCTGAGCGAAGTAAGGGCGCGACTCATCGGTGCGGCTTAATTGCAACAGGCATTCGCCAATTTCTTCACTAACGTAACCATCACTGGTTCCGGCGGCGTGATGCTCGGCGAGGAGGGTAAGCTGACTATCAAGTGCTTCTTGGGTGCGGCCTAATGAACGCAAGGTTCGTGCGACACACCATTTTGCGATGCGAATACTTGAGGGTTCGCCTTGTTCCTCTCGAAATTTAAGTGCCTTTTCAAAGATGGAGAGCGCTTCGTTATATTGCTTCTGATCGTGGTACGTCCAGCCGATGTTGTTATAAAGGGAACCGAGCCATTTCTGGGCGCGGGGCTGCGGGCTGGATTCGGCTAAAGCAACCGCTTTGAGATTCCAAGCCATTTGCTCATCGGAGGGTGAGGCAATGGCTAGCATGTGGGCGGCATCGACGGCGTAAAAATCTTCATGTACGACTTGTGCGAGTTCCCATACCTCCAAAAACATGGGACGCGCTTGATTCGGTTTGCCTGATGAATTAAACACACGTCCGCGTTCCAGCAGGTAACGAACACGAGCCGTTTGAAGGTCATCGGTTAGGAGTTTGGATACGACATCGAGCGTTTGATGGGCATCTTCAAATAGGCGCTGTAAGCCCCGCGCCCGTGCGATTTGGGTGAGCAGTTGGGCGAGATAGGACTTGTCATTTGAGAGTTCGGCGGCAGGCAACAATTGGCGAAACTGCTGTTCGGTGGCGGCAGGATCGTTATAATTCCAGAGTGAGTCAAAGTCGAGCATTTGGGTATCCGGCATTTTCAAAGACCTTTAATAAAAAATGACGAAGGCATTATGGCGAAGTTGGCAATTTTGACAAGGGGATGTCTGCCGCCAACTTTGCCAATAAATCATTATCCCCATGCCTTTTCGAGTGCTTTATGAGGTGCGGTGAGGGAGGCAAAGCCCGCTTTATACAGCAAAACGCTGTTGGGATAGATGTCATTCATGGCAATTAATTGCTGTTTTTGCCATTGCGGATCCAGCAGCATGGGATATTCGCGCTCCAAATACTGGATAAACTGCGAGGGGGTGTTGGCCGAGTCGGTGGCTTTTTTGAAGAACAAGGTGGTGAGATAAGGGATTTCCCAAACCTTAAATTGCTCGAGTGTTCCTTGAAGGTCATTCCATAAGCCAAAAGGGCTAAGCGTTGGAACGACCCAAACACCTGATTGACGCAAGGTTTTGATGGCGGTCATGCGCTGCTTATAAGACGGAGTCGCCCGTTCCCACGCACGAATAAGGTCTTCACGATCTGTGCCAATGCTGTAACTGACCACAACTGGCGGGCCATCGTCTGCACTGTGGGTTGATTGGATATAAGCGGCAATCGCTTCAGCATCACGATCCGGACGGTAGCGGGTTTGGACTGCAATCCGACGCGGTCGCAAATCAGCAGGCGCTTGATTGAGTGCTTCCCAGATGGCATGGGTTTCAGCGGGACGGGTGGCATACGGATCGGTCACGCCGCTCCAATAAATGGTTTTATCGGCTAAATCACCTCTACGCAGATGAACGATGAATTTCTTGATAACATCCCGCTTGGGACGGACTTCAAATCCCCATTTTTCGCCGCGCAAACTTTCGGGCGTGAGCATCCGACCGGAAGGCACATAACAGAACAAACAGCCGCTGGGACAGCCAACCTGAGTTTGCATGGTTAAGTCAAAACCTTCGATAAAGCCTCTGGCCTCCCGCATAATAGTGGTGTTCGACTCGTGATATTCAACTTTTTCGGGTGGGGACGCGTTGAAAAAGCCCTGATAAATTTGGTCGTAGGTTTGGCTCATGCAAAATCCTTTGCGCTCATTTGTTCTTATTATAGCACGAAAATTCTGTATGAAGCCAGAGAAGTTAAGGTGTCCGAACAATCATTTTTGAGGTTGACGGGGCAATAAGACAAAATGCTCAATCAGTGCGCCAACGGTGATACCGATGGTGTACATTACAATGTCGCTCCATTGGAAGGTGAAGCCGAGGATGAGGCCGATGAGCTTGATATTGCGGAGCTGGTTAATCCAATCGGCTTGGTAGAGTTCACTGATTTCGATGGTGTAGGTGATAGCGAGGGCGACCATCAGCAAGCGGCGGGTGGATGCGGATGGGAAGACCACGCCTAACATAAAGAAGATCGCCATCGCCCACAAACCATCCCCAACGTAATTGACGTAGAAATCAGGGAGATATTGTGGGATGAGCCGACTGGGTAAGCCAAACGCAAACAGCACAGCGATGGCAATTAAATAGACAAGTCGGCGGCGTTTAATGGGCATTGAGCCACTGGATAATGTTGTCGATGACCATTCCCTGCTCCGGCTCGTTGTGGGTTTCATGGCGCAAACCGTCATAAAACTTGAGAGTCTTATCGGTTGAACCCGCGCCATCATATAGAATTTGGCTGCCGGGAGGTGGAGTCAGTTTGTCGTCTGCCCCGTGAAAGATGAAGATAGGCAGTTTAAGTTCGCTCGAGTGGGATTTGACATAGCGGCTGTTGATCACAATCTGGTAACCCATCCGCGCACGGACGTTGCCATGTTCGACTAATGGATCGGTGTCATAGGCGCGGCTGACAGCTTCATCCCGCGACAGGGTGGTGGATGGCACAGGTGGCGTGACAGCGAACTTAGGTGCAATTTTGTCGAGAATACCGCCTAATGTCACCATGATGGCGGGCTGCGCTGCTTCGACAGCTAAAGTTGAGCCGGATATGACCAAACCTGCCAACTCTTTTTGGTACTTCAACGCAAACACCAATGTAATTAATGAGCCGAGGCTATGCCCGTACATGAAGATTTTCTTAGCGGGCTGCGCGGCTTTTATACTATCGACGTACTGTTTGAGGTCGTTGATAGGTTGGTCAAAGCTGTCGAAGTAAGTACGCGGATCACCATCACTTTTGCCGTGTGCGTGATGGTCGAGGCCATAAACCGCATACCCGGCATCCACCAACTTGGGTGCAACGTGGCTGTAACGTCCGATGTGTTCGCC
>JBBQLX010000224.1:0-5557 GCA_038328375.1 Aggregatilineales bacterium | reverse complement strand
AACCAAAGCGTTAGCGCAAGCTTTCAACGAGATGTCCTTTCAAATCGCGGAAGCCGAAGCTTTACGGCAGCGCATGGCTGCGGATATTGCCCATGAGTTACGTACCCCGGTCAGTGTGTTGCGCGGACATTTGGAAGCGATGCGAGACGGTGTTTTCGCACTCGATCAAGAACATTTGGCTGTAGCTCATGACCAGACACTTTATCTCGGTCGGTTGGTCGATGATTTGCGGGTACTCACACTGGCCGAGGCCAAACATCTCCCACTTAATACGACGTCTGTAATATTAAATGATTTAGCTGGTGACATGGTTGAACGGTTTCGCCCATTGGCACTGGATGCCAATGTTCAACTCATTTTCTCAACTTCTGCGCTGAATGTGCCCATTCAAGCTGATGCGCAACGGCTGCAACAGGTGCTTGGTAACTTGCTGACCAATGCGCTACGTCACACACCTCCAGACGGTGAGATTTCGATTACTGTTGGGCAAGACAAGGATCGAATGGTTCTTTCTGTCAAAAATACGGGAAGCCATCTCACAGCAGATGAGGTGAAACATGTGTTTCTTCCCTTCTGGCGAGCGTCTGAATCGCGCGAACATGATACAGGAGGCAGTGGATTGGGCTTGGCAATTTCCAAGCAACTCATTGAACTCCATCACGGCAAGATGTGGGTTCAATCAGCACCTTTACAAGTCACCTTTTCATTTGATTTACCAACAGCCGTTGTGAATCGATGAACACTGTTTTTTCATTTGTTGGTAATTTTTAGCAGAGTCGGTGGGTTACTCGCTTACTCCAGTAATCGGACCAACACTTGAGGCGTTTGTCCCCCAAATTGTGAGAGAATGCAAGGGAATTGTACTTGAAATTATCTACAGTGATTTTTGCAAGTAATGGCTAGTGGTCTGACCGCTGTGAATTGACAGATAAACAATGGACAATAATCGAGGGGTATATTCCGGCAGCCAAGCCGGGAGGATGCCCACGCAAAACAGATCCACGCGAGATCGTCAACGCGATCTTCTATATTCTGCGGACGGGATGTAGTTGGCGTTCGCTGCCGCATGATTTTCCTAAATGGCAATTGGTGTATGGCTATTTTCGGCAATGGGAAGCGGCGGGACTATGGCTAGCTCTCAATGACCAACTGCGCGAGCAAGTCCGGTTGCAAACCGGACGAGAAGCCCAACCGAGTGCTGCCATCATCGACAGTCAGACAGTCAAGACGACGCAAAAAGGGAGCCACGGGGCTCTGACGCGGGCAAGAAAATCAATGGACGGAAGCGGCACATCGTCGTAGATACCATGGGATTACTCCTCCGTGTGATTGTTCACCCTGGCAATCTCCAAGATCGGGTTGGCGCACTGCTGGTGTTATGCCGTTTACTCCCTGACTTTAGCACTTTACAACTGATTTGGGCGGATGGCGGTTATGCCGGGAAATTGGTCGAATGGGTTCTGACTTATTTATTTTGTGCCTTGGTGATCATCAAACCCAGTGACGATGTCAAAGGTTTTCAGGTCTTGCCCCGTCTTTGGGTTGTGGAACGCACATTTGCCTGGTTAGCCGGCTATCGCCGTTTGAGTCAGGACTACGAAGCCTTACCTCGAGTTCGTGAGGCTTTTATCTATGCTGCCATCACCCATCTTATGCTCCGCCGCCTCGCTCACTGACCTTTTTAGACAGTCTCTAAGCGACTTATTGTGTGCATTTGAAGTTGAATCCCGTTATGAAATGGGAACGACGATGGAAGAGGCTAACTTATATGAGCGGCTTAGTCCACGCGAGTTAGAGATCTTATCCCATATCGCACAAGGCGCGTCCGATAAAGATATAGCCGACAAGCTCGTCATTACTGAAGGTACAGTCAAAACGCATGTCAAACATATCCTGAGTAAGTTAGGTGCTCAGAATCGCACCGATGCCATTGCCAAGGCTCGCTCACGTTCTTTGCTGGATTAAAAGAAATACCCCTTGATGCTCAATTGAATACCTCTTTTGAGAGATGTTGTCACAATAAAAAGAACATAATATTCAATTGAGGCTATTTATAGGTGATTATAGTGAAGCAAAGCGATGAACAATGGATGACTATTCTCGTCGACGAGAGGTTCTAGCGCGTATTGCTGAATTGTTAGAACAGATGCCAGAGGATGTTCTGCTCCAACTCATTCAGCTTTGGGAGGTTGAATTGAATGAGATTTTTGCAAGTGATCCTAGCGCTATGACCTGCGATGAACTTGAATCCTCCACTTTCAATAAAACCTAATAAATATTAAGGAACAACCCATACCTGTTGAATAACTTTCATCAGCTTGAATTATCATTGCGTTCATGCATTGTAAGCGCCATGTTTTCAAGCATCTGAAGGACGAATTCAAGGCGATCATCCGGAAACATGTTGAGAATCGCCAAGGCTCGCTCATGCGGATCAACATCCTCTTCAACGAAAAAATACATTATGGGTTTATTGAGAATTTCGGCCCACCGTGGCAAATCAGGTGCGTCGATTGTGGAAACACCGGTTTCTACATTTGAGATGACACCCTGACTGATTCCGAGTCGCTCTGACAATTCCCCTTGTGTCATGTTTGCATCCCGGCGAGCTTTTCGAATTCGTTCGCCTAAGCGTTTTTTACCTTCGTCGGCCATCATTATCACTCCATGCTTAATTATCAAAATTGTATCTGCCACAATGACATTGTGGTAGTAAATTGGATATTTTACCCAACAATCTAATAATCATTGTGGCGGATCAGGAAATTAGGTGTTATATTAGATTTATGGGTATTTAATCAGTTTTATAGAGGTTGACATGAAAAAACGACCATTAAAGACGCTCTTGATGCAGCTCATCGAACGGGATCAGGGCAGAAATATTGAACAACTCATGCTAGAAGCCTTTTGACAATACGGCACAGAAAAAGGGGCATATCAGGCTATTGGCATCACTCAACAAACCTTCAATGTCTGGAAATACCGACTTGGACTGACAGATGAAATCGATAATATCCGACAAATGTTATTGGAGCATAGAAAATAACATGAATGACGATACATCACCCGAGCAACTCCTTACTCGCATTCTTCGTGTTGCCAAACTCCTGACCTATAAGGAAACACCATTGCACAACAAAGTCACTATGGATCAGTATATCGAACATGACTCAGCCCCATTATAGTGGCTAAAGATAATTCAGGTGAAAATTTAGAAAAACTACGAGAACGCAAGAAGATGTAAAGTAGTACATCCAACAAAAATACTCGATAATCACTATCTATGGCACACAAGATCAAACGTATCCAGTCGCAATCGGGGTTTGTCACTTATCTTCGTACAAGCGACGAAGAAGTCCAAGCGCCAGAACGTTCACAAGCTGCCCAACGTCGTGATATTCAGCAGCGTCTAATTGCTTACCACGAAATACCATGTATTGACGAGTACATTGATAATTTCACAGGTACATCCGCTGACCGAAAAAACTATCAGCGTTTATTGAACGATGCCCGACAAGGAAAATTTTCACATGTCTTTACGGCCACCCCGATCGTTTTGGGCGGGATGATGTAGAAGCTTTACGTGCTATTGATGAAATGACCCGGTTCGGAATCAATGTACGTTTTGCGTCACATCCTGATCTGAATCCTGCTGATCCTGATGACCGTCTCTATATGAACATTCTATTTTGAATGGCAAAGCGCGAGTCCGCAATATTAGGTAAAAGAACCACTGGAGGAATGCTATCCAAACTTCTCAAGGGAGAATGGCCTTGGCAAGCACCCGATGGGTACTTGAACAAAGAAATTAGAATTGGTGAGCTTGATCGAGAAGAACGGCTTCAACGCGCAAAATATAAGCGCTGGGTAGAGATTGATCCTGAACAGGCACAGGTGTGGCGCTATGCTTGGGATTTGTTGCTCCAAGACGGTCCAACGCTCGAAGATATTTGCGAGGCGTTGTTTGCTCGTGGTTACCGGATGCAAGATGGTCGCCCGTTTGTACGTGTGAATAAAAGTGGAAAACGTGTTCCAAACAAGCAAGCCGTATCGCGCGTATTCCATAAATGGTTTTATGCAGGTTGGATAGTCGTCCAGAATGAATGGGCCAATATTCTGCCAAAAACCTTGAGGGGAATCTGGGAACCTGTCGTTTCTACAGAAGAATTCGAATTAGGCTTAGCAATACTCGCACGGCGAAATCGTAAACCTGCGCCTAAGAAGAAAAACTTTTATCTTCTACAGGGGCTCCTTTTCCTTCAAATGTCGCGACACGAATTTATCAAGATGACTTGTTCAAGACCAAATACTAAACGCACGCAAGTAGGTGTTTCATATTATTCTGTTCCGGGAAGTCAAATTAACTTTCCGTGCCATGCCATTAACGATCAAATTGCAGGATTTTTACAGAATATTCAAATCAGTCCTGCAATGATTCCCCTAATTCGGCGTGCTTACGTTTCTGATATAAACCATTCCTCATTTGATCGTACATCTGACCGTAAGACACTTGAACAAGCATTAGAGCGTGTAAAAGATAAGGAACTCAATCTTTGGCGAGCATTTACTGATTATGGAATGAGAGCCGAAACATTTGAGAAACTTGCTAAAGAATATCAGGAGGAACAAGACCGTATCACATTTGCACTAAAGTCAATTCAACAGGAAAATAGGGAAACTATCGCAAACCTTGATGCAGCTCTAGAAGTAATTTCCGAAATAGGTGAGCGATATAGGAGACAGGATCCACAGCGACAGCGTGAAATCCTGAGAGAAGTCGTTGATAGAGTTGTGGTTGATCATCGCGGTAAAGTACGGAAACTGGTATTAAAACCACCTTTTGTTTACCTGCATCAGTTAGCAGGAGGCAACGGTGGTCAGAGGCAAGTGAAACGCTTGAACAAGCGTGAGGCTGGAAAGCAAACATCCAGCCCTAACGAGACTGGATGTTCATTTCAGGTCGGCTTAGGTGACCCTACTGGGAATTGAACATCTTCATAAAGACAATAATCAAAGCCGGACAATGGGTTAGCTCATTTATGCATGCGAGATGAATTGTCTTTAATAAGTATGAGACAGAATTGTTTATTACTTAAGATTTAATTATTCTTGCTGAAAGGAGGAAAGGATTCGAACTTCGACACGCAAGAAAAAAGCACTCGAAAGTGCTTTTCTCGGCTGTGCGGGAAGGACAAGATTCGAACATGTCCACAAATAAGTGAAATATTTTCTAGCTACCGGACACTGAACAAAAGAGCGAGGAGGAAGGGGTTGGAAAAGGTGGCAAAACTCGCTAAGGTCGAAGTTACCAACAAACAACCAAGCGAGAAATAGCCATGCCATCCAGCGGCCTTCCTCAACTGTATAGTAGCCTTCACAGCTTCATCCTGCAAACCTTACCGGATAGCTGCGACACGCGCCTCGCCAATCTGTTGTTCATGATGCGGGGATTGTTCTTGGCACGGAGTGTACAACTGGATCATATTGCCCGGAAAATGCCTTCACGCGCCAAGAAGTTGAGCAGCGTAAAGCGCTTTCGACGCTTTTTGGATAATCC
>JBBQLX010000223.1:0-5618 GCA_038328375.1 Aggregatilineales bacterium | reverse complement strand
CAAAATGGGAGTGATGGTCTAATATCTAATCCCATAGCGTCAGGCATAAAATAACTGAATATAGTTATTAATCCTAAACTTCCTGTAAAGAGGATGATAATACCAAACCCCAAGATTTTAGATTGCAATTTAGGCTTACACTCAAATTTCTCAAGTCTATTTTGGTCTGTCATATCTCTCTCATATATATGATTATCATGCTTAATCTGTTTTCGCCCTGATTTTTCTTTCCCTACGCCCCAAACTGAAATGAATGAAAGGAGTCTACTGCTCCAATGCACAGGAGAAAAATAGCGTGTACCGAATTAGTTCGTCAAAACCTTCTTGGCGCATCTAAACCCATTGTTCCCAACAAGAGATGCACCTGTAGGTATTCTCATCCAAACCACCAATTCGTGTATTCTTGAGGTGTAACCACCCCCTTTTACCATTCGTATATCATCACCCACTCCGTATCCAGTTAATAGCCTCGTCGACGTCCATTCAGCGACATTCCCAGACAGATTATAAACTCCAGCCCAACTCTTTCCCTCTTCATAAGCGGTCACAGGTGCTAATTCTGAGAAACCATCATTTGATGTTGGATTGGTAGCGCTATGACAACTTTTATCACAGTAGTTAGCGGGTATTTTATTTATATCATTTCCCCACGAAAATGAGTGATTTTCCGATCCAGCGGCAGCATATTCCCATTCAGACTCAGTTGGCAATCTAGCTCCACGCCACGCACAATAAACCGCCGCATCATAATAAATAATGCCGGATACTGGCAAATCGGTTGGAATGTTAAGGTTATATAACAATTCATAATATGGCTGTATAACGGGTTGAAGATCACAAACATCTGCCTTAACACACTCTAGATAGCTATCAACAGCCACTTCGTATTTGTCAATATAGTATGTGTTTAGCGTTACTAAACTCGGTTCGTTAACCCAATCGAATTCATCAAATAATTCCCTGCTACAAGTGTCAGCACCATTCTGATATAAAGTTTTGCAATAGTTTAGAGCTTTATCTAATGTTGTACCTGCTTGGAATTCAGCGGCGGGAATAAGTATCATCTCAATACCTTTGTCATCAATGATGGACTTGAATTCGGCCTGCGCCAGCAGAGATGGGCGATTTTGAGAAAAGGGAGACAACAGTACAAATAAAAAGCCCACGCTAAATAGTTGCAATCTACAATTTCTTAGAATTGTCACTTTAAACCTCTCTCGCATCAATTTTGAAGTCGCTTTAGCAGACTTGTCCGGTGGTTAGCATGACGGCTTTAGCCTCATGCGGTACAAACCAACCAATATTTATTACCCTATCAGTATCGCTCTCCGCCTTGATCTCTATGTTCTTTGTGTCTTTGTGGTTAAACTTGCATTTGTCTTTTCTTGACTTGTAGCTTGCCTCTTGCCACTTATTATTGCTTAGGTTTACTTTCGGTTAACCCGACAAACCCTTTTCCAACCACACTCCAACCCGTTTAACAATCCTGCTCCCTCAAAACCGTTAGCGCCAACACCCTCAAAGAGTTACAAAATGTTCTTCCAAATAGTAACCCGTTTCACACTACTATCGAATACACTGTCTATAAGGATTGATGTACGGGTTTGCCGCTGGCAAATCCCTGCACTCCACGCATCTTAACATCACCGATATACGCTGCATTTGGAGTCGCCTTTGGGCAGCTTTATTCTTCTTGCCGCAGGGCTATAGTCCCCTTGTGGGGTTTATCCTGTGGCAAATTCAGCACAAAATGGGCTTTTGCCATTGCCGAAATTGCTGCCAGATTTGCCAGCCGCACACGGTATGCGCTGATGACTTTACCGACTGTGACGACATTTCCGACAATCGTGCATGGAGATTTGTACGGGTTTGCCGCTGGTAAACCCCATGTGTAAACTCTAAACTTCACTTCTGAATCTGAAGAAACTGCCGCATCTTCCGCACTTTCGGCAAATCACTCCCTCAAATCCGCCGTCGAACCCATTCTGGTATTTGCAGTATTCGCAGTTTTTGAATCACTAATCGCCAACCGCCTTTGTATTCGGCTATTGATTAAAGACTATCGACTAACAGCTATCCCCCCTCAATTACAAAAATGTAATAGTAAATTTATGCGCTTGTTAGGCGACTTCTATTACATTAGTTGCAAAATATTATCTCTATAGATTGCAACCCTTGAGCATTCCGATCCTGTTCCCAAAACTCAGGGCTGCCAATGAAAGGCAGTAATGAACATGCATCTCGCTTTACATGTTCCCTCGGCTTTGCAACGTGTTTCGATGCGCGCCATCTTCTACATGATTCTCTCGGCAATCTGCTTCGCCGCCGCCGAGTTGGTTGCAGCCCACTTCGTTCGGGGTATCTCACAAATTCAGTTGGTTTGGGGACGTTACGCCGTCCATCTGCTGTTCATGATTACGGTGTTTGGCCCACGTTACCGACGTAAATTAGTCGCCACTAAACGACTGGGGCTGCATATCCTACGCTCGCTGACGATGGTCGTGATGCCAGTGGGCTTCATCTTAGCCTCTGCGGCGCATTTCCCAACCCACGATGCTCTGGCAGTCTACTGGTTATCGCCGCTAATGATGCTGGCGCTCTCGACCCTCATCTTGCACGAACGCGTCGGAGGCATTCGTTGGATAGCTGGCCTCGTCGGTTTTGGGGCGATGATGGTTATTTATAGACCCGACCGCAATATCCTCAGTCCTGTCGCGTTGCTGACTTTAGCTTCTGGCCTCGCCATCAGTTTGCATCTGCTGCTGTCGCGCATTCTCCGAGAAGATCATCCGCTCACCAGCTTGTTTCACACCGCTTTATGGGTATTTCTGATTGTTAGTTTTGTGATGCCCTTTGTATGGCAGCGACCCTCTGGAACGGATATTGAAGGCATCATCCTCGTCGGCATCATCGGACTAATCGGTTTATTCGCACTGGCAAGGGCAGGCGAACTCATGCCGATTTCAACCGTATCCTTCTTTTCCTATACCGACCCCATATGGGCCTTAATTTTAAATGCTCTTTTCTTCGGTATCCTGCCACAAAAGAATGAACTCTTGGGGGCATTAGTCATCGCCAGTGTGACGATATACCTCTTGTACTACGAATTGGCTCATGTTCCATCCTCAGCACCTGCACAACCCGCGCAAATCCAGTAAACATGCAATCAAAACCGCCATACATAGGCTGGCGGTTTTTGTTTCATATCCCATTGGTGAACCAACTAGTGTCTTAATTTTGTACTTAAAGTTCTCGAATTTTTCACTTATCCTCAATGGTATATTACTTCCCCAAGGGCTTATACTACAAGTGATGGATAGATTTTGTTATGTGGGAGAATAAAACGATGACCATGACAGTACTGTGGGATAATCCTGAAAAGACTATCCTTTGTCAGAAGTTCGAGGGAAAGTGGACAGGCGCGGAGTATTACGCCTCACTCGATGAAATCAGTAATCTCCTTAAAGAAGTGGATCACCGCGTACATTGGATTGGTGATATGACTGATGCGGTTGGCATACCATCGCTCAATCTACTAGCCGCTTCGGGACGTGTCGTTAAAATGATTGAGCATCAATTTGCGACGGTCACAGTTGTAAGAGCCCACAACTATTTTCAGTCGTTGGTGAATGTGGTGCGCCGCATGAGTCCCGCATTGGCCGAACGCGTCTATTTTGTGAAGACTTTGGATGAAGCGTACACGCTTCTGTCAAACAGAAGTGTCGTTGCTGAACTTAAAGTTTCATAACTGATAGTACACAATCACATGAGCAATTTTAGTAAACGCTAATGAATTGCCCCCTCCTACTTGCCTGATGGCAGATGTTTAACCACCTGCCTAAAATTTCTCCTATTCTAATTTAGTAATACCCGCAGTCACAAAAGAACAATTTGAAAATTAATTGTTATGATTTTCATTAGTTATTTTGCCCGTGAAGCACAAGGTTAGATTAATTTTATCAAAAAAAGTAAATTAGTAAGATTAGCCGCGTATACTCCTAATGTTGCCTCATTATTAAGTAGCAGAGATAGGGAGTGGGCTAATATATGGATTCGAAGCGTCCAAAACCATCCACCGCACCCAATCGTGAACATTCAACATGGCAAATTGAGGGAGTAGTCCCGCGATCACGCCCCACTTGGCTCATCCAATCGGATAAAGACTTACCAGCGGCAGTGCAGACAGGTGATGAAGTCACAACAAACTCTGCTGAAGCGCCTCAATATAACCGGGTGCTTCAAGACACAAGCCAATTCCTAGCCCTCAGCGCACAATACTATATGCCTGATATGCCCTTCCGTGACTATTACGTCTGGGCGCTTTCTCCCTATAACGAAAAATATGAAGTGTGGCATCAGTTAATAGGTATCCGTCAAACCGTTTTGCTGACGGTAAAATTGATGGGCAATATGCTTACATATGAGCAATGGGAGACATTTTCGAAACGCGTTGCACCGGTGAATGCCTATTTAGTTTACGAATACTATTCGGACGCACTCGCTTTAGGGATGGGGCGCGAACCACTCCATGAGCAAGGCGACATCCTACGCCATCAGCTATTGCACCACTTTAACGAGGCTGCCAGCAACTATCTACAAGATGAAACCCGCACAACTGAGCGCTATCTCAATAGCTTAGAACCCCTCAGCAATGCCGTATCCATCTTCAACCAGAGCCTTAGCCCTCACAAACATCAAGCCATGGCTAATACGTACCTGAATGCACATCCAGATGTTCATATGAGCGAGATTGAGTACTCAACGTTTTCGCTGCTGCTAGCGAATTTACAGATGTGCATGGATGTGGTGAGCCGAACCGAGGGACAGGCTACTTCTGAAATGATCCGCCAAGGCTTGCTTGACCGTTATCAAGCTTCTGACCAACTGCTCTATGATAGTAACAATAGTTTAGGCAACATGCTGGTTTCCAGCGCACACGCCACAATGGCAATTCCGATTGTTGGCTATTACATACAGGCTATGGTTTCAACAATGGGTCTTGATGCTTCTTTCGCGGCTGTTGTTGAAGACGGAACATTGCATGAAGCACTCTATTCGTTGTCAGTGCTTATCCGGTTACTGAACGATATTGGTACGCCCTTAATCGTCCAAACGCCTGAAGAGCGAGATTCGTTCATCGACCAACTACAAAACAAGCAAACCCACTTGAGACATACATACCGTATGAGCGAATTTCTCAATCAAATTTCCGAAGAACACGAAACACTGATGACACGGATTATCAAAGATTTGCGGCACAATGAAGCCAACCTCGCCCTGCATCATATTGATGACCATGAGTCGATGCAGGATTCGATTGCCCATTTCGGTAAGCAATTGGAACTTTGGTCACAACTTTATCAAAAACATCTGTTGGAATTGAAACAATTGATGGCGCGCATCAAGCAGCAAATGCAGGATGACAGTGTAAGCCAGTTGTTATGGCGCTGCGTGAAATTCAATGAGCAGTTATACAGTCACGCTTACACCATAGCCGACGGGGAATTTACAAACTAAGATTGGTCTGGACTGAATGTCCCTCCCTACGAAAAGTCATTTGGTCGTAGAGACAGGACATATCATAATGACCATTTTCGATAGAAATGTTCTCTACAATG
>JBBQLX010000222.1:0-5692 GCA_038328375.1 Aggregatilineales bacterium | reverse complement strand
TTTGATTCGCACATTACTGCACAAATTGCATATTTTGCATGATTCCCGCTGAAATGGCGGGCGGGAACACGGGAGGAAGGCGCTGAATTGATGCAGTTGTAGTGCGACTGGCTCGGCTGATGCCGCTGAGTGCAGCGGATTGTTCGGGTGTGTCCGCCGCGTGCAAATTGTGCATTTGGCTGTAGCGGGAACGAGGGAGCGATCCGCCGAAGCTGCAAAGCGAATACAAAAGGCTTAACGCAAAGGATAAAATAGAGGGAATTTTTAACACACAGACACCATGACTCAAAGGCACTGAGATTATGTGTTTAGTATAGCACAAAAATTCTTATTCGAGTGTTAGAATAGACAAACTTTCGACTAATAATTATCACTCATATAGTGGAAACACTCGAACACGCAAAATTTCTCAAACAGCTTATGTGTAGGTGCAAAATGCCATCTGAACGCTCATGGGGCGAAATAAGTGAATTCTACGAAATGTACGCGAGTAGAGTGGGCGGTTGGGAAGGTGATTTTGGTAAGGGTATGTTGGACTTAATACAACTTTTGCTAACTGATCCAGATATCACCAGCATGTATCCCGGCACTGCAATGATATGTTTACTGATCGCATTACCAGATTACGAAGAACAGAGTGTTCATGTCCAATGGACGGCACATGACACTTACGAAATCTACTTGACACCTAATATAAATGAGAAACCTAAGGTAACTACTTTTCATTTCAGTGAAGCTATTTCAAAGATAAAAGAATATCTTGGATACTTAAACAACAATAAATCGCAACACCTATACCTATAAAGTATTAGTATGAGCCGAGTATAAAGAAGGCGAAGCGCCATGTTTAAATATCGGCCTATTTAGTATTGGGCATATCCATCTAGCCGACTAACAAAACCATTTTTAGAGGAATAGAGGCCTATTCAATGTCGCACTAGGCGATTCCAAATATTGACATAGGTTCTTATGCTGTCGATAAGTTTAGGGATTTACGCAGTATATAGTGCGTGTGTCCCGGTGGATAATCCGGCAATTCTGCGACCACCTGATAGCCCAAGCGCTCATAAAAAGGTCGTGCCTGAAAACTGAAGGTCTCAACATGGGCATTCTGGCAGCCGTAAGCGCGGGCTTCATCCTCCGCCATTTGCATCAATTTTTCCCCATAGCCCTGCTTCCGTAAAGCTTCATCGACCCATAAATATTGGATGTGCATCCACTTACCCCATAGGTCAGCCGTCAGACCGCCGCATAACCCACCCGCTTCATCCCGCAGAAAAACACACACCGGTTTCCAGTTGTGGTCGCCTGTCACGGTCATGTTGAAGTTATTAATGGCTTCTTCAATGGCGTTGAGATCTTCGGCGCTGGCGTTTGGCTCCGATACGATTTGAATATTTGGCATATCTAACCTTTAACTCATCAAGTTGAATTAATTTAAAGCCATAATAAATAGACTGCAAATTGTTTTTAGCGAAAGCAGCGCTTAAAACCTAGATGATAAGTATTCATCTTCACCTATTTGTTACATAATTTTTAAAATGCTCAAAATATTACCCGGTCACCCTATCCATCTGACCTAGCGAATAACCGACCAAGTAGTTACCTCTTCCGTTTTGGAAGTGTGTTAGGGTGGTTATGCAGAAAGCAATTTAGGAGGTTTCGATATGCGACGTGTCTTAGGAATTGGCCTTGTTCTCACACTCCTCACCGGATTCAGTGTATTCGCGCAGGATACCCCAGAAACCACTCCCGAACCGACCAGCGACAGCTCACAAGCAGAAGCCACACAAGCGGCTGCGTCTACTGATGATGCGGCTTCAAGATTGGTCGCGCCACAAGGCTTCAC
Source organism: Aggregatilineales bacterium (assembly GCA_038328375.1). Lineage (GTDB taxonomy): Bacteria > Chloroflexota > Anaerolineae > Aggregatilineales > Phototrophicaceae > CFX2. The sequence continues at coordinate 3,843 of JBBQLX010000222.1, read as the reverse complement.
AGTTAATGTGTATGCCAGCGGCTTGAACAAACCGCGCCTGATGACAATAGGCGATGACGGAAGCCTGTATGTGGCGGAAGAAGGTGGCAACAGCATTACACACTTAACCGATGCCGACGGTGATGGCATCGCCGAAAAACAAGATGTTATCGCCAAAGATATGACACTGGCGCATGCTGTCGAATGGCATGACGGTTGGTTATATGTGTCTGAAGGCAACCAGATCGAGCGCATTCAAGATGCCGACGGTGATGGAACATTTGAAGCCCGCGAAGTTGTGACCACCAACATTCCAGAAGCGGTTCATCATGTGACGCGCACGGTTCACTTCGGGCCGGACGGCATGATGTATGTCTCAACCGGTTCCAGCAGCAACAATGACCCCGAAACCGATGCACGGCGGGCAGCGATTTTGCGCTTTAATCCCGATGGCAGCATTCCAGCCGATAATCCGTATGCAACCGACGCTGATCCCAACCGCCAGCCGATATGGGCAGAAGGCTTGCGTAACAGCATTGACTTCATGTTCACGGCTGACGGCAAATTGTGGGCGAACCATAACGGCAGTGATGAACTTGGTGACGATATCCCGCCAGAAGAAGTGGTAATCAACGTAGAAAAAGGCAAAAACTACGGTTGGCCTTACTGCTACACCCCTGATCTGGGCGTTGTGCCGCCGGATGCAAAGGATGTTCAAGATACGCGCGTTCCGTTTGGTGGGCAGATTTCAAACTGTGACCAATCCGCACCGGCACTGTTCACCGACCTCGCCCACTCTGCGCCGATTGGCATGACGATGTACACTGGAACAGCTTTTCCGGCTCAGTATCAGGGGAACATCTTCGAAGCCTATCACGGTTCATGGAACAGCACCCAAACCCGCGACTGTAAAGTACAGATGATCGTGGTTAAGGATGGCGTTCCGGTATCGTCTGAACCGTTCCTGACGGGCTTCCGTGCTAATGACCAAGAATATTGTGGTTCGGCATGGGGTCGTCCGGCGGGTGTGACGGTTGGCAAGAATGGCGAGTTATTCGTCAGCGATGACCAGAACGGTAATATTTACCGCGTGGTTTACACCGGTTAATGTGTCGATAAATCGCATTTAAGCGACATTAAAAAGGGTGGGGTTAATGACCTCGCCCTTTTTTGTTGCAGATTATCGGTAGGAATGGAACACTCCCAAGTCACTGTTTGGGGTTGTAAGAAACTATCTGAAAATTAAAATCAGAATACCGGACACGGCATATCATGTCTCTACATCGGAGGTAAAGAAAATGGCGAAGATCATTGTGAATACAGACAACGCGCCCAAATCGGCAGCCTATAGCCAAGCGGTGAAGGCTGGCGGCTTAGTCTTTGTATCGGGCCAAGGGCCGTTGGATGCTAAGACGGGTGAGGTTGTGGGGACGACTATCCAAGAGCAAACCCGACAATGTTTGACCAACATCACCGCCATTCTGAAAGCGGCGAATAGTTCGCTGGATCATGTGGTCAGTGCAACCTTCATCCTCGCTGAGGAAGGTGATTACGCTGGCTTTAACGAGGAATGGCTCAAGTGGTTTCATACCGATCCGCCTGCTCGCCAAGGCGCAAAACTCCCCATTCGTCCCAAGAGTATGAAAATTTCGATTGCGGTGATTGCGGAAAACGGGTGAACCAATCGGGGATAAAAAGTGGATCGTTATTCTACTACACGCGTCAATCACGCCACTTTATACTGTGATCCAGACACTTGATCCAATTTTGACTTATTCAATAAGAGGTAGTGAGGCAAACTTATGACCGACTCCATGCGTGATTTACTGCATTCGGTGGCTGAACGTGCGGCAACCTATTTGGAAACTCAAGATGAGCGCGGTGTTGCCCCTTCTAAGGAAGCAATTGAGCGCCTGAGTGAACTGGATGAAGCCCTTCCCGATGCGCCAACCGCACCCGAAAAAGTTCTGGCGATGCTGGATGAAATCGGCTCACCAGCAACGGTGGCAACGTCTGGAAAACGCTTTTTCGGCTTTGTGATCGGCGGTTCGCTGCCAGCGGCATTGGCTGCCAATTGGATGGCAGGCACTTGGGATCAAAACGCAGGCTTACGCATCGCCTCACCAATTGCTGCTAAAACGGAAGATGTAGCGCTGCGGTGGCTGCTCGATTTGCTGAAACTCCCCTCAGATGCAGCCGGCGCGTTTGTGACAGGCGCGACCATGGCAAACTTCACAGCGTTAGCCGCTGCTCGTCACGCGGTTTTATCCAAAGCAGGTTGGGATGTCGAATCCGACGGTTTATTTGGTGCGCCACCGATTCATGTCATTGTGGGGGAAGAAGCCCATCCGACCCTGTTCCGCAGTTTGAGCTTATTGGGCTTGGGACATCAACGGGTGACGCGACTTCCGGTTGACAATCAAGGATGTATACGTCTGGATGCGCTGCCCAAACTCAGCGGCCCGACAATTGTGTGTACGCAGGCCGGTAACGTCAACAGCGGTGGCTTTGATCCGATTGGCGAGATTTGCAAGTGGGCGCATGAGGCGGGTGCGTGGGTACATGTGGACGGCGCATTTGGCTTATGGGCGAGTGCCACACCTGAACGAGCGCATTTGACAACGGGTGTGGGTAACGCCGACTCATGGGCGACCGACGCGCACAAGTGGTTGAACGTGCCATACGATTCAGGCTTGGCTTTCGTGCGTGATCCCGAAACGCTGCGGGCGGCGCTGCGTTTGACGGCAGCCTATTTGCCGGAAAGTGATATTCGCGAACCGTCGCAGTTCACACCGGAACTCTCACGGCGGGCGCGAGGTGTTGAAGTGTGGGCAGCGCTGCGATCAATGGGACGTTCAGGCATGGCGGATTTGATCGAGCGCAACTGCCAATATGCGACGGTATTCGCTGAAGCACTGAGAGGCGCAGGCTACAGCATTTTGAATGATGTGGTGCTCAATCAGGTGGTGGTGAGTTTTGGTGACGCGGAAACCAACAAGCGGGTTATCACGGGCATCCAACAAGACGGAACCTGTTGGTGTGGCCCAACCATATGGAGAGGTCAATCAGCCATGCGGATCAGTGTGTCATCATGGGCAACCACCGCAGACGACATTGAGAAAAGTTTGAGCGCGATGCTGGAGGTTGCCAGCCGCGAAGCCGTACATTAATCAGACATGTTTTTCATAGTCGAGTAAGGCGAAGTACGTAAACGGTTCTTCGCCGACTTTCACATAGCCCAACTTTTCATAAAAGTGGTGGTTACGGGTGGCATAGTCAGGGGTATTCAGTGTCCACTTTTTGGCGGGATAAGTTTTCTCTATGAAGTGGATGGCTTGGCTGCCAATACCCTGATTATGATAGGCGGGGTCAATAAAAATCACGTCGAGGTGATAATGACCGCGCCCCATGTTGAATACCGAGAGGCCGCCGACAATTTGCCCATCAGCGAGGATTTTATAGAAGCCATTGTGTTTGATCTTGGAGAGTGTATGCTCGATTGAATCATAACCGGGCGGGCCGCCAATTTTGATGCCGGGGTATAAGCGGGCATCCTCATTGAAGGCCGCGACTTGCACTTTAACAAGGGTTTCCACATCGGCAGACGCGGCTCGTTCAAAGGTAATTTTCATGGCTGCTTTCTCATTTTGTCGATATTTTAGCACACGACGTTTGTAGCCCTGAAAACGAACCTGCCACAGCCTACGCAGCAGACTGATCAAGTTCAGTGAATCACGGATTGGGGCGAAATGAACACAGGCACGAGCGACGGAGGCGGGTAAAAACGTTCGACGGCGCGAACGAGCAACTTACGAAAGCAGGCGAAACGCAGCAGGGATGGGATGAGTTTGTGGCGACCTTTGC
>JBBQLX010000221.1:0-5723 GCA_038328375.1 Aggregatilineales bacterium | reverse complement strand
ACGTTGGTGATGTGGACAGGGGTTAGGGGTATCGTTGCAAACGTGACAAAAATCACCGATTCTCAACTGCAACAACAGCATCAACAACAACATTTAACCCGCCGCCGTATTTGCATTAGCTCCCTCCATCGCTGTGCGAAGCCTCCTGTGGATGCGGGGGAGGGCTGGGGTGGGGGTTCTTGGTCTTCAACTCGGTACTCGGAACTCATGACTCGGAACTTCCCAAATGGCAATCTTGGCGGCGGCAGACCCCTCGCCAAAATTGCCGCGCCTTTAGCCGAACCAGCCGCCGAAATGTCACAAAAATCGCCAATTTTCGCCACTAAATCCGCCAAAATTGACAACGTTTCGCCAATAAAATCGCTTTGACTATCGACTAACAGCTATTGACTACCGACTGTCTCAACACCCAACTGTGCCAGCACCATGTCCTCTTCTTCGGGCAAACCGCTGACACCCACCGCACCCACGCACACACCCTCGTGGAAAATCGGCACACCGCCGCCCCATCCGGTGTAACGTGGATCACCGAAGTTGGTCAACGGCCAAGCCTTCTCCCGCGAGGAATCGCCCACTGCCTTCGACGTTTTTTGTTCACGCGAGGCCGTAAAAGCTTTGTTCATCGAAATCGTGATCGAGTTCAACCGACAGCCATCCGTCCGCAAAAACGCGATCAACTCGCCGTGTTCATCGCAGACCGTCACCGCCGCGCCCTTGTTCCCTTTATCCAGTTCGGCTTTGATCACGTCAATAATTTTCATCGCGTCGCTGTGCGAAAGGACATAACGTTGGTACATATCTTTAACCCCTTATTGATCGTAGTAGTTCTAGAAAAGAGTACAAAATGGTGCGAATGTGTATTGGTTTCCTCCATCGCTTGCGGGGGAGGATTAAGGTGGGGGTTCGCATTTATTCATTGATCCTGATCATTATGCGCCCAGACTCGCCTTGAAGAAGCCCACTAATTTTTGCTCATACTCGGCTGTCTGGTCAAACATCGCCCGGATATGCTCGCTGCCCTCCACAATCCACGGCTCGATGGTTTCACCGTTGGCCTTAGCCGCCGCTGCCAGATCATATGCGTACTGCATACTCAGGCGCTTATCCGCCGACCCATGTGTGATGAACAGTGGGCGATTGTTCAGCTTAGCCAGTTCCGCCACCGGACTTTTAGCCGTAATATCGCGGTTCGAAATAACCTTGCCCATGAAGATGCCCGCGCCAGCCAGCATCGCCGGATAGCCATTACGTGCCAGTTCCGCGTCGATCACCCCATTGATGTCGGCGTAACTGCTGTCTTCCCAAACGGCTGCCACTTTGGGTTCTTCGCCCATCGCGATCAACACCGTTGCCGCGCCCAACGATGTGCCGAATAAACCGATTTTTTCCGGCGCGAATTTTTTGGTGGTAACCAGCCAATCCCACGCGCCCAGCACATCGCGGTACTCCACCGTACCCGCCGCGTAACGCCCGTCCGTAATCTGCGAATCCCCGTGATTACGCAGGTCGATCATCAGCACATTGAAGCCCGCCTTATTCAGCATTCCGGCAGGCATCAGAATGAAAGGGGTATGTTTGCAGTCATTCAACCCATGAACCAATACCACCGAGGGGGCGGTCGTCTCATCCACACCCTGAGCCGGGACATACCACGCCTTAATCGTCAGGTTATCCTCGCGGCTGGGAAAGCTCACCTCTTGGTAGGGGCTCATCGCGTAGGCCGTCAAATCCACATCGGATTGACCTGTTGCTACAAATGCTTTGGGAGTATTCTGTAACCACTCGGTCGTTTTATAATTTTTGCATTCGGGTTTCACCACCGACAGTTGGCTGTAGACCAGCGCTCCGCCTGCCACATAGCCCACGCCCAACAGCAGGATCACGAACACGACAATCCCGATTAGTACCCGATTTCTACGTCTCAAAATAAACCCCTTTGGAATGAAATACTTTTGCTCAGGATGATAACACTAACCTCGCCAGCGTGGTAAGCCGACCTTGAGACTATTATCAGTTGGATGTGGGCTATAATGACCATGGGGAGTCCACTTATCCACCTCATTTGAGAAACATATGAGTACGCTGGGTCTATTAAACGCCGTTCTGCTGGTACTGCCGATGTTGATCGCTGCTTACTTGGGCATCTTTGCTTGGCAGAGGCGCACGATTCCGGGGGCAGTCAGCTTCGCCTTAACCATGGTGGTTGTCGCGGGTTGGTGCGCCACTGCTGCGCTGGTGGTCATCACCACCGATCCTACTGCTGCCCGCTTTTGGCTCAATCTGATGCTCGCGCTCATTCCTTTCCTGCCTGTTTGCATCTTGGCTGCCGTCGCACAAACCACCGGACACGATTCATTTGTGCGGGGCAAACGGCTGTTTTTGTGGCTCATTGTGCCGGTCATCACGGCTGTTCTCAGTTTGACCAGTCAGTTCCAGCAGATATATGTTTATGATGTGCAGTTCGTCCATTCGGGTGTGGAGAATATCGGCTGGGTCAATCGTTTTGGCTTCTGGTCAGTCGTCTATCTGTCCTACAGCTATATGCTTCTCGTTTTGAGTATGGTACTGCTGGTACAGCAGTTTACACGGATGCGCCATCGCACCTACCGCATGCGTATCTTGTTGTTAACTATCGGACTAATCCTGCCATTTGTAGCCAATATCGCCAACACCCTCTTGATGGATGTTCGCTACTTCATCACGCCGATTATTTTTAATTTTTCGACACCGGTCTTATTTTGGGCGCTCTTTCGTTACCGTCTGTTTGAACTCCTCCCAATTGCCCGCGAACAGGCCTTTGAACACATGGCAGATGCGATCATCATCATTGATGGTGATAACCGTGTTGTTGATGTGAATCCCAACGCCGCTGCTTTAGCTCAGCAAACCCCAGCCGCGCTCATTGAAAAGACGTTGTTTGAAGCCTTCTCAACCTTTGAGCAATCATTACGCCCCCTACTCGATAATTTTACGAGTCACCAGCCCATTGAAATCCGTCAGCGAGAACAAATACGATATTTTGATGTAACGGTTTCACCGATTACCCGTGACGGAGAGCAGGTTGGCAAACTGATTATTTTGCGCGATGTCACCGAGCAGCGTTTGGCTGAAGCTCGTGCACGGCATCTGGAATTGGAGCGCGAGCGCTTGAACACGCTGTCGCAGTTTATCGAGTCCGCCTCGCACGAGTTCCGTACACCGCTTTCGATTATCAAAAACTCAACCTTCATCATCAGCCGAACTGAAGACACGGTCAAACGCGCCGAAAAAATAATCCAGATTGACGATCAGGCTAACCGCATCAGCCAGCTTGTCGAGGCACTGCTGAACATCGTGCGCGTGAACGCCAGCGCTGAACTCACCCTAGACCCGTTGAACATCAACACCCTTATCGAAAATATTAAACAACAGCTTAGCCCCGAGGCTGCCGCTAAAAATGTGCATCTGGAAGTTGATCTCGCGCCCCAACTTCCCATGATTAATGCGGATGCGCTGCTGCTCTCGAAAGCGATTTATGCGGTTGTACACAATGCGGTCCGCTACACGCCAGCCGAAGGTCACATAACCATAACCACCTGTCAACAAGACTCGCAGGTCATCATTACGGTTAAGGATTCGGGCATCGGCATCGACTCCGAACACCTGCCTCATATCTTTGATGTGTTTTATCGGGTGGATAAAGCCCACAGCACCGCCGGATTCGGGACAGGCTTGACCGTTGCCAACCGCGTTATCGCCCTGCATGGTGGACATATCGAAGCCAGCAGCCGATTTGGTGAAGGGACAACTGTGACTATCACGCTGCCTCGTGCGGCGTAAGACAATATCACCTCATCTTGTCTACATTTATATAGATGTGTTGACATTCGATTTTAGGTAAGTTAGACTGTCCGCACACATTCAACCAAGCAGGAATGATTATGTTCTTTTGCGCGTGTTGTTGTCTGAAGCAGGGACGTTAACCACACTTCAGACGGCTGATTAATCACTAAACTGGCACAACCAGAGCCAACAGCAATTGATGAAGCGTGGCGCGTTCCCGAATGCGGGCAGCGTCACGCTTTTTTATTTGCGGTTGGCTTTTTTGTTACCGATGTTGATGCCAATTGGACTCTTTTGAGAGAATAACGAATGATTATTGACCAAGGACGAAAGACTACGATGGCCTTACCCCAATTGGATTTTCACACCATTTCCCACGTAGATGCCAGTACGCTTGATAGCCTTATCGGTAATACACCACTCTTGAGCTTCCGTAAACTCACGGCTCATTTGCCTGATAATGTGCACGTCTATGCCAAAGCCGAGTGGATGAATCCCGGTGGCAGTGTTAAAGATCGCGCAGCCTCCAACATCGTCCGTGAGGCCATTCGCAGTGGTGCGCTGACCCACGACAAAATCTTGCTCGATAGCACCAGTGGAAATACCGGCATCGCCTATGCCATGATCGGCGCGGCTAAAGGCTATCGTGTCAAGTTGTTTCTACCGGGGAATGTCAGCCCTGAACGCACTTCAATCCTCACGGCTTATGGTGTTGATATTGTTTACACCGACCCGCTGGAAGGCTCAGATGGCGCTATTCGTGGGGTACGCGCCTTGGCTGCTGCTGAACCGGATAAATATTTCTATGCCGATCAATATAACAACGCAGCCAACTGGCAGGCGCACTATAACGGTACCGGCGTTGAAATCTGGAAGCAAACGCATGGCAGTGTGACCCATTTTGTCGCTGGATTAGGTACGAGTGGCACCTTGATGGGTACAGGCCGAAGGTTGAAAGATTATGATCCATCGGTGCAGGTGATTTCACTGCAACCCGACTCGCCTTTTCATGGCTTGGAAGGTTGGAAGCACATGCCCAGCGCCATCAAACCCGGTATCTATGACGAGTTCTTGGCTGATAACGACATCGGTATCAGCACCGAAGCCACTTATGTCATGGCTCGTCGCTTGGCGCATGAAGAAGGTTATTTGGTGGGGATTAGCGCTGCTGCTGCGATGGTCGGCACACTACAAGTTGCTGAGGAAGTGGCTGCTCGTGGTGAGGAAGCGGTCATCGTGACATTGTTCCCCGATAACGCCTACAAATATCTGAGTGAAAGTTTCTGGAAGCAGTAGCGACAGTCTTTAGCTGCAAGTTTCAAGTCGCAAGCTTAGAGAGGTCGTCTAATATGGATGGCCTTTTTTTATTGGAGTTAAACCTAGGATCAATTACCAGCTTTCGAGGATAAGGTTATCAATAATATTGAAATGGGCATCACGCGTGACCAGCGCTAAACCATGTTGAATGGCGATAGCAGCAATCCAGATGTCATTTTCGGGGATAGGGCGACCTTTCGCTTTGAGTTGCTGTTTAATTTGTCTATAGCTTTTGCCTGTGTCAGCATCACAGTGCAAGATGCTGTTACCAATAATAAATTCCTCAATACGGGCAAGGTTTGCTTGGACACAAGATGACTTATATACACCAAAATAGAGTTCGCCAATAACAATTGAAGGTACAAAAGCTTCGTGATCTTGCCGAAGCCACGTTTGCATATCAATATCTTTATCAATTATTGCACTGGCGGCGTTCGTATCTAGCAATTTACCACTCATCATAGTCGATCCGTTCGCAGTCTTCCTCAATCGCTTTCATGATCTCTTCCAAATCTTCTTTTGGAAACAACCCGCCAAATTTGAGTAAACTACCGGATGGCACACCACGAGGACGACTACTGCCC
>JBBQLX010000220.1:0-5789 GCA_038328375.1 Aggregatilineales bacterium | reverse complement strand
TCTCACCTAACCTGAAGTAAAATGAAGCCCCCACATTGAGTTTCCCCTCGGCACGGATGAATCCTCCATGACGGTGCATAATCCGTTGTACAGTGGCTAACCCGATACCCGTACCTGCAAATTCATTCATGGCGTGCAACCGTTGAAATGCACCAAAAAGCTTATTGACATAGGCCATATCAAAGCCCGCACCATTATCTCGCACATAATATTCGGGTGTTGAATCTCCGTTTGTACAACCAAATTCGATCCGCGCCTTTTCCGTTTTGCTGGTGAATTTCCATGCGTTATCAATTAAGTTCTGTAACGCCGCGCGAATGAGTCGCTCATCACCACAACCACTAACATCCTCTTGTATCATAACATCGACTTCACGGTTCGGTTCTTTTGCTTGCCATTCTCCAATGATCTCACACACCATTTTCGTCAGGTCAACCTTCACAAAATTCATCTCTGTGCGCGAATAACGCGAAAGGCCAATCAGATCATCAATCAACTGCCCCATCCGTTGGCTCTCGGTTCGGATGCGATGCAAAAAATCTTTTCCAATGTCATCAAATTTGTCGTTGTAATCTTCGAGGAGCGCTTGACTAAAACCATCGACAGCACGTAGTGGCGCGCGTAGATCATGAGACACCGAGTAACTAAACGCCTCCAACTCTTTGTTGACGGCTGTTAAATGGGAAGTGCGTTCTTGTACCCGTTGTTCTAACTCGGTATTCAGTTCTTGTGTCTCTTTGAAAAGTTTGGCGTTATCAATCATCAATGCTGCCCGCCGAGCAAGGTCTTCAGCCAGTGCCAAATCAGCGGTATCAAAATGCCGTCCTGACTCGCTCATGGCTAGCGTCAACGTACCCAGCGTCCTTCCATGTGCAATCAAGGGAACAATCATCGACGATTTGAGGCCGAGTTCGCGAACGATACTCAATATCTCAGGCGACACAGTGCTTGCTACCAACCCTGAGTCGCTTATCTCAGGATGAAAATCCGACTGTCCGGTTCGAATTACTTTGTAAGCGCCGCGTGTGGCATTGAGGTCTGGTGAAACTCGTCGTTGTATGTCCAGTACAAGCGGTGCTTTTTGAGGGTTTCTGTGGACAAGAGCCAAGCACTGCAATTTCCCATTATCATCAAGGATGTCTATGCTGCTCCAATCGGCAATTTGTGGCACTGCCAATTCAGCCAGTTTCTTAAGTCTATCTGGGTAATCAAATGACTCGGAAAGGGTTTGGCTGGCGGTGGCAAGGAAGGAAAGTTGTGCTGTACGTTCGTTGACACGCTCTTCAAGATTTTTGGCGTAGTCTTGTAAAAGTTTCTCCTTCTCGACAATCGCGTCAGCCATTGTGTTGAATTCGTGTCCCAGCGCACCCAGCTCATCCTTTGAAGTCTCTGGAAATCGGACGTGTAGTTCCCCTTGCCAGAATTGGGTGACACCATTTTTCAAAGCTAAAACGGGGCGGGTAATGGTCTGAGCCAATGTCACGGCCAAGAGGGATGCGCCTAGCAAAGCGATGCCAGCAATGATAAATAAAGTACGCCCGAAGACCACAACTGGTTCAAACGCTTCCGCTTGGTCAACTTTCACCACCAGACAAAGATTGCGGTTCACTAACCAGCGATACACCGCCATCGAAGGCACACCGCGATAATCACTAGCCAGAATCGAACCATTTTTTCCAAGGAGACATTGTTGAACCGCGTCGGTATGGATACCCCGCTGAAGGATTGCTGCATCAGGAATGAAGCGCGGCTGATTCACCAGCAGGTTAGACCTATTCACAATGTAGGCATCCGCAGTCTCATACTGGGCTGAACTCCGGTTAATGATGATGCCCATAGCATCTAAATTAAGCCGTCCCGTCACGACAGCAAGCAGCTTACCATCAGCGGATTTAATCGGTGCAGCAGCGGTCATTGCAGGACATTGACACCCAAGCGAAAAATAAACATTCTGCACATATGGAGCTTCTTGACCATTGATAAAATAAGGGCGATCTTCTTTGAATATACCTTCTTCCCTAGGTTCGGTTGAAGCGATAATCTTACCTGTGACGGGTTCTAATATCGCCAAATCTGCAAAAATATTTTGTGTGCCAATCTGCGGTTTTAATTCTGCGACAATGTCATCATGTACAGTGTTAATATCTGTCACTTGCGGATCAGATCGTAATGCGGCGACTCTTTCTTGCATGAGTGGTGATTCACCGATGCTCTCAATTTGGATTTGCGCTTCTGAAATCCAGCTTTCGAGTGATGCCTCTTTTTCGATGGCTGTCGATACCAACCCTGAGAACGTCGCTTCCTCCAAACCGCTGCGACCACTCTGATAGGCTAAAATCCCCACAACAGTCAACAGTACAAGGGCGAAAACCACAAATGTCAGCGTTACCTTCGGGGTGAGTCGAAGAGATTGCATCATGAATGGCTGTCCCCATAGATTTTTTGGATAAATTCTATGGTGTAAACATCCTTGCTATCGAGTTCAGCGGTAATTTCGCCCTCTGTACGCATGGTTTGCAGCATATCAGCCCATACTTCGGGTTTCATCCATCCGATGTTATCTTCGCCAGTATTAACATAAGGGATTGAAGCAACCATACTGGCTGATTCGAAGGCAGGGTTCGCCTTCGGATTGTAATGGATGACCAACTCTCCAACAGATTGTGGATTTTCGACAACTTCAGTCCAACCTTGGAAGGTCGCGCGAAGAAACTTTGTGACCAATTCGGGATTAGCATTGATATAATCGTCCGTCGCATAGAGCGCGGTTGAGTAGAAATGTACACCGTAGTCATCAGGATAAATGATGTTGACGGGATGGCCTGCGCGTTGCGCCGCAAGTACGGTGTTCGTTATCAGTCCGCTGGCTATATCAATTTTCCCGGTGTACAAACCCGTATAGTCGCCTGTGTCAACCAGTGTGACTTGATTACGGTCGATACCGACAGTTGCCAACATGGCATACAATCGGGATCGCAAAATCGGAGCTACAAGCGCTGTTTTGCCAACAAAATCTTGCAGGTGGACGATGCCGGAGTCGGCTAGGCTGAAGTAAACCACCGGATCGCGTCGTAAAATAGTTGCTATAGCACGAATCGGCTTTCCGGCGGCTCGCTGGGATATTATTGCACTGGCTCCCATAGCACCGAACTGGGCGCGGCCATCTACCAAAGGGGTTACTAAATCACTATTCGGTGTACTTTCAATAAAACTGACTGCCAATCCTTCGCGGGCATAATCCCCATTCTGATCCGCCGCGTAAAATCCGGCAAAAACGGCTTGATGGGTCGTTCCAAGTTGTATCGTGATCGGTATTAAATTAGACGTTTGTGCGGCAGGTGTACAGGCTGATAGTAAAAGGAGCAGAATTGCAGGTATTTTTCTAAAAAAAGTTTTTTTCATACGCCCTCCACTGAATTCGAAGTTAAATATATACCGTGATTTATTTAACTTCTTATTTAATAACCCGAAAAAATGAAGTTATTTTTAGTGGTTTACTTTCTAGCACAATACAATTTAATGGTTATTTTTGCGATAAATTAGATTAATTTTTATACGTAATTATTTTTTATAAAGATAAATACTCTATATTCTAGTATTGTGCAATATTGTTCGTACTATTTTGCGTAAAGAAATGAACTTATGGAGAACCGAAAATAAAACCAAATAAAGGTTGATAACGAAAAATTCCCGACTACGGTGAACATCTGTAGGGGCGGGATTAATCCCGCCCGCACTCTTTAACGGGCTAAAATTGGCAATCCACCAAGCTATTTAAACTCACTCGGAAGTTCATTACCACCCGTTTGAATAAACTATTATGAGAGAAAATTAATTAAACACTTAGAAATCTGAATTTCAATTTACGTTAAGTATAGAGGTTAAACGAAATGTATGTCAATTAATCTAGAGATAGACCAATTTATACAATGTGGTTAGTGCGATGAAGCTTATTTCAAATGTGACCAGCGCGGTAAATTTAACACCTCTGAGTTCACCAGCGATATAGGCCGACGGCCTGTGAGGATTGCCGCCACATTTTCCGCCGCTTTCGTCTGTAATTCCACCAACGACTCTTCCGAGTAAAAGGCTACATGCGGCGTAGCAATCAAATTCGGTTGTGCGAACAGCGGATGTTGGGCATCCAATGGCTCGGCCTCAAAAACATCCAGCGCTGCCCCCGCAATCCAACCCTCTTTCAACGCTTGCAGCAGTGCCTCATGGTCGATCAATCCGCCACGCGATGTGTTGATGAGAAAGGCTGTCGGCTTCATCTGACGCAAACGGTCAGCATTGATGATGTGTCGTGTTTCTGCTTTCATCGGCACATGCAGACTCAGGAAATCCGATTGGCTGACAACCTCATTGAGGCTGACAAGATCAACGTGCAGCGCTTGAGCAATCGAGATGTCAGCGCGTGGGCTGTAGGCGATTACTTTGAGTCCAAGACCGCTGGCTTTCGTAGCTAACATTTGTCCGATTTTGCCGAAGCCGATAATCCCCAACGTTTTACCATGAATGCGAAATAAAGGGCGCTGTTTGTTGAGCGCCCAATCATGCGCACGAATCGCTTGGTCATAATGAGGGATGTTTCGCGCACAGGCCAGCATCAACGTCAGGGCGTGTTCTGCCACTTCATCTAAACAATAGGCTGGCACATTCGTCACCGGAATACCTAAGCGTGTCGCTTCATCAACCGCGATGTTATCCACACCAATCCCATAACGACTGATGACTTGCAGTTTTTCACCCGCCCGCACCACAGCCGCCGACACCTTCTTGAAGCATGTCAAAATGGCATCGGCCTGTGGTACAAGACTCAAGAGTTCGTTCTCGTCACCCACTTGAGCGATTAGCAACCGCGCATTCGCTGTTTTTAGGACTGCTTCCTCAACCGATGTATTAGGCCATGTGTAATCGGTGACAAGAACAACTTTTTCGCTCATAACACTCTTCTCTGTGTATCTCTGCGCCCTCCGCGTCTCAGCGGTTAATCTGTATTGATTCCCTCCCCTGTTGCTATGGGGGAGGGTTAGGGTGGGGGTATGATTATTCCGCCTCCACCGGATTGCTCAACGTTCCTAATCCCTCAATGGTGATGTTTACCACATCGCCCGCCTTCATAAAACGCTTGGGATTCCGTGCCACACCCACACCCGGCGGTGTACCTGTAGAGACCACATCGCCCGCTTCCAACGTCATCACTTCGCTTAGAGTCTCGACCAATTGTTGAACATTGAAGATCAACTTGTTAGTGTTCGAGTCTTGAAGTTTCTCGCCGTTAATCGTCAAGCTGATTTTGAGATTGCCCGCATCGGGTACTTCGTCGCTGGTCACTAACGCGGGTCCCATCGGCGCGAAGGTATCAAACGTCTTGCCTAACGTCCATTGGCTGGTGCGGTTCTGATAATCACGGGCGCTGACATCATTAATCGGCATATAACCCGCCACATAATCTAACGCATCCGCCGCCTTCACATATTTTGCCGTTTTGCCAATGACGAAACCTAACTCTGCCTCGTAATCCACTTCATTGGAGACATGCGGCAGCACAATCTTGTCGCCCGTGGCAATCACGGTATTGGAATACTTCGAGAAAATAATCGGACTTTTAGGGATAGCCTGTCCAGTTTCGGCAGCGTGATCGGTGTAATTCAGACCGATGCAGATAATCTTGCCCGGATTAGGAATTGGCGCGAGCAGCTTCACATCCGAAAGGGCTATGCTCTTTGCGCCACCATCAATTGCTTTTTGAGCAGCCGCTTGGGTCGCCTTGCCGCCTGCAAGAA
>JBBQLX010000219.1:0-5793 GCA_038328375.1 Aggregatilineales bacterium | reverse complement strand
GAACGAGAGCATATTGTAGACACCACGTAACGAGGCTGCGGTGACAAAGCGGTCAGTGTGGCTGGTGATCCATGTGGTCATGAAGCCGCCGTAAGAACCGCCTGTGATAGCAAGGCGTTTGCTGTCCACAAAACCTTTGGCGATTATGGCATCGACACCTGCCATAATATCATCCATCGCGACTGGCCCCCACGCGGCATGGAGTGCCATCTGGAAGGCTTCACCATAGCCATCAGAACCACGCGGGTTGCAGAAAAAGACGACATAGCCACGCGCGGATTGGAACTGCCATTCGTGCCACTGTGACTTGAATGTTGGCCCCCACATGACATGCGGCCCACCGTGAATGTTGAGGGCGAGGGGATACTGCTTGCCTTCTTCATAACCAACGGGCAGCATGTACCAGCCTTGAATCTCTGTGCCGGAAGGCGATTGCCAGCGGATTTCGTGATAAGGCTGAACAGTGACAGTTTCCAAGAATTTCTGGTTGACGGTGGTTAGTTGTGCGGGTTCGTCGATGCTCGAATCTTGCCAGTAAAGCTCACAAGGATCAGATTCGGTGCTGCCAACGAAGGCGATACCCGCTTCGGGGTGGACATCGATGCTATCGACATCCATTGATTTGGCAATCAGCGTGTCGATGGCGTTATCCAAGTTGGCGCGATATAACTCGGTATGCCCCCAGTTATTTGCTGTAATCAATACGGCTTGGCTATCGGGTGACCATTTCAGGTCTGAGATATTACGGTCGAGCTGAAGACTAAGGTCGCGAATTTCGCCGCCCATCAAAGGCATGACGGCGAGACGATTAATGCGTTCGCTGAGTTGTTCACGGGGCAGGCGACCGAAAGCAATCCATTGACCGTCGGGTGAGACGGTTGGCGCGAAACTGCTGAAATCGTTGTCTGTGAGCTGTTCATGTTCGCCATCGGCAACGCGGATGCGGAAAAGCACACTCCAACGCCACGGTTCATCGGTGTTGGGATCACTCATACGGGCAGTGAGTATATATTGACCATCGGGCGACCACTGCGGCGGATTGTGGTCGGCATTCACATTGGTGAGGCGGCGCGGTTTGGCTTCTTCTTTAGGTAAACCTTCAGCGACAGGGACAACATAAACCTGTGTGAAGTTATCGGTTAAGTAGCTTGTGCCAGAACGGTAAGGGATTCGTTCGATAACACGCGGGTCCCAACGCTTGCTTTCCTCAAGATCTTTACGCTCTTTGCGATGTTTACCTTCGAGCTTATCCTGCGGCTTGGGGTCTTCGATATTCTTGTCTTCGCGGGCGCGGGCTTCGGCATTCATGCCGGATAGAAAAGCGATTTGCCTGCTATCGACTGACCAAGCGGGACTGTTTGCGCCGTTGGGAAAGCTGGTTAAGGCGCGAGGCTCACCACCGGGTGCTGTGATGGGTAACAGATAGATTTGCGGTTTTTCGTCACGCGCGGATGTGAAGGCCAAGAACTTGCCATCGGGACTCCAACGCGGTTGGGAATCTTTGCCGCTGCGGGTGAGTTGGAAGGGACTGCTGCCTTCGGTGGAAGCCAGCCAAATATTGCGCTTGTAGCCATTTTCCACCTTATCGACCGTCACTTGAACGTAGGCAATCCAACGTCCATCAGGGCTGATGCGGGGGTCTTCAACCAGCGTAATACGATAAAGATCTTCGGCGGTTATCGGTTGCTTTTCAGCAGACAATTGATGCCTCTATTCATAATTTCAAATTGTACGGATTAAGGTGGCGATTATACCGTATGGGACAAAACGTGCATACCATATTGGCTTTAATAGGTTGTCCTATGCCAAGCGGAGTGAGGTACAATCAGGTAAATTCGTTTTATTTGCAAAAGGTATTTTTATTGTGGCACAAAGTAAACAGGTAAAAGTTGGATTTATTGGGTGTGGGGGTATGGCACGGCATCATATTACAACGATGCTTCAACGCAGTGATACCCAGATTGCAGCGATTTGTGAACCCTCAGCAGAGGCTTATGCAGCAGTCGGAAATTTATTTAAGTTAGCAGGTCTTCCCGTTCCACCAAACGAACCGGACTGGGAAAAGTTTATCGCCCAATATGCGAAAACTTTAGATGCCGTGTTCATCGTGACTCCTCACGCGCTGCATTTTGAGCAGGCAAAACTGGCGATGGAAACCGGACTGGATGTGCTGCTTGAGAAGCCGATGGTGATGAATGCACATGAGGCGACGGCACTTATCGAGACACGGGATAAAACAGGACGCTTGCTGGTGGTGGCCTTCCAAGGCAGTTTGTCGCCACAGGTGCGGACGGCAGTGGACTTGCTGCGGTCCGGTAAACTGGGTTCGATCCTCAACATTAACGCGATGGCATGGCAAAATTGGGGACAGTTGACGGGCGGAACATGGCGGCAGCAACCCGAACTTTCCGGCGGCGGATTTCTTTTTGATACGGGCGCACACATGCTAAACACGGTGTCTGATCTGGCGGGTGAAGATTTCACCGAAGTAGCGGCGTGGATGGAAAACGACAATCATCCAGTTGACGTGCGGGCGGTGGTGATGGCACGTTTGGCTTCGGGCGGATTGGTCACATTTAATGGTTGCGGTGTAGCCATTCCATCGTGCCACTCGGATATTCGTGTGTTTTGCAGCAAGGGGATTATCCGAACGGGTATCTGGGGCGAACAACTCGAATTGCAACGGTATGGAGGTAAGCGGCTCACGAAAGTGAAATCAGTACAATCGATTCATGTTTGGGAGCAGTTTCTCAATGTGCGGAATGGTGTCACTGCCAATCCAAGCCCACCGGAAGTGGGTTTGCGGATGGCGCGGCTGTGGGATGCGATTAAGGCATCAGCCGCTTTAAATGGTAAGCCTGTGAAATATTCATCATAGCAAAGGAGTTTTAAATGACTTTACGAGTAACAGTTTGGAATGAAGCACGCCACGAAAAGACAAATCCTAAAGTAAAAGAAGTGTATCCAAATGGGATGCACACGGTTATCGCACAAGCTTTAACTGAGCAGGGATTTGATACACGGACAGCAACTTTGGATGAACCCGAACATGGCCTAACCCAAGAAGTTTTGGACTCAACCGATGTGCTGATTTGGTGGGGACATATGGCGCATGGTGATGTGCAGGATGATATTGTCGAACGTGTCCATAAGCGCGTGTTAGAAGGCATGGGATTGGTTGTGCTGCATTCCGGTCACTTCTCAAAAATTTTCAAGAAATTGATGGGGACAAGCTGTGATTTGAAGTGGCGTGAAGCCAACGACAACGAACGTATTTGGGTTATTGATCCTTCGCATCCAATTGCTGAAGGTTTGGGCGAGTATATTGATCTGGAATTTGAAGAGATGTACGGCGAACACTTCGATATTCCCGCGCCGGACAAGCTGGTATTCGTCAGTTGGTTCAAGGGTGGCGAGGTTTTCCGCAGCGGCTGCTGCTACGAGCGTGGACGCGGTAAGATTTTCTACTTCCGCCCCGGACATGAAACCTACCCGACTTACTACAATAAGGAAGTTCAGCGCGTCATTGGCAACGCGGTCAAATGGACAGGATCGCCAGCGGGTGTAAAGTTGACCTACGGCAACCGTAAGCCACTAGAAAAGCTGGATTAATTAATCAGCGCGATTAGGATTGACAGGTATTGACCAAAGGCGTTCAAATAATGAGCGCCTTTGTTGTTTAATGTTATGGAGTTGATTCAATGTTACATAAAAAAGGTTTTGTTTTAATCGTTGGACTTTGTTTATTGAGTTTGAGTTGTATGTTCAGCCCGTTGATAGCACAAGATACTGCCACGCCGCAAACAGGAACCGATGGCTTACCGTGGTGGAATGACCGGACATTTTACGAAATTTTTGTCCGTAGTTTTCAGGATAGCAATGGTGATGGGATTGGTGATTTGCAAGGCGCGATTAGTAAGCTGGATTATCTAAACGATGGCGATCCAAATACAAGTAGTGACCTTGGCATAACCGGAATCTGGTTAATGCCGATTATGGAATCACCCAGTTATCACGGTTATGACGTGACCGATTACATGAAGGTTGAACCGGATTACGGCACGAATGATGATTTCAAACAGTTGATCGCCGAAGCCCATAAACGTGGTATTGCAGTCATTATTGATATGGACATTAACCACACGTCGAGTGAGCATCCTTGGTTCAAGGATTCGCAGACAGTAGGTTCGGAGCATGACCAATGGTATCGTTGGACCGACACGAAGCCGAATGAACTCGGTCCTTGGAGTCAGCAAGTTTGGTATCCATTAGGCAAGCGCTTTTACTATGCGGTGTTTTGGCAGGGGATGCCCGATTTAAATTTGACCAATCCGGTGGTCACAGATGCGACACATGATGTTGCTAAATATTGGCTGGATGACATGGGCGTGGACGGTTTCCGTATGGATGGGGCGCGTTACTATGTTGAAGAACCCGCTAAGCTCTCCGATTCGGATGGTAATCTTGCGTGGCTGAAAGATTGGAAAGGTTATGTCAATTCGGTTAACCCGAATGCGCTGATGTTGGGTGAAGTGTGGACAACCAGCTTTGTTGTTTCCAAATATGTGCCTGTGAGTCTGGATATGGCGTTCGAGTTTGATCTGGCAACCGCTATGTTGAATTCGGCAAAGAGTGGCACAAATGGCGGTGTGATGCCCATTGAAACGCGCAGTCAGAAGTTGTATCCGCCGGGGCAATATGCGCGATTCCTGACCAATCATGATCAGAATAGGACGATGAACGAAGTTAGTGGCGACGTGAACAAGGCCAGAATAGCTGCTTCGATGCTGCTCACAGGGCCGGGTGTACCGTTTGTTTATTACGGCGAAGAAATCGGTATGATGGGGGTAAAGCCGGATGAATGCTTGCGAACGCCGATGCAGTGGGATGCGGCTGCCCGCACCGAAGATTTTATGGCAGGAAAAGGTTGCAAGACCAATGAGGCGACAGCTAACGTGGCTGATGAAGACGGCGATAGCATTTCTTTGCTTTCGCATTACCGCGACCTGATTCATTTGCGAAATGAACATTCGGCTTTGCGTGTTGGCAATTTCACCGCGCTTAAAAGCAGCAACAATAAAGTCTACAGTTTTATACGCCAGAGTTCGGATGAGACGGTTTTGGTGGTCATTAACTTAAGTGATGCCACAGTGAACGATTATAAACTGAGCGTGGCGAAAACGCCTCTTACGGGTGAGTTGAATGGTAATGTGCTGCTGGGTGACGGGTCGGTGACGGCTCTTACATTTGGTGAAGGTGGTGCGATTAAAGATTACACACCGCTTGCTACGCTTGCGCCTTTTAGCACCACCATTATTCAGTTGGAGGCCGCATCCTAAAATGAAGTGGGAGGGGCATATTTTGCCCCTGTATGAATACTAACCGTCAAGCTCTTTTTGGAGTTCGATGAGGCCGAAGTCCAGTGTTTTTTTGTTGGCAACCACAACTGAAAAAGGTGTTGAGGTGATTGCGCTTTTGTTCATGCCTACGAGAACACCATATTCACCACGAGCCAAGGCTGCGGTAGCCGCTGCTCCGAGGCGTGTCGCAAGCAGACGGTCAAAGGCGGTGGGCGCACCGCCGCGTTGAACATGACCGAGAATGGTGGCACGAACCTGAAAACCCAACTCGGCTTTACGCTCTTTGAAATACTGTAACAAGGCGGTGGCGTTATATTTCGCGCCTTCTGCCACTACGATGATACTGTGCTTTTTGCCACGTTCATAACCAGCGTGAAGTTCATTGGCGATCTCTTCTGGCTCGGTTGGAATTTCGGGGATGGAAATGTATTCT
>JBBQLX010000218.1:0-5906 GCA_038328375.1 Aggregatilineales bacterium | reverse complement strand
GAAACACGTTCAAAGCCTGCTGCGTAAAAAAATAGGTTTTGGCTATGCAATGTTCCAATTTATCGACGGTATTCGGGATCGGAGCAAGGGTTCAAAGCGTGTTTGTCTCAAGGTCGCATTCGACCAGAAGGGTTAACTTATCTATCTGTGGACAGGTTTTATAACCGAATCGTTTGATGAAGCGATTTTGAAGCAGTCGCAGCGTTCCCCAAGAACAGCCATAAAACAAAAAAGGAGCGCCACGAGCACTCCTTTGGATATGTGTCAGATGAGAGCAGCTTAACGAGATAATCGTAAACAATCAGCCCACCCCGACCCTCTCCCGTAAACGCTTACAAGACGACAGTTTTGTGTGATTCAGGGAATAATGCAGCATACAATCAACAAAATAAATCGGATCGCTGTGGGTGGTGGCATCCTGACTAGCTGATTATCAAGTATTGCTGTCCAATGGCAATTTACCTTCTGTCAGAGCCGCAAAAAACTCGCGGAACATCGACTCGAAATTATAACCGATTTGCAGCTTATCGAGGTCTTCTATGCCAAAGTAACCAAGCCTTTGCCCTTCATTCAGTTTGATTTCGGAAACCGGAAGATCAATCTTTCCGATGTAAGTGTGCAGATCAACAGAATATTTTCCTTTCATGAGTTCCGCTTCGTAGTTTTGGACTTTCCATAATCTTACGGGTAGATCAATTTCGATTTCTTCAAGGAGTTCACGCCTGACGGCTTCGTCAAAACTCTCGCCGTCTTCAACTCCGCCACCCAATGTTGTCCAACAGTTGGGATAATTCAAATCAGGGCGATCATCACGCAGTTGCAGCAGGATTTTACCTTGGGAGTTTACAAGAATGGCGCTAACACCTCGATAATAAGTGAGATCACTCATAGGGCTTTCATCCTCCAATTTGGATAAACGTCCCCAATATAAAACAAAAAAGGAATGCATAAGGCATTCCTTCTTGAGTTCGTTGGGCAACCGAGGGTTAAGCGACGACTAACTCGTCCATCGCAGCCAGCGGCAGGTTAAAGGTGTTAGCAACGGCGGGGTGAGTCACGCTGCCCTTATAGACATTCAGACCCTTTGCCAAACCAGCATCCTTATTCAGGGCTTCATGCACACCCATGTCAGCAATCTTCAAGATGTAACGCAGGGTGGCGTTGGCGAGGCCGAAGCTCGAAGTACGCGGCACAGCTCCCGGCATATTGGCGACACCGTAATGCAGCACACCATCCACAAAGTAAATTGGGTCGCTGTGGGTGGTGGCATGGGTGGTTTCGACGCAGCCACCTTGATCAACCGCCACATCCACAATCACGCTGCCCTTGTACATGGTCGGCAGCATTTCACGGGTCACAAGCTGCGGTGCGCGCGCGCCAGTCACCAAAACAGCACCGATAACGGCATCGGCAGTGGTGACCGCTTCAGCAATATTGGTTTCGTTGGAGGCGAGAGTCGTCAAGCGGCCTTTGCTGCCCATGACTTCATCCAGATAACGCAGGCGATCCATGTTGACATCCAACAAGGTCACACGAGCGCCCATACCCAGCGCGATCATGGCGGAATGTGTACCGACTGTGCCAGCCCCCAAAATAACGACATGAGCAGGCGCGACACCGGGAATACCACTCATCAGAATGCCGCGTCCGCCCTGTGGTTTTTCAAGATATTGAGCAGCAATCTGGGTTGCCATACGTCCTGCAACTTCGCTCATCGGCTGGAGCAAAGGTAATTGACCTTTAGCATCCTCAACCGTTTCGTAAGCAATGCCTGTCACACCACTTTTGAGCAAGGCATGGGTTTGCTGCTCATCGGCGGCGAGATGCAAATAAGTGAACAGCACCAAATCATCCCGTAAGAAACCATATTCTTGTGGCTGAGGTTCTTTAACCTTCAGCACCATCTGTACACCGCCCCATGCTTCCGACGCACTTTGGACGATGCTCGCACCGGCCTTCACATATTCTTCGTCGGTGAAAGCGCTACCTGCTCCGGCTGCGGTTTGCACCAGCACACGATGACCATGCCGCACGAGTTCGCGGACACCATTAGGCGGAAGGGCGACACGATATTCATTGTCTTTGATTTCTTTTGGGATGCCGATGATCATGGGATTCTTTTTCCTGATAGCTGAAAACGACTGGTTCAATCATTGTACAATATGTTTTAAAAATGTCCATTAAGTTGGTCACTGTGTATGAAAAGTGTGTTTTCGATCAACTAATTTGCCTTTGCAGAACAAACGTGCTTAAATAAGTGTCATAAAATGACCTATTTGGAGAAACCGATGGATCAGACCATACGTACACACATTAATAACATTCGCTCGACCGATAAAGATTTACAGAACGCAGCCTATTCCGCTGTTATCGAAGCCACCGATAAGCCTGTTAATTGGGCATATGAGGTGTGGGATGACATGTTGACTTGGCTGAAAGATAAAGATAATCATGTGCGGGCGATTGCCGCGCAGGTGCTTTGTAACCTCGCCAAAAGTGATCCTGACCAGCGCATCATCCGAGATTTTGAAAAGTTGATTGCCGTGACCAAAGATGAGCGATTCGTTACCGCGCGACATTGTATGCAAGCACTCTGGAAAATTGGCGTGGTTGACAAACCTCAGCAGCAAACCTTGGTCGCAGGCCTCGAACATCGCTTTAAAGAATGCGCGTCAGAAAAGAATTGCACTCTCATTCGCTATGACATCCTTCAGAGTTTGCGGAATGTGTACGATGTGGTCAAAGACGACAGCATCAAAACTAAGGCGTTGGCATTAATCGAGGCCGAAGAGGATCCCAAATATAAGAAGAAATATGCCACTCTTTGGAAAAAGGTCTGAGCCAACTCGAACCTGACTCGCTTCAATCAAATCCATTTCAATCACCGAAGGAGCATCAACATGGGAAAAGTTACCGGTGGAATGACCATCTCATTAGACGGTTTCGTAAATGACCGCAACGGCAGTGTGGGCGCGTTATATCCTGATCTCGGTGAACTGGCAAACGCCGAAGCGCTTCGAGAGGCAATGATCGCTACAGGCGCAGTGGTGATGGGTAGACATACCTACGATATGGCGAATGGCGATTTCACCGGTTATGAATATCAAGTGACGTTGTTCGTCGTTACCCACGATGTTCCGGCTACCGTTGCCAAAGGCGAAAATGGCAAGCTGAAGTTCGTCTTTGTGACCGAAGGTTTTGAAAGTGCTGTCAAACAAGCCAAAGCTGCGGCGGGTGATAAAGATGTCACTATCGTGGGTGGTGCAAGTGCCATCCAACAGTGCTTAAAAGAGGGATTGATTGACGAACTTCAAATTGGTGTGATGCCTGTTTTGTTCGGTGAGGGTTTGCGCTTGTTCGAAGATTTAGCCGACTCCAATATCAAATTGGAAAAGACGAAGTTGATTGAATCGCCTGCTGGTCGTACCGATATTTATTTCCGTGTGCTGAAATAGCCCCAATGTAGCTTCAGTGATTAGGGAGAAGCTCTAACTTTTTCCTAATCTTAGAACAGTACGCCCCTTCCCCTCCCCAATTTAAATCTATACTCCTTCATATCGAAATTTCTCAACACCTATTTAATAACCAATTGGTTATATAACTTGACAGTTATATACGAAAGTGGTATATTCGTTCTATGACAACAACATTTGAAGCGCTGGCTGATCCTACGCGCAGACGTATTCTCGATTTACTCCGCGAACGCCCCCGATTAGTCGGTGAGTTGGTGGATTCGCTGGGTAAAAGCCAACCTCTTATGTCCAAGCATCTCAAGGTGCTGCGGGAGGCGGGGTTAGTAGCAGTACGTCAAGACGCGCAGCGCCACTGGTATGAAATCCGAACCGAGCCGCTGGTCGAACTCGATGCGTGGCTCAGTGATTATCGTCATCTGTGGTTGGTACGCTTTGACCGTTTGGATGACTACCTGAATACGCTGCAACAGGACGAAGCCAAAGATGATAGTGGGTCAAGCACTCAAGGAGAGTAAGCGTGGGAAAAGTAACCTTCAACATGACCATGTCACTGGATGGGTTTGTGGCTGGCGCAAACGATGGGCCGAATAACCCTTTAGGCGATGGTGGTGATCCGCTATTTAATTGGTACAACAGCGGCGACACCGAGTACAAAATGCCGGGTGGCGATTGGAAGTTTAAGGTTTCGGCAGCCAGCGCCGCACTGCTTGACCGCGTCATCAAAGAGTCGGGTGTATTAGTTACCGGACGAAAAACCTTCGACATCGCTGGCGCATGGGGCGGGCAGCATCCGGTTGATTTGCCGATTGTGGTACTCACCCACCGTATCCCACAAGAATGGGCAGATAAAGAAGGCTCGCCGTTCACCTTCGTCACCGATGGGATTGAAAGCGCTATCCGTCAGGCCAAGGCCATCGCAGGGGACAAGCATGTGGATGTCAGCACGGCAAGCACATTGCAACAGGCACTTAAAGCAGGATTGATCGACGAAATCTGCGTCGATATTGTGCCGGTGGTTTTAGGTAAAGGTGTGCGGCTGTTCGAACATTTTGGTGATGAGCCACCTCAACTGGAACAGGTCGACGTGGTTGTGGGACAAGGCGTAACGCATTTAAGATACCGCGTGGTGAAGTAAAGAAAACCTCACCCCTTCATCCCCTCTCCAATGCGTTGGAGAAGGGAAATGCAGGATTGTCACAAGTATTTAGATAGAAAGAGAGATGACGATGACGAAATCAGAAGTAATCGCTAAACCGGATTCGCACGAAATGACCATGACGCGGGTTTTCAACGCGCCGCGTGATCTGGTCTTCAAAGTCATGACCGACCCCAAACAAATCCCGAATTGGTGGGGGCCGCGGCAGTACACGACCATCGTTGACAAAATGGAGGTCAAAGCAGGCGGACTCTGGCGCTACGTTCAGCGTGGTGCGGACGGTAACGAATTCGCTTTTCATGGGGTTTATCACTCAATCATCGCGCCGGAAAGCGTTATCGACACCTTCGAGTTCGAAGGTATGCCCGGGCATGTGTTGATGGAAACCTTGACCTTAGAAGCCTTAGCCGATGGCAAGACCAAGTTGATTGTTTCCTCGGTCTTTCAAACGGTGGAAGATCGTGATGGCATGATAAGTTCAGGTATGCAAGACGGATCAGATGAATCATATGACCGGCTTGACGAAATCTTAGCGGCACTATAATCGGAAGTAGATTGGGAGTGTCAATTGGCGCTCCCTCATAAACCCGATTAATTGGAGGTGTACACCATGAAACCGCTACCATCTATCGAACTCAAACACTATTCGGAAAATGATCTGCCATTCCTCCGACGTAATAACGAGCCGGAGATGACCGAGTTTTTAGGTGGACCGGAGAGTGAAGAGAAGCTGCTCCAACGACACCAAAAGTATGTCAATCTCCCCAATACGGGTACGGATTACATGTATGTGATCTGGCTCGATGGCAAAGCGGTTGGCAGCGCTGGTTACTGGGAGCAAGATTGGAACGGCATGAAAGTCTGGGAAGCAGGATGGGGTGTTTTGCCGGAGTTTCAGGGACGCGGGATTGCTGTTGCTGCCGTTCTGGCGTTGATGGAAAAAGCACGTCAGGATGGTAGACATCGTTACATGCACGCCTATCCAAAAGTTATCAACACGGCATCTAATAACCTGTGCCGTAACGCTGGCTTCGAGTTGATGGGTGAATGTGATTTCGAGTATCCCAAAGGAGTGCCGATACGCTGTAATGATTGGCGTATCGACTTGCTTGGCGATGACAAGACCAACGTTTAAAGAAATGTGGCAGGATCTATGGTTCTTCCACATCAACCAAATTGCACGATTAGTTGAAGGAGAAAGCATCATGACGGACAGTTACGACGCTCAAGCAGTACGACCGTATCCCGGACTCAAGAGCTTAGACAAATTGATCGGC
>JBBQLX010000217.1:0-5912 GCA_038328375.1 Aggregatilineales bacterium | reverse complement strand
CATATCAATTTCGGTTAAGATGCCGAAACCTTCCGTTTTCAATGCCTCTATAACACGCTTTAGCGCATCTTCATAATCGGTGTGAAGAAAGGTTGTCAGTCCAATTGTCGATTGTGTTTGTATCATCTTTTTCTCCTAGTTCCGCTCTAGCGGTAAACCCTGCTGCATCCAGTTAAAAGTTCCACCAACCACGTTGTAAACGGTGTCGAAGCCTTTTTGTCCGAGCAACGCTGCGGCAGATTGACTGCGTCCACCGCTGGCACAAATCACTGCGACAGGTTGCGCGGGGTTCAGTTCTTCGGCGCGGCGTGCAAACTCGCCCAGTGAAATTGAGCGTGCGCCGGGGATATGCCCCTGTGAATATTCCCATGACTCTCGCACATCAATAACCAGCAGTTGATTGCTGTCTTTGTCTAACAGTTCCTTTAATTCCGTCGGTTCAATATCCCGTACATCACCGCTAGTGGTGGGTAATCCCAGCGCTTCCCATTTGTTCAGCGAATCAGCTAGATAACCGACCACATTGTCATAACCGACCCGTGCCAAACTGTAAACGATGCGGTGATAGTCGTTGGTATCTGCCAGCATGAGAATAACGGGCAGATCAGAGGGCAGTACAAAACCGACACGATTGCTAAGTTGGTTGTCCGCTTCGAGATGTACCGCACCCGGAATGTGTTTGGCTTTATATTCAGCTTTAGATCGTGTATCCAGTAAAGCGGCTCCCCGACGAAATTCTTGCACAGCCTCATGGATACCTAAGGGATGAGGCTTGACTTCACCCAATGGTCGTGGGCCTTGCCGGTTAATCTGTTTAATCCGCTTATGATTGCCGGGCTGTTCTGGAAGGTCGCTGGTGGCGAAATCAATATAAGCTTCACGATTATGAACCTGAAGTGCCGGGTTATGGTGACGCTCAAAACCGAGTGTCGAACTTAAGACTGAACCAATCGACTTGCCGCAGAGTGAACCGGTACCATGTCCGGGCAGCACCATAACGCCATCAGCTAACGTCAAGTATTCGTTGTGCAAGGTATCGTGCATATGCCCAGCCAACTCACGAGCGGCTTCGATGCCGACCAAATCAGGTCGCCCTGCATCTCCTACAAATAAGGTGTCGCCGGTTAAGGCCATCCATGGTTCTTCAGCACGGGTCTTGTCTACGACCAGCAGCGTAATGCTTTCAGGCGTATGACCGGGTGTGAACCGCACCCGCAGTTCCACATTTCCGAGGGTGATGACATCGCCACCTTTGAGTTTTTGGTGCGGGAATTCGGCCTGTGCCGCTTCATGAACATCGATTTCAGCATCCGTTCGAGCCGCGAGGTCAGTGTTGCCGGATACATGATCGGCGTGCAAATGGGTTTCAATGATATGGGTGATCTTCATATGCCGTTCGGCAGCAGCATCCAGATATTTTTGCACATCCCGATCCGGATCGACTACGGCAGCTACTCCCGCGCCTTCACATCCAATGAGATAGGACGCGCAGCCCAAACCCTCAACGAAAAATTGCTCAAGATACATGATTCACTCCTACATTACAGAATTTTGGGAAGGTTGTCATACAGTAAGAAAACCGCTAGTCCGATGACGAACAAGGCAAAGGATTTGCGAAGCAGAGTGGCATCTAACCGTTTGCCCAAGCGTGACCCGGCAAATGTGCCAATGACCCCCGCCGCGATAAAAATGAGAATAACAGGGATATCAAGCGTCATACCTGTAAGGTGACCGAGAAAACCGGAAAGACTGTTCATGGTGATGACGATCAAAGAAGTGCCGACCGCCTGATGCATGGGCATTCCCACTAACATAACCAGCGCCGGAACTATCAAAAACCCGCCACCGACGCCCAGAATACCGGTCAGAAGCCCGACGCTCACGCCGCCAACCAGCACTTTCCAGAGTTTCAGATGCTCTTTCTGCTCCAATCGCTGAGACGTGGGTTTTTGCCTAACCAGTACGATACCCACAATCAGCATCAGTGCTGCAAAAGCCACCATCAATACATTCGGCGAAAACTGTTTGGATAGACCAGCAGCTAGATAGGAGAAGATCATCCCCGTGCCGCCAAAAATGAGCGCTACCCGCCAGTTCAATGTACCTTGAGAGCGGTGGAAAAACGCGCCTAAAGCGCTGTTGGCACCGACAATCGCCAGTGAGGTCGTCACTGCGACCTGTGGAGTTTGTCCGATCAAATACACCAGTGCAGGGACGGTGAGAATAGACCCACCCCCACCCAGCAATCCGAGTGAACCACCGATGCCAAACCCCAGTACGAGACTGAGAAGCAGCGTTGGCATTACTTGCCCTTCTTAACCGGATAGCCCGCCCGCTGCCAGCCTGACATGCCGCCGCGCAGATTAAGCACATTGAAGCCTGCGCCGGAAAGCTGCCCGGTAGCAGCACTGCTGCGTGCGCCAGATGCACACACGCATAAAATCTCTTTGTCTTTTGGCAGTTCATCCATGCGGCGACCGAGTTCGTTTAGCGGGATCAGTTTGGCTCCGGCGATATGCCCAGCACGGTATTCATCCGGTTGGCGCACATCGAGGATCAAGAGCGGCTGTCCATTCTCGATACGCGCTTTTGCATCCTCAGTTGTGAGGGCATTGGAACTGCTGCCGAAAAGTGATTTGAAGATATTCATGTCTATTCCTTATGGTTGAGCGTTATTCAATCGGGAAACCTTGTTCCGTCCAAGTGTTGATGCCGCCGAGGTCGTAAATTTGTGAGTAGCCCGCGTTGGCCAAAATTTGAACGGCCTTGCTACTGCGATTACCACTGTGGCAGTAGACCACGACTGGTTCTGTTGGGGATACTTCGTTCAAGCGGGTTTCTAGAATATCAAGTGGGATATTGACGGCTCCGTGAATGTGTCCGGTTGCAAATTCATCCGCTGTTCGCACGTCAACCAATAAATAGGGTGTGTTAGCCGTCGCAAATTGAGACTGATAGGCGGAGGGTGACAGCTTTTGGACTGTACTGGTTGTTGCACGCGAGGCTGTAATTAGCGCGAAGGCTGCAACCAGCAGTGCGACGACAACACCTGAAATCACCAGATACTTATTGCGTTGACCGGGCTTCTTATGTTGGCTTTGTTTTGACATTGATCATTTGTCCTTGTTGGCAGTGAATGACTTTACTCTAACGGGAGTTACCCGTGCCGAGTTACACCGAATGACTTATAATGTGACATAAGTAAAAGCTAATGGCTTTGGGGTTCACAATGCTTGATCTTTATAAATTGCAGATCTTTTCAGCGGTGGTACAAGCAGGCAGCTTCAGCGCGGCAGCCGAACACCTATACATAACGCAGTCAGCGGTCAGCCAACATATCAAGGAACTGGAATCGAGCTTGGGCAGACCGTTATTCCAGCGCGGTTGGCGGGGGGTCAAGCTGACGCCACATGGCGAAATTCTCAATCGCTACACCATTGAAATTTTTGAGTTGGTGGCTAAAGCTGAGAATGCTTTAATCGATGTCAATCAACTGACCAGCGGACGGGTAAGTATCGGTGCAACACCGGGCATAGCAGTCTATCTCGCGCCGGATTGGGTGCAGCACTTTAGATCACGCTATACACAGTTGACGGTTGTGTTACAAACCGGCGTAACCTCGCAAATTATCAGCGACGTTTTAGGTCAGCATTTAGATATTGGTTTCATCGAAGGCGAGTTGGACGATCACGTATCACCGCACCTTTCCTCGTTGGTGCTGGAGGAAATTGAACAGCAGATTGTGGTAGGTTTCAAGCATCCCTTCTGGGAATATAGCACGGTTGGCATCGAAGACTTACGCGACCAGTCCCTGATTGTGCGCGAAGCCAACAGCCAATCGCGCATCTGGCTGGAACAGACCCTTCATCAGAACCATATTAATCCGGTTATCGGGGCTGAATTTGACAATCTTGAATCGATGAAACGTGCTGTGTCGCTCGGAAGATGTTTGGCAGTGCTGCCGCCCTATGTCGTGCAAACAGAAGTCGAACAACATTTGCTGCACATGATCCCCATAAATGGCAAACCGTTGACCCGCAGCTTAAAGTTGATCTGGGATTCAAATGTGCCTTTCGCGCCCATCACCCATGCTTTCTTAGCTGAATTGAGGCAAAATTATCCTGTACTAAACGAGTTACTAGAGCGGATTAACAACTAACCAAGGATTCACTTAGGTTATGGATTAGAAAAGAAACGGATTGACTGATTAGGTTTGTAAACTCGAACCGAATCGCGTTGACAAATTACGAATTTGTGTTCTAAAATAGAAGAGGATATATACCAATGTAGCAACGACGGGTATGTCACGATGGCTTCTCACTTTTCGTACTTTTGTGGTCAAGTTACTGCATTTTCGGCGGATTACTCCCGTCCATCCACTGCAACAACACGACAGTTGCGACGCGGCGGACACACGACAGCAATCCGCTGCACTCAGCGGTTTTCCCCGTGCTTCCACGCTGCATTTTGTGTCGATTCAGCGGTTTCTCCCTGCCTTCTCGCCGCGCAATTCAGCGGGAAAGTTCCAATTTTTGCAATAACTGCAACATTTATCACATTAAGTAGTCCAAACGCTTATCTACAGCAAATGTTATTCAAGGATTGTGGGGCAGCAGTCGCCGCTGCTTCATGACATAAACCTGATCCATGCGATCCAGAAAAATGTGGCGATGGGTAAAAATCAACAGACTTCTTCCAGCAGCGACATTGAGCACCGTTTCCATGACAGCGTGTTCGGTTTCGACATCCAAGTTGGCAGTGGCTTCGTCGAAGATCAAAAATGGTACATCCTTCAATAGTACACGTGCCAGAGCAATGCGCTGACGTTCACCTCCACTCAGCGACCTGCCGCCCTCTCCAATATAGGTATCGTAACCTTCGGGCAAAGTCTGAATGAAATCATGGATTTGGGCCTGTCGGGCAGCCGTCTCGACCGCTTCAGGACTCGCGTCTTTGCGGGCGATGAGAATATTTTCACGAATGGTCGTGTTGAATATGTGGGTACGTTGTGACATGACACCAAACACATTCAGTATATCGGTCTGGCTGTAATCGTGGAGTTCACGTCCGCCCAGTAAGATTTGTCCTATGTCATAATCCCAGAAGCGCAACAGTATGTTCACCAATGTCGATTTCCCGGAACCACTTTCGCCCAAAATGGCAATGTGCTGACCGGGTTGGATATTCAGGAAAAGATCATCCAGTACAAGAGGCGTGTCAGCAGTATAGCCAAATGACAAGCCGTTAATTTCAAGTGCTGGATGATCAGGTATTACAGCGGGCGATACCGGATCGGTAACTGCGGGTGACAAATCAGCAATTTCAAAAAGTCGGCGGGCAGCCTGCGCCGTTGCGCCAAGTTGAACCGCTGCCTGTGCCAGAGGCGAAAACGCCTCGAAAACCGCACCCGTCGCCAGTGTGACGGTTGCGAGATACACCCCATCGATACGAGAAATGGCGGCTGCCAGAACCGCTAAGGCTGCACCGCTCGTCAGAAAAACCGTCAGCGCAAGTTGTAGGGCATCATAGCGTGCCATACGCCATTCCTCGACCGCCAGATGCTGATTGAGCATCTGCACTTTGTTGAACTGGGTCTGCGTTTGCCCGTATACAAGGGTTTCAGCCATCCCTTGAATACCATCCATCAAAGCCGCATCGAGTTCGCCACGAACTGCTACCCGTGCGCTGCCGGACTGTTCGTTTCCCCACCATGCCAATAGGGGAACTAAGATGCCCGCCGCCAACATGAATACGAATGCTATGAGTGCCAGCAGCGGATCAAACGCGGTCAAGAAAACGGTCAAGAGTAGGGCCATGATGATGGCTACAACGGGCGGCGCAATGGCTCGCAGATACAGATTTTGTAAGCTTTCGATGTCATCAATGACGCGGCTTAATAAATCGCCGCTGCG
>JBBQLX010000216.1:0-5942 GCA_038328375.1 Aggregatilineales bacterium | reverse complement strand
CGAGAGTCAGGTCAACATCCCCTTGAAGACCCTGATGGATGATTTGACACTGCTGCCAGCCGACAAAGACCAACCGATTATTGTGTACTGTGCAGTGGGTCACCGTGGAGCAATGGCAATGACAACATTGCAACTGTTGGGCTACACGGATGTGACCAGTATCGGTGGCGGTTTCGGTAACTGGGTAAAGGGCGGTTTGCCGATTGTGAAACCCGCGTAATCACCCTCGTTTACAAGGATATTGATAAAGACCTCATCAATAGAGACATTTGTCAACCTAAAGATGGGGTCTTTTGTTGCGATTTGACTCAGCTTGATGCAACTTCGCCTTTCGACAGGCGATGACCTCAATGTGAGTACATCATATGTAACCAATCTTTAACGGGCAGTGTTCTCGGGGTTATTTTGTTTCTTTGGCAACTTGATGTACGAAAAACACTGGATTTTCGAGCGTCAGATGTACGGGACACTTGCCGGCAATGGTCATCAAACGGGATCGTTGTTCGTCGGTAAGTGGACCTTCAAACTGTATGTGTTCACGAATCTCATGGATAAAAGCCGCATCTCCTGTATAGGCAGGATAATCTTCGCGCTTAATGCGCTCCATTTCAAGTTCCACTGACACACCTTCGAGCGGCCATGATTTACGCTGGGCATAAGCTTTGGTCGTAACCGCAACGCAAGCACCTACAGTGCCGAGGAGTATTTCCATCGGTGTCGGACCGGTGTCGGTGCCACCATCTTGAATCAATTCGTCAGCGATCACCGTATGATTGCGAATATGAATAGCGGTTCGGTAGCCTTTTTCTGTACGCACGATTATTGGGGACAAGATAAACCTCACATTTGTAGCGATATATTGCTCATCAATAGCGTACCGACAGGGTGTTTTACCTTGCTCTTTCGGTAATTTTTGAGTGAGGTGACATTTGTCAGGGAAATAGGATTACGTCAATGAGAGAGTGTCGGAAGATAGTAGCTCTCCCTTATACCACCCCATAAGGCATTGGTTGTACCTGTCGGGTCATTGGTGGGGTAAAGTGACAAAATGACTTTGTGTTAAATATCACAATTGTGACAAATCAACAGGTAATGGATGCTTTGTTTCACTGACACTGCATCGATTGGGAACGATATAATAAGGTAGCTTGAGAATAGTTTGAGGTAAAAATATGGATGCATTAACCCTCGCTCGATTGCAGTTTGGTATTACGACCGTTTACCACTTCTTTTTTGTCCCACTTAGCCTGGGACTCTCGATTATTGTTGCGCTCATGCAAACAATTTACGTCGTCAAGCACGACGAAAAATACAAACAGATGGCGAAGTTTTGGGGCAAACTGCTGCTCATCAATTTCGCGATGGGCGTCGTAACCGGTATTGTCCAAGAATTTCAATTCGGGATGAATTGGTCGGAATATTCTCGTTTTGTAGGTGATATTTTTGGGGCACCGCTCGCCGTTGAAGCGCTGGTTGCGTTCTTCATCGAATCGACTTTTCTGGGAGTCTGGATTTTTGGCTGGGACAAGCTGCCGAAGAAAATGCATCTTGCGGCCATTTGGTTAGTCGCGCTTGCTGCCAATACGTCTGCTTTCTGGATTCTGGTTGCTAATTCGTTCATGCAGAATCCAGTGGGTTACAAGATTGCAGCCAGTGGACGGGCAGAGATGACCGATTTCTTTGCGCTGCTCAAAAACCCCAACGTATGGCTGGAATTCCCACACGTTGCGCTTGGTGGCCTGACAACCGGTGCTTTTTTTGTTGTGGGGATCAGCGCTTTTCATCTGCTGCGAAACAAAACAGGTAATCTGGATGGTTTCCGCGCTTCGATGCGTATCAGTCTCCTTGTTGGTACGGTCGCGGTTCTAGCAACGATGGGCTTTGGTCATTTGCAAGGGCAGCGGATGGCCGATACCCAGCCGATGAAATTGGCGGCAGCTGAAGGTCTTTGGAACGCTGAAGATCCTGCTGGCTTGTCGATGTTCCAGATTGGGAATGAAGCGGATCGCACTTCTATCATCAATATTCGAATTCCATCACTGCTGAGCTTCCTCTCCTACAACACGTTGGATGGCAAAGTGCAGGGCATCAACGACTTACAGGCAAAATACGAGAAGGAGTACGGTCCGGGAGATTACACGCCTCCGGCAATTTGGTTGACTTACTGGAGCTTCCGCGCAATGGTGGGTTCTGGTTCGCTGATGTTTGTGCTGGGCATTGCCGGTTTGTTTCTGGCCTTCCGTAACTACTTCAACAACGGTAAAGGGAAATGGCTGCTGTGGTTGCTGATACCCGCAATTATCTTACCGTATTTGGCGAATTCAACTGGCTGGATTTTGACCGAGGTGGGTCGGCAACCGTGGATTGTACAAGGCTTAATGACCATCGACAAAGCCGTGTCGCCCAATGTCACCGTGGGAATGCTCTTGATTACCTTGATTGGTTTCAGCCTGATCTACGGACTTCTCATGATTGCAGACATTTATCTGCTGCAAAAGTTCGCCCGACAAGACATGAGTGGCAGTGGAACTATTATCTCGTGGTCAGATAAAGACGAAGTCACGCCGACTGAAAATAAAGCACGCTATGAAGGTGCATACTAAAGGAGCTTCTCATGGACTTGCAAACACTTTGGTTTATCTTGATCGCAGTGCTATTTACCGGGTTTCTGTTTCTAGAAGGTTTCGACTATGGGGTTGGTATTTTACTGCCAATTGTTGCCAAAACAGACAATGAGCGGCGGGTTGTGGTCAATAGTATTGGCCCGATTTGGGACGGTAATGAAGTCTGGTTGCTGACAGCCGGTGGCGCGATGTTTGCGGCCTTTCCCAATTGGTACGCCACGCTCTTTAGCGGGTTTTACTTAGCACTGTTCCTCATCCTAATTGCGCTGATCATTCGCGGTGTCGCCTTTGAATTTCGCAGCAAAGATGCTAATCCACGCTGGCGCAGCCTGTGGGATCGTGCGATTTTCATGGGTAGTCTCATTCCCGCCTTACTCTGGGGTGTCGCCTTTGGCAATATCCTGCGCGGCGTCGCCATTGATGCTCATATGACTTATGTCGGTTCATTCTTTGACCTGCTCAATCCTTATGCATTGGTTGGTGGATTGGTCACTCTCACGTTGTTTATCCTGCATGGGGCGTTGTTTTTGGAACTCAAAACAGATGGCGTGATTCAGGAACGTGCGAGGAACATTACTCGCCGCATGTGGCTGCCTGTTACAATTTTAGCAGTCGTCTTTGTGGTGTTCAGCCTATTCCAGACCGATATCCTCACCCATATCAATGTGATCAATGTGCTGGGATTAATCCTCGCTGTTGGAGGATTGCTCGGAACCGGTTATTTTATTTTCAAGGCACGTTATGGGCGGGCGTTCGCGGGAACAGGCTTAACGATTGTTGGGATCGTCGCGCTTATTTTTGGTACGTTATTCCCGCGCGTTATGCCCTCGACTTTGGGCTTCGATTTGACGATCTATAATGCTTCCTCCAGCCCTTACACCTTACAGGTGATGAGTGTTATCGCACTGACGGTCGTGCCGATTGTGCTGCTGTATCAGGCATGGACCTACTGGGTCTTCCGCAAACGGCTGACCGCCCAAAGCCACCTCGAATACTAATCCTTTCCTACGTTTCAAGTATCCCTGTTCAGTATGAAACTGGGCAGGGATAATATCGACCACTATGAGCGCCTATCTTTCATTAGCCTATGTCATCATCTGCGCAACCTCGAAAACAGAGTCTCGATCAACGCTTGCTGCGGGAAGCGGGCATTGCGCGGACTGCCTTGCTCACCAGTTTTAGTGTAAACGCTCTCTTAAGCATCGTGATTATCGTTCAGGCGCTGCTGCTCAGTCAGAGTATCGACAGAGTGTTTCAGAATGGTGAAAGTCTCCAAACCGTTTCGCCTTTCTTGTGGACGCTGCTGGTTGTCATTGTGCTACGCGGACTTCTTAGTTATTTTGGATCTCAAGCCTCTGCCCAACTCGCCATTCGGGTCAAGAACGCTTTGCGGCAGCGAATAATGGCGCACCTCTATGAACGGGGTTCTGCTCATACACATCATGAGAAAAGTGGTGAACTTGTCCTCACAGCAACCGAGGGTGTCGAAAAGCTAGATGGGTATTATCGCGATTATTTGCCCGGTTTATTCACAGCCTTGTTTTTGCCACTCTTAATATTGTTAGTTGTTTTACCGCTTGATTTGCTGACCTTTGTCGTGCTGTTGATTACTGCTCCACTTATACCATTTTTCATGGCATTAATTGGTATGGCAGCGGGAGCACTGGCAAAACGCCAGTTCTTCGAGATGCGTTATCTGAGCGCCCACTTCATCGATGTCATGCAGGGAATCACGACCCTTAAAATGTTCAATCGCAGTCAGTATCAAGTTGAGACCATCCGCCGTATCACCGGTCAATTTCGTGAGACGACCATGCGCGTGCTGCGGATCGCTTTTCTGTCCGCTTTCACGTTAGAGATGCTGGCGACACTCAGCGTAGCGATTGTAGCAGTTGAAATTGGTGTGCGCCTCCTCAATGGAGGTATTGACTTTGAGCACGCCCTGTTTTTACTGGTGATTGCGCCTGAATTCTATCTGCCACTGCGAGCGTTAGGGGCAAAGTTCCATAATGCCACCGAAGGGAAGGCTGCGGCTGAACGGCTGTTTGAAATTCTAGATA
This sequence comes from Aggregatilineales bacterium, assembly GCA_038328375.1. Classification (GTDB taxonomy): domain Bacteria; phylum Chloroflexota; class Anaerolineae; order Aggregatilineales; family Phototrophicaceae; genus CFX2. The sequence goes on along the minus strand of JBBQLX010000216.1, from coordinate 1,258 downwards.
GTTCTCAGCCCATTGAATTGTTTGAAGAAGCTGTATCTGTTCTCTCGCAGATACATATTCGTTTTGAAAATATCTCTCTGACCTATGACAACGCCACATCGCCAACCTTGAGTGATGTGTCTTTTGAGATCAAAGCCAATCAACGGACTGCATTGGTTGGCATCAGCGGCAGTGGTAAAACGACCATTACCAACCTGCTGCTGCGCTTTCTCCAACCCGATACCGGACGGATTACGATTGACGGTACTGACCTTAAGCAGATAAATATCGAACAATGGCGCGAACAGATTGCATGGGTATCGCAGTCACCCTATTTGTTTAATACCACGATTGGCGAAAATATCAGTTTTAGCCGACCGGATGCCACTGAAGCCCAGATAATCGTTGCGGCACAGGCAGCCGGGGCACACGAATTTATTCTTCAACTGCCGGATGGTTACCAGACACTATGCGGCGAACGTGGACTACGTTTGAGCGGTGGACAAGCCCAGCGCATTGCTTTAGCACGGGCGTTGCTGCGGGACGCTTCGCTCCTGATTTTGGATGAACCCACATCCAATCTTGATCCCGAAAGCGAAGTGGAAATCATCAGGGCATTGAATCAGGTTACACAAAATCGCACAGTCTTAATCATTACTCACCGCTTGAGTTTAGCTGTCGGTGCTGACCATATCATTGTGCTCGATAAGGGGAAAGTAGCCGAACAGGGTACCCATATCGATTTAATCGCAGCGAACGGTCTTTATGCGCATCTTGTAGAAACGTTCGGAGGGTAAAACGGGTGAAGCCTAATCCGTTACTCCGTGCGTTGCGTTTAGCACTCCCTTTTTGGCGAGGGATGGCCTTAGCCGCACTGCTCGGCACGCTGACGATTGCCAGCAGTGTCAGTCTCATGGCAACTTCTGCTTGGCTTATCTCGACAGCGGCTCTACATCCATCCATTGCAGAACTGAGTGTGGCGGTGGTGGGTGTGCGGTTTTTTGGAATTGGGCGCGGTGTCTTTCGCTATTTGGAACGCATCGTTTCCCACGAAACTACATTCCGGCTTTTAGCCCAACTGCGGGTGGAGTTCTATAAATTGATCGAGCCACTGGCACCAGCCCGTTTGGTCTCGATGCGCAGCGGCGATTTATTAAGCCGCGTCATTGATGACATCGAAAGCTTACAAAATCTGTATCTGCGAGCCATTGCGCCGCCCGTTGTAGCCATCATCATGGCCCTACTCTTGACCGTTTTCTTGACCGCGTTTGATCCGCTG
>JBBQLX010000215.1:0-6279 GCA_038328375.1 Aggregatilineales bacterium | reverse complement strand
AATCTCCTTTTGGCAGCCCATTGCATCCAGCGTGACAATGCACCCTTTGAGGATTAAGATCTCCAGCAAATCGGGAATCGCCACAATCTCATTGGCTTTCTCAGCCACTTTCACTTGCCCTAATGTCAAGTGATTAGCGGTAGCCCATGCACTCACCACATGTAAAGTCGCTTTTCCGCTTTTGTCACAGGTTCCACGCACTGTTTTGCCGTCTATGGCGATCACTTGGCCTTCCGTACGGCTAAACACAGCCTGCACCCAACCCATAAAGCGCTGCTGAAAATGGTCAGCATCCATGTTTTCAAACACCCGCTTGAAGGTGTCGTGCGAAGGAATACCGTTGGGCAAGGCTAACCACTGCTTTAGCCATTGGCTTTTACTTTCAGCAAATAATGCAATGTCTTCCCATCCATCCGCGTTGGCAATCGTCGCGCAAATCGCAATCATCACAATGTCGATTAATTTGTGATCGCATTTATTCACCATCCGTGGGTCCGGCATGTCATTAAAATGTGCCAGCAAACTACTTTCTAATGTCATCATCCCCTCCCATTGATTTTTACCCTCACCCTTAATTATCTTACAACTCTATCTCATGCGTTAGCCCTTGGTGTACCCCAATGGGTTCCACTGTGTTCGCCAATACTAAAGCGGTTGATGAAGTAGCCATCGGCGGCGTAAGAAGCCCATGCTTCAACCTCAAATTGGGGATCACCGGGCCACAATGGGATGCTGGTGGTCAGCGGTTGGGTGAGATCAACCACCTTCCAATCTTTGAGGGACATGGGTGTTGGTGCGCTGCGAGTAATGGAGCGAATTCCCCAGAAAACAGCGATCAACGCGAGTATAAACGGGGTATAACGAGCCAAACGTTTCATGATATTTTCCTCAGTCTATGCCAGTGGATAGTGGGATTATACCGACTCACGGTAAGTATTAATCAGGGAATAAAAATTGCATCAGAATTTAGCAGTCACCTGTAGACTCTGCTAGAAAGTGGTGTATGATAATGAGGTGTAAATCGGTTTGATTTGAGGTCTTGATCTTTATGCCCCTGTATACTTATCGCCGTGAAGACGGTACGACATTTGATATTAAGCAAAGTTTTGCGGACGCTGCGCTGACGGTTGATCCAGAGACCGGACAGCATGTGTCACGCGTGGTCTATGCCGCAGGTATCGTGTTCAAGGGTTCGGGATTTTACGTCAATGATAGCAAATCGGGCAGCCGCAACAGCGCCACCAGTCCAGTCAAGGCTAAAGAGGGCGAAGCGACCAAAACCGATGGCGCGAAAAGCGAGACTCCAGCGGCGAGTTCCAGCAATGACAGCACACCCGCGAAAGCTGAGACCAAGGCAGAGCCTAAGGCTGCGAGTAAGTCGGCAGCCGATTAGGTGCTGTTGGTCTTTAATCGAATATCATAACCAGATGAAACGCCTGCATAACTGCGGGCGTTTTTAATTACTTATTTTATGCCGTGCGAAAGTTGATAAACTCCTACACGATTAATCCTTAAGGATAAAGGTACTCTGTGATCGACTTATAATGAAACCAGTTAGGTTCCATTAATGATGGAGTACGTTTTGCGTCAAAATGAAATCCGATCCCTGACGGCTGTGCGAGGTTTAGCTGCTGCGGTGGTCTTCGCTTTTCATTATTCCGAACTACAGATTCATGCAAATGATCAAGGCCCACTGCAATTTATAGCCCGACATGGGTATATTGGTGTGGATCTGTTTTTCGTGCTATCCGGCTTTATTATGACGGTGCGTTATTTCCGTGAAGTGGCTAATCACACTTTCAGTCCGACCAAATATTTCCAGCGGCGGATTGCCCGGATTTATCCACTTTATTTCACAATATTGGCGCTCACCCTGCTGCTCACACACCAACCGCCCCACATTACGAATTTGACTCTCACACAGGGATTCTTTTTAGACTATTTCTCCACAGGAGTCCCCACAGCTTGGACACTGACGGTTGAGGAATGTTTTTACCTGATATTTCCGCTGATGCTGTTGACGATTGTCTTAACGCGACGGTCTGCCCGAATTTTACTGGTTTTGATAGTGTGGACAGTCGTATTTTTCCTTCTTGGTTACATCCTAATGGTTTGGGCACAGCAGAGTGGAGTGCAAGTTGAGGCTGGATTTCTGGGTCGACCCGGTCAAAACCCAATATGGCCGTTCTCCTATACGATTTTTGGCTATGTATTCGATTTCAGTGTTGGCATCTTTGTGGCAATCCCTTACTTGAACGGGATTAAGTGGAAATCATGGCAGTCCACTTTGCTAGCGGTCATTGCCATTGGCGGGATCGTGTATTGCATGGGCGCAATTGATTCCCATCATGGTGGACTTACCCCGGATCGTTTGACGGTTTACATGATTACCCTATTTTCAGGGCTGCTCATTTTAGCGTTGACATGTAAAGATGCACCGTTCTCACGGTTCCTAAGTTGGGAAGGGTTCGTTTATTTGGGGCGTATCTCGTTTGCACTGTATCTAATCCAAAAAACAGTGTTGCTAGACTTCATGCGAGGTTGGGATATAGTGCCGTTTTATATTGGTGCAAATGTGATAAGCGCTGTACTGTACCAATTCGTGGAAGAACCGGCGCGCCAAACCATAATGAACTTTAAATTTCGGCATGTTCGACAGCCGAAAATTAGCGTTGCTGAAAATACTCCAGTTATTCTCGAATAGTGTTAAACATCTCCCACTTACGCCGCCTTACGATTTAATTTGATGTGGGCAGTTGAGCAACACGCCACAATATATTTCCGCCATCACTGCGACTGGCAAAAATGTCTTGCCAATCTTCGGGGAGGGTTGGTCGGCGGGTGACGAAATAGGTCTGTGATGGCTGACCCTCACAGTTGGGGATGGGCGGCGCATCAATCTGATTAACGTCGGGCGCGCCGAAGCGGATATTGTTCAACCATTTGATGTTCAGCCACAGGTCAGTGTTTTTCTCAGTACGCGCATTTTGGAACTGCTCCGGTGGAGTATGTGTCAAAAATAGATAGTACATGTAGGTTTGGTTAATGGGTTCCATCCAAATGATGTCGCAAGGTTGGGCGGTGGATTGTACTTTTTCCAGTACAGGCCGCAAGCCGATGTTGGCATAAACTTCTTGATCGGACGCATCAAGATACAGCGAGGGTGTGAAAAAATATCTTAGAAATAGGACGTTAAAGAAAATGAACACCAGTACGATCCCGCTGAGCATGGCAAACCTTATCAGACCTCGCCAACGTGCTGCTGTACCCCATTCCCAGATGAGGAGGAGGCCATAACCTGCCAATAGTTCCGGCAGCGGCAGCAGATTATAGGTGCGGATTTCATGAGGGATACCCTGATTGGTGAAGCTGGCAGCTATGGGAAAAGTGAGCAGCCAGATGATAACCAGAATGGGAATGAGGAGTTGAGAACGCTGCCAGAAGCGGCGGCGCAGTAAGCCCAAAACCGCGATGAGCATTAACGGGGCTTCCAACCAGAAGAGTTCACCGATGCCGGGTGGATGAATCGCAACGCCATCGCTTAGGCCGCTGATGAACAATGCCTGTAGATCATAGTGAGCGCGATAGTTTGCCCACCACGCTTCTAACCAATTTGCTTCTCGAAAGACACTAATCGCATCGAATCGCCCTTGGGTGAGCTGCCAATGGGTTACGATGTCGATGACATAGGGGCTCATGAACAGCGCGATCAACAGCAGCCACACGAGGCCGATGCGCCAGTTACGCCACCAAACAAATATGCCCGCCAGCAAACAGGTAGCGATCAGCAGCGGCGCTTGCAGCTTCATCGTGGAATAGGTAGCAGCCAGCAGCGCAAAACTGAGGGCAGAAGCCGCTAACCAATAGAGGCTGCGACGCTGTTTATGCGTTTCTGTGCCTGCCAGCAGATTGACCCCGCGTGTATAGGTATACAGGGCAACAACCGTAAAAAAAGGGACAAACGAGGCTGGGAAAGCGATGCGGCTGTAATTGAGATGCCAAGGTTCAAAGGTCAATAATAGCGCGGCAGCTAATCCGGCAATGTCACCGAACCACAGTTTTCCCAAGAGGCCGACCAGTGCAATCGTCGCGATACTAAATAAAGCACCGGGCAAACGAGTGGTCGTTTCATCCATGCCTAGTAAACCAACAAACGGGGCGGTGATATAGTTGGCAACCGGCGGAATGTAATCATTATAGTTGCGGAATTGAATGGGGAAGGCATTGCCGTGTTGGTCGTGTCCGGTACGCCAGATGCTCCACGCGTCATAACCCTGCGCCATCTCATCTTGATTAAAACGCTGCGGATATTGACCCAGTTCGACTAACCGCAAAACAGCCGCTGTAATGACGATGACTGTGAGGATGATACTAAATCGTTGTTTCACAAATTAGGCTTTCCGATTGAACACTATTCTTAGAGACTCGAATGCATTTTAACTATTAAATGCGGATAATATTTCCCTGTATCAGTTCCTTACTGAATCAAAAAGGACAGAGTCGCTGCTCTGTCCCAATGTTAGACGCATTATCAGTTATTGATACTTTAGAATTGAAAATCGCCCGTAACACGCACGACTTTCTGCTCGTAGTTGCTGACGTAATCCAGCAAGCGTTCCTGCAAATGTTTCCAATCGCCGCTGTCAAGGATGCCGCGCATAGCAGGCAGATCATCTACCAGCCCTTCGGTAAGAATCTGCGACTGTTTGTTATGGCTGTAAGCGGTATACCACGCGCCGGTCGGTTCCATACCCATGCGCGTGATGCCCGGAACCCATTCGCGGACCACGAACTCAAAATATTCCTGCTCGCGTTCCGGCTTAATGTCCCATCGCATGATGAGTTTAACGTTGTCTTTACCTAGCGATGCCATAACCTAATTGCTCCCTATGCCTGCACTTGTTGTTTGAGCAGGACGACCTGAGCCTGTTCGGGGAAATCCGTACCCGGAACCTTGAATAAATCGGTTTCATGTACGGTGCTGACACCCATTGCTTGCAAGAACTTATCGACTGGCTCCAAGTCGAGGTTCACACCGGGCATTCCATAATGCATCGGGATGACATAGGCTGGTTCGACCAATCCCACCACTTCGGCGGCTTGACTAGCCCGTAAGCCCATACCACCGCCCACCGGCAGCAGCAGAACATGCACTTCACCAAAGTTTTCGATGGTGGATTGATCCGGTACATATGCCAGATCACCTAGATGCAGTACAGTTAGATTATCATACTCGAAACGGAAGCCAATATTCCACCGTGCAATTTGACCATCAATCTGGTGCAGTTCCAGTGCGGTGATAAATACGCTGCCGATTTCATACTCGCCGGGGCCGGTGAGGATGTGTGATGCACCTTTCACCGCTTCGGTGTTATTATGTCCCGGTTCATCATGGCTGATCGTCACCACATCTGCCTTGAGCTTGGGAACGGTCAGACCAATATTTTCGGAAAAGGGATCGGTTACAATCGCCATCTTGTTGCGTTCCGAAATGCGGAAGCAGCTATGACCATACCATGTAATATCCAATGGAGTGTTACCTCACTTTTTAGTGATCTTATCCATTCACGTCTTATCCGACCTTCTGCATGGCGGGATAGGATACGAATAGATTAATTATATCCCTTAATCATACCGAATCTGGCGCGTTTTCTCAAGCGTTGCTCGGATGAAAATTGACCATTTGTTCGACTTGCGAGTGTCAGATTCTATCGTACTTCATCAACTATATGAATCACGTTAGGAGCGCACGACAAAATATCAATTGAACCGCCAAGTCGCCAAGAACGCCAAGTTTAATACAGAGACATTTTTGCTCCATGCCGGATAAACTGATCCTCCAACAACCCTTAACTTCGCCTTGGCGTATCACGGAATACGGCGCGGCACAGATTACCCAACAATCTGACGCGCCGCACTTGAATGTGCTCACCGCCGATGCCGCACACTATCACGATGCCCAACTCACAGATTATGCGTCCAAAGCCGATTTCCGTTGGCGGCCTCCATTACGAATGGAAGTTGTCGCGTCCGCAAGCTCAAACGCGTTAGTGGGAACAGCAGGATTCGGCTTTTGGAATCATCCTTTTGTGCCGGGTGAACGAGGTCTACGATTGCCTAAAGCGGTCTGGTTCTTTTTCTCTGGATCACCCAGCAACATGCACTTGGCGCAGGGCATATCTGGATCGGGATGGAAAGCTGCGACGATTGACGCGACTCGCTGGCAATTTCTAGCACTCGCGCCAACCGCACCACTTGCCGTTTTTTTAATGCGTATCC
>JBBQLX010000214.1:0-6347 GCA_038328375.1 Aggregatilineales bacterium | reverse complement strand
TGAACCATTATGATCGGTGAACATGTTCAAGAATTTGATGAACGCGTTCAGTAATTTGGTAAACATGTTCATTTTTACCATTTTATACGCCAGATTTCTCCCTCAAAAAGCGTCCACCACTTAGTGTGGTGCTACCATGTTCCTTATGTAGTTTGGTGATTCTTGTTTAAAATCGTTTGGTAGCTTAATTGCATTTCACTTTGCGTCATTGCTCCTTTGCGACTTTGCGTTAAGTTTTTTGCCTTTGCATTTTCGGCGGGTTACTCCCTCATATCTGCTGCAACGACACCCAAATCTGCACGCGGCAGCAACACGGGAGCTACCCGCTGCACTCAGCGGCATGAACCGGGCCAACCGCCTGCTAAATATGTCAATTCAGCGCCTTGCTCCCTCAAATCCGCCTGCAATTTCAGCGGATGAATTGTCTAAACTGCCATTCTTGCGCTACTTGTAACTTGCCGCTAATAACTTTATCCTATACTCAGTACTCGCAAACTGTTCCCTTGAACCACCACACCCTGACTGCTATAATGATTTTATTAGAATAGAACTGAGTTGCGCCTGTAGGCGCATTTTGTTCGGAAGGACGAAACTGCATGAACCAAGAGTTATTAAACTCACTACAGGCCAAAACTCCGGATCATCCGGAACTTGCGCCCGGCGACACCGTTAAGGTGCATGTTCGCATTGTCGAAGGTGATCGCGAACGTATCCAGATTTTTCAGGGCGTAGTCATTCGCCTGCGCGGGGGTGGAAATAATCTCAATTTCACCGTCCGTCGTATCGCCAGTAACAGTATTGGTGTGGAACGTACATTCCTGTTCCATAGCCCCCGTATCGAGAAGATTGAAATCACACGCCGTTCCAAGGTGCGTCGCGCTCAGCTTTATTACCTGCGCGATCTGCGTGGTAAGGCTGCCCGTTTGAAGGAACGGAGAGGCTAATTTCGTGAAGCCCTTAATTGGGGTTACGACTTCTAGCTTTACCTCCGATACAGGATGGGAATATAACCGAGCCTACGTTGCGATTATTCAAGCCGTAGAAGAAGCCGGTGGTCTACCTGTATTGATACCGATAAGCATTGGAGACGAGGCGCTTCGTGATATTTACGAGCGCCTCGATGGTATTTTGCTCCCCGGTGGCGGAGACATGCGTCCCAATATTTATGGTGCGGTGATGAACCCCCTAACGGATAATATTGATGATGCCCGTGATCATGTCGAAGTCAATTTGACGCGGTGGGCGTTCGATGATGATATGCCCGTTCTGGGTATTTGTCGTGGACATCAAGTCGTCAATGTGGCTCTAGGTGGTACGCTTATTCAAGATGTGCCCTCCGAGATCGGAACTGGCATTTCCCATAACGTGACTGTGCCGCGCAACTCACGCCCACATGAAGTCAATATTGATCCTGATAGTCGCCTTGCCAATATTCTCGGCACTACCAAAATTGCTGTCAACAGCCTTCATCACCAATCGGTCGGTACTGCTGCCCCTGATGCTTGTATCACTGCCTATTCACCCGATGGTGTGGTTGAAGCGATTGAAGTCCCTAATAAGAAATTTGTGCTGAGCGTTCAGTGGCATCCCGAAGACCTCTACAGAGATGACCCCGCCATGAAGCGTCTGTTCAAAGCATTTGTTGAGGCCGCTGCTGGTGGTACTCCCGCCTAAAATTGGTGTTTTCGACTCCGGTATCGGTGGGCTTTCCGTCCTTCGTGAAATTCATCGACTGCTTCCACATCACCCTACAATCTACATCGCTGATCAGGCCAATCTCCCTTATGGCCCTCGCCCAATTTCCGAGATTCAAGCCTTTTCAGATCGCATCACCCACTATTTAATCAAGCAGGGCGCTGTTGTCATCGTTATCGCCTGCAATACCGCCAGTGCTGCCAGCCTCGAATATCTCCGTGCCAAATATCCAAACATGCCTTTTGTGGGAATGGAACCTGCCGTCAAACCTGCTTTGGAAGCCTCTAAAACGGGGGTGGTGGGAGTACTTTCGACTCGTGCTACTGCCGAAGGTTCACTCTATAAACGACTGCTTGAACGTTACACCGAAGATAAGCATGTCATTACTCAAGTTGCTCCTGATCTGGTTCGTATCGCTGAGGAACAAAGCCAAAACACGCCGGCCAGTCGCGCCATCATCTCTGACTATATTCGTCCGATGATTGATGCAGGTGCTGATCATGTTGTCTTGGCCTGCACCCACTTTCCATTTTTAGCGGATGCTATTTGTGAAGTAGCGGGACATGGTGTTCAATTGGTTGATCCAAGTCCTGCCGTTGCTCGACAAACCGCCCGCCTTTGGCCTGCTGATCGAACGCCTGAACTCGCACCAAATACCTACTATACATCTGGTGATACAGTTGCTTTTCAGGTCACTCTAAAAACTTTGATTGATGTTGATACATTTGTTAAGCTATTTCACTAATTCGAAACATGTTTGCGTAGGATTGATTAATTGATTTGACTTTTCTGCTCCATCGCCACCCGTCTAATCGTATCTGGTGATTTGAGAGGGAGCAGAATGTAAAATGTGCTGCCGAGAAAGTTTTCTTCATCGTGACCGGGGCTTTCCGCCCAGATTTTTCCGCCGTGTCCTTCAATGACACCTTTAGCAATTGTGAGCCCCAACCCCGGCCCAGCGCCCATAAATTTGTAGGTTCCAGTTGAGTGTAACCCCGGATCATAACCCCGGAAAAACTTTTGGAAAATGAGGTCAATATTCTCCGCACTGATGCCTACGCCTGTATCGGTGATGGCAACCATGATCGCAGGTGGCTCATTATGACTTTCAGGTGTATGCAAACTGGCGGTGACTTCAATTCTTCCCTTGTCGGGTGTGAATTTAATGGCGTTCACTACCACATTACGGAAGGCTTGTACCAGTCGTTGCAGATCGGCCTCGATGGAAGGTAACCCCTTCAAACCCCGTGCTGAGAGGGTTAACTTACGCTGTTTAATGGCATCCGTCAGTGGTTCGACAGCCATGCGAACCACACTTTCAATGGTTGTTTGGGCGAAGCGCAAATCCATCGCGTTTACATCGAGTTGGCTCACATCAAGCATCGCTGCGATGAGTTCTTCCATGCGTTCGGTCGCTTTTCGCATGTTGTCGATCATGCCGCTGGTCTTTTCTATATCCAGCATACCTTGTTCGTTTAGTGCGGCCATAATGTCGGTATAACCGCGCAACTGGGCTAAAGGGGTTCGGAGTTCGTGACTCGCAATAGTTACGAAGTCGGTTTTTACAGCATCGAGCTTGCCCATTTGTTGGTTGGCGCTCGCTAATCCATTATTGAGGAGCGCGGTGTCCTCATTGAGCTTGCGGAGATCAGCCACTAAGCGGGCGTTCCGTAGAGCCACGCCGGTTTGGTTCGCTAGTGTTGCTAGCAATTCCAGATCGTGAAGATAGAAGGGTGAGTCGTTGATTTTTGATCCACACACCAGTATTCCGGTTAGCTCACCTTCGATGATAATGGGTGCATAAGCGCTGGTGTGCAGACTTTGGAAATAATCATGTTCGATTTCCAACATGTCTTGATATTTTGGGCTGAATTCCATTTCAAACTGCGAAACAGGCGCTTGGGCTGTGGCAAACTGCTGGTAAAGTGGACTTTTTTTATAGAGTACACCTTTTAAATTATTGAGTTCTGGAAAACTACCTTGCATCGGTTGCAGTTCCACTTTGCCTTCACCTGTATCGGTTACGAGAAGCAACCCTGATCGACGTATACGCATTGTCTTGTTGAGCGTGTTGATTATGGCAGTGACCAGCGCTCCCAACTCTACCGATTGGGAGATTTGTTGGCTGTACTCCCTTGTCACTGAGCCTGCGTCGGTCAGGTTGCCTTTAAATATCGGGTGAATAACAAGTTCTAGAAGCTTGCGTACAGGCACATACACACTGCCTACTATAATCGCAATCACGCCGAGCAGTATTTTACTTTCGGGTGTTTGAGCGAGATTTAAACCGTTGGTAATATACAACGCGATGAAAACAATAAGTGCTGTAAGCCCAACGAGCAGGGTGGTACGGATGGCGCGATTGGATGCATTTCGAATATCAAATACTTGGTAGGTAACGCTTCCATAAATCACGCCCGCACAGCCTACCAATAGAGTGATGATGCCCAGCAAGATGAGGGTGGTTGTACCGCTCAACATCAGTAGGCAACCCAGTAAAACTGTGAAGCAATTTACTGCCCAAAAAAGGACGCGGTTAGCGATTTCTGGAAGGCTTGCCGTATAAAATGACCACAACGCAATGCTGAGGAGTATCACACTGCTGATTAGAAACCCACCAAGCAATATCCATGCAGAAGCAGTGGGATGTTTGATGGCTTGGACAATCCAGTCACCTTCTCCGATGGCTATGGGTGCTGTGATAATTCCAGAAATTAAGAAGCCGACTAGCCAAATAGCACTTATAGCTAACCATATTCCGGGTAATGGAGTGGTATCGTCACGAATATCTTTCAGAACGAGGTAGCCATAAACAGCCAAGATGCTGATGATGAGTGCCGAAAGCCCGAAGCCGTGTGTAAAAGATTGGCTAATCGATTCAAATTGAGCAATGAGTAAAAGGTCAGTCAGCGCGGCAAATATGACTAAGGTGGAAAGCCACAAGCGACCTACGCGAAGTTGTCGTCGCTTAATCTGAACATAAATCAATAAACAGGCATATAGACCGCTACTAATGGCTATCGCTGCATTGAAAACTGTATCCATGTCGATCTAAACCTTGTACTACAAAGAGTACGTCGATTGGGTTTTTATATAGCTTAACTTACTTGAGGATATAGTAAGTACCTTTCTTTGACCCAACTTTTAGCAAAATCCCTTGTGTGACCATGTCGGCAAGGTCTAATCGCAATGTTTCGGCTGATACTCCCTGACACAGTGAACGATATTCCCGATTGGTAATGGAGCCGTGGTCGCGAATATATTGTAAAGCTCTTGCCTGACGATGATTGGTGTTTCTTGCCCATTCAGGTGCTTTTTGTTTCTCACGCTCGTTATAAAGTGTCACGGCAAAACTGTAGGGACGAGCATCAAAGTAGGGCGGTTTGTGACCCTCTTGCTGCATAACTTCCATCATGCGGTCGATACCTAAACCCAGTTCTTCAATGTAGCCCCATTGAAACAGTCCATTCACAATACGCGGATTGCGGCTGAAATGTTCTTCCACAATGTTTTCGACGGTAATGAAACCCGGTAGACCACCGGGCGAGATAACCTCTAAACGATCTGAATACATCCGAATCTCGATGCGCCGGCCTTTCAGCCGATAATCTCTGTGGCAGATGGCGTTCACAATGGCTTCACGCACAGCAAACTGCGGATACTCGTAAGTTTCTTCGCGCTCCAGTCCTTTGACTACCGCGCTGACAGCCATTTCGCTCCAGATCAGGTTCCACGCATTTTCGATGAGTCGGGGTAGAGGACCTGTTAGTTCCTCACGTCGCGTATAGCCAGCCAATCCATTTTCACCTCGAGGGGTTTTACCGACGAATTTGGCGAATACGACGCTGCTCTGTGGTATCCAATGTTGCGGATATTCACTGAACATCAAAATACCGTTGACCGTCGCTTTGCCATCGTTATCGGTTGCGCCGACTTCTTTTAATAGGTCGGCAACTTTACCGTTATAAGGGCGCTTGGTACGTTCGGCACGTTTAGCGAGATACTCGGTAATCATCTTATTGCTAAAGTCATCAATGGTTGCGCCGGGAACCGCTTCTGTTTCGAAGTCGCCTGTATTCTTGGCGCTAGCGAGTTTGAGGATTTCTTGCCCACCTAAAGGGCGATTTTTAACACCACTTCGAATGAGGACGCGCCCATCCGACAGTGCGTGGAGTTCGATGCTGCGAGGCACACGTAAGATGAATACGGTTCCTTTGTCGCTTTCCACTTCTTCCCAATTGCCAATTACGACAGGGGGGTTACAAGCGGAGTCGGCATCCCGCAGTGCTTTTTCTAGGATTTTGGTTTCAATCTTTTTAGGGGCAATTTCGCCATCTTCTTTTAGCCCAAAGATGATGGTTCCGCCTTCAGTATTGGCGAATGCGACGAGCGTTTCCGCTATAATATTGACCTCAGCCTTATCAAGAAAGGAGAGGCGTGGACCCTGCTCGGATTTTATCAGGTCGAGATTTGGCATATTCTTTAGTTGAGTTTTTGGGCTGATGCAGCCCGCACGGATGTTTTATAGTGACTCATTTTAACATAGTTTAGTATCAGGGATAGTCTGCGTTGATGGGACATTCGGGGTATACTCCAAGCTATGAAACCCAAATATCTACTTAACCTTGTTAGTGATCGCCTTCATACTTTGC
>JBBQLX010000213.1:0-6814 GCA_038328375.1 Aggregatilineales bacterium | reverse complement strand
CTGACCTTTGCCTCCGTCGGAATGGCCTACCTGCAGATACGTTGGAAAAAACATCTGACTCCGGGGACGCTGCTGGTGGGGGGTGTCTTTTATTTTTTTAGAGTTGCATGACACACGATACTATACTTAGACCTATATGGGTTTTTGGTAAGGAGCAAAAAAATGAATTCATTCATTCAAACCGGACAACGTGACCACATCTTTGAGATTATTCTGAACCGTCCTGAAAAACGGAACGCGATTAATTGGCAGATGATGATGGATTTGGATGCAGCCATCAGTAAGGCAGAACAAATAACAGGCATCCGTGCCGTGCTGATTCGAAGTGAAGGCAGCAGTTTTTCGGCAGGCATTGATGTGACATCCTTTGCCGAATCGTCAACCCATTTTGGTGAAAATTGGCGCGACAATCTGTTTCCGCTCACGGCTGCTTACCAGAGTGTGACTGATAAGATCGAACGTTGCAGCCTGCCAACCATTGCACTTTTACACGGTTATTGTCTCGGTTTGGGCTTCGAAATCGCACTAGCCTGTGATTTTCGCATCGCGGTTGTCGGCACAAAAATGGGCTTACCAGAAACACGTTTGGGTATTATTCCTGATGTAGGTGGCACAACCCGACTGACTCGTTTAGCAGGTATCGCCCGCGCCAAAGAATATATCATGACTGGCAAAAATATCGACCTGAACGATGCCGAGCGTTTTGGCATTCTCAATGCCGTTGTTCCAACCGAGGAATTGTTAGCAAGGGGCGAATCACTGGCAGCCGAATTGACGCAGGCCGCCCCCTTAGCGGTCAGTTATGCCAAGCGTGTTATTGATGGCATGGGTGATACCCAACGCGGTTTACAACTGGAAGGTTGGGCGCAAAGTATCCTTATACGAACACAGGATTTTGAAGTGGGCATTGAGGCGATGATGACCAAACAACCGCCCCAATGGAAAGGTCGATAAAGTTATTTATGACATCCATATATAGATGAGCAGACTTGTTAACTCATGAGTAATTGGTTTATCATTCCTCACAGTGGGGGCAGTTGTTAGCGAAATTGGAGTACATTTATGGTCGATCCTAGAAATATTCATGAGCCGCCTATTGATCCGTTGGCTGATACCAACCCCTCGATCAGCATACGGAAGGTGCAGATTGATTCATCATCAGCGACAGCTCCTTGGCGGCGTACTGTTGGGCTGTTGAGTTTAATCGGCGCAGCCATACTCACAATTGCAACGACAATCTTACTGATTACGCCCAACCAGCCAAAACAAATAGCGATAGCACCGACTTCGCTTGCACCAACCGTCGAAAATGCGATTGGCGCAACGGTTATAGCCACAAATACACTCGTGCTTGCAACGTCCGTACCAGTAATTGTTCCCGTTGGCGCATCGACCATCAGCCCGGATATGATTCAACAAGTGCTTCAGGCAACACCCCAAAATTTAGACATTAGTAATCCAATAACTGTGCGGCGTGATAACCTCAGCCCGTTTACCTTTATTAAACAAGACCGTCCACGCAGCGAAGTTATCCAATACACGGCAGCAGCAGGTGACAGCATTTACACTATTGCTGAACGTTTTAAACTTGTGCCTGAAACACTTGCTTGGTCAAATAATCGCAGTATAACATTGGTTTTACATCCTGGTGATGTCATTAATATTCCACCTGTAGATGGTGTTTATTTGCAAATTGTCGGTACAAAAACCATTAGAGAGTGGGCAGAACAATATAAGGTTAGCGACCCCTATATCATTATTAACTCGGAATATAATGAACTTCCCGGCGCAACACCGGACACGATACCCTCCAATGGTTCCCACATCTTTATTCCCGGTGGTAAGGGTGAAGATATTTCGTGGAGCCCCGGTGTGACTGTTGATAATTCCGGTGATACTGCACGCCAAGGCTTTGTGACTTCCTTCGCGACCGGTGATCCGGGAAGCTGTGGTAACGTTCAAAATCCCGGTGGTGGTGCGGGTTGGATCAATCCGCTGCCCAATGGCACTTATGTACGTGGATTCTCCAATCTTCATACAGGGGTTGACCGTGCTGCCCCACCCGGCACAGGTGTACGAGCAGCGAACAGCGGTGCAGTTATCTTTGCGGGTTGGAGTTCATGGGGTTATGGCAACATGATTGTATTGGTACATGGCCCATTTCTGACACTCTATGGGCATTTAAGCTCTATCGCTGTCCGCTGTGGTCAACTGATTCCGGCTGGCTCCATCATCGGCGGTGTAGGCAGCACTGGGGTATCGACTGGCCCACATTTGCACTTTGAAATCCGCTCAGGAGAATTTCCGCAAGACCCATGTGCGACCTTGCCCGATGTATGTTTCTAAGCTTATAGAGACACCTGAGGCTATCCCCATTTAGGGAATGATAGCAAAGTGAGTAATATTCGATTATCAAAATATCCCAATGTAGGGTGGAACTTGTTCCGCCCTTTTTATTCCTATCAACATCCCCTTTTATGAGGAAAGTACAAAGGTAATACGCGGCTGTCACTTGCCTTGTCTGAGGGAAAGCAAGCACATTAGTAAATGCAATAGGTATTTGTGCAGCCTTGTTATGAGATAGGTAACGGGCTTATCATTCTGCGCGGTGGGGGGACAAAATCGTAAGGTGAATTGGAGTAATTTATGGTCGATCCGAAACATATTCATGAACCGCCAATTGATCCGTTGACTGATACCAACCCCTCAATCACGATACGGCAGGTGCAGCTTGATTCAACACCCACAACCGCCCCTTGGAGGCGCAATGTTGGGCTACTAAGTTTAATCGGCGCAGCCTTACTCACAATTGCGACGACAATATTACTAATTATGCCGAACCAGCCACGACAAACGGCACTCGCGCCGACTTCGCTTATCCCGACTGTCGAAAATGCGATTGGTGCGACGGTCATTCCGACAAACACGCTGGTCGTTGTAACATCGGTTCCGGTTAATGTCCCTGCTGGTGCGCCAACCATCAGCCCTGACATGGTTCAGCAGTTGCTTCAAGCAACACCACAAAACCTCGACATCAGTAACCCGATCATCGTCCAGCGGGATAATTTCAGCCCATTTACATTTATCAAGCAAGACCGTCCTCGCAGCGAAACTATTCAGTACACGGCTGCCACAGGCGATACGATTTACACGATAGCCGAGCGATTCAAAATCGCGCCGGAAACCATCGCTTGGTCAAATAGCCGCAGTATTGTGTTGGTACTGCGCCCCGGTGACATTGTTAATATTCCGCCTGTGGATGGTGTTTATTTGCAGGTTGTAGGTACAAAAACAATTCAAGAGTGGGCGCAGCAATATCAGGTAAGCGACCCTTATATCATTATCGACTCGGAATACAACGACCTCACCAGTGCAACGCCCGACACGATACCCGCTAGCGGTACGCACATCTTTATTCCCGGTGGTAAGGGCGAGGATATTTCGTGGAGTCCCGGTGTGACTGTTGATAATTCAGGCGATACTGCACGTCAAGGCTTTGTGACTTCCTTCGCCCCCGGTGATCCGGGAAGCTGTGGTAACGTTCAAAACCCCGGTGGTGGCTCTGGCTGGGTCAATCCGCTGCCAAACGGCACTTATGTGCGCGGCTTCTCTTCTATCCATAGTGGTGTGGATCGTGCTGCCTCACCCGGTACACCTGTCCACGCGGCTAACAGCGGCGCGGTCATTTTCGCAGGTTGGAGTTCATGGGGCTATGGTAATGCCATTGTGTTAGTACACGGCCCATTCTTGACACTCTACGGACATTTGAGTTCAATTGCCGTCCGCTGCGGTCAGCTTATCCCTGCCGGTTCAGTCATTGGTGGTGTCGGAAACACGGGTAACTCATCTGGCCCCCACTTGCATTTTGAAATCCGCTATGGTCAATCACCGCAAGATCCGTGTGCGACACTTCCGGATGTGTGCTACTAAGTCATTAAGGTTTGAGGGATAGACCATATTCAAATCGGTCAATTCTGAGGCATGATACAATACCATAAATCTTTTAAGGGCGGGCTGAGATTTCAGACTCGCCCTTTGTTTAGTTGAATGTAGAACCGAATCATGTTGACGGTAGCCGAAGTCTTAAAGCTTGATCAATTTGCAGGCGCACAACTCGTCGCAGGCGAAAAGGGATTGGATAAACCCATCGCGTGGGTACATGTTGCCAGTGTGCCGGATGCCCCCCGCTGGATGCGCGGTGGCGAATTGGTCCTCACCACAGGACATAATATTCCGGTCAAAGCCGAGGAGCAGCGCCTTTACATCCAACAGATGGCTGATAAAGGGGTCGTCGGTTTGGTGTTGAGTGTGGGGCGCTATGTTGACCATGCCTCCAGTGATTTGCGCGAACTCGCCAACCAAAACGATTTTCCACTGATTGAAATTTCGTATCAGCAGCCCTTCATCGACATGGTGAAGGCCGCTAATGAGCGCATCGCCGAACAAAAAATGGCGATGGTTACCGGCGCGCTCGATATTCAGCAGCGCTTAACTCAACTGGTGTTGGATGGTGGCGACCTCAAACAATTAGCCTCACGTATGGCAGGCTTGCTAGGTCAATCCATCAGCATCGAAAACGAACGCTTTGAAATCCTCGCCAGCGCCAATGTGGCTGCGGTTGATGAGGCTCGGCGTTTCACTGTGAGTGAAGGCCGCACCGATCCGCGCTTGGTTTCGGCACTTGAAGAACGCAATATTCTGCCGGAAATCCGCCAAACACTGCGTCCAGTTTATATCCCTCAAATGCCTGATGTCGGTTTGGAACTCGAACGCATTCTCGCCCCGATTGTGGTGCATGGTGACATTTACGGCTACGTTTGGATTATTGCCGACGACCGCCCCTTAACCGATTTGGACAGCATCGCCATCAATATCGGCGCAACCGTCGCTGCTTTGATGATGCTCTACCAAGAATCGGTACAAAGTGCCGAAGCCTCGCTCAAAGGCAACTTGCTATCACAGCTTATCCAAAGTGAATCCGGTCGCGAAGTGATCTTGACCGACCAAGCGCTGCGCTATGGCCTTGATCTGTCGGGCAAGTATGTCATGTTGGTTGTGGAAACCAACGAACGAAATACTCAGCGGATGCTTCAGTTGTATCGACGTGTCAACCGTTTAGCTGGATTACATGGTTGGCGGGCGGTTGTCGGTCAGTTTGCGGGTGAAGTCGTCATCCTCACCCAAGCCGATCAAGATGTGCGCCAGATGATTAGCCAGATGCAAGCTGAAGTGAACGGCGGGTTGAGCTTCCGTGTGGGCGTGAGTGGCACACAGCAAAGCGCAGACGATGTCAGCAAAGCCCACCATCAATGCCGCGAATTACTGCATATCACGCGACGGTTGCATAACGAAAGCAGCGCCGTATTCTTTGATGATCTCGGTTACATCCACGCTTTATATCGCGCGGGTAAAGAATCGCTCACGACAAACCTCTATGTGCCGTTGGTGAGAAAACTCTTGGAAGCGGGCGAAACCGATCTCTTTTACACGCTTGAAGGTTACCTTGATGCAGGCGGTAACGGTGTTCAAACCGCCGAAACGCTGCATATCCACCGCAGCACCCTCAACTACCGACTCGACCGTCTCAAAGAACTCTGTCAGGTCGATCTCGGTGATCCACTCACGCGTATGAACCTCCAAGTTGCGCTGAAACTGCTTAGGCTTTTTGAGGTAGAATAATCATATTGTCATCGGGTAGAAAGATTAAATCCATGACTGAAAAAGATTATGTTGTTTTGGTAGATTTACGTGTAAAACCAGAAACACGTAAGCAAATTGATCTTGACGAAGAAAACGATCCCATTGAGGATTTCAAACAAGGTTGGAAAGACGCAATGACAGGTAATACATTATCAGCATCCGAACTTTGGAATCTTGGTGATAATGAAATACAACCAATTGATGAACTTAAGTAGTCTTACAACTAAGCTCTAAAACCGCACCGCATTCAACTCTTTCTCCCGCACTTGCCAATCGGGGATGTACTGACTCATCATGGCTTTGAAATCTTTGCCGTGATTGAACACCCGCAAATGTACTAACTCATGTACCACCACATACTCAGCCAGATGCGGCGCAACCCAAGTCAGGCGCGTACTAAGTGTGATATTCTCGCGGCTGGAACACGATCCCCACTTGCGCGTCATATCACGAAAGCTGATGCGCTTCGGTTGTAAGCCCATCTGAGATGCCCACACATTCACCATCTGAATGATTTGTTCACGGCTGATTTTCTCGGCTGGAATCGGTGGCGGTTCAGTGCCGAGTTTTTGCAAACCGGATTGAATAAACTCGGTCACTTTGGGATTATCGGGCTTCATCCAACGCGGGATATAAACCTCAAAGCCACCGGGAACCGGACGCATCATCAGGCTGCGACGATGCTGACGGCGAATGACAATGTTTAAGTCGGCGGGGAGATTAGCTGCTTTCAAACGCCAACAGCCCTTCAACATTGCTACCGATATACAACTGTCCATCGACAATCACAGGTGATGACGAGCGCCAATCCCACTGGGTGCCAGTCACGACCTGCCAGATTTCCTTGCCTGTTGTCGTATCCAACGCGTGAAGGAGACCACCTTTTTCGGTCAAAGCATAGACAACATCACCTGTTATTGACGGTGAGGAGTAGGCCGGCCCACCCATCTCAAATGACCACTCAGACTTGCCCGTCTTTTTGTCGAGGGCATAGAGTGTTCCGTCCAAGCCATCGCCATAAACCAGCTTATCACTGATTGCTGCTGAGGCATAAATCGTGCTGCCCATATCAAACTGCCACAGTAATTCACCTGTTTTGGTGTTCAAGGCATAA
>JBBQLX010000212.1:0-6866 GCA_038328375.1 Aggregatilineales bacterium | reverse complement strand
ACGCATGGTGAATCCGGCTGCGGGGAAGGCCAGCAGCAGGGTGATGATATAAGAAACTTCCAAACTGCGGTACATCAAGTACCACAGCACGAAGAACGGCAAAATGCTGGTGGCACACATCCATATACTTTCGCGCCAATTCGCTTTTTGGAAGGGCGCGACATCCTGTTTCCAAAGTTTCGGGTCAAGCTCCTGTTGCGAAGCGTGTGAAGCGGAAGCCATTAATTCATTCTCCAATCATGTCTGCATATACGAAAACCGACGCAACTGAAGTGATTTAATGACCTTCACCTCAGCTTATTTATCCAATAGCGTAACGTATTATACCAACTTCTACACACAAGGTTGGTTAATCATTACATTTGCTCATATGCAATAACGCATTAACTGAGGTTAAGTTGCGGAGAATATGACAAAGGTACTCAAACGTTAATGTTTAGTGAGGCAAAATAAAAAGGGACATCGTTAAGACCTCCCCTTGCAATCAGTGGATTAAATCTCATCAAATACATCTTTTACGGGCATGGTGAAGTCGGGCAGCAAATCACCAAAAGTAATCGTTTCGTCTTCACGGAACATGTCAAACTCACCGTCAGGGTATTGAGCCTCCACCATCCGCTTCTTGGGATAAGCAATCAAAACCAGTTTTGCTCCGTTTGCTAGATAATAAGCAGCCTTATCGCGCAATTTTTTAGGGGTGTCGTTAGGGGATTGCACTTCAATGCATAGATCAGGAATGAGCGGGATCGCGCCTTCATTTACAACGGGTAGTAAACGTTCAGTACGTGTGAATGATACATCAGGAATACGCGCATTGTGTTCATCTTCGGGTACTCGGTGGCGGGCTTCAAACAACACACGCCCCAAACGTCTCGGTTTTACGAAACCCCGCAAGGCGCTGTACATATTGCCCGCGACCAAGCTGTGAAGTTCGGTTGGCACTTTTTCCACCACTTCCCCGTTAATCAACTCAAATAAACGTTCTTCATTTTCTGGAAGAACGATTAATGCTTCATAATCTTGAACGGTATAAACTTGACCCTGAATAATGTTCATGGGTGTATAACCCCCATATCAACCGACACTATCTCTATTATAACCAAAAAGGACACCTCACGATGTCCCTTTCAAATAAACAGTATCGTAGGGAGGAGGCGTGCCTTCTCCGCGCTCAAAATCATATTCACGCCATTGTATGCGTGGGAGTCTGTGTCGAATGGGAGCGCAGCCGCAGCGACAGCAAAATCAAGAACACGCCGAAAGCAATGGCATACACACCCACCAGCGTCAGCACTGCCAGAATGCCCGCACCCGGCGCGACAACCAGCAGGACACCGAACACAATCGAAATAATGCCACTTAAGCCCAGCCAGAACTCGCCGGTCATTTCCTTACGCAGCCGGATGGCCGCCAGCAGTTCGAACACGCCGGTCATAATCGCCCACAGCGCAATGACGTACAACAGCACCAACGCCGTGATACCCGGATAGATAAACGCCACGATACCCGCGATCACGCTGACAAAGCCTTCGAGCAAATGAAGCCACCAGCCTTGCTCCGTTCGGTGTTGGATGGATGTCCATACCGCAGCCGCCCCATCAATAATGGCATAAGCTCCGAACAACAGCACGAAGCTGCTCAGCGCGATACCGGGAAACAACAACGTCAGCAGTCCAAAAAGGATGGCGATCACACCACGCAGCGCGACCAGCCACCAGTTCCGCGATAACAGGGTCAACATGATACGGCCTCCTTTTATATTTGTAGGGGTTTGCCGCTGGCAAGCCCTCAATTTCTCACAATATAGCATCCTTTTTCTCTAGTAAGGAGACTTTCGACTCAAAAATGAGTAGTACCACTTAGAAATTGGTGTCGATGATTTTATGCTGGCGGTGGTGGCGGTTAGAAAAAACAGCGGCGATGGCGGCTGGAAACTTGTTCGCATGATTCGGAAGATTCTGCAATTTCTTCAGATTCGGAGTGCAGTTTGGCATTTTTATTGCAGTTTCGGCGGATTGCTCGGCTATGATCGCTGCGGCAATGGCGTTTGCTCTGCTGCCGCTGTGGTTGCTGCAAAAACAGTCATCCATCTACTGCCGCCCATTAACAGCTTTGAGAAACCCGAAAACTGCAAATTCCAAGCTCCTTGTCGTAAATGTTGCAGTTGAGAATCAGTAGGTTTTTATCTCATTTGCAGCGATTGGTTGTTGGGGTATTCGTTTCTAAAATCCCCTACTTTTATTATAGAACAAACGAGCGATTAGTCAAGTTGCAGTTTGGTTTGACCCCCCACCCCTAACTTGACTACCCCAGCCCTCCCCAAAACATAAGGAGGAGAGCAAATACAAAACAGTCTTAGGTGATTGACTATTCTGTCAGTTGCAAATTCTGTTCTAGCAAGGGATTTAGGACTTCATTCTCGAAATCATTGCTTTATAACTTCTGTGTGATATTTTAACATGCCATTGCTCGCTACTTTCAGGCGTGACGTATATCTTAATGTTTTTGATACACATCACAGTTATACTGATATTTATGCATTAAAAATCTAGTTTATTCTCAGGGGTAACATGAATTCCACTACATTGACCGTCTGGATTATTTGCGGCCTTATTGCCGCTGCTGTGTATCGTTCCAAGGGTAGATCGATGTTGATTGCATTCGTTGCAGGCGTTCTCTTGGGACCCATCGCGTTGCTCTTAGCATTAGTCTCTGGCAAGAGTGCCACTGGACTTGCCAAGCAACAGGAAAAAAATGAAGTGCAACTACTGAAGTCGGGGAAAATGAAGCAGTGTCCAAGTTGTGCCGAGTTAATCAAGCCTGATGCAAAAATTTGTAAACATTGTGGACAACCTGTTCCAGCATAGAATAAAAAGAGGGTCGCTAGACCCTCTTTTTAATCCGATCTTAGCATATTGTTCAAGAACACGCATATTTCATTAAAAAGGTAAAAAGACTCTACTGACGGACGTTGATTCATAGACCAAATGAATTTTCCTTTCTAATTTTACCTAAATAATAATTTTTTGAAACGTAAGTTAAAGCAAAACAACAATGCTAATCCCAAGCATAAGTGAAGTATATTCATAATATCTGAATAATTTTTCAAGTCTATCGAAAGGACTTACCGATGCGAAACAAAATACTAGTAATATCTATACTTTTTACTTTCGTTATGTTTACTAATGTTCTCGCTCAAGCTACTACATCTTATGCATGTAGTACCGATGATGTCTCCACTTCAATTTCATCGTCTCAAGAAATTTTGCAGCAGGCGCAAACTGCTATTGCTTCAGGCGACATAAAAGAAGCCATGGAATTACTTTCCAAAGTCGAAGCTGAAAATAAAAATGTACAAGCAAAATGCAAAGGCTGGAATTTTGAAGGTACGCGCAATGATGCAATTGGGCCGCTAGAACTTGAAGCCGGAGTTTACATTGTAGAATATACTACATCTATAGTGGACAGTCAGATGGTACTTGGCGTATTTGGTATTGAGTTTGAAAACATCGAGAAAGATGAAATGAATTTTGATACCGTTCTGGAAACCTATACTAAAGCCGGAGAATTTACAGGTCGTAAAAGTGTCCGGCTAGACGGTGGAAAATACCTTATATCTCTTACGTCGCAAGGTGTCAGTAAATGGTCATTAAGTTTAGTTAAGCCTTAGTATCCTAACTCAAATCCAAAAGGCGGGTATTATTTACTCCGCCTTTTAACTCAGTACTTTTCCTAACCCTCTCCCACCCATTTTCAAACCAAATTCAAATTGACACATAAGAACATTTATTCTATCCTGTATATCCCCTTAAATCACACAATCAGGATGTCATATGACCACTCAATACCCACCCGATCTCAAGCAGCAAGCCCTCGAAATCCTCCGCGATTCCGGCGGCGACATCAACCAAGCCCACCTCAAAACCGGCGTTCCGACCCGTACCCTCTATAACTGGCGACAGGAACTTTGGCAAAGTTGGCGGCGGCAGTCCCTTTCACCCATTTTGCCAAATCCGCCAAAGCCTCTCCCTCAATTCGAGGACGATTTAGAAGCAATGGACTTCATTCGCGAACAAATCATGGCGGAATTGCTAAATCTCGCCAACAATTTTCAATCCGAAATCCACTATACCACCCCTAGCCAGCGGGTTCTACACCTCTCCCAACTCATGGATCGCTTTATTAAGTTTGATGAATATGTCCGTGCGCTCACCGAAAAACACACCGAGTATGAGTATGTCGATGAACTCGAACACCACGTCGAAAAAGTACCTGATCCCGAAGGCATGTACTGGAATGATAGAGAGTGGGTTCCCATAGTTGAAGGTCAGGAAAGGGTATATGCAGGCGGGATATAAATAATCCCGCCTTCTCTCCGTATTTTCTTGCTCCCTCCCTCGTTTACGGGGGAGGGCTGGGGTGGGGGTTCTTACACCACCACGTTGATCTTCGGCTCTTGCCCGTTACGCCCGGCGATGAAGATCACCTTCTTGGGTGAGCCGCCGTTCAACGCCCGCTGTACCGACTCGCTGTTCATCGCCGCCGTGGTCGCGTCGGCCTCGCTGATGCCCGCCGCCACTTCCACACGGTCGCGCACCTTGCCGTTGACCTGTACCACCAGCGTCACCATATCCTCGGCTGCCTTGGCCGCGTCATATTCCGGCCAACTCTGCTGGTGAACGCTGTAACCGTGTCCCTGCTGTGCCCATAGTTCCTCCGCCACATGCGGGGTGAAAGGAGCCATCAACAACAGCATATCGCGGATCGCCGCCTTCCATGCCGCCGCGCCGACGCTGCCCGACTTCATCACGTCCTTCAGGTCATTACGGAACTTCATCAGCCCTGCAATCGACCCGTTGAAGGAGAAGTTCTCCAGCCCATCCGCCACCCGTCTGATGGCTTGATGCAGTTTCCGTTCGATGTCGCGTTCGGCCTCAGCGTTACCATGCGCCGGAGGATTGTAGCCGGTCACAATATCCCAGACATCATTCACCCAACGCACCGCCCCTTGGATGCCCTTGCTGTCCCACGGGCCGCCCTTCTGCCAGTCGAAGCCGAACATCATGTAGGCTCGCACACTGTCCGATCCGTAACGCGCCACCCACTCGTCAGGGTTCACCACGTTACCCTTGCTCTTGGACATGCGCTGAATTTCTAGGTGGTGCTTTAGTTGATCCGGTCGCCCCACACCCTGCATTCCCGGTATATTCACCACCGCCTCCGGCACAACTTCCACCGTCCGCAGTTCACCGTCGCCTACATCGACTGTTAGCAGGTTCTCGGTGCGTTTGATAATCTCACCGACCACCAACTTGCTCCGTTTCGCAGGGGCATCCGCCGGATCAATCACATCCACTTTATCCGCGAACAACTTGGTCGCCTGCCACGTTCCGCTGGCTACGATGTAATGACCGCTGCGTTCCTCACCCAGCACCTGCCCTTGATTACGCAGCTTGAGCATCGGTTCGCCCAACTGCATCACTTCGGGGTCGCGCCCATGCGCCTTCATGATGTCCATGGTTTCCTCGAACATGCCCAAATCGCGCATGGCTTTGGTGAACCAGCGTGAGTACAACAGATGCATGGTCGCGTGTTCCGCGCCACCGGTGTACACATCGACTGGTAACCAGTAAGCCGCCTCTTCGGGGTCAAATGGCCCGTTCGCGTAATGGGGACTCAAATAGCGATACCAGTACCACGAGGAACACATAAAAGTATCCATCGTATCGGTTTCGCGCTTGGCTGGTTTGCCCTCGCTATCCACGGTGTTTTGGAAAGCCTCGAGTAACTTCAGAGGGCTTTGTCCAGTAGGCAAGAAATCCACATCATCCGGTAGGAGTACAGGCAGTTGATCATCCGGTACAGGCTCGAATGTCCCGTCCTGCTTTTGAACCATCGGGATCGGTGAACCCCAATAACGCTGCCGTGAAATCAACCAGTCACGCAGGCGATAGTTGATCGACTCCTTACCGATGCCCTTCTCCTCCAACATGCTGATCGCCGCGTTGACTGCCGGGTTTTTACGCCCCTTTTGCCCGTTGGAAATGATGCCGTTCAATATGCCGCTGTTGATCATCACCCCGGAGCCGTCGTAAGCCTGCTCCATCGCCGCACCTTCGAACTGCTCGCCTTCGGGTTGCACCACTGGAATAATCTCCAGCCCGAACTTCCGCGCAAAGTCGAAGTCGCGTTGGTCGCCACTTGGCACCGCCATAATCGCGCCAGTGCCGTAAGTCACCATCACGTAGTCCGCAATCCAAATGGGGATACGCGCGTCACTCACCGGATTAATGGCATACGCGCCTGTGAACACGCCAGTCTTGTCGCGTCCTTCTGCCGAGCGCTCAATTTCGGTCGAGCGGGCTGCCTGTGCGCGATAAGTCTCAATCGGCTCACGCTGCTCGTCGGTGGTGATCTTATCTACCAGCGCATGTTCCGGTGCCAGCACCATAAAGGTCGCGCCCCACAGCGTATCCGGTCGTGTGGTGTAGACTTCCAATGGTTCACCGTGTTCAGTCTTAAACACTACTCGTGCGCCTTCACTGCGCCCAATCCAGTTGGTCTGCATGATGCGAATCGGTTCCGGCCAGTCGATGTTGTCGAAGTTCAACATCTCATCGGTGTAACGCGTGTACCGGAAGAACCACTGGGTCATCATCTTTTGAATGACAGGCTGTCCGGTGCGCTCGTCCTTGCCATCAATGACCTGCTCGTTCGCCAACACGGTCTGTAGCGTGGGTGACCAGTTGACCATCGCCTCATTGCGATAGGCCAATCCCGCCTCGTAGAACTGCTTGAAGAACCATTCTGTCCATTTGTAGTATTCAGGAACGCAGCTCACCATTTCACGTTCCCAATCGAACATT
>JBBQLX010000211.1:0-6913 GCA_038328375.1 Aggregatilineales bacterium | reverse complement strand
CATAGAATAGGCCAGAAAATCAGAAATCCCGTGCTGTAAAAAACGGTAAAGTCGCCCATTCCGAGCGCTTTCATGCCCGGAAACCGATACCAAAGGGGTATCAACATAAAGGTGATGAAAACACCTATCTGAATAGGCAGCAACTGCTTTTGTTTGTACCACTTGTAAAGTGAACCGATCACATATTTGTCCTTTAATTTGGTTTCGTGCTTAATCCTACTTCATCAGCATCCTTCAAGATAGCAATTACGCCAGATGAGGCAGAAATCGCTAAGTAAGATATACCCCCCCACGTATGTCTGTTAGATAGGAGGATGATATGACTGACAAAACAATTCAATCCGCTGAACATGATTTGAAGTGTGAATATAACGAGAAGACTTTGCATCGTATTCATCGTATTCAAGGCCAATTGGGCGCACTTGAAAAGATGATTGAAGCCGATGAAGGCAGTTGTGAAGATCGGGTTATACGCGCTCGGACGGTCGAGAAGGGCATGTCCAGTTTGATAACGCATCTGGTTGAATGCTATCTCGTCAACACGGCGCGTCACGAAATGGTGGAAGATCCCGAAAAGACGACCACTGAACTCAAGCGTATTTTTGATTTGCTTAATCATTGATCCACTACATAGATGAAAAAGGAATACAGATGAAGCACTTGTTGCTGTTAGGAGCAATGATGATGTTTACAGTTGGCATGGTTAGCTCCCATGATGCAACGGCAACTCCTGCCGCGCCTACGAACGGTTATATTGTCAATCTAAGTACACAACCGAAAACCATTGAAGCGAACAAGCCGTTTACATTAACGGTATCAATTTTGGGTGAAGACGATAAAACACCTGTCTCTGAGTTTGATGAAGTCCACACCAAACTGCTGCATTTTATTTTGGTGAGCGAAGACCTGACGCAGTTCTGGCATGTTCATCCTGATTATCAAGGTGATGGAGTATTCGTGCTAAAGGATTTGGTGTTGCCCGTTGCCGCCAACTACGTTACCTTCGCTGATTTTACACCTACAGGTGATAAACAACATTTTGTACGGAACACACTTGTAGTTAGTGGGGCGACCACTCAACAGCCGGATTTGGTGGTAAGCCCAACAGAAGTTACGGTGGGTGATCTCAAGATGCAATTGGCTAACACCGAGGAATTTAAAGCGGGTACAGAAATCACTTTGAAATTCCATGTGAGCGATGCCTCTACTGGCTCGGCAGTCGATACTTTGGATGAATATTTAGGCGCGGCAGGTCATTTGGTCATCGTTGACCAAACTACCCAAATCTATATTCATACGCATCCCGCCGGACACGATATGGACAATATGGCTGGCATGGCAACATCAACGCCTGCAATGGCGGGGATGAGTATGCCGATGCAATATGGCCCGGACTTGGAATTTATGGCGGATTTTCCATCGGCTGGTTTATGGTCGATGTGGCTTCAAGTCCAATATAAAGGTGACATTTATACCTTTCCTTTCGTAGTTGAGGTAATGGACAATATTGAAGTAACGCCAGAAGCCCACACGCACGGCTAACAAGGCTAGAAGGAAAAGATGATGAGCGTACAAATGATTGATTTGCCAATAACGGGTATGACCTGTGCCAATTGCGCCCGAACAGTCGAGCGCACATTGAGCAAAACGCCCGGTGTCGAAACTGTGAATGTGAATTTTGCAACTGAACGTGCTCAAGTCACTTTTAATCCGGATGAACTCAAGATACCTGCGATGATCGAGCGAGTTGATAAAGCGGGTTACGGAGTGGCTCAAGCCACAATTGAACTGCCGATTACAGGCATGACCTGCGCCAGTTGTGTTCGTAATGTTGAACGCGCCATTAATAAGCAATCGGGCGTACTCGCGGTCAACGTCAATCTGGCTACTGAACGGGCAAGTGTAACCTACCTTCCCGGCAGTGTTCGTCGCCCTGACATTATTCGTGCGGTCGAAGCGGCTGGTTATGGTGTGCTTGATCTTGCGAATGTTGAAGCACCCGAAGATGTTGAACGTGCTGCGCGTCAAGCAGAAATTGACCGCCAACGTCGTTTGGTGATTATTGGTGCATCCTTCACTGTTCCATTGTTCATCTTGAGTATGGCGCGTGATTTAGTGATGGCGAGTGCGGCTGGGAACGGTATGGCAATGTCTGGTATGAGCGCGACAACTACTGTTAATCCGTTGTTGGGTTGGTTGTTGTGGGCAGGTTGGCCGTTTGTATTTGGCCTCTTGGCAACACCTGTGCAAATCTTGCTCGGTCGCCAATATATCATAGGCGCTTATAAAGCTGCTCGTAACCGCACCACCAACATGGATACGCTGATTGCGCTCGGTTCTTTGACCGCCTTTATCTACAGTGTGATTGTGTTAATCGCAACAGCACTCGGTCTTGCAAACGTCGTTGGTGAACATGTCTATTTTGAAACTGCCGCCGTCATATTGGTGCTGATTACCTTGGGTAAGCTGCTTGAGGCACGTGCCAAAGGACGTACCAGTGAGGCGATTAAAGCCTTAATCGGACTTGCGCCGAAAACAGCTACTTTGCTGCGTGATGGGCAAGAAGTTGAGGTTCAAATAGACACTGTGGTTGAGGGTGATCGCCTCATCGTGCGCCCCGGTGAACGTATTCCGACCGATGCAGTAGTAATTGAAGGCCGTTCGTCGGTTGACGAGTCGATGCTCACTGGTGAAAGTTTGCCTGTCAATAAAAGTGTTGGCAGCGCTCTTATTGGTGCGACGGTTAACAAGCAAGGCCGCTTAGTCATTGAGGCGACTGCTGTTGGTTCGCGTACTGCGCTTTCGCAAATCGTCCGGTTGGTCGAACAGGCACAAGGTTCAAAAGCACCTATTCAACGCGTAGCTGACCAAGTATCAAGTGTTTTTGTGCCAATTGTCTTGGTGTTGGCGGCTTTGACATTTATCGGTTGGCTGGTCTTAGGACAGGCCATTTTTACGACCGCGATGGTTCATGCCGTGGCTGTTTTGGTTATCGCTTGCCCATGTGCTTTAGGCTTAGCAACCCCAACCGCTATTATGGTTGGAACGGGTAAAGGTGCTGAACTAGGTATTCTGTTTAAGAACAGCGAAGCCTTAGAAAATGCGCATCGTTTGCAGGTCATTGCCCTTGATAAAACCGGTACATTGACCAAAGGTGAACCGAGCGTTACTGATGTAATTCCTTTAAGCAACTTTAGTGAAGCCGATTTGCTAAGATTATCAGCCAGTGCCGAACGCGGCAGCGAACATCCATTAGCCCAAGCAGTCGTGAAAGCAGCCGAAAAAGCAGGATATTCACTGGTTCAACCGCAGGGCTTCGAGTCGATGTCAGGGCAGGGTATTCGTGCCACTATCGAAAATCATGCCGTGATAATTGGCAGCCCTCGCTTTGTGAGCGAGCAGGGTATTTCGAATGCTGATTTTGCCGCTCGTATTGAAGGGTTACAGACTGCCGGACGTACGGCGATTGTGGTCATTATTGATGGCGTGGCAGCGGGTATTATCGGCATTGCTGACACAATCAAAGAGAGTTCTCGTGACGCTGTCGCTGAACTTCAAGCACTCGGCTTAGAAGTGGTGATGATTACCGGTGATAACCAACGCACTGCCGAAGCGATTGCGGCTGAAGTGGGAATCAAACGTGTTTTGGCAGATGTACTGCCGGGGCAAAAGGCTGATGCCATCAAGCAGTTACAAACAGGCGGCAAGCGTGTTGCAATGGTCGGTGACGGTATCAACGATGCACCTGCATTAGCACAAGCAGATGTTGGCATCGCGATTGGTACAGGTACAGATATTGCGATGGAAGCCAGCGACTTAACCTTGATGAGCGGTGATTTGCGTGGTGTTGCGCGGGCAATTGGCTTGAGCAAAGCCACCATGCGAACCATCTACCAGAATCTTTTCTGGGCGTTCATCTACAATATTATCCTTATCCCTGTAGCAGTCTTTGGTTTACTCGTACCGATGCTCGCTGCTGGTGCGATGGCCTTCAGTAGTGTCTTTGTTGTAAGCAATTCACTTCGCCTTCGTGGCAAGAAATTGACGGGAACAAAACATGTCCCTGAGCCGACATTACAATCTGTCCATGCAGTAGGCGATTAAAGCACTAGAGCGGGAGTAACTCATTGGGGTGCTTCCGCTTTTTCGTCATGCCTCCTACTTTCCAAGATTCGACAATGTCACATTCGACCGCTGTAATTCGTTCACACAATTGAGCATTGAAAAATAGAGGCTGCGAACTGATTTATGGGTCGATCAGTTGCTTAAATAATCTGGTGTGATTTCCATGAATCGCAAAATGACTTCCTACGCGATTTGAGTCTGACATCCGGGGCAATTCAAATTTAGGGTGTACCATTTGAACCGTCTTGACCTTAATTGTGATCTGAAATGACTTCCTACAATTGACTACAGATTTCTAATGTGACTTTGTCGAGAAAGAGCTTTTGTAGAAATTTTCGTCTATGGTTGATACAATGTAATCTATTATTCACCATACCTACGAATGCTTAACATGCCTAACGAAACTTTGATCATACAGCTTGACGAATTGCGGGAAAAATATAGTCAACAGCAAAAATCGATCACATCGGTGCAAGCTGCTTTCAAAGCAAATACTGATGCGCAGAACAAAACGCTTAAGGCACTTAAGGACTACAACGCCGCCGTTGACATCAGTGCTGCACAGGATGCATTTGCTCAATCACGACTAAAAGAAGAGATTGTTGATCCTCTGTTGCCTGATTTACGTCGGGAATTAAAGACCTTGACGACTGTTATTGGGGCATTGAAAGATGCTTCTGTCGCATTGAGTGGTGAACCTGTTGATGTGATAAAACTTGATAAAGGAGTTTCGCTCCTGCGGACATCTAATCAGCAAAACATTGGTGATTTGCTGCCAGAGTTAACCACTGAGCTTGAACTGGCTCAGCTTGCGCTAAGTGATGAATTCGGTCAGAAATTACGTGATGCCTTGGCGCAAGAAGGTTTCATTATGACCAGGAGCGGCTCGAAGTTTGTGATAGGACGCTTTGAACTGGAAGCAAACTTCTCAAAGCGTTTCATAATCCTGCGCTATGGTAAAGATGTGGTTATACCTCGTGTGCCTATTACTGTAGATTCAGCCTTGAAAGCCTATCAGACTGCCTCGAAACTGATTATTGGACGTAACCAAGAGGGTAAATCTTGGATCGCCCGATTTTACGAAGCCTATCAAAACCTTCATCGTAAACAAGGTGGAGATAATTCACGGATTAATATCGTGGATTGTTACGTTGAATTTGTAGTCCTTAATCAAGGTCGCAATTTTTTCAGCGAACCTAGCAAGCGCACATTCAAAGATTACAGCAGAGCCGAATTCATCTATGATTTTTATGAATTTGTGGATGGTCAACGATTTGCACATAATGGGCTGGTTGTCAAAGCGCATAGTGCCATGAAATCACATACGGATAATCCTACGAAAAGTATGTGGGTTGTCGAAGGTGACAGCCCTTACGATGGTCGTTATATCGCTGATGTGGAATGGGAGAAGGAATAGCTTATGCTGCCGGAACCACGTCTCGCTCGGCAAATTATTGAAACATTAGGACAGTCTGGTACACCAGTCTCTAAGGGTGTGAGTTATTACAATGCAGGTAATGAGTCACTGCTGAATGCCATCGACACCCATTATCTAGGCTCCTACCTTGCTGATGGAGGTGCTGTATTTAAGTTGGTCGTGGGTGATTACGGCAGCGGTAAATCGCACTTTTTGTATTGCATACGGGATCGGGCGTGGCAGCGAAATTTTGCGGTGAGCAAAGTAGAGCTGAGTCCTAAAGAAAGCCCATATGATGACCAGCGACGTGTTTATGGGGCGGTTGCCTCATCCTTGATGTGGCACGAACTTGGCAGCTTGAATGAGGATGAACATGGGCTGAGTCGTTTCTTGGAAGGAACGTTGCGACGTTTGGTCAACCCGCATGGCTTGGATTTGGAAGATGAAGGTGTTGAGAATATACCTGAAGTTCGGGCTTTCCTTCATACTCTCACAACCAGTAATGTTGATAGTTTGAGTTTTCATAAAGCCATACAAGGTTTCTTTAATGCCTTACTGCGAGGGCAGGAACGTCGTGTAGAGTCATTGGAACGATGGTTGCATGGTGAAGAAGTAAGCCCCGAAGATATGCGAGACTTACGCATAATAGGGGTTACGGAAAAGATCAATAAGAACAATGCCTTTAAAATGTTGCGTTCCTTGTGTCAAACGGTACGAGCGCTCGGCTATACAGGATTAGTGTTATTGTTTGATGAAGGTGATCGCATGTTGAGTATCGGTGGCAAGGCTGAAAAAGTCGCTACTGATAACTTGCGTGAGGTTATTGATCGCTGTCGTGAGGATTTGCCCGGCGCGCTCTTTATGTACGCGGTTCCACCTGATTTTCTACATTCGATTGTCCCGAAATATCCGGCATTACAGCAGCGCATTCAAGCGGCGAACTACTTCTCACGTGCAAATCCTTTTAGTCCACAGATTAATCTCGAACACCTAGATGTTCCAGACGAAGAATTGCTTGAACAGATTGGTTATCGGCTTCTGCCTATTTTTGAAATCGCTTATGATGTGAAGCTGGATCGAGATACGCAATTAGCGAATATTCAGGTGTTCTCCGAAGCAGCACGTAATTCTTATTTGGCAATCAGTCATCGCCGGTTGTTCGTAAAAGCATTGGTGACCGAGTGGTTTCGCCAGAAAGAAAATGGCGAAACAGTTGTCCCTTCTGAATATGCTTCTGGTGTCATTAAAGGGCAAAGTGAAGCACTCAATTTGCTGGCAGACGAAGAACAGAGTCCGTATTAGGGGTATTTGGTGGAATCACAAACAGTCTATCATCCGCAATTTGGCGGTGGAAAACTGCTTAAGACTTAC
>JBBQLX010000210.1:0-6931 GCA_038328375.1 Aggregatilineales bacterium | reverse complement strand
GCGCAAGATTGCTCTCAATTTAATCCGCCAACATCCGGCCAAAGGCTCTCTCAAAGGCAAACGCTATCGTTCCGCCCTGAATGAAGACTTCCTCTTTCAGGTTATGCAATCTTCATTCAATCTCATGCGTTAGCCCTTGGGGCTGGGGGTGAGGATTTGAGCGAGAACCCACCAAAACTGTCGTCTTATGAAATCGCTTGCGGGGGAGGGTTCTAGATGATTAATTTTCATCTTTGGGTGTGATGTTATTTCATAGGGACTCTGCGGTTAAATCTCTCACTGTAAAAGAGGCTCTATGTTTTTCTCTGTGCCTTTGAGTCATTGTGCCTCTGTGTTAAAAATGACTTGGCGGCTAACTCATCCTACGGCTTCCACATCTGCATGAACTGAATCGAGTCCACAAAGTTACCGTTCACGATGATCTCCCAATGGAAATGTGGCCCGCTAGTACGCCCCGTATTACCCACCACGCCCAGCACTTGCCCAGCGTTGATTGACTGTCCTCGAGTCACATGCGTTTGCGAAAAATGGTTGTAGGTTGTAAATACACCCATACCATGATTCACCACCACGATGTTACCGCGAATATCCATCAATCCTGTGTAAGCCACCGTGCCGGATGCGCTTGCCATCACCGGCTGTCCCAATGTGGCTTTGATGTCCCAACCCGTATGCCGCGTATCCATCACACTGTTGAAGTTGCGGAACGCGCCAAAGGGTGAGGTTAATTCGCCACCGGGGATTGGCAGTTGAAAGCCGCTGCTGTCCCATAGGCGCTCAGGGGTTAAGGTGCTAAAAATGGCTTCGAGCTTGGCGAACTCATTCCGCTCAATTTCCGGGTCAGCCAGATATGCTTTATCGGGAGCCAATGTGACTACCTGCTTGATAAACGCCCCGACTGTGACATCCACTTTGGTGCTGATCGTCTGTCGCGTACCATCTTGGTACCACACCAGCACATCGAGATTATAGTTGCGTGCCGTCTGTTCCATGCTGACTGATACAAATCCATAAAAGCCATCGTTCGGCATCGGGAAGAAATCCACTAGGTTATCGAGAAAGCTGGATTTTGCCCCCGCCACATTTTCCCCTGTGACATGCAGCACCCCCGCACTCCCCTGCGCCAAACTTGTGAAATATACCTCTAAGGTCGTTCCATTTTGGTTCAGTACGTTATCCGGCAGCGGTCGTGGAATCGGAGTCGGCGTGGCAGGCACAGCCGGAGTCGGCATGGTTGGATTACCACCATCCTGCGCCGTGACAGGTAGCAAACACATGGAGGCAAATAAACAAATCAAAGTCAGCAGAGAGACATGTTTCAGAGATAGCTTCATTACCCGAACCATTGAGCTACAAAGATAAAAACAGTTTGTTGTGCGGTTAGCGAATGGACTTTGACTCTCAAACTCCGGTTTTTACTCCCCTCTCTGTAAACGGAGAGGGGTTGGGGGTGAGGTTCTGGTTCGCCAACAACACCATCCGCCAAGTATCCCACCGTCACCCCCACTCTGCAAGATGCGGCGGGTAAGCGTCAGCTAAAGGTTGTCTCATTATTGCTCTATCTCACAATCCGAATGGAAATTTATTCCATTGATGCACTGTCTTGTTGTAGGGGCGGGATTAATCCCGCCCGCTTCGCACGATGACCTTACATCTTCCCTTCCAAAAACTGCTTTCAAAAAAGTGCTTGACAGAATTAAGTTTACACTGTAAATTTAATTCAGATCGAATTCGCTAAACGCTGTAAAGTGATTAAGGTAACGTTGCAAATGGCCCGCAAACGCAACGAAGAACTCAACGCAGCCACCGCCCAAGCCATCAAATCGGTTGCGCGTCAACTCATGGCTGAAGAAGGCACGAATGGTCTCTCGGTACGCGGCATCGCCAAGGTGCTGGATCTCACACCACCTGCCATTTATCACTACTTTGCCAGCTTGGACGACTTAACGACCGCCCTGATTGTAGACAGCTTCAATGCACTTGCGGATGCCTTGGAAGCAGCCTCTGCCCGATCGACTGCACTGACCGCAGGTGGCAAATTAATTGATGTATTGATCGCTTACCGCCAATGGGCAGTTGATTATCCGATTGACTTCCAACTGATCTACGGCAATCCCATCCCCGGTTATGTTGCTCCTAGCGATCTAACCGTCCCAGCAGTGGTTCGAACATTTGTTGCTACCGTTGTATTGATAGAAGAAGCCTTACAAGCAGGCGAACTGACACCTGTTCCACCATATAATGATATTCCACTCGTTGTTGAGTCTCGTTTACAAGAACTGATTGCCGAAGGTGACTATCCGATTGCAATCATATCCTTCTACCTAGCCATGATTATGTGGACGCAAATACACGGCATCATCTATCTCGAGGTTTTTCATCACATCCAACCCAATGTAGGCGACGTGGCGGTATTTTATGAGACTCAAATCCGCAACATGCTCATAACCATGGGACTCAAAATCGCCCACTAATTCTCAGTTTTACAAACAACCTATTCGTTAATGGGCCTGTAAATTCGCAGGCTTGTATTTGATGCGCCTTGGCGCAGGGAGAAATATCATGTCTACCAATGAACTGCACGTCATCTTAGGAACCGGTCCGGTCGGTAAAGCGATTGCCCGCGAACTGGTCAAATTGGATAAAAACGTTCGCATGATCAACCGCAGCGGCAAAGTCGCGGATTTGCCCGCCAGTGTCGAAGTTGTCAAAGGCGATGTCTACAACGGCGCTAATGTCGCCCAACTGACTAAAGGTGCAACCACCGTTTATCAATGCGCTCAGCCGCAATATCACGAATGGGCTGAAAAATTCCCACCGTTGCAGGCCGCCGTTTTAGAAGGGATTGCCACCAGTGGCGCACGTTTGGTCGTCATGGAAAATGTCTATATGTACGGTGATCCCAATGGTCGTCCGATTGTCGAAACTCTCCCTTATGATGCCCACACCAAAAAAGGCAAAGTCCGTGCGGCGATGAGTGAAGCTCTGATGAATGCCGACCGCAGCGGTAAGGTGAAAGTCGCTATCGGTCGTGCCTCGGACTTCATCGGCCCCGAATATTACATTGGGGCGGATCAGTTGATTTATCCCGCCATCGCAGGCAAGACAGCTAATGCCCTCGGCAATTTGGATGCGCTGCACAGTTTCACTTTTGTACCGGATATTGGTAAAGCGCTGGCAATCCTCGGCACACATGATGAAGCCTTCGGTCAAATCTGGCATATTCCCAGCCCTGCGCCTCTCACACAACGAGACTTAGCTGCGCTCGTTTATAAAGAAGCCGGTCATCCATTGAAGGTTCGTGCAGGTGGTCGCCTGATTTTAAGCGCGATGGGACTCTTCAACGTCAGTGTGCGTGAAATCGTCGAAATGCTGTACGAGTTCGAAAAACCCTTCATCCTTGACAGCTCCAAGTTCGAAAAAGCCTTCGGTATGAAAGCCACGCCCATCGAACAGGCCGTTCGTGAAACCGTCGCCTACTTCAAAGAACATCCCAAGACTGAAGGTCATGCAGCATGATTGCCACAACCTCGAATACCAAATGGGCATTAATCGGACGTTGGATGTTAGCTTTTCTCGGCTTTCCCATCGGCGGTGGCATAACCTATCTCATCATCGGGGGAGTCGATAGCCCACTAAAAGGTGTAGTCGGTGGGGCAATCGCAGGCGCATTTATCGGCGGGGCGCAGTGGTTGGCGCTGCGTTCCAATCGTGATGTCGGTACCCCTTGGATCGCAGTCACCAGCGCCGGATTAGCAACCGGGGTCGGCCTCAGTACCGCGCTTCTCGGCACAGATACCGATGTCAACGGCATTGTTGGTCGTGCGGCGCTTACAGGTGTTATCTGGGGCGCGTCACAGGCTTATCAACTGCACCGTAAAGGTGGCGCATCCATCATTTGGGCATTGGCGGTCGCTTTGGCTTATACCATCGCTTGGCCGGTGACGCATCTCGTCATCAAAGATAATGTCTCGATGGGTTATGTGGTCTTCGGTTCTTCCGGCGCAATCCTGTTTCAGTTGATTACCCTCATTGCGATCCTCCGTCAGCCACCTATATCTTCATCTACTGATCGGTGATGCAAGCCTATCCAAGTACCCTCCTATGAAAATGGTAATCACAAAACCGACTCTTTCTCCCCTCCCTTGAAAATAACTCACCACACGCCTTGTATGACTCCCTCCATCGCTTGCGGGGGAGGGTTGGGGTGGGGGTTCTGGATGCATTATTTTCATCTCTTTGCCGTGCAACAATTTTCATGAATAACTCCCTTGAATATGGTCATCACAAAACCGACTCTTGCTCCCCTTCTCTGTAAACGGAGAAGGGGCTGGGGGATGAGGTTCTGAATTCGCTATTCTCCTCAACTTGCTAATGCGATCTACCAAGGCTCCACCATTCTGCAACCTTTTACATATATGCGCGTACATATAGAAAACAACGCATATAGGTTAAGGAGAAATTCGAATGTCACCCGTAATGCCCGGACGTTTTACTGCACAGATGGATGAACCTTTTGTCGTATTCATCATTGGGATGCGTATCAATAAAGTGCTGGCTTTGCGTAAATGGATTCCTGCTGCTAGCGCCATGTCACCGATGCTCCGCGATTTGTATACCCATCCCGAAAAAGGATTCCTCGGTGGCGAATTCTTTCTCAATTGGCGAGGCGTAACCTTGGTTCAGTATTGGCGCTCCTTTGAGGATTTGGAATGCTTTGCCCGCCAACCTTCTGATCCTCACCTAGCCGCTTGGAAACGCTTTAACCAATCCGTTGGTGCTGATGGTTCGGTGGGCATCTTCCATGAAACTTACATGGTCGAACCCGGCAAATATGAAGCCGTCTACGGCAACATGCCGGTCTTTGGTTTAGCAGCTGCTACAAAGCATGTGCCAGCAGTGGGTCGGCGTGAAACTGCCCGTCGCCGCCTCGGTGGTGACAACCAACCCGCTGTTCAATCACCCGAAAATCCCACGCCCTAAAAACGGTTTGCACGATGACAATATCTATCAGAACCTGTCTGAAAATCGAGATTAGAATGCCGGACGCGATATATCGCGTCCCTACAAACGCCCTTTTTGTAGGGACGGCATACATGCCGTCCGTCGTTTTAAAGGAACACCGACTGCTATATTGGGATTTTACCCTCCCTTGCTGTGCGAAGCCTCCGTGAATATGGGTTTACAAGACGACACTTTTCCAATTTATGCCACATGCTTCTTGTAGGGGCGGGATTCATCCCGCCCGATCTTTCCCGTATTTCTTCAAAAGTGTCGTTTCCTAAACGCTTGCGAGGAGTGCAAGGGTGGGGGTTCTGATAACTTGCATATCTTACAACCACCAAGGTTGCCATACTCATTACACTTAACAACCATAATTACAAGTAAAATAAAGAGAATTAGGTCTATCCCTAGATATTGCGAAAGTTCACACATGGGGTTTACGCTGGAATTGCTGTCTGACGAGCCAATATTAATCACACATGCCAAAGGAATGTTGGTCGTGCAAGACTTTGCCGAAATGTTTGCCGCCTCACGTAAAATGCTCGATGGTGCGCCCGGTCCCATTTATCGCATTTCGGACTTTCGCGAAGCCAGTAGTTCGTTTATGGACTTACTCCGTATGGCGCAAATTGCCTCCAAAGGTGGCGAAGGCACAACTAGCGATCCTCGTATCAAAGCAGTTTTAATTGGCACCAACCAGTGGGTGAGTTTGGCGCGTACTATCTTTGAGCAGCCTCAATATTCGGCGATGCGTTTCCCAACTTTTGAAACACTAGAAGATGCGCTGCTCTATGCCCGCGCTCAATTATCCGCCCAAACCGATGACTCGGCTGTTTCTGGCACTTGATCTTTAGTTCTGCATTACTTAATGCACTGCTGCAAAATGATCTCTCGAAATTTACGAGAAAAAATCACCGCCCTATTGGGATTGATTCCCTCCATCGCTGTGCGAAGCCTCCTGCGGATGCGGGGGAGGGTTGGCTCATTACTTTCGATAACCTATTAAACATATATTTGGCTTTGTAAACTGTTCTGCATAGTGTCCGTCGTAAATATCGCAGCACTGCTATGAATGACATTTTCACGCAAATGGCATTTCTGTAGGGACGAGGCGTGCCTCGTCCGCCGCAATTTTTACTTATCCATTCTGATGTTCTCGAACCCCGCCCCGCTACACACCTCTCCTTTACGAATTTCCTGTATCTTTATGCTCCTATGGCTCAATTACGTTTAGGATAAAACTGATAATTTCTACTGTAAACGATTACAATCTAACAAAGAGGGTGACGATATGGGTTTTAGCTTGGAATTGCTGCCTGATGAGCCAATATTGATTGCGACAGGTAAAGGGGTGTTGACGGTTCAGAATTTCGCAGAGATGTTTGAAGAATCGGCTAAGTTGCTGCAAGGCGTTGAAAAAACCACTTATCGCATTTCGGACTTTCGCGAAGCCAGCAGTTCATTTATGGATTTGATACGCATGTCGCAGCTTGCCTCCAAAGGTGGCGCAGGTACGACCACCGATCCCCGCATCAAGGCGATTCTAGTCGGCACCAATCAGTGGGTCAGCCTCGCCCGCACCATCTTTGAGCAGCCACAGTATTCCGCCATGCGTTTGCCCACCCTTGAAACGCTTGATGACGCACTGAGTTATGTCCGCAAACAAATAGCTGACAAGACCGATAAAGTGGTTGTCAGCACCTAATCCCACTGTGATTTCTAGTTAGTCTATCCAAATTCCAAATCCTCGCTTGGTTCCCCCTCGCTGTACACGGAGAGGGGGCTAGGGGGAAGGGCTAACGCATGAGATAGAGTTGTAAGATAATTAAGGGTGAGGGTAAAAATCAATGGGAGGGGATGATGACATTAGAAAGTAGTTTGCTGGCACATTTTAATGACATGCCGGACCCACGGATGGTGAATAAAT
>JBBQLX010000209.1:0-7012 GCA_038328375.1 Aggregatilineales bacterium | reverse complement strand
CGATTTGACCATCGTTTGTGAAAAATCCACGCCTGCGATTGATCCTGTGGTGAGTATCGGGATGATTTCCTGTATGGCAAAGCCGGAGCCAAAGCCGATTTCCAGCAGCTTATCGGTTGGTTTAACACTGAGCTGTTGAATTGTCCACAGGTTTTCGGAACGGTGTTGGTCAGCCATCTTGCCACCGACCCAACGCCCAATGATCCCCGATGGGCGGCGATATTGACCGTTTAGATCAAGTAGTTTTTGAAGCATGGCTGATTTCCCCCAAAGAAATTGATTCGCATTACTGCAAATTTCGCACATTTTCCGCCGAAATGACGGGCGGGAAGCTCCCGTGTATCCGCTTAATTGACACTTTTGAACGGTGGTTTCCCCGGCTAAAACCGCTGAGTGCAGCGGATTGTTCGGGTGTATCCGCCGCGTGAAAATTGCAGTATCGGTTTTGGCGGCTGCGAGGGAGAAACCCGCCGAAAATGCAAAGGCAAATGCATTTTCACCACAGAGGCGTAGATAAAAGGCTGAGAAATACATCAGGTTCATCATAGAACAAAAAGCCTAATTAAGCAATTGATTTTGGGTTAGAATTTGGATTGAAAGTCATGCGAAAGTGAAACAATTAGGGTTTACTCTTAGGGAAATTTCAGTTGTGAGAATTTGGGAAATAGTACTGGTTTCGGATTTTGAATCAACATCACGCTGTTTGGATATATCCAAATATGGATTAGCGGTCAAAGTCGATTGTCGACAGTCTACATTTTCTTTGTTACTATTCGTTTAAAAATAGGTTCAACATGCCTGAATTAAGTATCGCCTTCCAAACCGACAAAACTCCGGCGCAGTATATCGCCCTTGCCAAGCTGGTTGATCAATATGATTTCGACACGGTGAGTGTGTACTGTGATGCCCCTTTTCATCCGAGCTATGGGCCACTGCTGTTGATGGCTCCGCACATTCATAAAGCTCGGCTTGGACCTGCGGCGGTTTCGCCGTCACGGATGCAGCCTGTGGATATTGCGGCTGACACGGCACTTCTTGCCAGCGCGGCGGCAGGTGGGGCTTACTTGGGTTTGGCGCGTGGAGCATGGCTAGAAGACCACGGTGTGACCGAAGTGAGTCGTCCGATTCAAGCGATACGCGAAACGATCCTGATTGTGCAGAAGCTGCTTTCTGGCGAAACAGGCGGTTACGAAGGTGAAATCTACAAGGTTGCGCCACATGTGCACGCACCTTATCCACTGCCTGACAAACCGATCCCGATTATGATCGGCTCGTGGGGTAAAAAGCTGTGTGCGCTGGCAGGCGAATTGGCGGACGAAGTGAAGGTTGGCGGCTCGGCGAACCCTGATGTGGTGGCGGTGATAAAAAGTTACATCGCTGAAGGGGAGAAAATCGCCGGACGCAAAACCGGATCAGTGAGCGTGGTTTTGGGTGCGGTGACGGTGGTCGATGAAGACCGTGCGGCTGCCCGACAAGCTGCGCGTGAAGCCGCCGTGCTATATCTGCCAGTGGTCGCACCACTTGATCCGACCGTGAAGGTTGAGCCGGAATTGGTCGAGCGTTTGCGTGGTCATGCGGATCGGGGTGAGGCTAAAGAAGGCGCGAAGTTGATCTCGGATGATCTGCTTGACCGTTTTGCGTTCTCTGGAAATGCGGCGGATTTGATCGCACAGGCCGAACGCTGTTTCGCGGCAGGCGCAGGCCGCATCGAGTTCGGGACACCACATGGGTTGATGTCCGAAACGGGGATAAAGATTATCGGTGAAAAGGTTCTGCCTGCGTTGAGGAGATCATTGCCAAATTGAGCCGGAGAGTTCAACGGAAAAGGCATGCCTTTTCCCTACGAAAATTCAATTATCAAAAATGAGGTTGTTTGGTTGAAATTTGACGGACACGGCGTGCCGTGTCCCTACATCGATTATTAAATATTGACCTGAAGTCGCGATACACAAGGAGAAACAACATGCCCGAACCAGCCGCTTGGCGCTATCAGAAGATTATTCGTCCGGTATTTGATATTCCCTCGCCGCACCGCATCCTCAAAGGTGGCAAGGTGCTGACGTGTGTGGGTGATGAAGTCATCGAAAACGGTTTTGTGGAGATTGAAAAAGGCAAGATTAAAACGGTCGGCAAGACCAGTGACCTCGGCACAATTGAGGGTGCGGAAGTCATCGACGTGGGTGGGCAGACCATTATGCCGGGATTGATCAATTCCCATGCGCATCTGGCTTGGGATGGCGTACACGATTTAGTGCGGCAGTCGATGGATGACGCGGTGGAAATCAGTGCCTACAAGAGTGCATCCAACATGCTCAAAAATTTACGGGCGGGTGTGACGCTGGTACGTGATCTGGGTATGAACAAGACCAATTTCTTCGCCAAGCAAGCAGTTGAACAAGGGATTTTCCCCGGACCTCGGCTGTTGATTTGCGGCGAGGCGATTATCCAAACAGGCGGGCATACTTATTGGTGCTGTCGCGAGGCCAGCGGCGCGGATGAAATGCGGCGGGCGGTGCGCGAACAGGTCAAAGGTGGCGCTGATCTGATCAAGATTATGGCCTGCCATGACACGCTCGAATTTACCGATGCCGAACTGGAAGCGGTGATTGATGAGGCGCATCGTAACGGTTTACCTGTGACTGCACACGCCACTTATAACGAATGCATCAAACGGGTAGCACAATTTGGTGTGGATGTGGTGGAACACGGCGGCTCGATGGATGCGGAAACCATTCAACTGCTGCTCGATAAGAAAATCCCAATTGTGACGACTTTCGCGCCGGTGGTGATGCAAGCCAACGCTGAAGTGGCGCGTAAGTTCAATGTACCAGAGTGGAAGATCGAAGAACGTCAACGCGCGATTGCCCAACCGGATCGTTATGAGGGACTGGTCAACGCAGCCAAAGCGGGTGTGCCGATTGCCTTCGGAACGGACGCAGGCAGTCCTGTGGTGGGGCATGAGATTGTTGCGCCGGAACTGAAGTTTATGGTCAAGGTCGGCGTGGTCACCGATAACTATGGGGCATTACGCAGCGCGACGATTGTGGCTGCCAAGTTGAGCAAACTCGACAAGAAAATCGGCACATTGGAAGCGGGCAAAGAAGCTGATGTCATCGTGGTGGGCGGCGATCCGATTGCGGATTTGGACGCGCTGGATCATGTGCAAATGACCTTCATCGCTGGCAAGAAAATGGTCGGTGTAGGCTAAAGAAAGATTTAATGATAAAAAATCAATATAGGGACGCACAACCGTGCGCCCCTACAATTGTTTATTTTGAAATGCGATTGACCACAAATTGCTACACACTTTAACTTCGAGGCACAGTCGATGTGATGTGGTCTAATATTGCGCGGTGGCTCAAGCCGGTTGCCAACCGACAGGTAACGCTGTTTCTGGTGTACAGCTCGGTTTTTCAGATCGGGCTGTTTGGCATTACTGATGTGATCTTGA
This sequence comes from Aggregatilineales bacterium, assembly GCA_038328375.1. Lineage (GTDB taxonomy): Bacteria > Chloroflexota > Anaerolineae > Aggregatilineales > Phototrophicaceae > CFX2. Next base: position 3,561 of record JBBQLX010000209.1, on the reverse strand, counting down.
ACTTCTACTTTACGAGTTTGGGGCATTCACCAGAAACCATCGGTGTATTGCAATCCTTCCCGCGTATCGGTGGGCTGCTGATTAGCATACCGGCGGGTTTGATTGCCAGTCGATTAGGCGCTTACCGCGTCATCCTCTATTCGACTATTGGAATGGGAGCGGCGCTGCTCATTCCGCTGCTGTGGCCTACATTGCCGATGTTGGGGCTGAGTCGATTTTTGCTAGGTGCATTTTACGGCGCACAACAGGTGGCTATTAATCCGTTTATTGGTGGGCTGGTGACACGTGATGAACAGCCGTTTCTGTTCTCGTATCACAACATTATCACGATGGTTGCAACGGCATTAGGGAGTTTCATCGGCGGCTTTTTACCAGCATTGCTCGTCGGACTTGTGCCTCAGTTGGCAGTTGAAAAAGGTTTGGCGGCGCAGACTCCCTTGGCTTATGCCGCGACACTGGCGGTCGGTTTGGTGGTGATGTTGACCAGTTTGTTTCCGTTGATGTTGATGAAAGATAAACAGTTTGCTCAGGGTGAAACACAGACGAAAAAAATGTCATCAGGCGGAATGCCGTGGCGACTGCTGTTGATCTTCGCCATTCCGATGTTCTTCTTTGGTTTCACGGGCGGGTTGACGTTTCCGTTTTACAACCTCTTCTTCCGCAATACGTTTCATATTGGGGATGAAGTCGTGGGGACAATATTAGGAATCGGGTGGATTGGGATGGGAGTCATCCCAATGGTTAACCCGATATTGGATAAGCGTTACGGACGGGCAGAGGCGATATTCATCACACTGACGGTGGCGGCAATCGCTTTTTTCGGTTTGAGTATCGCGCCAACCTTGGGTGTGAGCATTGTGGCGTATGTGATCGCCGCATCGGCACGAAATACGATGCAGCCATTATTCCAACCGCTGGTCATGTCATCGCTGCCACAAGAAGCACACAATATGGCAAGCGGCATCGGGTTGGTGGTGTGGAACGTGGGTTGGTTCAGCGCGACGACCATCAGCGGCTTTTTGCAGGCCGGACACGGCTTCGGTTTCCTGATGCAAGTGGTGGCCGTGGGTGTCATGATTACGGCGGTGAGTGTGATGCTGATTTTCAGGAACCGGCCACAGCATCAAGAGTTAGGAAGTTTGGCGGCAGAAAATTCTTTGGCGCTGCCAGAAATCAATTAGCTAAATTTAGATAAGCACCTGAATGATATAACATGAAAAGGGATGAACACATGACAGCATACGAACAATTTGAACAGCATATCGCAGAGTTGAACGACATCCTCAACTCGATTTCGGTGTTGAAGTGGGATGCGCGTACCAATATGCCACCGGGAGGCGCACTGACACGCGGCAACCAATTGGCGACACTCTCGCGGATTGCCAACGATTATTTCGTCAGTGATAAAACGGCACGATTATTGGATGCGGTTGAGTCGGAAATCGCTGGTGAAGAGGGTGATTCGTATCGGGTGCGGGCGGTGCAGCAGACACGCCAATATTACGAATTGGTCAAACGCATTCCGGTTGAAGTGACGACCAAGAAGGCCACGCTTGCGCCCATATCCGAGCAGGTTTGGGCGGATGCCAAGCAGAACAACGACTTCGCTAGTTTTGTTCCTTATTTGCAGCAGATGCTTGATCTGAGCAAAGAGCAGGCCGACGCGGTGGGATACGAAGGGCATCCATTTGATGCGCTGGTATTTGAGTACGAACCGAGCGCGACTGCCGCATCATTGAAGGTGTTGTTTGATGAGTTAAAGACGGGTTTGCTGCCACTGCTCAAGAAGATAGTGGCGAATGATAAACCGCTGGAAAAGACCTGTGGCAGCATGAATATCCGTTGGATAAACAAAAGGCCTTCGGGTTGGAGATGGCGAAGAAGATTGGCTACGATGTGCAGCGTGGACGCTTGGACATCGCGCCGCATCCATTTGAGATTTCGTTCACGCGCAATGATGTGCGAATCACCACCCGCTACAACCTGAATTATCTGCCGATGGCGTTGTTTGGGACGCTGCATGAAACCGGACACGCGCTGTATGAACAAGGTGTTGATCCGTCATTGACACGCACGGCGTTGACCACCGACTTCTTGGGGCAGTATCCGGTGGGCGGAACGAGCTACGGCGCACATGAATCGCAGTCACGCTTGTGGGAAAACCAGATCGGTCGCAGTCGTGAATTCTGGGATGTGCATTTTGACCGCCTGCGCGAGATTTTTCCTGAACAGATGGCCGATGCGAATCCCGATTTGATCTACCGTTCGGTCAACCGTGTACGCCCAAGTTTGATCCGTGTCGAAGCGGATGAGGTCACTTATAATCTGCACATTATGCTGCGGACGGAAATCGAGATGGGCTTGTTGGACGGTGGCCTTAAGGTGGCTGATTTGCCGGAAGTATGGAACGCCAAGATGGAAGAATACCTCGGTGTGACACCACCCAATGATAGTAAAGGTGTGCTGCAAGATGTGCATTGGTCAAGCGGCGGCTTTGGTTCCTTCCCCGGTTACACGGTGGGCAATGTGATGTCTTCTCAGTTCTTGAAAGCGGCGAATGAACAGATGCCGACTCTCGACGCATCGCTCAAACAGGGTGATTACATGCCGCTGTTGGGTTGGCTGCAAAGCAATGTATACCGGCATGGACGTGCTTACAGCGCCAATGAACTGCTGCAACGTTCTACGGGCAAGACGCTGCATGTTCAGCCCTATTTAGCGTATCTCGAAGCGAAATTCACCGAATTGTATGGTTTGAGCTAGTCGAAATAAAAACAAATCGTAACCGTCACACTGCATGACGGTTACGACTCCAAATTCATTCATCACAAAAACACTATAGCAATTGAACGAATCGCCCCGCTTCTCCCCAACCAAAACCAGAGAAATAAATTACAATACGCGGCAAAATTTATGAGACTCCATTTTTCATTAGGATTTTAAAAATGATATTGGATCAGTTTCGGCTTGATGGACGTGTGGCGCTGGTCACGGGTGGCACACAAGGGCTAGGACAAACTTCGGCTATCGCTTTAGCAGAAGCGGGCGCAGATGTGGTGATTTTGGGACGATCTGATCCCAACGAAACCGGCAGTGCGATTGCCAAACTGGGTCGGCGCTGGTTAGCCATCAACCAAGATTTGATTAGTGCCTCGGTGAGTGAACTCCAACAGAGTGTCGATCAAGTTGTCAGCGAAATGGGACGGCTGGATATTCTGGTCAACAACGCGGGAATCGTGCGGCGGACACCTGCTATTGATTACAGCGAGGCCGATTGGGACGACATTATGCAAATCAACCTCAAGGCGGTTTTCTTTCTGGCACAGGCGGCGGGTCGGGTGATGATGAAGCAAGGCAGCGGTAAAATTATCAACATCGCCTCGCTGTTATCGTTTCAAGGCGGGATATTTATCCCTCCCAATTCCGCAGCTAAACACGGTGTGGCAGGCATTACCCAATCGCTGGCAAACGAATGGTCTAAGCACAATATCAATGTCAACGCGATTGCGCCCGGTTACTTCGACACGGCAAATACGACTGCTTTGCGGGCTGATCCGGTAC
>JBBQLX010000208.1:0-7064 GCA_038328375.1 Aggregatilineales bacterium | reverse complement strand
GCCGATTAAAGCGGAATTTAGTAAGGCTACACCGCTGATCCAGAAAGCATTCCTGGCAGATGATCCAGTGATTATTGCCACATCAACCGAGATTGATTATAAAGAACGCCTGTCGTCGGTGAGTGCTATTTCTGAGAACAGTCAGATTATCCGCGTGCCGGAACCTTCGGCAGACGAAACGCTGGAAATTCTCAAGATTTTGAAGTCGCATTTAGAAGCTGATTATAAGCTGACGGTAACTGATGATGCGTTGTCGCTGGCGGTGCGGTTGGCGAAACGCTATTTCAGTGCATCGCCACTGCCACGCAGTGCCGAGCAGTTGTTACACCGAACGGCGGCGATGGTCAGCATGAGCCAGCAGACTCAACTGCCGTTCAAGACGGAACGGGCGGGTGATAATACGCTGGATGCGGAAGATATTACGTTGACCGCCAGCCAGATGACGGGCATTCCGGTCAACAAGTTGGGTGAGGATGAACGGCTACGTTATGCCAGCATGGTTGAGCATCTCAAAGAGCGCTTGATCGGTGAGGATGAAGCGGTATTAACGGTGAGCCGTGCTATTAAAACAGCGCGTGTGGGCTTAAAAGATGCCAAGCGTCCGATTGGGGCATTCCTGTTCCTTGGGCCGACAGGTGTGGGTAAAACGGAATTGGCGAAGGCGCTGGCAGAGTTCATGTTTGGCAGCGAAGATGCGATGCTGCCGTTGGATATGAGCGAGTTCAAAGATGAGAGCAGTCTTAACCGATTGATTGGTTCGCCCAGCGGATATGTAGACAGTGAGGCAGGAGGACAGCTTACCGAGCGTGTGCGGCAGCAACCGTATATTATCGTGCTGTTTGATGAGGTCGAAAAAGCCCATCCCCGCATTATGGATATTTTGTTACAGGTGATCGAAGAAGGCCGCTTGACTGATGGACGTGGTAACACGACCCAGTTTAGCGAGACCGTCATTATCCTGACGAGCAACCTCGGTTCGGAAGCGTTGGCTGTTCCGGTGATTACGGATGAGGTACGCGAGAACACGATGGAGGAGGTGCGGACGTGGTTCCGGCCTGAATTCCTGAACCGCCTCGACGAAATCATTATGTTCCACTCGTTGGCGGCAGAAGATTTACGAAGTATTTTACTGCTGCAACTTAAGGGCGAAACCAAGATGGCGGGTGATCGCGGGCTGAAGCTCGAATTTACGGACGCGGCGGTCGAATGGATGCTGGCACAAAATGACGAACCCGAATATGGTGCGAGGCCGCTAAAGCGAATTATCCGGCGGTCTGTGCGCGAACCGTTGGCTGATTTCTTGTTGAAGGTTAATCCGCCGTCCGGGACACAGGTCAAGGTTGACGCGGACTCAACGGGTTTGAAGTTCGCTGCGTTAGTGGATGGTAAAGAAGTTACTGTAGGGAGTTAAGTTTTGCGTCGATTTATCACGACCAATTTTGGTCTTATTTCTGCTGCTGCTGGACTGCTGCTCATCAAAAAAGATGAGGATAATTCCGTACTGCGTCCGGCGCAGATTGTCATTAATGAAATGTCGTGGTTTCCTGCGTTGTTGGGAGCCATTGCGGTTATTTGGGCGTTGATCGGTAGACCGCGTTTGTGGATCGGTTTGCTGGCGGGTACGGTGGGTACGGCGTTGTCGTTGAAGCCATTTATGGAATATCGGGCGACGTTAGATGATGCGGCATCGGCAATGCGTGTGGGACTGGGCAAGAACTATGAGGCGCGTATTCCGCTTGATGTGCAGAATCGACTGCTGCCAGCGCCGCTGACCTTCCCGAATTTGCTGGGTAAATTTTTGCGAGAGACTCAGGCGCGGGTGTGGCGCGATATAACATATGCCACTCCGCAAGGTGTTCCTCTCAAGCTGGATGTTTACGAGCCGATGGCAAAGCCGGTGCGCGGCGATTTGTATCCGGCGATTATTGTGATTCACGGTGGTGGTTGGGAAAATGGAGATAAGGCTGAATATTTTGAGCCGAATAACCGTTATCTGGCGAACCTCGGCTTTGTGGTTTTCGATATTCAGTATCGCTTATCGGGTACGTTTAAGTGGCCCGCACAACTGGAAGACTCCCAATCTGCGCTGCAATGGGTGCGCGATCATGCCGATGAGTATAAGGTTGATCCCAAGCAGATTGCCTTGTTAGGACGTTCGGCAGGAGCTCATATTGCCCTGATGACCGGATTGCGAACGGATGAAGCGAACCCCGTGCAAGCGATTATCGCTTTTTATGCGCCAGCCGATTTGAAGTTTGCTGGCCTGACACCCGCTTCACAAATCTATAACTTGATCGGTGGTTCGTTGGAAGAACGACCGGATACGTATCATGATGCCACGCCGATTGATTGGGTGCGTGATAATCAGCCGCCGATTTTCTTTGTTGAGGGCATGATGGATACGATTGTGCCAGCACATCATGGCGACAAACTGAGTAAAAAATTGGCGATGACCAACACGCCTTATGTCCAGATTCGTTTGCCGTGGGCGCGACATGGATTTGACGCGGCGACCTTTGGATTGGGCGCACAGTTGGTTCAATATCACATGGATCGTTTCTTGGCCTGTACGTTTTTCTCGGAGCAATAGTCATGCCTGCTACGTTGAATGCCCGCCCCATGCCACAACGACCTGCGAATGGTTTGTTGGCGTGGGAGGCCACGATTGGTTATCTGCGGTTGCAATACCGACTGGATGCCCGATTGACGCTGCAAGTGGTGGCAGATACTCAATTGGTGACGTGGAGCGCTTACGCGATTTGGGGACAAAATACCGAACAGGTTACCGGGAAAACATCGTTAGCCGAAGTGCTGCGGGATTTGTGGGCGCAAGTTGACCAACGACATGTGATCTTTGAATCACGCGAGGCCATGCTGCGCCGTCCAGCCAATTATAAGGACGACGAATGGCTGGATCGCGGAACACAAATCATTTTTGACCAAATGCTGGATTTGTTCCATGTGGCCTTTACCAGTACATGGACACTGATTGTCATTTACGAGCCAGTCGAAATTGCAGATGTGCGTTTTCAAGCGAGGTTTAGCGCTGACAATGGTGAGTTAAAACTGTTAGGGCAGGGCGGGACGTTGCAAGCAGCCTGCCGTGATTTGCTGCGTGTAACGGCACAAACACATATTCAGCGCCGGACCCGGCAGGCTACTAATAAGCCGACTGGCTAGTGGACTATGCGGGATGAGTCGGTAGAATTGGTGACTATATTCTGTTTGTAACTTATTAAGGAGTTGGTGTATGACGCAAGTTGATACTTCGATTTTCCGCAAATATGACATTCGTGGTATTGTGAGCGGTGATAAGCCGCAGATTACGCCTGAACTGGCACGGTTGGTGGGGAAGGCGCTGGGAACCTATCTGCCACAGCAGTTCCAAACCGACCGCGTGTTTGTAGGCTGCGATAACCGGGCTACTTCACCGGGCATCAAGCAAGCGATGGCAGAAGGCTTGGCCTCGACCGGTATGAATGTCACCGATATTGGTGCGGTTTTAACCCCGACACTGTACTTTGCATCAGCCAGTTATTCGGGTAAGGGCGCGGGCGTGATGATTACCGGCAGCCATCTGGATACCCGCTATAACGGTATCAAAATGGCTTATGGTGCGTTGGCTTTGGCAGACGAACAAATTTTGGCGCTGCTCAAGCTGATCCAAACGGATGCGTTCGCGACTGGTCAGGGCGAAATCAACACTGATCCGCAAATGATCTATAAGCATATGGATACGATTGGGTCGAAGGTTAAGATTAATCGTCCGCTCAAGGTGGTTTTGGACGCGGGTAACGGTTTGAGCGGCACTTATATTCCGGCGGTACTCAAAAAGTTGGGTGTTGAGGTGGTGGGTTTGTACCTTGAATCGGACGGTACTTATCCGAACCATTTGCCGAATCCCGAAGACCCTGAAACCACCAAAGATTTGGAAGCCAAAGTGGTCGAAGTGGGTGCTGATCTGGGCTTAGGCTTCGACGGTGACTCGGATCGCTGCGGGTTCATTGACGATCATGGGCATCATATTGCGGCTGACCGTTTACTGGCACTTCTGGCGCGTGATTTACTCAGCCGTCACCCCGGCGCGTCGATTGTTTTTGATGTGAAAGCCTCGCAAGCGCTGCCGGATGAAATTAAGAAATATGGTGGCGTGCCGGTGATGTGGAAGACCGGTCACAGTTTGATGAAGAAGAAGATGCACGAAATCGGATCGCTGCTGGGCGGCGAGGTCAGCGGACATCTGTTCGTGGGCGAGAATTATTATGGCTTTGACGATGCGCCGTTGGTTGCGCTCAAGACATTGGAAATCATCGCCAATTCCAACAAGACCATCTCACAAATTTTTGACGAAATCCCGAAGCTGGAAGCGACACCCGAAATTATTCTGAATGCGCCAGACGCGACCAAGTTCCAGATCATTCAGGAAATCTCGGACACACTCGCCAAGCAGTATGATGTGATTACGTTGGATGGTGTACGGGCGGCTTTCAGCAATGGATGGGGCATGGTGCGTGCTAGCAATACGCAGCCTGCGATTACACTGCGGTTTGAGGCTTATACCAAAGAGCAAATCGTGGAATACATGAAGATTTTCACGGCGCTGTTGGATAAATATCCCGATGTTGACCAGACGAAGTTGTTGGAGCAGGTCAAGGCGTTTAGTTAAGCAATAAGCGGAATGCGGGAGGGTCACAGACCCTCCCTTACGAAAAAATTATTATTTTTGAAGTCTTTCGAATAGGAATACGTTTGATGCCTGACCATTTTCAGACGATTTATGCCAGTAAAGCCGACCAATATGAGGCGCTGGTGCGGCGTGAGGATTACGAAGGTAATATTCTCAAGACGCTGCAAGGGATTCGTCCATTACTGGGATTGGATGTGGTCGAGTTTGGAGCAGGCACAGGTCGTTTAACCTTGCTGCTGGCTCCTTTGGTCAAAAGTTTGCGGGCGTTTGAAGGTTCGCAGCACATGTTAGATGTGGCGATTGGCAAACTCAAGGCGACCGGACTCAGTAATTGGCAAGCGCAGGTGGCGGATAATCGAGATATTCCGATGGAGTCGGCTTCTGCTGATGTAGCAATCCAAGGTTGGAGCTTCGGGCATTTTTGTGGATGGTATCGGGATAGCTGGCGTATCGAAGCGGGTAAGGCGATTGCTGAGATGCAGCGCCTGCTGCGACCGGGCGGCACGATTATCATGCTGGAAACAATGGGTACCGGGCGGGAAACACCATTTCCACCTACTGCTGATCTGGCAGAGTTTTATGCGTGGTTAGAAGGCACACACGGTTTCCAGAACACCAATATTCGCACGGATTACCAGTTTGAATCGTTAGCGGAAGCTGAACAATTGACGCGCTTCTTCTTTGGTGACGATCTGGCGGATGAGGTTGTGCGTAAGAACTGGGTGATCTTGCCGGAATGTACAGGCGTGTGGTGGAAGACGGTCTAATGGTTTGAGCCGATGAGTTCAGCATAAAGAGCGCGAAACTGCCGAACCGTTTCTTGAATTGTAAAACGTTCCTCAACCAATTTTCGAGCGGATTGACCTCGGTCAATCCGTTTTTGTTTGTCATTGAGTAACTCATTGATGGCATGAGCTAGTGCAGCAGCATCACCTACGGGTACGCTTATACCCAAGTCTGGATAATCGGGTAGGATGCCAACGGCTGTACCAACGGTTGGGATGCCACAGGCGGCGGCTTCCAGTGTAACCATGCCTAAACCTTCGTGACTCGAGCAGAGAATGTTGAGCGCGGCTTGCTGATAATGTGCGGGTAAATCGAGATGCTCGACTTTGCCGAGAAAATGGACACGGTGGCTGATGTCGAGTTCAGCAGCTAGAGTTCGCAGGTGTTTTTCTTCCGTCCCTGTGCCAATGATGTCGAGGGTTACAGTTTCGTCAAGTCGGGCTAAGGCTCTTAGGAGTGTGACTTGATCTTTCACGCCCACTAATGAGGCGGCATGGATGAGTCGGTTTTCGGTTGGTGGCTGGTTGGATTTCGGTAGGGTGAAGATCTCCGCATCAACACCTAACGTAATCGTCCGAATTTTGTCAGCGGGAATTTGATAACCTGCTTGTGAGATGAGATTGCGGGCGTAAGTACAGGCGGCAATGACACGATCTGCGCCCTTTAAGGCTTGCCCGACAATCCAGCGGCTAAAGGCGCTCCGCTGCAAGCCATAGCCGAGATCATCAAAACCGACGAGTTCGCCGCCTGCAATCGACACCACGACGGGTATGCCGAGCCAACGCCCTGCCCATGCTGCGATGAGTCCGGTTTCATCTGCCCACATCGCATGAAGCACATCAAACGGTTGCTCATGATGCAGTCGCCTCAAAGTCTGAAGCGCATCTGCCCACAACTTGAGGCGACCCAATCCGCGTACTTGTCCAACACCGAGGGAATTGACTGCTGCGCCGAAAACAGTGTAGAGGTCACGGCGATGGGGATAACGAAGAGTAAGCACACGCACTTCATCATGCTGCGCCAACTCACGCACGAGATTAAGCTGCACCGGAATCGCCCAATCGTTTTCGTCGCTGCTGAAACCGGGCAGAATGATGCCAACGCGCATCAGTGATCTCGCTGGATGTTAGTCGGGTGGCGGATGGTGTTCAGAACAGGGCAGTTAGCTTCAACTGCGGCATGTAGTTCTTCAATAGTGGTGGCATCCGCTGGACTTTCGACATGCGCTTGATAGTGAATGTCATAAATGCAAGGGCGATTGGATGCAGGCATCCCAATAACAGGTTTGTAATCCATTGTGCCGCTGATTTCGACTGCGACATCGTCAAGCGGAATATTCATCAAAGTGGCGTGGATGAGATAAGTATGGACGAGGCAGCTTGCCAACGCTCCGAGCAGCATTTCGGGCGAGGTCGGACCGAGTGAATGACCTGCTAAACCGGGGCCGGAGTCGCTAACGATGGTGTGACCACCCATTGTGGTTGGGCGCGTTCCAGTGATGCCTGCCACCATTGAAGATGCTTTGATGGTCGCAACGGCTTTTTCAGGATTGGCTGTCCAATCTTGTTTACGCTCGGTTAAGGCAGCCGCT
>JBBQLX010000207.1:0-7085 GCA_038328375.1 Aggregatilineales bacterium | reverse complement strand
CGAGCAGGATTCGGTCGCAGCATTGAATAAGGCGCTGGATTTGGGTGTCAATTTTATTGATACAGCGGCGGGTTATGGCGATGGCAAGAGCGAAAAAATCATCGCGGAAGTCTTAAAGTCACGCAAAGAAAAAGTGGTGGTCGCCACCAAGACTCCGCCTGTGTCGGGGAACTGGCCTCCGAGTCCCTATGATGACATGGACGAGCGTTATCCCGAAAAGTATCTGCGGGAAAATGTCGAGGAACGCCTGCGGAATTTGAACGTGGACTGCCTCGATGTGCTGCAACTGCATACATGGACGCGGGCATGGAACCGCAATCCGCGCCCGTTTGAAATTCTACGCAAGCTGCAAGCCGAGGGCAAAATCAAGGCGATTGGCGTTTCGACACCGGAGCAGGATCAAAATTCGGTGATCGACTTGATGCGCGGTGGTTGGATTGATACGGTGCAGGTCATCTACAATATTTTCGAGCAAGAACCCGCTGCCGAACTGCTGCCTGTGGCGCAGGAAATGAATGTCGGCATCATCGTGCGTGTGGTGTTTGATGAAGGCTCGCTAACAGGCAAATTCACATCTGAAACCCAATTTGTCGATGATGATTTCCGTAAAGGTTACTTTGAGGGGGATCGTCTGGGACGGGCGGTTAATCGCGCCGACAAAGTCAAAGCAGACATCACTGATAGCGGGCTGTCGCTGGCACAGGTGGCGATCAAATTCGCGCTGATGCATCCAGCAGTGAGTACCGTGATTCCGGGCATCCGCAACATGGCACAGGCCGAGGCGAATACCACAGTATCTGATCTCGATCCGTTATCCGATGCGTTGATGCTCAAGCTGCGCGAACATAATTGGCAGCGTGGGTTCTGGTACGGCGGGAAAAGTTAAAAGACGAAAACAAATCGCCAAGAACGCCAAGTAAGAAAAGTGCGCCAAGACATTTTTGATTGAGAAGAAGGCCATCAAGCGATGGCCTTCTTTTATGCCCAGAGATATTAGATCAAGACTCTATTGATACGCCCCTCAATTTTGTGTCAGCCGAATACACAGGTTTTCTGATAATTACTCACCGCATTTCGCCTGAATTTTCGGTCAAAATCAAAATCTTGATCTTTTCTTGCTGTGACTCCGAAAAGTTTTGACACGTTTTTGACGACCCTTAAGACGGAATTGCTCTAAGATTAATCGTCGCTTACTTCAAGGAATGACTATGACAATACGTGATGTTCGGGAACGATTTGCAGAAACCGTCATTGGCAAACGGCTTAGTACATCTGAAATCGCTCACCAAACGGCTCCCAATTTCATTGCGCTAGCCGTTCTCGCTAGTGATGCCATGTCTTCAGTTGCTTACGCGACCGAAGAAATTCTGATTATTCTCAATACCGCTGCAATTAGCGGGTTTGCAATCATTGGTTTCCAGGGCAACGCCATCTCAATCCCGATAGCCATTGCTATCGCGCTGTTGATCGGCATTGTCACGGTTTCCTATCGCCAGACAATCTTCTCTAATCCGGCAGGCGGCGGTGGCTACCGCGTGGCAAAAGAGAACCTTGGTGAAGAAATGGCGCAGGTAACTGGCGCGGCGCTCTTGACCGATTACATCCTGACAGTCGCCGTCAGCATCAGTGCAGGTGTCGCCAATGTCATCAGCGTTGCCCCGGCTTTAACGCCCTACCGTATCGAAATTACGGTCGGCATCATCCTGTTTATGACCTTCATCAACCTGCGCGGTGTGAAGGAAAGCGCGAGACTTTTTTCGATCCCAACCTATTTCTTCCTGCTGACGATGGGTCTGACACTGATTGTGGGCTTCATCAAATTGCTGTCGGGTACGCTGCCGAGTGTTACAGACGTGCAAGCTATTCAGCACAACACACTGGAACCAATTACGCTGCTGCTGCTGCTGCGAGCGTTTTCGTCAGGTTGTACGGCGCTGACGGGTATCGAGGCCATCTCGAACGATACCCAGTTGTTCAAGCAGCCACGAGCCAACAACGCGGCCAAGACACTGGTCGTCATGACCACCATCTTGATTACCTTCTTCCTGAGTATTACGATCTTGGCGAACGCTATCCATGCCGTGCCTTCACACGAAGAAACGGTTATTAGCCAACTTGCTCGCACGATTTACGGAGAAAATAGTCTTGGTCATTTCGCCTACATTTTGACGATTGCCGGCGCGTTCGCGGTGTTATTCATGGCGGCGAATACGCCCTTTGCCGACTTCCCGCAGCTAGCCGCACTGCATAGCGGTGACGGTTTCCTGCCGCGCCAACTAACCTATCGCGGTCGGAGGTTGGTGTACACATGGGGAGTGCTGACACTCTCGACCAGTTCGATTGTGCTGGTCATTATCACAGGCTCGATTGTGACCAATTTGATCCCGCTGTACGCGATTGGTGTGTTCTTAGGCTTCACCATCAGCCAAACAGGTATGGCGCGGCGTTTCTACCGGACGGGTAAGCTCAAAGCGGGCGAATTCGCGTGGGGTTTGGAAACAAAAATTAGTTACGATCCCAACTGGAGAATCAAACTTGCCACATCTGCGGTGGGTGCGGTGGCGACCTTCGTGGTGATGATCGTGTTCATTATCACCAAGTTCACCAGCGGCGCGTGGTTTATCGTGCTGTTGATTCCGACTCTGGTATGGGTGTTCTTCCAAATCCACCGTCACTATAAGGAAACGGCTGCCCGTCTGCATCTCGATGACACGCCCAAGTTTGACTTGAAGCCCATCATCTTTGATCCATCGATCCACAAGGATGTGGCGATTTACTTCTGTGATACGTGGTCGAAGTTGTCGGTGACAGTGGTCGAAGCCATTCTCAAGCGTGGATTGCCGATAAAGATTATTCACATCGATGTTGATCCTAAGCGTGGCAAGGCATTTGCCAAACGCGCCCACGAAATCATCGAATTGAATGGCTGGGACGAAGGCACGATTCAGATCATTGAAGATCAATATCGTGATCTGTACAGCAGCGTCGCCACTATTTTGGAAGACATGCGCCACAAGTATCCCGATGTGCATTTCGATGTGTACATTGGTGCGTTGCGGACACGCTTCCCGTTCAGTATGCTGCACATGTCCACCGACCGCTTCTTGCGTGACGCGATGATGGAAGTGGATGACGCAGCGTTGAACATCAAACAGCTTGATATTGACAACCTGCCGCTGCCTCCCGGCTTCAAGGTGACGTTCGAGCATGTAGCGGACCATCACGAAGATGGCGAGGCGCATCCTCATAGTGCGTAGTTCACGCCGATAACCGAATATCAAACGCCCTTCGTCAACAATGTGATGAGGGGCGTTTTATTTTCCGCTTTTAGAATATCAACACGATTTTGATACCACACGAATTTGTGACTAATTGGACTTGTAAACAGTTCATATCTTAAGCGCATATGATGAGTCGCGTTGCTAGAAATATCCGTTTGTTATGAGGTCAAAAGGCTATCCATGGATAGCCTTTTTGTAGGCTTACAAATTATTCGATCAAGATAATATTGATGACCCCTATCAATTTTGCATCAGCCTGATACACAGGTTTCCTGATAATTACTCACCTCGTTGTGCCTAAAATAGCGGTCAAAATCATAATCTTGATATTTTCTTGATGTGACTCAGAAAAATATTGATGGGTTCTTGACCAACCATTGAGGTGATCTAGACCTAGAATAGATTGTCGCTTACTTCAAGGAATATATATGACAATACGTGATGTTCGGGAACGATTTGCAGAAACCGTCATTGGCAAACGGCTGAGTACATCTGAAATCGCTCATCAGACGGCACCCAATTTCATTGCTCTAGCCGTTCTCGCTAGTGATGCCATGTCTTCAGTTGCTTACGCGACCGAAGAAATTCTGATTATTCTCAATACCGCTGCAATTAGCGGGTTTGCAATCATTGGTTTTCAAGGCAACGCCATTTCGATCCCGATAGCCATTGCTATCGCGCTGTTGATTGGGATCGTCACCGTGTCTTATCGTCAGACCATTTTCTCGAACCCGGCTGGTGGTGGTGGCTACCGTGTGGCGAAAGAAAATCTAGGTGAAGAAATGGCACAGGTAACTGCCGCCGCACTGCTCACGGATTACATCCTGACCGTTGCCGTCAGCATCAGCGCAGGTGTCGCCAACGTTATCAGCGTTGCGCCAGCACTGACACCTTTCCGTATCGAAATTACGGTTGGCATCATCCTGTTCATGATGTTTATCAATCTGCGTGGTGTTAAGGAAAGCGCACGGCTTTTCTCGATCCCAACCTATTTCTTTCTGCTGACAATGGGTCTCACGCTGATTGTAGGTTTTGTTAGATTATTGACGGGTAATCTGCCCAGTGTTACTGACGTTCAGGCCATTCAGCATAATGCACTGGAACCGATCACCCTGCTGCTGCTGCTGCGAGCGTTTTCGTCAGGTTGTACGGCGCTGACCGGTATCGAAGCCATCTCGAACGACACCCAGTTGTTCAAGGCACCACGGGCGAACAACGCAGCTAAGACACTGGTGGTCATGACCACCATCTTGATCACCTTCTTCTTGAGCATCACCATTCTGGCGAATGCTATCCATGCGGTTCCTTCATTGGATGAAACGATCATCAGCCAGCTTGCACGCACGATTTATGGGGCGGGGAGTGTCGGTCATTTCGTCTATATTTTGACGATTGCAGGCGCGTTCGCGGTACTGTTTATGGCAGCCAATACGCCATTTGCGGATTTCCCACAGTTGGCAGCACTGGCGAGTGGTGACGGTTTCCTACCGCGCCAATTGACCTATCGTGGTCGCCGCTTGGTTTATACATGGGGTGTGTTGACACTGGCAATCGGTTCTATCTCATTGGTTGTTATTACTGGTGCGGTCGTGACTAATCTTATTCCGTTGTATGCGATTGGCGTATTCCTCGGCTTCACCATCAGCCAATCGGGTATGGTGCGACGCTTCTGGCGTTCAGGCCAACTCAAAGCGGGTGAATTCGCGTGGGGACTTGAGACGAAAATTGTCTACGATCCCAACTGGAAAATCAAGCTCGCTACATCGGTTGTGGGTGCAATTTCAACCTTTGTGGTGATGATCGTCTTTATTGTCACCAAGTTCACCAGCGGTGCCTGGTTTATCGTGCTGTTGATCCCGACGCTGGTGTGGATATTCTTCCGAATCCACAAGCACTATAAGGAAACAGCGGCAAGACTGCGTTTGGACGAAACACCGATATTCGACCAGAAGCCAGTTATCTTCAATCCGGCTATCCACAACGATGTGGCGATTTACTTCTGTGATACGTGGTCGAAGTTGTCTGTGACTGTGGTGGAAAGTATCCTCAAGCGTGGATTGCCCATGAAGATTATTCACATTGATGTTGATCCCAAGCGTGGCAAGGCATTTGCCAAACGCGCCCACGAAATCATCGAATTGAATGACTGGGACGAAGGCACGATGCAGATCATTGAAGATCAATATCGTGATCTATACAGCAGTGTTGCCACTATTTTGGAAGACATGCGCGAGAAGTATCCCGATGTGCATTTCGATGTGTATATCGGTGCATTGCGGACGCGCTTCCCCTTCAGCCTGCTTCATATGTCCACCGACCGCTTCCTGCGTGATGCGATGATGGAAGTGGACGACGCAGCCTTAAACATCAAGCAACTGGATATTGATCACCTGCCGCTGCCTCCGGGCTTCAAGGTGACCTTCGAGCATGTGGCTGACCATCATGACGAAAACGGTGATCCGCATCCACATGGTGTGTAGGTAAACAGATTAACTCATAACAGATGCCCTTCACCACATAAATGATGAAGGGCATTTTTATTCAGTTGATTTATCCGAAACGAGTTCTAGTGATCACCGTTTCCATTTGGGAATGGAATCTTGGGGAAGCCACCTCCAAACGGCACATCTGGACGCTCGTAATCCCCCATCAAGGCACGGCGCAGCGGTGTCGTATGCTCCAAAAATTCAGCATCCGTACTATCGCGATCCGAGCGACGCACCCACGGCGGGCTGTAAATAAAGTGCATATTGTAGCGATCCCACGTCATATTGTTGGGCATGGGCGAGTGCCATACGCCGTTATGGAACAACAGGACGCTGCCGCGTTTGGCAAGCAGGATATGTTGAATCGGGCAGGCGTAAATTTCTTTGCGCATCGCGGCAGGCAGGTCAATCGGGCTGCGATGGCTGCCGGGGATCAGGATCATATTCCCCATGAAGGGCTGCGTTTGGTCGGTCAGGTGATAGGTGGCGCGTAACTGCACCAGCGGTACTGGATAGGCCAGTTTCTTGAAGTCGTAAGCCCCCGACCCATCTTGATGCCAGCCAACGCTCTGGCTGCCAGCCCGTTGCGCCGTACACCAAGCCGACTGCAACACAAAATTATCTCCGTATAGCGCACGCACCTTCGGCAGCAGGGCAGGATGGTCAATCAGGTTCGCAATCGCGGGTTCGTGTTCAAAACCTTTGCCGATTTGTAACCAGTTTTTGTCACCTTGGCTCGCATGGAGACGCTTTGAGGCTTCAAGGGCTTCGTCACATTCGGCCTCACTAAGCACATCTTCAATCACAATGAAGCCTAAACACTCGAACATGAACTGATCCATCTCGGTCATCACACCGGGTTTGGATAAGGGTAAGGCGGTCAAATCCATGTTTTTTCTCTTTCTCGTTTAAAGTTTATTTAATTGGCGTTTCAAGATTAGAGTTTAACACTTATCGGCGGCTTAGGCAGGCAGTATTGGCCTTAAAGAACTCTTGGTCGTTAGGACAGTTGGGTTAGCCCAAACTAGCCACAAATTCCACGACCTGATAGACTAACACCTGTTCTAATCTCAACATTTACGAGACAATTTTCATGATTCCTATACGGCTTGAGCTTAAAAATTTTCTGGCGTATCGCTCACCCGATCCGGTGCGCTTCGATGGTATTCACTTAGCTTGTTTGACCGGAGCGAACGGCGCGGGTAAATCGTCGCTGCTGGATGCCATCACATGGGCATTGTGGGGGCAGGCCCGCGCCAAGCGTGATGATGAACTCGTCCACATGGGTCAGACCGATATGCATGTGCAGTTGGACTTC
>JBBQLX010000206.1:0-7136 GCA_038328375.1 Aggregatilineales bacterium | reverse complement strand
ACGTCCAAAGCCGCAAGGATATTTTGGAAAAGAACGGCCTGAAGTGCTACGCTATCAGCAACCATCTGGTTGGTCAGTGCGTCGCTGACACGATTATTGATGAGCGTCACAAAGCGATTTTGCCGCCGCGCCTGTGGGGTGATGGCAAGGCCGAAGGTGTCAATAAACGTGCCGCCGAGGAAATCAAGAACACCGCCAAAGCCGCCAAGATGATGGGTGTGAAAGTAGTCAACGGTTTCACAGGCAGCCCCATCTGGCACATGATTTACCGTTTTCCGCCGACTTCCGACGCGATGGTCGACGCGGGTTATAAAGAATTTGCGGATCGTTGGAATCCCATTTTGGATGAGTTCGATAAGCAAGGCATCCTCTACGCCTTGGAAGCCCATCCCAGCGAAATTGCCTATGATATTTACACCGCGCAAAAGACTCTGGAAGCGCTCGGCAATCGCAAGACCTTCGGCTTCAACTTTGACCCCAGCCACTTCATTCACCAACAGTTCGACCCGATCAACTTCATTACCGCCTTCCCTGACCGCATTTACCATGTGCATGTGAAGGACTCGAAGCTCAACCTGAACGGCTTCACCAGCATTTTGGGATCACATCTGAACTTTGGTGATCCGCGTCGTGGTTGGGATTTCGTGTCACCCGGTCATGGCGATGTTGATCTGGAAGCCATCATCCGCGTGTTGAACCGCATCGGCTATGACGGCCCACTCTCGGTCGAGTGGGAAGACAGCGGCATGGATCGCGAACATGGCGCGTCAGAAGCGGTCGAGATCATACAGGGGACTGACTTCAAGCCGTCGTCTCTCGCATTCGATGCTGCTTTCGAGAAGAAGTAAAAACCAGTACCCCTAACCCCAACCCTTCCCCCATAGTAACAGGGGAAGGGAGCATTCGGTGGTTAGCCTATTTTCAATGCTAAGTCTGGTACTTGAAGTCCTTTTAGTGGACTTGTCTTATGGTTAGCATCACGGCTTTAGCCTGATGCGGTGCAAACGGACAACTTTATTGCACACATAAAATATATGGGGTTTGTCGCTGGCAAACCCTATTTAAACAGGAGAAATAAACATGGCCGATGAAGTCGGTTTTGTCAGTATGGCGAGCAAAGCAGCCGCCGGAGATGCCCCAACCTTGGGCATCGGTATGCTGGGCTACGCTTTTATGGGGAAAGCTCATACCAACGCCTTTAAGAAACTGCCCTATATGATGTATCCTCCGGTGGCGATTCCAAAATTGGTAGCCATCTGCGGACGCAACCAAGAGGCCACCGCAGCCGCAGCCAAACGCTATGGCTATGAGGGTTATTACACCGATTGGCGCGAGATGATTAAGAACCCTGATATTCAGGTGTTCGACAACGGCGGCCCAAATGATGCCCATGCCGAGCCAACCATCGCGGCGGCACAAGCAGGCAAGCATGTTTTCTGCGAGAAGCCTTTAGCACGTACCGCCGAAGAAGCCAAATATATGCTGGATGAAGTCGAAAAAACCGGTGTCAAGCACATGGTCGCCTTTAACTACCGCTTTGTTCCGGCAATTGTGCAGGCCAAGAAGCTCATCGAAAGTGGCGCACTCGGGCGCATCTTCCACTTCCGCGCGGTTTATCTGCAAGAGTGGATTATCGACCCCAACTTCCCCATGATCTGGCGCTTGGATAAGAATCAAGCGGGCAGCGGCGCGTTGGGTGATCTCGGCGCACACATCATTGATCTGGCACGCTTCCTCATCGGTGAACCTAAGAGCGTCATGGGCATGGCTCGTACCTTTGTGCCAGAACGTCCATTGGGTGATGGCAGCGGTAAGATGGGCAAGGTTACAGTCGATGATGCTTTCGTGTCGCTGTTCGAGTTCGAAAACGGTGCACTCGGCACGTTGGAAGCTTCACGCTTTGCCCAAGGTCGCAAGAACTTCAACTCGCTGGAGATCAACGGCGAAAACGGTTCGATCACCTTCAACTTGGAACGCATGAACGAGATGAATGTCTATTGGGCGCATGAAGAACCTAAAGAAACGCGCGGCTTCCACAACGTCAACGTCAGCGAATCCTACCATCCCTACTGGGAAAATTGGTGGCCTCAAGGCCATATCATCGGTTGGAGTGAAACCTTCGTCCACGAATTCCATCACTTCTTTGATGCCATTGTGAACAACAAACCGGTTGCCCCTTGGGGTGCGGACTTCGTGGATGGCTACCGCAACGCCGTCATCTGCGATGCTATTATCAATTCATCTCAGAGCAAGCGCCAAGTCGACATAAAGTATTAAAGTCGTCAAGCAGCAGTCACCCATTGGGGATTATCCTATAATGGGTGACTGTAGACCTTAGTGATTGGTAGACAGATTGGGTTCTCTTCGCAAATATTGGTATGGTTGGGCGGCGCTCGGACTGCTGATTTTCTGGATTAGTATGTGGCTTACCTTTATGCCGCACGCGGTTAGTTTTGATGTATTGAATATATCTGAACCGATCCGTTATTGGTCTTTGATTACACCCTCAATTCGGAAGCCAATACTTACTCTGATTTTCGTATTATCGGCTTGTTTCGCATTAGTTTTACTCTGGTTCATTTGGAAGAGATATCACGGATTACTTTTCGTGATAGTCCTGCTCAGTTGTAGTTGTTCAACGCTTTTGACTGCTATTAATGGTATGAATTTATGGATGTTCACCAACAGCATCGAACATATTGAAACAGTTCTTTTTGATGGAAAAGAATATCGACTCGCACTCTCTCATTTATGGGACGAGGATCATGAATATGCAACCTATAACGTATTCAAATGTAATACAAACACAGATACTTGCGATCCTATAAAACTTCCTGCGTATGGTTGCATGTACATGGATGACTATGTTAGAGATGCATCTCTGATTTTGAATAATAGTCGAACAGAATTATTTCTCGATTGTGGAGGGTATAATGACCAGCCTAGAGCATATCAAATACATATAGCATCTCTAACTTAGCTGACCGAAATTAAATAATTTGTAGAGCAAGCTAGAAACTACTTTTGCGCAAACCCTTACCATATTTTAGAAACGTTCTTAGGTTAGAAAACTCGAACGAAAATTGATTGACTGAATTGAACTTTTGTTCTAAAATAGAGTGTTGGGTCTCATATAAATGAGGGAAATCTTGTCTTTCAATTCTGCTTTGCGACTTTGCTTCCTTGCGCCCTTGCGTTAAGTTTTTATGGCAACTACATCGGCGGCACACCCAAATTGCACAGCGGTGGCATTAGCCGAGCCAGCCGCCGCAAAAGTGTCACTTCAGCGGATTTGAGCGAGACACCCACCAGCACAAAATGACCATTCGGTGGCATCAGCCGAGCTTCCTGCCGGACATTTCAGCGGGAATGTGTGCGAATTATGCGAAATTGCAGTAACAACTGCAACATTTGCAATATTTCGATCATTTCACAGCACACAAATCGAGTAACAGAGTGATATATACTGATCAGTAGATGGAAACGAAGGAAAAGGAAGGAGCATTACCATGACGGATATGACCTTTGAAACCCTTTTCGAGCAGGTGCAAAAACTCGAACCCACTGAACGTTTACGTTTGATGGAATTGCTGGCAACGTCATTGAAGCTCGATTTCATACAGCAAACAGATTGGCATACTGCGCTCAAAGCGACCTATGGCATTCTGGCAGATGATCCGATTGAGCGCCCAGAGCAATTACCTCTTGAAGAACGTGATCCCATAGAATGAAATATTTATTGGATAGCAACACCTGTATTCGTTACATCAACGGACGGTCACAAAGTGTTGCAGACCGCATTGATGCGCTTTCTAAAGGGGAAGCGGTTGTCTGCTCGATGGTTAAAGCTGAAATGTTTTTCGGGGCATTGCGTAGCCAGCATCCAGCCAAGTCGTTAGCGGGACAAAAGCAATTCTTGGACTTGTTTGTCTCACTGCCTTTTGATGATGTGGCAGCGGATTATTACGCCGTGATACGCACTGATTTAGCCAATAAGGGTACACCAATTGGCGGGAACGATTTGGTGATTGCCGCGATTGTGCTGGCAAATGGGCTTACTTTAGTGACCCACAATACAGGTGAGTTCGGTCGCGTTGAGGGTTTGCAAATCGAAGATTGGGAAACTGATAATCAATAATCGCTTTGTCCAAAAATAGTTTTATTTAGATTAATGAGTCTTCAAATTATGACCAAAACAATAGCCATTTTCGGCGCACTGGATACCAAGGGGCAAGAGTTCGCCTTCCTCAAAGCTGCCATCGAACAGCGCGGCTTTCAAACGCTGGTGGTCGATACAGGTGTGCTGGGTGAACCTGCCTTCCCACCCGATATAACCCATGAGCAGGTCGCAACCGCTGGCGGTGCAACCCTAGCCGATTTGGTCGCCAAAAGTGATCGTGGCGAGGCGATGGCGATCATGCAAGCGGGTGCGGCTGCCATCGCTCGCCTGCTCCACAACGAGGGTAAAATCGACGGTATTATCGGCATGGGTGGAGGCGGTGGCACATCCATCGCAACCGCAGCCATGCGCGCCTTACCGGTTGGCTTCCCTAAGCTGATGGTTTCAACGGTCGCCTCCGGTGATACCAGTGGTTTCGTCGGTCAGAGTGACATCACCATGATGTATTCGGTGGTCGATGTGGCAGGCATCAACCGCATCAGCCGCCGGATTTATACCAACGCCGCCGGAGCAATCTGTGGCATGGTATCCGGTGAAGTCACACAAGCCGAGGATAAGCCGATTATCGCCGTGAGTATGTTTGGTAACACCACCCGCGCTGTCAACCAAGCACGCGGATTATTGGAAGCCGCAGGTTATGAGGTGCTGGTTTTCCATGCCACCGGCAGTGGTGGACGAACGATGGAGTCATTGATCGCTGATGGCATGATCACCGCCGTCCTCGACATGACCACCACCGAATGGGCAGATGAACTCCTCGGTGGTGTCCTCAGCGCAGGCTCAACCCGTTTGGATGCCGCAGCTAAAGCCGGTATCCCACAGATTGTCGTTCCCGGTTGCATCGACATGTGCAACTTTTGGGCGCTGGATACTGTGCCGGAGAAGTACAAAGGTCGCAATCTCTACAGTTGGAATCCCAATATCACATTGATGCGAACCACGCCTGCCGAGAACGAGCAGTTAGGTATCATTTTCGCCGACAAACTCAACACATCTACAGGGGCGATTAAAGTCTACATACCGATGCGCGGTGTATCGGAACTCGATCTCGAAGGCAAACCTTTCTATGATCCATCAGCCCTACCCGCATTTGTGAGTGCGCTCAAGAGTAAACTGCGTCCTGATATTCCGGTGGTCGAACTCGATATGGACATCAATGATCCGCTGTTTGCTGAGGCAACCGTGAATACCCTTTTGAAATTACTCAACAAATGAAAACGCTAGTCGGCTATAATAGCCTGCAAATTAGGGTGAGGAATATATGATGAATGCCATACGATTGTTGGCTGTTGTAAACGAAAAGCATGAACTGATTGTCACATTACCGGATGATGTGCCTGTGGGTCCAGTTGAACTGCTGCTTCAACCTGTCAAAAGCCCGACCAAAACAAGTACCAAAACCACGACCGAACGGGAGCGTATCCAAGCCCAACTGATGGCGGCAGGATTATTGGTAAAGCCAGAAGATTTGGGGATTCCAGCGAATATTACGCCCTTATCTCTTGAAGAACGGCTAAAAATTGGTCAGATGCCAGCCGGAGCAAGACCTGTCGAAGATTTGGTTGACGAAGAACGGGGTGAACGGTGACTTTGTTTTTCGTTGATACAAGCGCCCTCGCCAAACGATATATCATTGAAGCAGGTTCGACTTGGGTAATCAGTTGGATTGAGCCTTCAGCGGGTAATCTTATCGCCATTTCAAAACTGACTTTCGTTGAAATGCGCTCTGTTTTAACCAGACGAGTACGCGAAAAATTTCTAACTGCGGCTCACGCCAATTTGCTTTGGACTGACTTTAGCGCACATATTATCTCTGAATATGTGGTTATTCCCATTGATGATGCCGTGATTCGCAGAGCCGAACAGTTGGTAGAACATCATTCACTTCGCACATTGGATGCTATTCAACTGTCTTCAGCCCTTCAAGCCAAATTTTTGCTCACAAATCAGTTGACCTTTGTTAGTGCAGATAATAATTTACTGGCGGCCGCGAACGCTGAAGGACTGACAACCGATAATCCGAATATGCATCCCTAATAAACTTTTTATACTCAAGGATTTTTTAGTATGGCTATTCCCCGTGATGAAATTCTCCACCGTTTACAGGCTCAACGCGCCGCTGGCAAACCGATCATCGGCACAGGCGCTGGCACAGGTATCTCGGCCAAGTTTGAGGAAGCAGGCGGCACCGACCTGATTATCATCTACAACTCTGGACGCTATCGCATGGCAGGGCGCGGTTCGCTGGCAGGTTTGATGGCCTATGGTGATGCCAACGCGATTGTCATGGATATGGCTGGCGAAGTGCTGCCGGTCGTCAAAAACACGCCCGTTCTCGCAGGAGTCAATGGCACTGATCCCTTTCGTGTCATGCCCTATTTTCTAAAGCAGGTCAAAGACATCGGCTTTTCAGGTGTCCAAAACTTCCCAACAGTCGGCTTGTTCGATGGCATCATGCGCCAAAATCTCGAAGCAACGGGTATGGGTTACGACAAAGAAGTCGAGATGATTGGCATGGCGCACGAGATGGATTTGTTCACCTCGCCTTATGTCTTCAATCCCGACGAAGCACGGGCGATGACCAATGCAGGTGCAGATTTGCTTGTGTGTCATCTCGGTTTGACAACTGCGGGAACCATCGGCGCGGGAGTCGCACCTTCATTGGACGATGCAATCAAACGAGTGATGGAAATGGCCGATGCTATCTGGACAATCCGCAAAGATGCGCTGGTCATTTGTCACGGTGGGCCATTCGACGAACCGGATAACGTCGGTAAGGCGCTCAAACAGATGCCGGGAATCGCTGGCTTTTATGGCGCATCCAGCGCCGAACGCCTGCCGATAGAACGGGCAATTACGGCACAGGTCGCCGCCTTCAAAGGGTTGGAACTAGGATAACGGAAACAACTTTTTGACAGGAATTAATAGCACGCTAAAATATGCGTCATTGTCCTGT
>JBBQLX010000205.1:0-7271 GCA_038328375.1 Aggregatilineales bacterium | reverse complement strand
GATTAAGGATTGAAGGATAACGAAATGGAAAAGCTACGTTTTGCAATTCTGGGAACTGGATTTTGGTCATATTTTCAACTTGCTGCATGGTACGAATTGCAGGATGTTGAATGTGTCGCCGTATATAACCGTACCCGTTCAAAAGCTGAGACTTTCGCAAAGAAATTTGGCATTCCTGCCGTTTATGATAATGCGGAAAAACTATTTGCCAACGAAAAGCTCGACTTTGTCGATATTATCAGCGATGTATCGACACATGAGCAATTCGTTCGATTGGCCGCACAGCACCATCTACCAGTGATCTGCCAGAAACCGATGGCGCCATCCCTTGCTATTGCCGAGTCTATGGTTGAGGTATGCCGACAAGCCAGTATTCCGTATTTTATTCACGAGAATTTCCGCTGGCAGACACCCATACGTGAAGCCAAACGCGTGCTTGACGAAGGACAAATTGGGCGTCCTTTCCGCGCTCGCGTTGATATGGTAAGTGGTTTTCCCGTATTTGTGAATCAACCGTTTTTAAAAGATCTAGATCAATTTGTTCTCACGGATGTAGGAAGCCATGTGCTAGATATTGGTCGGTTCCTTTTTGGTGAGGCATCCAGTCTCTATTGTCAAACCCATAGTGTACACGCTGATATCAAGGGTGAAGACGTTGCAACCGTTATAATGAGAATGCAGAACGGCACTTCAGTCGAGTGTCACATGGGCTATGCCGAAAATTATCTTGAGCATGACCATTTTCCTCAAACATACCTCTTTATTGAAGGAGAACATGGTTCATTAGAATTAGGCGCTGATTATTGGCTAAGAGTTACAACTAAAGCCGGCACTCTAGCGCGTCGCTGTCCTCCTCCGCGCTATTCGTGGGCTGACCCTGCCTATGATGTAGTCCATGCCAGTATCGTACCCTGTAATGCTGATTTACTGGCGGCAATTCGAGGCGAGAAAATTGCCGAAACCACTGGTGATGACAATCTAAAGACAGTCAGACTCGTGTTTAATGCATATGTGTCTGCTGCACAAGATCAGGTCATTAAGCTGTAATCAAACTCATTATTCGGTCTTACATCAGATACCATTTAGCTAGTTGGTTTGATGCTGGCAATATCTATTTTGGCAGTAGGCTCAGCTTACGCAATGTAGTCGACATTTCGGTTAGGGTTGACACGGTTTTTACTGTGGTATAGTCTTTGCTTCGCAAGATCATGCCACGATTATTTAACTGGTGCTCAATATGCCAACTGAAACAGATGGGGTTCGATTCGAGCAAATGTTTAATGAGGTTACACGCGAACCCACCCTTGCAAGTCGCGTCACAAAACAACTAGAAAATCTGATTATTGCCAATCAACTCCAAGCCGGCGACCGGCTTCCATCCGAGCGTGAACTCGCTCGCCAATTTGGCGTAAGCCGCACGGTGATTAGGGAAGCAGTCCGTGCATTAGTTGCGACGAGCCTATTGGATGTTCAATCAGGTAGCGGCACAGTAGTCCGCAATCCAACCACTGAAACGGTGAGTAAATCAGTCTCATTGTTGCTACGACGGGGAGGCATTCCCGTAGATTACACCAAAGTCAATGAAGTCCGGCGATTGTTGGAAATTGAAATCGCCGGGTTAGCCGCAGCGCGCCATAATAAAGAAGATCTGCTGAAGCTAGAAGCAGTCGTGCAAAACATGAAGTTGGTTCAAGATAAGCGGGAGATGTTTGCACAAAATGACGTGGATTTTCACCTTGCGCTAGCTGAAGCAACGCATAATGAATTGTTCGTCGTGTTGTTGGATTCGCTATCGGATATTATGCTTATTGTTCGCCAGACAGGGTTCAATACAGGAAAGTCGTCCGGTCACGCGATTGATTATCATGAGCGCATTTACCACGTGGTACGTGATCAAAATGTATCGGAAGCTCGTCGCTTAATGTCTGAACACCTTGATATTTCAGAGCAAATATTTCGGGCAGGCTTAGCAATACCTCAAGAAAAAGACTCTCAGTCCATCAAATAGAATTCCATTAACAGCGGACTGGTTGACAGTAATCTCAATGCTGTATAGAATATTGCAAAATAAAGTGGTATGCCGCATTCCAATAGATCAAACAGAGACTTTTAAGTGCAACCAACAAAATGTTAACGTATAGAACCGATGCTGATTTTGACCGTTAAAGTTTGTCCGAGTAAATAATCCCGGTAACGACACTACCTAAAAGGATAACTTTTTATGCGAGCGGTCATTATTGATGCCCCAATGAGCATGGAAACAAATACGTGGCAAACACCTACCCCTGGACTGGGTGAAGTGCTTGTGTCTGTAGGAGCGGCGGGTATTTGTGCAGGTGACATATATATCTATACGGGTAAAAATCCGTATGCAATTTATCCGCAGATTGCCGGACATGAAATTGCTGGAACGATTGTTGAAGTTGGCGACGATGTGACAAAATTCTCGGTCGGCATGGAGGTCGTGGTCGAGCCCTTTATTGGTTGCGGCAAGTGTTATCCATGCCGTGTTGGCAAGTCAAACTGTTGTGCCAACCTTAGAATTATCGGTGTCCATATTCCAGGTGGCTATGCCGAATACGTTAAAGTGCCTGTTAATAAGCTCCATCTCGTACCACATGGATTGTCCCTTTTTGATGCAACTTTCACTGAGCCTGTGGCTATTGGTGTGCAAGCCTGCCGTCGTGCCGAAGTCGGTTCAGAATATGTACTCATTTTAGGGTGTGGCCCCATTGGGCTCGCCTTGATTGAAGTAGCAAAAGCGCGTGGTGCTCGTGTGGTTGCGACTGATGTCCTAGAGTCACGTTTGCAAATTGCTAGTCAACTTGGTGCAGAAGTTCTGATGGCGGATGACCATCTTCTTCAAACTATTATGCAGCACACTAACGGCGAAGGTGCACCGGTCGTGATTGAAGCAACCGGCAATCCCGGAGCTATGGAACAAACGGTCGATTTAGTCGCAGCAGGGGGGCGTATATGCATCGTCGGCCTTGTCAAAAGCGGCACAATGGTGAAATTCCCCGGACTGGATTTTACCCGTAAGGAAATGACAATAGTGGGTTCACGAGCATCGATTGATTGCTTTCCTGAGGCACTCCAAATGCTTGCGAGCGGTGCAATCCAATATCCAAAAGTGGCGACCCGTTTCGATTTATGGGACGCTCCGAAAATCTTCCAGCAACTGGCGACCGACCCCGGCTCAATACAAAAAGGTGTCTTAGTTCGAACTGGAGGTGCAGCAAATTGACCTCCATTGTTGCCTCATCGCCGGGTAAAGTTATTTTGTTTGGCGAACATGGCGTGCACCGTCAGCAGCCAAACATTACGACCGCCATTGATCTACGCACAGTCTGTCGGGTAACGGTTCGGCCTGATGAGAAGTATAGTTTTCGTTATGGTGGTCGCTATGAAACGGGTACACGCGAACAGCTTATAGAGTTCAAGCGGAATGTCGATACGCTGCGTGAAACACACGCGCTAGACGATATCGTCGCGTTAGTGCGAACTGATTTTTACGCGCCAGCCCGTTATGTGATGAGCCACCTGGTGACGAATAATGCGGGTTTAGGCTTGGACGTGGAATGGCACTCAGATTTGCCGATGGGTTCTGGCTTGGGCTCAGGGGCAGCCGCCTCATGTGCTATGGTACAAGCGAGTTTTCAAGCGCTGCGTTGCACGAACACACTCGACGACGTCATTTTCATGGCATGGCAGGGGGATGCCATTGCTCACGGCGGTTACGGTTCCAGCCTCGACAGTAGTACTTGTGCGCTGGGAGGCTTTTTGAGTTATACCCTCGAAGGAAAAGCCAAGCGCTTACCTTTCCAATTATCGCTGCCCATTGTGATCGGCGACACATTGGTTGAACACCGTACCAATGAGGTCAACACACACATTCGCAAATGGCTGGCTGAATCACCTGCGCGAATGCAGGTCTTTCGCGACATGGGCTATCTTCTAGGTCATTTTATGCAGGCGCTTGAGAGCAATGATTTCGAGAGTCTCGGTCATATCATGAACCTGCATCAGCTCCTACAGGAAAAGATGGGCACAGCAGTCCCGGAGAGTAATCGTCTGATTGAAGCAGCAATATCCGCAGGCGCGTTGGGAGCTAAAATTTCGGGTTCAGGCGGCGGTGGTATTGTGATTGCGCTGGTACTGCCCGATAAACAGGCGGAAGTGGCTGCCGCAATGGATGCTGCTGGTGGAAAAAGCTATGTCGTCAGCGCTGGTGTTCAGGGAACGCGGCTGGACCCCCCTGAAGTCTGGGAAGCTGCTGTCCGTCCAAAAAATAATGAGTACAAATAAAAAGCACAACGAGGAATAACTATGCAGAACACAGTCAGTATCCCCAAAGGTCGAGTTGTTGACTTAACCCACATCTTGATTCCTTTTAAGGAGCAATACACCTTGGAAGTGGCACAGCGTGATGCCCGTCCCGAACGGGAAGGCGACATTATGAGTACCGTTTACCTGTGGTCGCACGTCGGTACTCACATCGAAGCACCCTTGCACTTTTTGGCGGATGGTGGTGACACATCTAGCATCGCCATCGAACGACTGATGGGCAGCGCTATCGTGCTGGATTTCCGCAACAAAGGGATCAACGAGGCGATAACACTCGAAGAAATACGGGCGGCGGGTGATACGCAAGTCGGTGATCGCGTGCTTATTATGACTGGACGCCACACCCAATACCGCACACCTCAGTCGCATGACCGGCCTTTTATCACTGAAGAAGCGGTTCAGTGGTTAGTCGAGGATCGAAAAATCAACTGCCTCGGTACAGATAGTTCTGGTTTTGAAGTCCGTGGTGTCAGTCATCATCCTAATCATCGACTCCTCAACAACGCTGGCATTCCCGTGATTGAATGTCTCAACAATCTGGTTGATCTCCAAAAGCAGCGCATTTTCCTGTTTGCGTTGCCCTTACCTGTGAAAAAGTTGGATGCTTGTCCCGTTCGCGCCATTGGCATCGAGCCAGAGGATTAGTTCTGTGAGTAATCCATTATCTGCCCCCATTCGGCTGGGTGCGGCGTTGTTTAATGCTGACCACTCAAGGCTGGCGGATGAGGTTGCGCGGTTGGAGGCAGCCGGACTCGATTTCATTCATCACGATGTCTTTGACGGACATTTTGTGTCTGACTTGGGATTTCCGCCCCGTACTATCGCAGCTTTGCGACCATTAACTAAACTTCCGTTTGAGGTACATCTTGGCGCACAGCAACCGCTGCGCTTTATTCCACAGTTGGTTGACGCAGGGGCAGACCTTATCTTGGTACATGTCGAGAGTCTGGCGATGCTCTATGAAGCGATCTTTGTTATACGTGAACATAAGGTCAAAACAGGTCTAGTACTAACGATGGGCACTGCCATCAACGCAATTGAGTCGGTCATTACGATGGTAGATGCAATACTGTTGCTATCGCGCGTCACGGGCGAAGGAACACGCGGCGCAAACTTTGACCCTTTAGTGCTACCTCGTATTCGCAAATTGCGTGAGATGGCACAGACTGCCGGTGCTAATCAGCTAGATGTTCAGGTAGCAGGCGGTGTGAAGCGTGAACATACGGCTCAATTGGCTGCTGCCGGGGCAAGCACCTTGGCCTTAGGCGGTGGTATTTACCGTGTACCGGATATGAATGCTGAGATTGCAGCGATTCGGTCGTTAACAGCAAATACACCCTAGCTAAAAGGTACACCGTTTGCACTGAAGGAGAGAAATATGGACGACAAAGACATGCTGGCACAAGGGCAGGCACTTATTCGTGCTGAAGCCGACGCACTACATAAACTAGCGGATGTGATGGATGAACAGTTTGTCAAATCGGTGCGATTGGTCGCCGAATGCAGCGGTTCGATTATCATAACAGGTGCTGGCACGTCCGGTGCGATGGCGAAACGGTTGGCACATTTGCTCGGTACTTGTGGCATCAAGGCTTTCCATATACCTGTGAGCGATGCGCTCCATGGCGAGTCCGCAATTGTGGGAAATGGTGATGTGGTAATTCTGATGTCCAAAGCGGGCAAGAGCAGTGACATCAACACATTTGCACGTATTGCACGGGAACGCGGGGCAATCGTCATCGCATGGACAGCTAACCCGCAAAGTGAATTAGCGGGATTTAGCCATGTGGTCAACCTGATACCTACTCATGAAGCTGCGGAGGGTGATGCTCTCTTACCTTTCGGCAGCACATTGGCAGCGGGCGCACTAGGTGATGCAGTGACTCTAATCGCGCGTATGTTAGTGGGTTTCGACCTTGCAACGATGTCACAAACGCATCCAATGGGCGGTGCTAATGAACTGGCTCGTGAAAGGAAAACATCATGACCAAAGACTGGCGTGTCCTGATTGGTTCTAAATCATTTGGACAGGCTTTCCCAGATCACTTGATGGAACTGGAAAAAGCAGGTTGTGAGGTGATTCCCAATGGGGTCGGTGGGCGAGCCTACCGCGAAACTGAACTATTAGAAGCCTTAAAAGGCGTTGATGCTATCGTTACTGGAACAGATGAGCTAACCGCCCGCGTCATCAATGCGGCTGATTGACTACAAACTATTGCCAAGCATGGAGTAGGGCTGGAAACAATCGATGTGGCTGCTGCTAAAGCCAGAGGTATCAGCGTTAGCAGCACACCGGGAGCCATTCATGACTCGGTCGCCGACCTGACAATGGCACTGCTTTTAGCTGTTGTCCGCCACATCGTCCCTACCCATTTGAACACAAAACAAGGTGGGTGGAAATCACCTTTCGGCGTAGAACTCAAAGACAAACTGATGGGTATTGTTGGCCTAGGTCGAATCGGCAAGGGAGTGGCAATCCGCGCTAAGGGTTTTGGTATGAAATTAGCAGCTTACGACCCTTACCCTGACGGTGTTTTTGCTGCCGAACATGGTATCGAGTTTATGGAACTCGATGACCTTCTGCGAATTGCCGATGTGATCTCACTTCATGCCGCTGCCGAACAGATCGAAGAGACACTTATTCATGCAGAGCGTATCCACATGATGAAGCCAACCGCATTTTTCCTAAATACTGCACGGGGATCATTGGTGGATGAAGTTGCTTTGGCAACCGCGCTACGAGAAAAACGGCTAGCAGGGGCTGGATTGGATGCTTTTGTTAATGAGCCGCCCGTGAACAGCCCTTTGCTTGAACTTGACAACGTGGTCCTCACACCCCATATGGCAGGACGTACGTTCGATGGTGTGCGGCGCATGGGTGAAATTACCATCGAGAATTGTCTGCGCGGTTTGCGCGGCGAAAC
>JBBQLX010000204.1:0-7300 GCA_038328375.1 Aggregatilineales bacterium | reverse complement strand
CACACTGGAAACATAAATGAGATAACCCACCAGAGTAGCAATCAAAAGTCCCAGAACTGAACCCACCAATGTATCGACACTTTTGGTGGTAAAGGCAACTGCGGAAATGAAAAGCGCCGTTTCGATGCCTTCACGAACGACTGCAAAGAAAGTGGTCGCAAACAAAGCCCACGGACTACCATTCTGGACAGCGACATTCATTTCATGCTCAAGTGATGATTTTAGTGTGCGTGATTGATAGCGCATCCAGAAAATCATCCCCGTGACCAACCCTACTGCGATGAAGAGCATCGTCCCTTCAAAGAGTTGTTCGGCC
This sequence comes from Aggregatilineales bacterium, assembly GCA_038328375.1. Taxonomy (GTDB): domain Bacteria; phylum Chloroflexota; class Anaerolineae; order Aggregatilineales; family Phototrophicaceae; genus CFX2. The sequence continues at coordinate 6,984 of JBBQLX010000204.1, read as the reverse complement.
TGCCCTTCCAACTCTGCCCCGACCGCCAGAATAGCAGCGGCTACCGCGATGCTAACTAAGATAGCTGTGATCACACCCGCCCAAGCATATTTGGCAAATTGGGTTTGACCCGTCTTCTTCAAATAACCTAAAAGAATGCCGACGATCAGTGAAGCTTCTACACCTTCACGAAAAGTTATCAAGAGTGAAACGATCACAGTTCATTTCCTTCAAAGTAGGATAATCAATAGAAACTATTTCAAGTATAGGAACTACAACTGCAACTATATCGTCTTTAATTGTGACAATCTACACTAATCATTAAACTGGAATTACTCCGGGAAGTATTTCGAAGTTTAATCGTGTATTTACACACATCCGACAATGGGGAAATATAATGTTTTACCGGGGTTAAACTAGGTCTATTGTGACAAGCTAGCAGCTAATCATATCAGGGGGATATAATCAGCATGAGTGAGGTCTTTTCGTTTGCTGCGTGAGACCCCACCCATGTAACAGAGTTGCCTTAAGTTTGTTTACAGACTTGAGGCAATTTCTTTTAAGGTGTTACCATCGGGACGACTGAGCAATCGCCTTCTACGGTAACCGCATCTTCACGTACCCAACCATTGCTGATCTGGTACCATGTCATGCCGTCCGCACCCTTGGTTTGTCCCATGACATTCATCGGAGTGCCTTTGGTCAAGCTACCACTCATTTCGGCAGCGGTATCAGGAGTCTTGCGGACGTTGGCGTTGTCGCCCGATACGGTGCAAGCGCCAGTCATCATGGCGGCAGCAGCTTCAGGAGTCATCTCGGTCATCATCGCAGATGTACCCTTGCCACTCAAGCTAATGAATGGGGTTACTGCGGCGACGGTGTCGCTGCCAACCAGCTTGGTGATTTCATCGTCACCGGGGTAAGCTGCCGGCCCCATAAATCCATCCGCACCCTCTAAGAATGGCTGGAAGAACGGAACAACTTCAGACGTGTTCCAGAACAGCGGCTCTTTCAAGACTTGGAAGGAAGGTTGCAGTCCACCCATCAAGCGGATCAATGCCTGATGTTCAGCTTCTGTACCCATAACTTGGGCGCTGGTTGCTGCCAACAGAGGTTGGTTGAGTTCAGCAAAGCGGCGGATCGCTGCCAGATAAGCGGCTACGAACCAGTTCTCAGCGGTGTTCGAGGTGTCAACGAACAACTTCTTGTCCTTGAACAAGTTTTCAGGAACATAGAACTCGGTTGCCACTGCCTTAGCACCGTTGGCTTCCAAGAACTTCTTGTGCTGATATTCTGCGTCCAAGAAGTTCTTCAACCACTTGACTTCATCTGCGCTCAAACCCAAAGCATCAGCCGAACTGATGGCGTTGAAGTAATGGACACAGGCAAATGTTTCAGCGGTTGCGGCGAGGTTCAAAATGGTCTGGGCATCATCGCCACCACCATCTTGAGCCATCACATTGCCCATGCCGAAAAGCTGGGGGAAACCGATCATTGAAGCACCGGCTACGCCTGCTCCAACCTTCAAGAAACTACGTCGTGATACGGGATTCATAAAAATTTCTCCTCAATACCGTCTCCGGGACAATCCCAGAGACTAACCTACGCTTATAACTACGCCGGACACCGTATCAATCCGATTGATAAAATTCAGTAATCTAGGAAACCACTCATCTATTGACTAAAAATAAGTAATAGATAAGTAACCTCACCTATATTATTTTCACAAACTATTGAATGGATTATGAGGTGTAAATAAGCCTATCTATAGGGTAGCTGATTATGTTTATGATCACATCAGCCGTATGGCTTGATCGAACGGCTGTATAGCCTATATAAGACAAGGAAAGATAAAGTATGGATGGTGAACGAGGAAAAGCAAAGGCACTGTAAAACGATACTTTTAAATTAAGAATTCAAGCCAGAGCAATGCGCTTATGGGTATCGAGTGGCATATTTCGCATGACATCTTTGGCAACACGAATCGCACCCAATGTCACGCCTGCGGTTGATTGACCGGGGAAGATCGAGTCACCCACAAGACGCAGATTAGCAATACCCGTGCTTGGACTACGTGCTGCGAATAACGACTTCTGGGCAAAGCCGCCTACCTGCCCCAAGTAACGGCTGGTATAGAACTGGAATGTCACCGGACTACCGGGCATCATTAACTTAACTGCACTGCTGAAATTCGGAATGATCCGGTCAATCTGTACCAACATCTTGGCAGCATATTCTTGCTTATGTGCTTCATAAGCATCGGGGCTTCGTGACAATAAATCCCACCACGGTTTTACATGGGTATGTGTAGTAACCGTCACGGCGCGATGTCCACTTGGCGCACGTCCAACATCCCATACCGGTGACATCGACATAAAAATGCTGCGTGTTTCGCCCATCGGTCCTTCGAGGTCGGCAATAATCTGATGATGGTCAGGCAAATCCTTGGGCAGCTTACTGGCATCGACTCCCAAGTGTAAGGCAAACGCACCCCAACCGATGATGCGGCCTGCGACTTCCTGTTTAAGCTGGGATGGGCTGGCCTCACCTAACAATTCATCCAATGACCACGGTGTCAGGTTGCCGATGACAAAATCAGCAGGCAAAAATTCCTCATGCTGGCTGCGTCGGCCTTCTTTATAGCTGACACCCGTTGCGCGACCGTTTTCAACATGGATACGGGTAACCTGTTGGCGATAGAGGACTTCGCCGCCCAACTCACGGATTTTGGCGACTAGTGTTTCAGCCAACCCGCCGATACCACCTTGAACATGGTAAACACCCTGACGTGCCAGATCGAGCGCTGTACCGCTATAAACCGCGTTGGCATATCGAGAAGTCGTTTGCGATGAAATGAGGAGTTGAGCGTCAATAAATCGAACGAAGGATTTGTCTTGCTCTAGCCCGTGCTGTTTGATCCACTCGTAGGTCGTGCGAAATGCTAGGGGGAGGAGGAGCAAATCTTTTGGGAAGTTGGTCAAGCCAACACGGGCTAGTTGCAAGAACTCCGCTAAGCTGGTCGGCGGCCACGGTAAACCGCTTGCCGAAAGTTGCCAGCCTAAATCGGCAATTTGGGATTGGTGTCGCCAAAAACGCTCGCTCTGCGGAAACACCTGTAACACATCATCATTCGTTGAAGTTAAGGCGATACTTTGATCCGGCAAATGAGTGACCCACGCCGGATCATACCGTTTGACAGGCCACTTGAGCGCCAATTGTTGGGCGATGAGGTGGTGCGGGCCGCCTTCTTGGAAGCCTCCCACCACCGTTGCCCCTGAGTCAAACTGGTAGCCTTTATGATTAAAGGTACTGGCACAACCACCCGGATAGGTTTGCGCTTCAAGAATAGAAACTCGGTAACCCGCTTGCGCTAAAAGTGCTGCTGCGCTTAACCCACCGATACCCGACCCGATTACAATAATATGTTGTGAAGTGGTTGTTGCCATAACTACCGCGTATCCCTCAATCCAACACATTATAAAATTGTTTTGTTCACGATGTCAACCTATTGTTCAACTATTGTCCATGTTATTTATCGTTTTCTCATAAGAGCTATGCCGTTTGTATCGGTCTAGGCGGGCTGAACGGTCACGGTCTGAGTTGCTGTGCGCCCTTCTCTGCACAACAAGGCTATTGCCCCATTCGCCAAATCACTATCCTCGACTTCAAAAATTTGCTCGTCATCAATCCATCCGGTGAGATGTGACTCTTGGACACTTAACCGCAGTTGATAGGTTGTCCCAAATGACCAGTCGTAAGACGCAGAGGCCAATACATGTTCCCCGTCCAGTACCTTAATCAAGGCTGCCGTGCCATCACTCCGCAGCACCAGCGCATAGTAGCGTTCCAACCCTTGTACCCGTGTAGCGATACCCGCAGCCTTCACCATATGCGGCGTGACATCGGCACTTACCTCAATGTTCTTCCATTCACGAGTTCCTTGCATCAATAAACCGGTTCCGTAATTCTGAACCAGTCGATACGTTTCGGGATAACGCCAATCGAGGTTATCCGTGCCATCCACCCACGCTCGCTGCCACATCGTATTTCCATTATCGGATTTTGTGAGCGTAACCTTTGGTTCACCTGTCCATTGCAGATAGTCCAAATAGACACTTCCACTGTTCGGTTGACTACTCATCAACTCCAATCCGATTTCGGCAATCGGTGCGCCACCCAAATCAGGAATAATCCATTGCATTACCAGAGATTCGTTGGGACGAATGGCAGTTGTCTGCCCTTCGAAGCGCGTCAATTGATCCTGTGCACCATAATAATGAAGGACAAGTCGCGCTTCTAAACGTACCTGATTAGCTTCATCGGCTGTCAGCGCTGCTTCAACCACCTGCCCCGAATAGAGCGTTGGGCAGGCCAGCAGCATATAACCCGACATGTTAATGGCTTCGGTGGGAATAAACGTTGGTGTACTGGCTTCGACCAATTGATTAGGCTGTAAATCACTAAAGTGGAAAGCGAGACTTCGTGTTCCGCTTTGGCTGTGTCCAATGACGTTTTCGAGTCGCAGCGCGTCCGATTTACTTTGAAATCCTTGAACAGAATCCGGCAGTTCGAAGTGGAAACGCGCTCCATTTTTTGGCTGTAAGGCTGTTTCGCCATTTAATGCACGACCGATATTAACCACGTTATAAGTTTGGATCACCGCATCCGTAATCGCGCTACCACCTTCGGCAGTCGGCAAATAGAGTCGATCTGCAACTGGATCACGCCACTTGGGACTAATGCTCTCAAGACCATTTTTTATCCCCAACAAGCAGCCTACATTCCCCGAATTACAATCGGTATCCCAACCGGATGTGTTGACCATCATCAACGATTTATCGAAGTCATCCTCACAATGCAGCAAGCTCATAATTATCAGACCATGATTGGGAACCATATGGCAGTTGCCGCCGTATTTGTCATAACCATAGTTAGCGACCATCTGGTCGCGCGTATCATGCCAATCATTAAACTCGGCGTGCCATTCACGGATGTCGTTAATCATGCGGTAAATAACCGAGTTATCGGGGATCAGCTTTACGGCAGTATCCAAAAGAACGTTTAAATCTCGTTCGACATAGGCTTGGGCTTCCATCGCCGCAATAATCTGTGCGCCATAAATCGCCTCACCATCATGACTCACACTGCTGGCGCGGCGGGCAAAATCAGCCGCCTTTTCAGGATCACCGGGACTCACCATACCCCATCCATCAATAAAAATTTGGGAACCGATTTGCTCGGCAACCACTTTGGAATTGAGTTCAATCGAGCCACTTCTGGGCGCGGGAATGCCCTGCTTCAAACGCAGATAGGCCGTATGCTCCGTCGAATTACCAAGCCCACCCCACCACAAAATCGTCTTCTTCTCGATAATGTAGTTCAACCACGATTGCCCGATTTGTTGAGGTGTGACATCCGGCGAATTGCCATAATCAGGCAGCGCTCGCAAAAAGGTGAATGTCCCACTGATGTCGTCATCGGTCACAATCAGTGGCATCTTGAGCTTGTCATGGACGTAACCCGTAATCTCACCCAGTTCCGCCATGATGCGCTCATAAGACCAACCTTCAAACGGTCTGCCCAAATACACGCCGATAATTTTGCCCAGCACACCCGCATAAGTACGTTCGACATAATCCTGTGGTAAGGCCATATTTCCCCTCATTAATAAGTCCGCTTTTTTGTCCGGTCAGTATAGCCGCCCCACGTTTTTTACTCCATTCGCTGTGGATACATCCACATGATCAAAATGCTAAAAAGCCTCCCTCAAACGTGATTCTAATACGGGAGAACAGACTCCAATGTATTTTTTACGAAAAGCAGACATTCTTCTGATGTGGACGGCGTATTCTAATGTTTGTAACAAGTTGATACGTAAACAAAAACTTCCTGAGGAGATAACCCAAATGACTACTCGTGTACGCTTTACACCAACCCGTGAAATGAACGCTATGCAAAACATTATGGATCAGTGGTTCGAGAATGGTCGTCCTTCAAACCCGACCAGCAACAACCTGCCCCTTGATGTCTATGAGACCGATGGTGGCTATGTCATCTATACAGCGCTGCCCGGTGTGAACCCCGAAAATATCAACGTCAGCGTTGAAGATGATGTTCTGACCATCAGTGGCGAAGTTGCCAAGCCCTCATTCGATGAGAAAGACAACGTTCGCACTTTGGCACAGGAACGCACGACCGGCAAGTTTGCCCGCAGCGTCCGCGTCAGCACCCCCGTCGAAAGCGACAAAATTGAAGCCGCTTACGAGAACGGTCTACTCAAGCTGACACTGCCTAAGACCCCGGCGGCTCAACCCCGTCTGATCCCGGTCAAGGCCAGCAAGAACTAAGCTTCATAGTTCGCATTTTAAAGGCGATGTCATAAGGCATCGCCTTTTTTATTTCCCACGATTACCCTCCGGTCTTCTTTGTACAAGCAACCAACGCCTTCACTTATGCGTATTGATTGTATTCAAAAGGAGGTACAGCATGTCCACATCGGGTCGAACCAAATTGCTGATGAATGAACAAAATGAAGCTGTTCCGTTAGTACACTTGATGGAAAACAAATCGTTTTCCAAAAATGATTATGAAATTCTTGAACCTGAAAAACCAAAAAGAAAACGCAAACCGAAACCTCAAGCTTATTTACAAATCCCCTATTCGGTAGTCGTGGGTATTCTCGCCCTATTGATTGGATTTATCGTGGTAGCGCTGATTGCACTTTCACCTGTCCAACAAAGTCAACCTGTTATTGTTCCCCAACCGTTTGAACAATCTGCTCCTGTCAATTTCAATCCGTCCAATTCATTAGTTGATCGTTGGATGAGGATCAATCATGGCATCGGGGAAATACAATCCGACTCGTTTGTGCGTGTTTTGTCGCAAGACAATTCGCCCGAATTTTACAACGTCGCCGATATGGAAGGTCATATGGCGATTGTTCAAGGTATCGACTTAATCGAAGCGCCCTACCCACCCACAGATAGTCTTTATCCACCGCTCGGC
>JBBQLX010000203.1:0-7434 GCA_038328375.1 Aggregatilineales bacterium | reverse complement strand
TAACATTGGGATTGGAAAAACCCGCTGATTGTGGGGCGTGGTTGGAAGAAGCTGTTACATTAGCTCGTAAGGCCGATATGCGCCGTTTGCAGGCCGAAGCTTTAACGGTTTATAGTCAGCAGCAGGCTGCCATGAATAATCATGATCAAGCTGGCAGCCTATGGCGCGATGCACAAAAGTTGTTTACGATTTTGCGCGCACCACAGGCCAATATAAAACCAGCTTGGTTGAATATGAATGTATAAAAGTTAGGCTTCCGTGCGAAACGGACGCTCGATAACTGCACCTTCGGGCGACACAAGACTCAACACTTTGCTGCCATGTGCGCGTTCCAACCGAACCCAGAGTTGTTCGATCAAACCTTGACGTTGATTCTCGGTTAAATTGTCATCATGAAACGCCGTTTCGATCTGTTCGATTGCCGAGATTTCCATGGGTGTAGGGGTGAACCAAGCCATAATTTCGTCCTCGCTATAATCTGAATAATCAACTCTGTCTTAATCTTATATGCATGTTTTTCGTTTCTAACGTTAAGACTGCGGTAATTTACGAAAATTAATTAAAACTTCACAAATTGTAACTTTTAGCATAGAACGCTAGCCGAATCAGGCTTAAAAATAAGTTATCCTAGTCATCCGTCTTTATCAAACGAATCGATCTCAACAATATGGCGAAATTCTGGTTTATCTCTGCACCCCTTCATGGTCATCTCGATTGGGGCGGATTCCTTAAGACTGCACAAGCCCTTCAACAGCGAGGCCATACCGTACTCTGGCTGAGCGAAACACCGATTGCAAATACGGTCACCGCTGCTGGCATTACCTTCCAACCACTGAAACGAACCGGCTGGTTATGGCCTCCACCGCCTGTCCCAGATCTGACCACCATCCCACCTGCACAAGCTGTTATGCTGCGTTATCAACGTGCGCTCGACACATGGATGAGTGAGGATTTGGTGGGTGAAGCGGTGCAATGCTTGTTGGATATGGCTAGTGAAATCGGCAAACCGGATGTCATCGTAACTGATCCATTTTTAACAGCAGCGGCTCTTGCTGCCGAAGCATTAGGCATACCGTTAGCGGTTTGCGGTTGGCCTGCTCAACGCGAACTCAATGATGATTATCTGTTTCCGGTGCAAAAAACATTGGGAAACGCCAGCCGCGAACGTATCTCGCGCTTATGTGAGCGCTTCGGACTGAAGGGCATAAACTTCTCTGCTGGGCCAACACCTTCAGTCATCAGCCCGAATTTACACATCAGTTACTTCAGTGACTTCTGGTATAAGGCTGATAGTGCCAACATCCTACCGCAAACTTTATTCGTCGGAGGCTTACCGACTGCCCCAACTGACGCACCCCCAACATGGCTAACTGATATTCCAACCAATCAACCATTAGCATTGGTCACGCTCGGCAGCGTTTTTACAGGTGATTTGGGTTTCTTTGCGTGGGCAGCGCAAGCCGTCGCACGAATGCGTTATGTTCCGGTGGTGGTCATCGGGCGCAATCCAATTGAACCAGATAAAAAAGCTGAACTCAAAGCAGCTTTGCCACCGAACACTCGTTTGCTCAACTGGATTCCATTCGATCACGTTTTACCTAGAACGCGTCTAATGGTGCATCATGGCGGTATGGGAACGACTCATGCGGCAGTCATTCACGGCATCCCACAAATGGCTGTGCCACATGCTGCCGATCAACGCGGTAATGCTCGGCGTATCGCACAGGCAAAAGTCGGCTTCAGTCTCACAGCCCACGAAGTCCGGCACGGCGCATTACTGGAAGGAGCAACCGCCCTCACAAATGATACCAATGTGCAAGCTGCTGCCCATCAACTTGCTAGCGATTTTGCCGCGTTGGGTGGTGCCGAGAAAGCCGCCGAAGCTCTGGAGAATATTCTCGCTTAATTCTCTGCGTCTCAGCGGTTAAATGTATGGTATTTATGGCTTCCGTCCGACTACAATCACATAATGATGATCAAAAGTGGCATCGATAGTGCCTGCTGCGTGAGGATTAAGCCACTCCCTCGCGGCTTCCGGCGCTTGCATTAACATGATCTGCAAACGTTCAATCACATCATCCGTTTGTCCCTGCCCTTTAGCCCAATCAACCATATTCGAATCGGGTTTTTGCGACAATTCAGATGTTTCAATTTTCAAGCCGGCATCCAAAAACATGCCTTCCCATTCGTATCCAGCGTACATCCGGTGGTGGCTGGGGTCACGCAGTCGTTCAAAGGCATCTACATAACGTGCCGCCCGTTCATCATCCGGCACGGTGTTATCTTCGAGGACGAAAATGCCGGTCGGTTTCAATACGCGTGCGACTTCTTGAACAAACTGCCAGCAGTTCGGGAAATGATGCGGCGCGATGCGCGAAGTTACCAAATCAAATGTGTTGGATACAAACGGCAGTTGTTCAGCATCGCCCGCCGTGAAGTCTACATTAGTTGTATTTTTGCCCGCGATGAATGCTCGTGCAGCAGCCAACATCCTAGGTGTAAGATCAAGCGCGATGACTTGCCCGACCAATGGCGCGAACTTTAAGGCTGTGTGTCCACCACCCGTGGCAATATCCAGCGCTAACCAGTCCAATTGCGGTTGCACCAATTCCACCAAGCGGTTTAAATCATCACCGTTGGCATGACCTTTGCTCTCGACATAACGCTGCGCGAACTGACCAAACCGTTCCTGAGCATGTGCTTTGACTTCTGAGTCGGACATGATTCCTAACCCCTTGTCTTTTCTAATCATTGCCACCATGATAACGCCAGTTGAAAATTGGACAATAGAAATAGAATCGAATTTCGCCTTTTATGGTTTCATCCACTGCTCTCAAAACCCGCGCCATTGAACTTGGCTTCAATCTGGTTGGCATTACACGCGCCGAACCATCGTCTTATCTTGATGCTTATTTCCGTTGGGTCGAGGCCGGAATGCACGGGACGATGAGTTATATGGCACGACCTGACCGTCAATCACGGCGACAGGATTTGAATGTCATATTACCGGGTGTGCGTTCGTTGGTAGTCGTTGGACTCGATTATGCTTCCGCATCTGTACCAGATGAAGTACTGCATGATCCCTCACGCGGACGAATCGCAGCTTATGCATGGGGATTAGATTATCACGACATTCTTACACCCCGATTAGAAGCACTCGCCGAATGGTTGCAAGATCAAAGTGGTCAAAAGATTAACCATCGGGTTTATGTGGATACAGGTGCTGTGTTGGAACGCAGCCATGCTCATCAAGCTGGATTGGGGTTTACGGGCAAAAATACGATGCTCATTCATCCCCTTCGGGGCAGCATGTTTTTCCTCGGCGAAATTCTCACAGACCTTGAATTTGACGAGTACGATTCAGCGGGGCGCGAAACGCACTGTGGTACATGCACACGCTGTCTGAATGCCTGCCCGACTAAAGCGTTTCCGCGTCCGCATGTGTTGGACGCGCGGCGGTGTATCAGCTATTTGACGATTGAACATAAAGGCAGCATCGACAGCAGTTTGCGACCCTTAATAGGCAATTGGGTTTATGGGTGTGATGTGTGTCAAGATATTTGCCCGTTTCAGCGCTTTTCCTCAGCTACGCCAGAAGCCGTTTTTTATCCAACTAACATTGACCATGTTGCGCCCAAAATTGTGGACTTACTGGCGCTAGACGATGCCACCTTCCATCAGCGATACTATGGGAGTCCTATTTACCGCATCAAACGCGAACGGCTGGTACGTAATGCTTGCATCGCAGCGGGTAATTGGGGACATGCAGATGCCATTCTCCCTCTGCAAACTTTGTTGAGTGACCCCAGCCCTTTACTTCGAACTCATGCTGCTTGGTCGTTACGCCAGATTATGGGGAAAGACGCGCGTCAAATATTACAAACGCATCTGCTACACGAAATAGATGATCCTGTTCGAGAAGAAATCCAATCTCTTCTTATGACAGACAAATAATAGCTATTACAAGAGATTCAGTGCTTATTTATGCGTCTTTTAAACAAATTACCGCCCTATCCCCGTGCTTTTTGGCTGCTCATCGCCTGTTTCTTCTTTAACCGCATCGGCGCATCGTTAATTTGGCCGTTTATCACCCTATATATTCGGGAGCAAACCAGCAGTCCACTCACTGCGATTGGCTATCTAACCAAGCTGAATATTTTCGCGTCGTCTAGCACGCTCAATATTCCTGTTGCCCTAACGACCATCACTACACTGCTCTCACTTCAGGCGCTTTCAAGTGTTATCGGCACATCGGCCATTAGCACATTGATGGATCATTTCGGGCGTAAGAACATCATGATTGTGGGGCTAATCGGGTTTAGCATCTTGTTGATGTTCATGGGCAGCGCCAATCAACTTTGGCAGTGGACGATCTTACTCCCGCTTTATGGCATCCTTCAACCGATCTTTTACATCGGTGTTTACGCTATGATCGCAGATATCGTCAAACCGGAGGAGCGAACCAGCGCCTTTGCCTTGATCCGCACCGCCTCCAATCTCGCCATAGCCATAGGACCCGCCATTTTTGGCGTATTCATTGTCCAGTCCCATACATTTGCCTATTTTATCAGCATTCTCATCAACCTTATTGTCTTAATCCCACTCATTTTTGCCATTCGGGAAACACTGCCCAAAACAACATTTACAACCCGCATTTCTACAGGCTACGGCGCAATATTGCGTGACCGTCCCTTCGTGACCTTTATCGCTGTTTTCGCGCTGATCGAAATCGCAACCGCGCTGGTCTTCAACTTGCTCTCGGTTTACACCAAAGAGAACTTCAGTATTCCCGAAAACCAATTTGGACAAATTCTCGCCATCAACGCGCTCATGGTCGTTTTCTTCCAATTTGGGATGACCCGTATCACTCGCCGCTACCGCCCATTGTTCATTATGTCGCTCGGCAGTGCGATTTATGCTTTGGGACTGGTGGGTTACGCGGTATCGAGTCTGTTACCACACTTCATGATCGCAATGGTTATTATGACCTTGGGTGAACTGATGGTCTCGCCCACCAGTAATGCGCTGGTTGCGAATATGGCTCCGCCTGACAAACGTGCCCGCTATATGGGCATTTATTCACTCACTTACACCTTTGGCACAGGCGTTGGGCCGGTTGCAGGCGGTGTTCTCAGCGACTCATTTGGCCCGCCAGCCATCTGGTACGGCGGCGCATTCACCGCATTTCTATCAGCCATTGGCTTCTGGTGGATGCTCCGTGCCGAGGCCGCTCCGACTTCAGACCCAATCTCCCAACCTCTCAAAGATGCACCAACCATTTCCTAACCATTAGCCAATGAATTTAACAAATATTCTCTCTCAAAACCGTTAGTAAATTGGTCGCGAAAGAGTTACCAAAATGTAACCCGAAGCACTTCGATTTATGCTACGATTGTTTCATCACTGAGTCTCGGAGTCATCGTGTTAAAATCTTTCTGCCTATCCTTTGCGTCTTTGCCACCTTGCGCCTTTGCGTTGAGTACTTCGGCTTTGCATTTTCGGCGGATTGCTCCCTTACTTCCGCTGCAAAGACACAACACCGACAAAGCGGCGGACATACGGCAGCCCGCCGCTGCACTCAGCGGCATTAGCCGAACAATCACGCTGCATTTTGTGTCGATTCAGCGGCACTAGCCGGACTTCCCGCCCGTCATTTCAGCGGATAAAATGACAATTCCGCCATAACACGAAAGATTGCGCCAGTCTATGTTGTCCATATACCATAGGGGGTATGCAATATCCCTGAAAATGTGATTAATAAGAGGCTAATGGTCTCTACTTTTTTCGAGGAGAAGAATCATGGAACGCAAAACTTTTCAAGTACCGAACATCGGCTGTGATGGCTGTGTCAAGACCATCAAGAACGAAGTCAGCCAGATTATTGGTGTCAAACAGGTTGACGGCGTAGTCGATAGCAAAACAGTTACCATCGAGTGGGATGCTCCCGCGACATGGCAGCAAATCGAGTCCACCCTCAAAGAGATTGAATATCCGCCTGCGACTTTGATTACCCTCTAAAGGCAACAAAAAGGGCGCAGATTTGCGCCCTTTCATTTACACACCGATTACGGCTTGTATCGCTTTATTCAGCGCCAACTCCGGCACTCTTCCATATCCCTTATAAACAACCGTATTATCCGGTTTGAGGATCAAAAAGATCGGATTACCGCGTAACCCCATCGAGTCAAATAGGTTCTTTCCGTCTGTATCAATGTTCAAATACTGGAAGCTGATCTGCTCACCGTAACGGGTTTCGAGACTCTTCACGATGGGCTGCATCACCATACAATTGGGACATTCATCAGAGTAGAAATCAATAAACGTCAGTTTATCCTTCGATACTGGAGGCACTACGACCGAATCAACGATGACGTTGCCACAGGCCGTTAATATGCCAACGATTATCAGTATGAGAAGCGATAAACCCCGTTTTGACATTGCCCTTTTTATTCCTCGTCAGTCTCACCGTCGATGATGTCATAAACTGCGTCCAAGAGATCATCAGCACTCTCTAAAGCGGTGAGTCCTGTCTCATCATTGGATTGCATCAAAGCCGATGCTGCTTCTAAAAGTTTTGCAGCCGCCTGCGCCACTAACGAAGCCACATCTTGATACTCATGATCCGCAATCAGGTTATCAATTACGCTGACCGCTTCTCGTGTGGTCGCTAATGCCTGTTCAAGCCGTTTGCTTGCTTCGCTGGATGTATTAACCATCATTACCCTCACAAACTGATATAAATACAGCACCTATCATAACACGTCTCAGCGCGGCTCTCCCGCATGAGCCAACAAGGACTCAAATGTCTGTTTGACCGCCACGAGTGTCGCCTGAATATCAGCCTCACTGTGGGCGCTGCTCATAAATCCGGCCTCAAATTGGCTGGGGGCGAAGTAGACTCCGGCTTCGAGCATGGCATGAAAGAACTGCCCATAACGCTCGGTATTGGCATGACGTTTAGCGCTGGCATAATCGGTAATCACATCGTCGGGTGTTTTCAGGAAATAGAAGCCAAACATTTTTCCCGCGTGATTGACTTGAAGTGGAATATCAGCCGCTTTACCAGCCTCACGAAGGCCGTAAACCAAACGGGTGTCGAGTCGGTTTTTCGCAGCGACAAGCTTTGAGGAAGCGACTGTTTAGCGCCACTTGGTCAGCAGCAGTTTGTGCGGTTTGTTCCATTAGCCATTTCCCTCTAACCAGCCGACTGCGTCTTTCGCGAAATAAGTCACGATCATATCTGCTCCTGCCCGTTTGATACTGGTTAGGCTTTCTAAAGCACAGCGCTGCAAATCAATCCAACCATTGGCCGCTGCCGCGTGCAGCATCGCATATTCACCACTGACTTGGTAAGCCGAAGTGGGCAGATTGAATGTCTGGCGAACTTCCTTCAACACATCGAGGTAAGGCAGCGCAGGCTTAATCATCAACATA
>JBBQLX010000202.1:0-7670 GCA_038328375.1 Aggregatilineales bacterium | reverse complement strand
AACCAACCAATTGCTCAACAATTTCATCACCGATTGGAGGGCGATTAACTGGATTGAGAGTATTAGATTTCAATTCACTTCCTTTTGGTCTGACATCATACCATTAATCTACCACTTCTATATTACTCTGTCAATCATTTTTGGAATGCAGGACCGCTGCCATAAACTTACTGATGAAAACTTTTATGGGCGAACTGCCTTTCATTTTATCGTGAGTATATTGCAATTGTATAAGAAGATAATTTATTATCAATCACTTTTGTTATAATCACAAAACCGAGCTTGAACATTGTAGTGTTTCCCCAATATAACTTATATCTGTTAGCAAACTATACCTCTAGAACTCTGCTATTATTAGATCTGTTTCGCACATAAATATAGTTGATAACATGTAGCTATATGGTGTCTCTTTTAGTCTCAGAATTCACAACCTTCACAACCCCTTTTCTTCCACTCTCAAAATCCATTTTGTGGTATGTGAATATTTCTAAAATTCAGTAAAACCAACTTCACAGCCTGTGAAATCTGTGAAAGTTGTGAAGGTTACAAACAAAAAAGCCTGTGTTCACAGGTTTCACAACCTTCACAGGCTTTTTTAAGGAACTTATGTGGATGTTTTCTCATCGTCAATGAACATCATCACAGGTTTCACAACCTTCACAACCCAGAATCTCCGACTTTAATCGCCATAATCGAATAGTACTGCCTCTGACACTGCGCTGTACTGTCAGGTTGGTTTTGCCAGGGAGCAGCAGCCCATCTTCCTTCAACTGCGTACCAATGGCATAAGCGGTGAAGCGCAGTGGTTGTACTTTATTCACTTCCCGCAAGGCGACATCGGGCAGTAAGTAAATGAAGCTTTCATCCCTATAACCCGTGACAACATGTCCGGGTGCAGGATCGCCCTGCTCACGAAGAGATGGCTCGATGACGCATTGACCGCTGCCAATTAGCTGCCCCAAAACATTGATAAATAGCTCGCTTGCGCGCTCTTGACGCAGTGTACGGACGCTTTCGAGGATGGCATCTTTCCATATTGGCAACACATAGTTAGGATCCCTATCGCACAGGAAACGAGACAACATTTGGTAGACGGTCACCAACACAGCCCAATTCTGGATTACCCTCCCAACTCATTAGCAATTTTTTCTCTATATCCCTTCATATTGTTGCTAAATCGGTCGGCAATGTCGGTTTTTAGATCACTCTTTTCAAGTTGCTGGGCAATCCAACTGGCGAAATGAGCGGTGAAACTCGGCAGATGATGACGTAAGCCTTCTGCTTGGTTCAACGCCTGCCCATTTGGATCACGTTTCTCCCAGGGCGGGATTTCCAGCACGAGCATTCTAGCGATTACGGACATCTCCCCTTCAATCGTCGTTTCACCTGTTGAGAGGATAAGACCACGACAGGGTTTTTCGTGCCGCACTTTGGCTTCACGGGTTAATCGTCCGCGTCCCATCCCACGCGAGTAGCTTTGCAAAAAGCGGGTGAAGGTCTTTTCATCCGCATAGATGGATTTGTAGTCATCGACCCAGAATAGCGTGTCCGCTAAAGGATAACCAAGCGTCTCGACGGTGTTGATGGTATCGCCCCACTGGGCTGGCGGCGTGTCACGACTGAAGTGCCCATAGAAACTGCTGAGAAGTGAGGCGATTTCTGATTTTCCGCTACCGGATGTCCCGACCAGATGGACATCCGGTCGGGGTGCTGTCGTTGGGAAAAATCGTTGAAGCACAGGTAGCAGCGCAAAAGCAATCAGTGCGGATGCCAGTTGCGGTGGCAGCACTTTGGTCACGGCATTGAAGGTTGTAAGCTCTTCTGCCAGATGGCCATCTGCAAACTATAGTCCCGTAAGCGATGATCCAGTTCTACAGACGGCGGTTCACTTAACTTGCCAGATGCGGTTATGCAGTCCTGCGGGGATACATAAACCCACTGCCCATCCAATTGCATCCATCCTATAAAGTTGTAATGGCGATGGGTGGGAAATTTACCCGATAATTGCACAATGGCCGGAAGCAGATTCTTTGAGGGAGGGATGGTGGGGTTTTTAGGCGGTTTTGGGCGTGTTAAACAGGTGATAAGTGGGGAGAGTGAGGGAGACTAGACCGATTTTTACCTGCTTTGCAGGTGGAGCAGGTGAAAAAGGGGTGTTTTGAGGCCATTTATGAAGATAACGTTTGGAAGGTGAAACCGGATTCGAACGATCAAAATCGGAAAATTGTGGTAGAATTTTTGTTCTTTCGGTAATTACAGAAGGCTTTTTGTAAACTCGTCACCTGTTATCCACGTTGGTCATCCTATTTAGAAAGCTTGACGGCTTAGGAAGTTGTCCAGCAAAAAACCACACCGTTTTGATTGGTTTGCATGAGCCCAAAGGACGTACTCAACGTGGAGAGAAACACTATGTTCAACAAATGGTTACTAACCACGACAATCATCATAAATCCTTCTTTGGATCCACCTCTTGCCACCAAAACAAAGGCTAGAAAGGAGCATATGTAGATAGAGTGTGATAGGACTTATTCAAATAACGGTGAATGCTCAATATCTAGAGCTAAATATTTGAACTTCTGTTCAGCTATTTTCCGAGTCTTATTTAGGTCATATCCTCTTGAACCAAATTCTGCACCTTTTTGCTGAAGATAATGCATAATCCCAATATTGAGCCAATTATTCATTGAATCATACGAAAAATATTCTATTGAAACAGGCAAATCCTCTGCGGTTTCCCCTACTTCCCATAGACGTTTTACTAACATTTCTGTAAATGCGTTAGCCTTTTCCGCGTCCTTATCAGCTCCATTTAGCTTAATGTGCCAATTAAGAAAGCCATTATGTATAGCTAATAAGATATGCCAGTCTTTCCATTTATCCACTCTCAACCGCTTAACAACGTCGGCAAATTCTGTAGATTCTCTTAGTCTTACCAAAGTATAAGATATTGATCTAGGAATAAGATCATAGCGGCGTTTAATTGCTTCAAGCTCTCGTTCCTCATTAAACTGTTCTAGTGACATCATATTCTCCGAATATCGTTTTCACAAAAGGAGTAATATTCAATAGTACTAAGGGTGGTGCTACTGCAAAAATTCTATCGAAAACTGCCCCAAATTGTTCAGGAGTAAAAATTTTGACCAGTTCTTCTCGGTCGTCTATTATTAATGCATCTAACATTTCAAGTGAAACGTGCGCTAATAGGGATTTACTTAATTCGGCTAGTTCGTCGGGCGAATCACTAACGAATTTGTTTACTAGTCGCACATTAATCTGAAACCCATCTTTTGTATTGTTTTGGATCACCTCTATATCATTCGAACCTCCGTCAGCGATTTCCAAAACTATCTTCATTGTGTCATCAGCAAATGTTAATTGATCTAATTTGTCCTTAGCGAATACAATCAGGATTTGTAACATTGAGGCTAAACTAGCAGCAATCAGATCAAGCTTTTTTCCCCGTGAATATACAATTTGGACTTCCAATTTCTCTTGGATGGGTACAGGAATTATCCATTGAATATATTGCTGACTTCCCAATTCATCATAGACAATCCAATCCTCTAATGGCTCCATGTCGCCGAGGTGGACTTTATTCCGAAGTTCCTGAGCCACATTACGTCCCTCTTGAGAAAGATCATCAATCCAAATTTTAAACTCAGCTTCATTTGACAAAAACAATGCTTTATGGTCAATAAGCACATTTGTGTTAAAAGTTTCTCCTAACTTAACCAATTTATCGTGAAGTGGTCTATTAGAGGAATAAAGGCGCATCAAAATAGTAGGCAAATTGTGAAAAAGGTATTTATCAACAATTTCACTGTCAGGCTCAAGTTGATGCAATTTACAAATCACAAAGTATGCATCAAGCCATTTATAGGCACGCAAAACACGTCCTTGCATAAACGCTAAGGATGTTAACTCAATAAACATCCCAGCCAACAAATCAGGATGAGAATATTTGGGCTGGGATATAGCCATATAAATGCCTTCATACAATTCATACTCGGCAGCCTGCAAGTACCCTAAGCGTTTATACCAAGTTGCTAAGACAAAAGTCACCAGCATGAACCCTCTACTGGTTGTTTCATTGAGCCAAAGCCGCTTTGCTCTTGTATTGATGACTATCGCTTCTTCTAGTTGTCCAGCTTTTTCATGTGCAATTGCTCTCTCTTTTAGGGTAGTTGCTTTTTGGAAACTACCTGTTTGTTTACTGATTAAGTCTAGTGCTAATTCAAATATATCTTCAAAATCGCTCTCAGCGTTCCATGTTGGCGCGACTACAGCTAACATACCGACAATTCGTTTAAGCGGGAATGGAGTAATTGGTGCAACGGCTTCAAGAAAACTCCGAACGCGATTCAGATATACATTTCGATCAAGGTTGTCTCTATGAACTAGCACAAATTCTAGAAGTAAAATCACCTCGTCTAGGTAGGCAAGACTTAGCCTACTCATTGATTCTCTATCTAGAGACTTGAATTGATCGAGAGTATTATAATATCTTTTTCGATATTCTTCTTCATCCTGTAATGTTGGATACAAGTATTGCAACCAAACAGATATATACACATATAACGATCTATGTTCTGCGCGGAAAACAAGATCAATTAATTTCGGCAGCCAACCAAAAATTTTCGTTGCACCATCTGGCAATTTAAAAAGTGCCACAAAATAGGCATAGAGCAATTCTATGCCTTCCGTAAGTAGCCTTAGTTTGTCTAATTCTGGGAGAGCTTCTTCATACCACTTGATTGCTTCGTCCAAAGTTCCATCATATTGGGAGAGAATATCTCCAATATTTCGCAAATCTCGAACTAGATATTCTGGCATTTCGGTATAACGATTACGGTATTGAACACGTGCTTTGAGGTTTTCGACTTCTAGTGCTTCTTCCTCACTAATTCCTTCTTCCTTTAGCCCAAATATTCTTTCGAACATTTTCATTAATTCAGGGTCTTGTTCGGGAGGGCAGTGAAGCAACTCAACAGCTAATTGATAATCGTTCTCGTAGAGCTGGCTTAATAGCCAAGTTCCGTCGAGAATTTCACAGGGGACTTTAAGTTCTTCTTCGATTGATCGTTCATAATCAATTTTTAGATGTTCAGGATTAATGAACTGATTTGTTACAAATATTATCCGGTCTGGACGAAGATCATTTAAGACTATTTTTACAGCATCGGCATGTAGTTTTGATCTCCAGTCCGGTTTGATACCAAAGGCAAATATCCATCTCTCTTCAATCACAGGAGGGGCTTCATAGAGGCGAAACCGTCCATCCGAATCTAAAAGCACCTTTTGAGTTCTACCGTCCTGGCCATAGTCACCACCTGCTGAAGGTTGCGTAGCCGGTACAATATTGGCGCATTTCCGTCTGTGAATAAGTCGTTCAGCAAGTTCAGCGAAAATACTTGGACCGCTATCGTCGTCATTGAGATTTTCGATCAAATATCGAAGATACCGTCGAGAGATTGGTCGGTAGATACGCGGCGTTTTTTGGTCCGAAACTGAATCTAAATCGTCTATACCAGCCATTGATTTACCATCATCCCAATTGCAATGCAAGTAACTTATCACTTTAATAATGTATCATATAAGCAAAAAATATAGTTTCAAATTCTGTAAAGGGTAAACTAAGTTCTAATTTCTTGTATCATATCTCGAAATTCATCAAGATAATTGTCAGGGGGTGACGGAGAAAAAGGGGAGAATTGGCGAAGAGTGTCATAAAACAAAAGCGGGAACGTATTAAAACATTCCCGCTTTTCAACAGTCTATAATCATTTTTGAACCCGAAGGGCAGAGTTCCGTTAACTAGGCATGTATTGCCGTTTGAGATTCCTATATCACCGACCACTTTAACTGACAAACAGCATAGCAACAAAGATAACATTCGCTCAATGATTTTGGATATGCATTCCAATGGTATGAGCTATCGCCAAATTGGCATAGCGATAGGTATACACTGGACGCGGGTAGGACAAATCTTAAAAATCACAACTTGATTAAGTACAGGAAGGAATAGGAACCAGTCCATACCTCCTTCCATATGATTGGACATCCAAAGGACTCGGGTCAGACAATATTGTTGCGATTTGGTACACAAAGCCGATGTTTGTTTATTCCGTCTCTGCACAAACACCTCGCAGCGAGGTGCGAGGTGTTTTATTGTATAACAAACCCCGTGTAATCCGATTCAGATAACGACTGCATTCAGTTCAGAATATACAAGTCGCAAATGTTTTTTGGCAACAGGCTACGCTGGCAGAGATCCCGCAGATGGCGGATCAACTTTTCGTAGACAATACGGATGCGACAGCGTACTTGACCAACGCCAGATGGGCAAATCAGCCGCGGCACATATGTCCGATAATACTGTAGATTTTGGGGGATTTTACCATCTAGCGACCTGTAAAGCGCTTCAAGAACATTAAATGACAGTAAGCTAGGTTCAGACCAACTGCAATTTTTGCCAATCGTCCTGATGCCTTTATCCGATGGTTCTGATAAACAAATTTGTGACGCAAAACCCGGCGTAATCACGCGTTCATCCTGTCCATCTGTCTTAACAAGACCAATTCCAGTTAACGAGATGAGTTGCATGATATTACCGGGGGCAAGGATGCGAACGAGCATCGTAGAACCAAAGCGAATATCGGTGCCATTGATATGAAGTAAGACTTCTGTCTCTTCTGGCCCTTGCAGGTAAAGCATCGACGTGGGGTCGGTATCACAGGCAGCAGGCGCAAGACCCGTATTGAGATTAAAGGATTGCATCAATGTAAAACTATTTGGACCAATCGTTGGCAATGCTTTCAAATCCACACTATCAGATAATTCACTAACTTTCACCCATGCATTGGGAGTCTGAAAATAGACTTTGTCGTGCATGGCAAAGACGCGTAACCATTTCCCATCAGGGCTAACCCCATCGGCTTTCAAGGGTGTACCAGTGGGTATATGTCCAAAGGGTGCTGAAGTTTCTTTGAAGCCATCCGGTACATTGAATAAATCAGTACCTTGTTTCCCACCTAACACTGTGATTGGTTCATCAGCGAGTTTAAGCTCATCAGCCGTTAAAACAGCATTTTGCGCTTGGACATCACCCAAGGCTACCATCACAACACCTTTACTATTCAACGTTTTGGGCAAATTGGCTTGTGTGGTCAACAAGGCAAGACCCCATTTTTTAGTTTGAACGTCAACAGCACTGGTATGAATATCGTTTAGAAGCCCTAAACTCAAGCGATCCCCGGGTTTGCTAAAGGTGGCAGACGTGCTTGAGTCGGCGTAGGATGTTGTAATCTCTGCATTTCCATAACAGGCGCTGCCAGTGGGTGAATTCGAGCAATTATTCCCTAGCTGTTGAAGGGCAGTTTGGATAAAACTTGGACAGTTGGTTGTGTACTGGGCTTGGGTAGGCTTATAAAAAGATAATCCCAGTAATACAAAACATAATATAAACAGTTGAAGGAGCCGCATATGCCGAGCCGCAATGTTCGATACATAGTCTAAGTGCTCAATCACTGCCTGAATGAGCTGTTGAGTTTCTGCGTACTACTGTTATGGATATACACTAAATCATGGTACGAAACATAAGCTTGTGACAGCGGCTAACTTAAAAAGCTAACAACGTATCAATGAATTTGTTACAATTTTGGACCCGAGGG
>JBBQLX010000201.1:0-7795 GCA_038328375.1 Aggregatilineales bacterium | reverse complement strand
CGTACACCAATTGCCATTTAGGAAAATCATGTGGCAGCGAACGCCAACTACATCCCGTCCGCAGAATATAGAAGATCGCGTTGACGATCTCGCGAGGATCTGTTTTGCGCGGGCATCCTCCCGGCTTGGCTGCCGGAATATCCGCCTCGATTAATGTCCATTCTTGATCTGTCAGGTCGCTAGGGTAACTTGCTCGGTTTATCATCCCCTCATTCTAGTCTCCTTTTTCCCTTTTTAGACAGCCTCTTAGGGACTGTCGCGGCTGAATATCAATTGGATTTGACACATGTCGTGGTGGTGGGACATTCGGCAGGCGGGCAATTGGCGTTGTGGTTGGCTGGTCGCGGTCGATTAGAACCGATGAGTCCGGTTTACAGCGCGAATCCGCTGGTTATTCGCGGTGTGGTGTGTTTGGCAGGTGTCATTGATCTGGTGAATGCTGTGGCACAAGGGATTTGTGGTGACGGTTTAACGCTGATTATGGGCGGTACACCGGAAGCTGTTCCCGACCACTATGCCAATGCCTCACCGATGGCGCTGCTGCCGTTGGGTGTACGTCAGATTCACATCGTGGGTGATGAAGATGAGAATATGGCGAATGTACAACCGTATCTAGAGGCGGCAGCCGCAGCCGGAGATAATGTGCAGTTGATCGTGCCAGCCAACACGGGACATTTTGAAGTAGTGGTCACAGGTACGCCTGCATGGGGAAAAGTACTCGAAGCCGTCATTGAACTTCAACGTTAATCAGATTGCTTTATCAACCTCATCGGCCTCGGCTACCGGCAGTGTAAAGGCGAAGATGCTGCCACCGTCGGGGTTGTCCTCAATCCAGATGCGCCCGCCATGCGCTTCGACCACCAAGCGGCAGAAGGTCAGACCTAAGCCGCTGCCGCGCCGTTTGCCGCGCCGCCCTTTCATCTGCACATAACGGTCAAACAACTTGGTCTTATATTCATCTGGCACACCCGACCCGCTGTCAATCACATCAATCCGCACGAAGCGTTCGCCGTTGGCATCTTTTTCCGGCTGATGCGCCCGAATCGTGACCTTACCTTCAGCGGGACAGAACTTGAGTGCATTATCCACCAAGTTTTGCAGCACACGTTCCACTTTATCAGGGTCGGCATCCAAGGCGGGTGTTTCATCACTGATGTCGGTGGTCAACGTGACCTCCAATTCTTGCGCCAGCGGACTCAGTTCCACACAAACGCTGTCCGCCAAGGTCGCCATATCGGTTGGCTCGGTTTCCAGCGACAGCACACCGCTGTCCAAGCGCGAAATATCCAAGAGCGAATCCACGCGCACCAGCATCTTGCGGATGGCGCGTTGGCTGGCTTCGGTGGTCGAAACAACCATTGGACGATAGGGGCTATCCACCGGCACGATGTCGCGCATCAGTTTTAATCCGGTGGTGACGGCGGTCAATGGGCTACGTAAATCGTGGACGATCATATTGGAAAGGTCGGAGCGCATCTGCGACAGTTCACGCGCTTCGGTTTCATCGCTGAATACCAGCATCATACCCAGCGTTTCACCACCTGCCCCCTGCACCAGAATGATATTGCGCTCGACAAATCGTTCTTCGCCCTCATCGGTCACGGTATAAGACAGCGGTTCGCTCTTAGGCCAGCTTTCAGGGACGCGCAGTGTTTTTAGAAGATCACGCACTTTTTGGTCGGATGTAAACCCCATGCGTTCTGCCAGTTCCAATTGTGGCTTTTCAAGCAGCACATCAATCTTATTGCCGAGTAGTTCGTCAGCTTTCAAACCCAACAGATCAACGCGAGGGTTTGCCATCGCTACAAGACCATCCGGGTCGATCATCAGGATACCTTCGGTCATGGTATCCAGAATCACTTGCAAGCGATCACGGGTTTCAGTGACCTGCCGCACCTGTTCCTCAAGCGCCTGATCAGCCGTTGTATATTTTTGGGCATTATAGAGGGCTTGTGCCGCCTGTGCCGCGAAGGTTAAGGCAACGGGAGTATCTTCTTCCTCGTAAGAATGGCCTGCGTTAAAGAAAAAGGCCAGCCCGCCCAAACGTTGATTGTTCACCACCAGATCAAGCCCCATGTAGGTGGCTTTACCCTCACGCTTGACGACCTCATCCGGCGACAACATTTCGTCGACCTGAGTCAGTCCGGTGCTGGCGACCAGTTGCATCGGCATTTTCTCGTCATCACCTCGCAAATACAGTGCCACACCGTCCGATTGCAAAATGTCACTGGCGGCAGCTACGATAGTCTGCTGCACGGTGTCCAGCGCCAAGGTTCCGGTCAATAAGGGCAAGGTGCGGGTGAGCGCGGTCATACGGGTGGCGCGCTGCGATTGATGCTCATACAGTTGGGCATTATCAATCGCGATGCTGGCACTGGTGGCGACGATCATCAACAGGCGTTTGTCATCTTCACTGAACAGTCGCAGCGGATCATCCGACCGAACCGCAATCGCCCCCAACAATCGACCTCTCGCCAGCAGCGGCACACCTAACCATGAATGTACGTTGGTTTGTCCGCCAGCAGATTGATTAACGAGCAGTGGCGCTTGCTGTTTTAGGACGCGTCCCAAGAAGCTCCCTTCAGTGTCTTCACTATAATTCTTGATGGCCTGTCCATTCTGCATCACCAATGGGAAACGCAGACGTTGGCTGTTCCGTTCATAAAGCGCGGTGACAAATTGGTTAGGATGCAGCAGTTGATCGACTTGGTTGTAAATGGCATAGATCAGCGAGTCGAGGTTAAGATCAGATTGCAGTGCTTGGCTGACGGCGGTCAATGACTGCTGCTCATCCAATTGTTTTTGCAATTGATGTCGCGCCCTGCTAAAGCGGTACAAGCCGATAGTCGCTAACAGGACACCGATACTGAAAACGTAGAGTGAACTGGGTGTTAAGCTAATAACGACTGCCGACAAAATGCCAAAGGGCAGCGGAATAATCAGCATGGCTCCTAGCAGCAGCCAATTTTCACGCAGAAGCCGCCGGATTGAACGGTATTCGATGTAGGCTTCCAGTAAATAGATGACCAGATACAGCCCTGTATACAGCACTGCAAAGGCCAGCAGCGGTACAAATTTATTACCAAGGGGTGGGAGCAGCGGACGTGTGCCACCTAATAAGTCATAAACTTTGCCTGCCGCGAACAGGCTCAACGTCAACCTTGCACAAATAATTACCACACTGCCGGCTGTGCGGATGGTTGCACGGCGGCGTAATGCCAATTCTTGGCGACCTACTAAAAGGATGCCACCCACAACCCCACCAATCGCAATTGACCATAACAGCAAAGGCTGAACCGTTGGGGGGATTGTCAAAAAAGCCGTGATGCCGATGATATGAACCGCGCCAAATTCGCCTTCCGTCAGCAGTACACCAAAGACCAGCGTAAAACTAACGAGCAGCACCCAGAGTACAGCCTCTCCACCGAAGCGGTTGATTGATCCCGCAGATGGAATGTTCATGAGAAGCGTATAGCCGACGAGGAGGCCGCAGAGCAGGATAACGAAATTGGAAAGACGAGAACGCATCATGGCAGGGTGATGACCTTATTCTCCATCCATAACTTGGATAAAAACTCTGTTGTACTGTGTAATTCTTAAATAGAAAGTGCGATGTCTATACTATGAATTGTACAACGGTTCACAAACTTTCCGCACTCATAATTCTAACTTCATTCAAGTTTGATTTATTTATAGTTTTGTTCTATTCCAAAGCTCTATGACTGATAGCGATTTCACACTTCGCTTTGCTGAGTCTATTCTATTTGCTATATTCAAGCAGTAAATAGCCGTAAATAAACGAAAGCAGACCTATGAGTACATTTAAGCAAGTGATTCAGAATGAAAGCGAACTCCGAGAAATTTTAGGCTATGCGGGTCAAACCGCGCAAGACAAAGTCCAGCCTGTAATTGACGATATATGCCGTGCTTTTATTGAGAAATCGCGGTTTGTGCTGCTCGGCTCAATGGATGCCAATGGCAGTATGGATGTGTCGCCAAAAGGAGATCCAGCAGGGTTCGTGCATGTCATGGATAGCAATACACTGCTAATTCCAGACCGTCCGGGTAATCGGCGTGGTGATACCCTGTCAAACATCCTACAAAATCCCAATATCGGGCTGTTGTTTCTGGTGCCGGGACGTAAGGATACCTTACGCGTTAATGGTACTGCACAGATTGTGCGCGATGATGACGTGCGAGAACGCTTCATCATGCAAGGCAAAGTGCCGATTTTTGTGATCGCGGTGACGGTCAAAGAAGTGTTTTTCCACTGTACCAAATGTGTATTGCGTTCGGGATTGTGGTCGTCCGAGCAACAGCCCGATGAGTTGGTATCGTTTGGAGAGGCTCTCATCAAACATGCCAAACTCGATATTAGCCTTGAAGAAGCCGATGCAATGGTCGCCGAGGAGAAAAATAAATTGTATTAAGACGTGGATGATAAAGAATCCTCGAAAGGAGATGCACTAAAATATCAGCTCTCAATTTAAGGTGGCAAAAATGAGCGAAAATATCTCTGTCGTACAACGTCTTTATCTGATGGAGGGCGCGTTTTTGCCGCTTAACAAATTCCGATTGTTTGCTATGTAGTGCAGACGGGAGATGGCAAAAATATTCTGATTAACACCGTGAAATGGGACACCGCCAATAACGTGGTTCTCAAATAAGCAGTTGATCACAAATAAGCATCACCTTTCTGTGGGACATGCTTAGCATTGGTCTTTTGCGCCTAAATCCGAACGTTGCTAGACTAAGGTATAGGGCTTTGATCAGTCAGATCAGCCCTTCTTTCGTCGTCTATTCTTCATAACCTCTATGAAACAGGTACAATATCCCTCTGTTTAGCACGTAACCGCGTAAAGGAGTAACTTATGGCAGGTGTTACCCGCCATCAATTAAGTAATGGCTTAACGATCATTTTGAAAGAGCAGCACAGTGCGCCGGTGGTGAGCTGGTGGGTTATGTACCGCATTGGCAGCCGTAACGAGCGTACTGGACAAACCGGTATTTCGCATTGGGTCGAACACATGATGTTCAAAGGCACACCGAGTTTTCCCGGTGGCATCCTTGACCGTCAGATCAGCCGTGAGGGTGGCAATTGGAATGCCCAAACCTCAATGGATTACACGGCGTACTATGAAACCATGCCAGCCGACCGGATTGACCTCGGTTTGCAGTTGGAAGCCGACCGGATGATGAACACCATTTTTGAACCGGATGAAGTTGAATCCGAACGGACGGTGATTATCTCGGAACGGCAAGGCGGCGAAAATTCACCGATGTTCTGGTTGGGTGAGGAAGTCCGTGCGGCAGCATTCCGTGTACATGGTTATCACCACGAAATCATCGGTGACGAAACCGATTTGCATACCATGACTCGTGATGACCTCTATAATCATTACAAGCACCACTATATGCCCAACAATGCGATTGCGGTGGCAGTCGGGGACTTCAAAACCGAAGATATGCTCAAGCGTATTGAAGAACTCTACGGCAGCATTCCGGCAGGTGAGAAGCCGAACTTATTTGTGCGGCCTGAACCGGAACAACACGGCGAACGGCGGGTGGTTGTTGAGCGTCCGGGCAATACCCAATTTCTTGAAGTGGCTTACCATGTTCCACCAGCAACCGACGATGATTGGTTCAAGCTGGCAATCTTGAACAGCGTCTTAACAGGGCCAAGCGGCATGGGCGGCGGTGGTATTGATAACAAGACCAGCCGTATGTATAAGGCGATTGTCGAAACCGAATTGGCAGTGGATATTGATGGTGGTTTGCTGCCGTCGATTGATCCTTATCTGTTTGATTTTGTGGCGACTGTACGCGATGGTCGTACTATTCAAGAAGTCGAAACAGCCTTCGATGTGCAAATCAACCGGATGTTGAACGAAAACATCACTCAAAAAGAACTGGACAAAGCTCGTAAGCAAGCAAGAGCTTTATTTGCTTATGGCACAGAACGAGTGAGTTCACAGGCATTCTGGTTGGCTTTTGCCGAAAACTTCCACAGTTACGAGTGGTTCTTGAACTATGTCGAGAAGCTGGAAGCGGTGACGATTGAGGATGTGCGAATGGTTGCACAGAAATATTTACGTCCACAAAACCGGATTGTCGGTTGGTTTGTGCCGACCGAAGTCGGTGGCGATGATATGGGCGAGGAGGACGACGATGAATAATTCATCTATTCCGGGGCCGAATAACATTACCCGTGTCCAATTGGATAACGGCATCATCATACTGGTGTATGAGAATTTTGCAGCACAATCGGTGGTGATTGCCGGTTCGTTAGAAGCGGGCAGCATCTACGAAAATCCAGCGAAATCCGGTACTGCCAGCATGACAGCAGCGGCTTTGATGCGTGGCACGAAAAACCGTGATTTTGATGCGATCCACAGCAGCCTTGAGGACATCGGGGCGGATTTGGATGTGGGTGCGGGTACACATACCACAGGCTTCGGCGGGAAGT
Organism: Aggregatilineales bacterium; assembly: GCA_038328375.1. Lineage (GTDB taxonomy): Bacteria > Chloroflexota > Anaerolineae > Aggregatilineales > Phototrophicaceae > CFX2. Next base: position 1,329 of record JBBQLX010000201.1, on the reverse strand, counting down.
CCTTAGCCGAAGATTTGCCAGTGATCGTTGATATTCTGGCAGATGTACTACGTTATCCAGTTTTTCCAGCACCACAGGTGGAACGTTTACGTGGCGAAATTCTAACGGGACTGCAATACCGTCAGCAAGATACACGTTTCCGTGCTGGACGAGCTTTCCGTGAAAACTTGTATCCGGAAAATCATCCGTATCATTTTAGTTCACGGGGAACGTTAGAGACGATTCCGGGGATTACGATTGAGGACATCAACGTTTTTCACCGTACAAACTACGGGCCAAAGGGCATGGTGATTGCCATTGTGGGTGCGGTCAAAGCGGCTGATGCAATTGAGATTGTGAAAACGAAGTTGGGTGATTGGCAGAACGAAAACCAACCACCAAAAGCGGTACTGCCTGAAATCCAACAGGTGGATGAGACACGTCAAATTGCGGTCAATATTCCGGGCAAAACACAGTCGGATATTGTGATGGGTGTGCTTGGGCCGTCAAGATTTGAGCCGGAATATCGGGCAGCAACATTGGTCAACAGTGTGCTGGGGCAGTTCGGTATGATGGGGCGTATTGGCGACGAAGTGCGTGAGAAGCGTGGCTTGGCTTACTATGCCTACAGCAGCCTTGAAGGGGGTATGGGGCCGGGGGCTTGGAGCGTGAGTGCCGGTGTTAATCCAGCCAATGTGCAGCAGGCGATTGAGAGCGTCGTGGGTGAAATCAAGCGGATTATCACGGAAGAAGTGACCGATGAGGACATCAGCGAGAACAAGTCGTATTTTACCGGACATTTGCCACTGCAACTGGAAAGTAACGAAGGCATTGCGGGTTCGATTTTGAACATGGAAGCCTATCAACTAGGGTTGGACAATCTGCAAAAGTTCGAGGGCGAGATTAATGCCTTGACCAAAGCTGATCTGTTGAAGGCGATACAGAAATATTGGAATCCAGATGCCTATGTGGTGGCAGTTGCAGGTCCACAGTAGGGTAGTTGGAAGTTTCAAGCTACAAGTGGCAAGAGAAGAAAGTCATTAGTGGGTAGTCATTAGTCGGTAGAAAAGACAAGACTAAAGACAGAGTAAGACGAGATAGACAAGCAAAGAAACCACAGTTCAGAAGATGGACTGTGGTTTTTTGTTGGGTATGACCTGATAAACAGGTGATAACAGGTAAGATTAAGGAAATTATTACGATTTTTGGCGTGATGAGGTCGTTTTTAGCCGAGAAAATGCGATTAAGGCCAACCTAAAATGGGTGAAGGAGGTGACCTGAAAAACGAAAAAAGCAGTATTAAGCCGATTTTGGTTTGTTTTCGCAAATGAAATGCTAACCGACTTCGAA
>JBBQLX010000200.1:0-7982 GCA_038328375.1 Aggregatilineales bacterium | reverse complement strand
AAAGTAATACCTAGCAGACCACCTACTAATGATAGGATGATGCTTTCGATTAGAAATTGGCTCAGAATATCGCGCCCCTGTGCGCCGACCGCTTTGCGAAGACCGATTTCGCGGGTGCGTTCGGTCACAGACACCAGCATGATATTCATGATGCCAATGCCGCCCACCAGCAGCGAGATACCTGCGACACCGCCCAAGAACACGGTCAGCAAACTGGTGATCTGGGTAATGCTGCTCAGTAAATCAGCCTGATTGGTGACCGAAAAATCCTCATCCCCCGTATAAACAATATCATGGGCTTCGACCAGATAATTCTTAATCAACTGAAGCACTGATTCGTTTTGTTCTTCAGAATTGGCGACGACCTGAATCTGCGTCACCCGATAATCGCCACCCTGTACACGAGCATCAGCCAAACGCGTTTGAGCCGTCGTAATGGGAATTAAAGCCGCCGCGTTCAAATCCGCAGGAGAGGCCGCCGAACGGTTTTCCATGACACCGATAACGGTGAAGATGCGTCCGTTAATCTGTACCGGCAGACCAATCGGGTTATAGTTTTTATCCCCAAACAGGTCTTCGACAGTACTCTCGCCTAAAACAACCACCCGCGCCGTATCATCCACATCGGCCTGACTGATGAAGCGTCCGCCATCATTACGGGGATGCCAATTGTTGACATCAGCATAACCCGCGATGACCCCATTCATGGAGAGGGTGACGGTTTCAGTGCCTGCGACCAATGTTCCGGGTACGCTGTAGACAGTTGACACCTGTTTAACACCGGGCAAGCGGGCGATAGCAATGGCTTCCTGATCGGTTAATGGTTTTACCTGAGTGCGCGTTTGACTGGTGGGTGTTGTTGACGAAACCGTGAGCGTATTTGCGCCTAAGTCCTCAAACTGTGATGAAACATACTCTTGCACGCCGCGCCCTAAGCTTGTCAATCCCACTACCGCGCCCACGCCGATGATGATGCCCAAAGCAGTCAATACAGCCCGCAAGCGGTTGATAAAGAGGCTGGTCAGCGCAATGCGGAAGCCTTCCAAGAAGTTCATACTAGGTATATTCCTCTTGTGAGCCGCCGTAGTAGGTATCTTTGAAGACACCTTCTAACTCTTCGGCCTCAGATGGACGTTCCGATTCACCCGCCAGCAGTGGATGAGCAACGGCACGATCCGCCACGACCTTACCATCACGCAGCATAATCACACGGTTGGTGTGACGTGCAATCCAAGGATCATGGGTTACGAAGATGATGGTGTTGCCCTGCTCACGGTTCAGCTGCTGGAAGATTTGCATCACTTCGGTACCGCTGCGGCTGTCCAAGTTACCCGTTGGTTCGTCTGCCAAAATCATGGCAGGTTCAGTGACCAGCGCCCGTGCAATCGCCACGCGCTGCTGTTGACCACCGGATAACTCACTGGGCAAATGGTCAATACGCTGCCCCAAGCCGACTGATTCCAAGGCGGCTTTGGCTTTCTTGGAACGTCCTGATCCGCCACCATAAATCAATGGCAGTTCTACTTGGCGTATAGCAGAAGTCCGCCGCAGCAAATTGAAGTTCTGGAAGACGAAGCCGATCTTCTTGTTACGCACACGAGCCAGTTCAGCCTCGCTCAATTTGCTTACGTCCACGCCATCGAGGAAATACTCCCCGGATGTTGGTTGGTCGAGTGCGCCCAAGATGTTCATCAGGGTCGATTTGCCTGAACCCGACGGCCCCATAATTGATACAAATTCGCCCTGCTTCACTTGCAGGCTCACGCCTTTGAGAACTTGCAGCGATAACTCGCCCATCTCATAGGTTTTGGTGATCTCGCGAATGTCGATGACGGTCTTTTGTCCATCAGCATCCACAACGGATTCGGTCGTCTTCGCCTTGCTCCCTTTTAGCCATCCAAACATGATTAGCCTCCCCCTGCTGCGGCGTTTTGTCCGCCGCCGGGTGGCCCACCGAATAAGCCGCCTTGCCGTGTGGTTGATGCCTGTCCCGACAGTAAGACGATGTTCTGTCCTACTTCGAGGCCGGTCACGATCTGGCTATTGGTTTCATTACGCACACCAATCGTCACAGGGGTATCGGTGTATTTGCCGTCTTTCTCGACCGTCACATAAGTGCGCTGCGTCGTGCTGTCCACGCGGATGTAGCGATTCGGCACGAGGATCACATCCTTAACTTCGCCAATGGTGATGGTGGCTGTCGCACTCATTTTGGGGCGCAGCGGTGCGGCGGTGAAGTCCAGCGTAACCGTCGCCGTATAAGTGACAAGCTGCCCTTCAATTTTGGGAGCCGCGCCTATTTTGGTGATGCTTCCGGTGATTGGGCTGCCCTTCAAGGCCACCACATTCAGGTTGACCGGCTGCCCGACGGTTATATTAACAATATCGGTTTCATCAATCGCCAGATCAATCGTGTAATGGCTGTCATCAATCAAGGTGATGGCATTTGCGGAGGGAGGCGCTTCACCTACCGTCAAATCTTCATTCGCGATTAGTCCATCAATCGGCGCAATCAGCGTGGTTTTGGTCAACTGCTGCTGGGCTTTTTGCACACCCAATTTGGCAGAGTCCAAATCAATTTGAGCACGCCGGAGTTCAGCCGCACTAGCAGGGTTTTTCAGATTATCGAGGTTAGTTTCGGCCTGCGTCAGTGACGCGCTGGCACTGGTGTATGATCCAGCATCCACACCCTGCGTCATCGTATCTTGATAAGCAGTGTTTTGGATTTCGACATTGTACTGTTGTGAGTCGACGGTCGAATTCGCGGCAATTTCTCCGGCTTGCGCACCACCATTGCCATTACGAAATTCCGGGTTGGGTGCGAGTTGCAGGTCACGGTTAATTTGTGACTGCCAGAGTTGGTTCTTCGCCAGTTCGGTTTGCAGCCGCGCAATCTCTTTGACATTGCTGTTGGGGGCGGTTTGGGAAGCCGCATAAATGCCAGCTTTTGCGGCTGTGACCTGTGCTTCTGCCACGGCAATATCGACATCACGCGGTGGAGCAGTCAGATTGTCGTAAGCAGCCTGCGCTTGTGCCAACGATATTTGGGAATTCCGCAGCGCAGCCTCGGCATCGACAGATTTAATCTTTGCCAGCACATCGCCTGCTTTGACATGTTGGCCTTCGCTCACCAATATGTCGGTAATCGGTGCTGAAAGTTCAAAGGCCAGATCCAACTCCTGCACAGGTGCGAGTGAACCGGTCGCATTCAAAGTAATAGATAGGTTGCCCTGCTTCACTACGGTTGTATCGGTCACTGAGGCATTTTGTGCCGCCACAGGTTGCAATCCGATTAGTGCTACAGCACCGACAACGGTTGCTAATTTCGTCAACATATTGAACATGTTTGATAGTCTCATTGTGCCGGCGCTCCCGGTAATCCAGTGGACGCACTTTGTTCGACCACGACCACATCTCCTTCATTCAAGCCGGATAGCACTTCAGCGCTATCTGTGCCTTGTATACCTAATTTCACTTCGACTCTCGTTTCCTTATTTTTCGCGTCTAGAACATCCGCGAATACCCGACCGTCGGCTTCCACATGCAGGAAATTACTCGGCACGTTCAGCACATTCTGCCGCGTTTCCAGCACCACGAAGGCCTCGCCCGTCATGCCTACCCGCACCTGCGGATCAACTTGATTCAAGGTGAAGTGAGTGTTGTAGCTCACCACGCCATTGACCTCGGTACCCATGATTTCAATTTGCCTCACCGAAGCCGCAAGCTGAACACTGGGCAGGGCATCCAGTTCGACAAAAGTTGGCATTCCATCTTTAATGAGGTCGATGTCTTCTTCGTCGACCTGTGCGATTAAGCCTAACGGCGACATATTGCTAACTTGGATGACGGGTCTACCTGCGATTACCGGCTGCCCCATATCTATGCTCACAGCCGTAACCACGCCATCAATCGGTGCGAACAAGGTAGTGCGGTTGAGCGCGGTTTCGGCATCACGGAGTTGTGCTTCGGCCTGCTGTAACGTGATTTGGGCGCTGGTGATCGAAGCTTGTTTTGGTCCCGCCATCAACTGATCAAGCTGCTTCTGGCGCAGCGCGATTTGTGCGCCCGCTTGAGTTAAGCTACCCGTATTGCCGGTTTGCGTCTGTGACAGTTGCAGCCGTGCGATTTCGGCATTGAAGGAAGCCGCGCCCACTTGGGCATCCAGCAGCGTATATTGATCGGTTTGTAAGCCGCCGGATACCTGCCGTTTACGTTGAGCTTCTTCGAAAGCATGTTGAGCTTGGTCGTAACGCATTTGGGCTTGGGAAATATCGGCATCGCTGCTGTTGTTGGCGGCAGAAGCGTATGCTCCTTGAGCGCTTGCTAGATTAGCTTTTGCCACCTTAATGTCGTTCTCATCCACAGGCCCCAACAAATCAGCCAGCGCGTTATTGGCCTTTTCCAACGACAATTTCGCCTGCTCGTAATTAATTTGTTGGGTATCGCTGGCTAAACGTGCCACCGGATCACCCGCTCGCACATAATCACCTGTTTTCACAAGGATTTCGGCAGCTTGACCGGATGTTTCAAACCCCAGATCAACGACTGATCCAGCTTCAATCGTCCCCAAGGCCGAGATTGAACGCTTTATATCACCACGCCCCACGGTATACCGCACCAAATTTTCTAACCGTGTTTGTTCAGTCAGCTCTTGACGCGCTGTTTGTCTCTCCCGCAAAAACGATGCGCCAAAGGGAATAACAATCACCAGAACCAACAGAACCACTAAAGATCGGATAACAGACATGACTCATCCTCATTCATGACGATACAAATTCATCAACACTTGTTGTGTATATTTTTGGATATGATTTCATTATCACGGGAAATTCTGGAGAGATTGTGGAGACTTCATGTACCTGTGCTGGAAATTGACGCGAGATTTGCACAAGAATGCGGTCTAGTCGAAGCAATTAGACCGCATTTAGTTATTCGGTGTACAGATTATTCTTGACCTTATTAAGCCATACGCCGCGTGGCAGGCCAGCGCCACAAGACGTATACACTCATGATGCCGCCCGCAACCGCTGCGATAGCGATAGCACCCGGTGTGCCGATGGTGTTGGCTATGAACCCCATCAACAAAGCTCCGAAAGGCGCGATGCCGAACCATGACAGGGTGTACAGACTCATAACCCGCCCACGAAATACATCAGGCACTTCATTCTGAATGAGTGTGTTGACCAGTACAAATTGCAGGATGATGGCAAATCCGTAAATGACACCGAAAATCACCGCCGTCTCAACCGTTTTGGTGAAGCTGAAGCCGAATGCCGATATAGACACTAAAACCGCCATCGCCGCCACCACGTAACCGCGTCCGAAACGCCGCCCGACAAAACCCAAGACCAGCGACGAGATGACCGCACCCGCACCGATGGCGATAGTGATGGCTGAATAAGCGTCCGCCGGGGAATGCAAGACGGTATCAGCAAAGGCGGGCAGTAACGTCGAGACATTGTTGGTGAAAAGTGCCGCCGCGACCGCTAACAGCAGCAAAGGCGCAATCGTATGATGGGTGCGGGCATATTGCAGCCCTTCTTTAAGCTGCATTAGGGGCGCTAAGCTCTTGGTTCCGCCCGGTGCGTTATCAATGCGAATAATCCACAGCATGTAAATTACGGCGACGAAACTCAGACCGTTCAATAAGAAACACCAGCTTGGCCCAATTTTGGTCAGCACAATACCCGCCACGACCGGGCCGATCACACGCGAGATGTTGAAGATCATCGAGTTCATGGCGATGCCGCTGGCGAGATGTTCCCGCCCAACCAGATCAACCACAATCGCTTGGCGCGTCGGTGCATCCAACGCATTACTCACACCCAGCAAAAAGGCCAGCAGCATGATATGCCACACAGCTATGGTATTGGTGAAGGTCAAATACGCCAGAATAAAGGCCAGAATCATCTGTACCGACTGGGTGATGAGCAGCAAAGTGCGGCGTGGTACGCGTTCGATAATCACCCCACCCAAGGGTGATAACAACAAACTGGGCAAACCAGCGGCACAGGCTACCAACCCTAACCACAGTTCGCTATGAGTCAATTGGAAGACCAACCAGCCTTGGGCAACAGTTTGCATCCATGTACCCGAAATAGAGATGGTCTGACCGATGAAATAAAGACGGAACTTGGCAATACGGAGAGCAGAGAGTGTGTTGATGGGGACAGGCGTGGGCGGTTCTTGAGTCTGAGCAATACTAGCCATGAGATACGATTTTCATCCTACAAACATGGACAACAACCGCCTCAAAATGAGAGCAGCCACTTATTTTGTCCATCCAATCTGACAAGGAACAATCAGCGCCGAAGAAAGTCTTTATAGACGCTGACCACATTTTTATTATAGAACGACCATTTAAGACCAATCAACAAAAATTTAGGGTAATTGGACTTAATCATTGTCAATATCTGATGAGAAAAGCTTATTTTTTATGGATAACTGTTTCAAAAATCGCCAATATTCAATCGGTGTCGGTGAATACCACTGCTTACTTTCAAGGTCGTTGCGCTCGTAGGTGGTCAGTTTGCCATCCAGCGCGGCTTGAACAGCTTGTACTATTGCACCCAATGCCGCTAGATATTGCTTAACGGGTAACGTGCGATAGGTATCGTTCGGCTCAACCGTAATCGGTACTTGGGCGATAATCGCACCGGTATCGACGCCGGGATCAACCCGATGAATGGTTGTACCTGCCAAATCGGGTCGGCCTTCGTAGACTGCCCAGAAGCCACCATGTACGCCCCTATAACGCGGCGTAACCCCGACATGAATGTTTATGAAGGTGGGCGCGAGTGCTAAGATTTTTTTGGCGATAATCCCTGTGCCTGTGACGACCACCACATGCGGCTTATGCTCATTTAACAAAACTGCCACGTCAGTGCCGTTCACCGAGTCCACGTCGAGAACCGGTAAGCGTCCATCGGGTGGGCTGTCATCGTGATCGTTCAGCAAGCGATCATTTATCGGGCGGGATTGCTTACGAATGAACAGGCGATCAATCACTAGGAAAGCCAATTGTCCGGCAACAATCCACGCGCCAAGTTTCTTCAAACGGTAGCGCAGCATCTTACGGGTGTGCGGAGCTTCAAACACGACTTGAGCAATATTGCAGTGCTGGGCGAGATGGTTAATCAGCAGATAAGAGAGTTCATCCCGCGAGGCAAGAATGATGATTGGCGACTCATTGGGCATGTCCAAGTACCCCTCTCGCGGTTTGCTCCATCGTCAGGGTTTGAATTTTGCCCTGCTCACGCATCGTTGAGACTATTCGCAAAATCTGTTCCAGCGAGTCAAACATACGCGGGCTGGTTCCGAGGTTGAAAGGGTGAAACCATAGGTGATACAGTTCGTTTTTGCGGGCGGCCTGCTCCAATCCCAAACGGGCCTGACGCACCCGTGAAGCGGTTGGGATACGACCCCGTATGCCATCATAGGCTAATAAAAATTGCGAGGCGGGTAGATTGACTAACTTATCGTTGACTTTACAGCTTTGCAAATCATAAGTTGGTGGTGGCAAGGCTAAAGCACGATTGAGCAAATGGGTGATACCACGCCGTTCGCGTGGGCGATCATCTTCAATGCCACGATAAGCGATGATTCCGTACTTTGAGAGCGTGTCGAGATATTTGATCTGGTTACGCGGATAGACGATGGAAAGCGCAACTGGCAGCTTGAGTTGTCTATGAAGTTTGGCGACTTGTTGCAGTTCAAATTCCCAATAGTCTTGGGTTGTATCAGGATCATCTGTATAAACATGAGAGAAGGTATGTGTACCGATTTCATGTTTGGTTTTTGCCGTGCGTATCCATTCCACAATATATGGGGCATGAAACCAATTCACCATATCCATTCCCGGCGATGCCATAATCAGCGACCGCTTGTCATCGGGCTTCAACATGAGTTGTCCAACGACAGCCCACGTTGTTGGAATATTGTAGCGGTCAATCAAATCAATCAACCGACGCAAAATGACGCGA
>JBBQLX010000199.1:0-8065 GCA_038328375.1 Aggregatilineales bacterium | reverse complement strand
TTGGTGTCAAACGATTGCTCAGTTTACCTTTTGTCTCGAAGATGCTTTCAAACGTTTTGCCCGTAAAGACAAACGTAAGAAAGCACCTTCTAGTTTTTTCGCCTTTATGGATTAAGGCTTATCTTGATGCTCAAGGGATTTATCCCGCCCCTACGCTCCGCAATCCATAAAGATTTCTGTGGTGGTCTACTAGGTTGATCGTCAACACCCAAACAAAAAAGATGCTAGCAAGAGCATCTTTTTGTTTTATGAGCGTCGTTATACGGACTGAAATTGCTTTAGGCCGTGCGTGACTGCTTGAATTCGATTGCCTCTTTCACGGTCTGAATGAGCGTCTCTGGCAAAAACGGCTTCGTCAAGTAACGGTAGACCCGCGATTGCAGCTTGCCGATGAGTTTATTAGCGGGATCATCAAAAGCTGTCAGCATAATCACCGGAAAGCTGGTATCCCCGTGCTTCTGCTTAATGAATTCAAGCACTGACCAACCGTTCATATCAGGCATACCGATGTCGAGGATGACCACATCGGGTGTGTACACTTCCAGATAGTCGAGCGCCGAACGCCCATTTTCCGCGTGAAGAATGTCTTTAATGCCTGCGCGACGCAGTGAAATTTGCATCAATTGGGCAGCATCCAGTGTATCCTCTACGATCATCACCAAAGGGGCTTCGAAGCTCATATAGTATCCTAATCGCGAATTATTGAGTTCAATTTTAATAGTATAAGCGAAGAATCGACATTTTAGCTCTAAGGTTTACAGGATTCGGGAAAAATTCATAAGGAGAATTAAACCCTAACAAATTGACGCACAATGTATGTCGTGTCGCGTTTTTACAATCCCTTTTGGCTCAAACGTGCTATGCTAATAAGCACAAATGTTCACATGAAGGAGTTACACCAATGAACAGTTACATGGAAAACAAATGGTCGTGGATTGAGGGGACAAACGGGATGCGGAATGGTTTGGTCGGCACTCTTACCGATGCTGATTTAGCCTTTTCTCCCGGTGGTCAAACCATGACACTCGGGGCGCTCTGCCGCGAAATAGGCGATATTGAACATGCCTATATTGAGTCGCTAAAAACCTTCACGCAGGACTTCTCGTACCGCAATAGCGAAACCGGTATTGAAACCAGTGTCGCCAAGCTCGTCGCATGGTATCAAAAGCTCGATGAGGATTTGAAAGCCACAGCCGCCGCTTTCTCTGAAGAAGATTTAAAGAAAATGATCGAACGCTCCGGTGGTTACAAAACGCCAGTTGATACACAGCTTGATATTTACCTTCAGGCGCTTCTCATCTTCTTTGGCAAGATCACAATTTACCTCAAAATCATGAACAAGCCGGTGGATAAAACCATTCAGGAATACATCGGATAATCGAAGCGATTGCCGGAGGATAAACACCAATACGGTAGGGATAAGCTCGCCAGACTAAAGCATGGCACTCTTATCCCCTCCCCGCTTCGCAGAGAGGGACTTCAAAACAATTCTTAACCCAACAAGTATTGGGATACATCCGGCAAGTTGAATAAAGCCCCGTAAATGAGGGAGGGAATAAATCCTAATACGAGGATTTATTTTCATGAAATTTTCGAGATTGTTTAGTCAGAATCTAATTGATGGAAAGACAGAATCATGAGTACATCAGGGAATGCTACGTTTCAGATCAAAGGTTGGGATGAAAAAACGTGGGACGGAAAAGTTGCGCGAGATATTAAGGGTGCAAAAACCACCCGTGCCAGCGTAAAAACCGTTTATAAAGGGGATATTGAAGGTGAAGGCCAACGGGAATATCTAATGATTTACCGTGAAGACGAAACAGGTAATGCGGTTGGGCTAGAGCGTATTGTTGGCAAAGTCGGTGGACGTTCCGGCAGCTTTGTTATCCAGAGTGATGGTACGTTTATGGGTCACTCCACCAAAGGCACATGGTTTATTGTTCCCGGCTCTGGCACGGACGAACTCAAAGGTTTGACGGGCAAGGGCGAAATGAACCTCGAAGGTCAGAAAGAAGATTGGCCTGTGACGTTTGAATACAGCTTAGCGTAACCCCGTTCACCATTCAAATTATTGGAGCAAAAATCTTGACTTCATCAGCAAAATCGAACTATGCCATCAAGAAGTGGGACGAGCAAACATGGGACGGGAAAGTACCGTCCGAGGTTAAAGGCCCTAAAATGATGCGTATCAGCGTCATCACCAGTTACGAAGGCGACCTTCAAGCCGAAGGCCAGCTTGAATATCTCATGTCCTCTGATGAAAACGATAAAAGCACGACGGTCGGCTTGGAAAAGGTCACGGGTACATTGGCTGGGAAATCTGGCAGCTTTGTACTTCAGCACATTGGCATTTTCGATGGCGATCTCAAGGTGAAATGGTCGGTTGTTCACGGTTCTGGCACGGGAGAGTTGCGTGGTCTTCGTGCTGAGGGAACACTTGATGAAAACCCGATCCACTTTGAGTATCGTTTCGAGTAAGTATTTAAACGGCGGACGGCATGTATGCCGTCCCTACGAAAACGAGCCTAAACTAAGAGTTGAGGCATTATGAAACCAACCTTTTTCGCTACCCCTGCTGATTTACGTGAGTGGTTCAACCAACATCACGAGTCGCAAACAGAGCTTTTAGTGGGCTTCTACAAGAAAGACTCCGGTAAACCGAGCATCACATGGCCTGAATCGGTGGATGAAGCCCTGTGTGTCGGTTGGATTGATGGGATACGAAAAGGATTAGATGACGAGAGTTACACCATCCGTTTTACGCCACGCAAGCCGCGCAGCATTTGGAGCGCTGTCAATATCGGACGTGTCGAAGCCCTTTCCAAAGAAGGTCGGATGAAGCCTGCTGGACTAAAAGCCTTCGAGAAGCGACACGAGAACAGATCGGGCATCTATTCCCATGAGCAGCGTGATCAGATTGAATTGAGTGAGGCTGAAACTAAGGCGTTTAAGGCCAACCAAAAGGCATGGGACTTTTTCGAGTCCCAGCCCGCTTCTTATCGTAAAGCTGCCCTGTGGTGGATTGTCAGCGCCAAAAAGGAAGAAACACGAACCAAACGGGTCGCAACTTTGATTGATGACTCGGCCAATGAGCGCCGAATCAAGCAATTCACTTACGTTAAAAAAACGAAGTGAACCCGCCTGTTAATAGACGGCGTAGGCTTCTTCCAATTCCTCGCGCAGTTGCAGATAACTCTGGTAACGTGCGCGGGCAATCGTACCATTATCGACTGCTGCTCGTACCGCACATCCCGCCTCGTTAAGGTGGCTGCAATCATTGAACTTGCAAGCACTCACAAACGGGGCAATGTCACGGTAATACCCGTCCAGTTCTTCCGGCTCGATGTCATACAATGTCAACGAGCGCATCCCCGGCGTGTCCGCCAGATGCCCACCCATATCAAGGTTAATGAGTACGCTGTCACGGGTGGTGTGCATACCTTCGGAACGGCGTTGGCTCACGGCCTTCACAGTTCGTCCGAGTCCCGGCTGCACCTTATTGAGCATACTGGTCTTGCCGACACCGGATGGGCCAGTGAACACGGACAGGTGATCTTTGAGCAATAATTTGACTTCATCCACGCCTAAATCATCCTGAGCGCTGGTATAAAGCACGGTGTAACCCATCTTCTCATAAGGGAGAAAACGTGCTCTTGTGACCGAGTTGTCTTCCAAATCCATTTTGTTGACAACGATCATCAACCGTGGGATTTCGGATTTTTCACCCGCTACAAGAAATCGATCCAGCATTTTAAGATTAGGAGACGGTTGTGCCGCTGCGAAGACGAATAAGGCTTGGTCAGCATTGGCGATAATCACTTGCTCACGCTCTGATTCGCCCGCACCGCGCTTGCCTTCGGTACGCATTGCCCGTGAAAGCACACTGGTACGCGGAAGTACGGCTTCGATGCTGCCCGTTCCATCTGAGAGGAGTTGAATAGTAACGCGGTCACCGATAGCCGCAATGTCGGTCGCCTGTGCTTCTTCCATCAGCCGACCCCGTAAACGACAGGTAATAATCTGATCTTTTGAAATTTCGACGTTAAAAAATCCGCTCTGGTCACTAATGACCAGCCCTTCCAACAGACGTGCCGACTCTTCACTCAAAGGCAATGCTCCTGAGAAAATTAAGCTGCTCGCAGAAATTGTAAGCAATATTGAACTGACTTCGTCTATATTCTAACGTACTTTTCATGTTTTGTGTCCGCCAATGTGCCTATTTTCCTACGCCATTTTGCCTATAGACCGATGAGATGGTGCATAATAGTATTATAAGGACGCATCGAGTTATATGTGAGGCGCTTGTGGAAACATCACCTACCCCCGAATTGAATGAGTATTCGCCCATAGCGACCAGCCCAACCGAGTCGATTTCGGAAGCGAGCAAAGCTATTGCCGACTCGTCAACGGCTGCCTACGCTGATCCGGGTGCAGTGATCGTTATTTCGCGTGTGATGTTCAATTACGTCGTGATTGCGATCATGTTTTTCCTGCTGGGTTCGGTCATTAGTGGTGCAGCCGTTAGTTCTCTTTTCAACGCCAATAGTGTGGAAAATCAAGCGCTGATCGCCAATGCAGCCCAAGCTGTTGCGGGATCAAGTGGCAATGGTGAGCAAGTCGCTGCACTGGTACAAGGAAACAGCTATAACGTCAGCATGGATAACGACCCTTTTCTTGGCTCAGCCGATGCTCCCGTAACCATCATCGAGTTTTCGGATTTTCACTGTGCTTTCTGTGGGCGGTTCGCTGCCGAAACGCTCGATCCTCTGCTCAAGAATTATGAAGGTCGGGTTCGGTTGGTTTATCGTGATTATCCCTTCCAGACTTCGGGATCAGTGGTCGCCGCCTTAGCTGGTCAGTGTATGAACGATCAAGGTAAGTTCTGGGAATTCCATGATCTGACTTTTAAGAACCAACAAGCGCTGACACGCGAACAGTTCATCACTTACGCCCAGCAGCTTGGGGTCGACGTGGCGACATTTACAACTTGCCTCGACACTCAGAAGTATATGGACAAAGTGCAAAAGGATGTGACCGACGCGCAGACATTAGGTGTGAACGGTACGCCAGCCTTCTTCGTGAATGGTCGTTTCATCAGCGGTGCACAACCCTATTCGGTGTTTGCCTCATTTATTGATCAAGAGTTGGGCAAGCTATCTGAGTCAACCATCGAACCACCTGTTACTTCATCGTAGTGCTGCGGCGGGAGGACACAAAATCCTCCCGTGCAGAAACCCCTTTTACCGGGTGTAGTATAATTTACCGATATTAAGCCGTATTCTCCTGTGAAGACTTAACATGGTCTTTACGGAGATTTATTGGTTTAATGGTAGTATGAATTAAAAAGAGGAACAAATATCCAGACTCGCTGAACATCCGAACTGCTACACACACATTTACACAAAATTACACGCTTAGAATTGTTGCTCTTGAGAATTGTCCCCTTGCGTGTTGCCATGTAGTTCGGAGAATATGAAGATGAATAAAGAGATGGATATAGTACAGGGTGCAGTGGAGTATGAACATGCTACCACGCGCGCTTTCTGGCAAGAAATAATCGGACATCTGCGGGGCAAGCCCGCGCAGTTGTTGAGCTTTGAAGAAGTACGCACCCGTTTGCGGCTGCGTGAAGAACTCTACCGGGGTTTACAAGATATACCATTAGAATCGATTGTCGGCAGCGTAGGCCGCTATAGCGACTTCACGGGTACATTCTTGCCCAAGAGTGCCATCAATAAAGACCGTTGGACCCGCATTTATGCTGAAGTTCAAGGTAATATGGGTTTGCCGCCAATTGAAGTGTATCAAGTTGGCGAAGTGTATTTCGTGCGTGATGGTAATCATCGCGTGTCGGTTGCACTTGCGATGGGACAGAAAACGATTGAGGCTTACGTAACCGAAGTTGACGTGCCTTTCTGCCTCAACAAAAGGGTTGTCACCAAGCAGATGGACTCGGCTGAAGCCTACATGACCTTTCTGGATGAAACCGGATTGCGTTACGTCTATCGACACGAAAATCTGATGCTGAGTGAGCCGACTCGCTACAACGACTTTATCGGACATATCAACTTGCACGGTGCAGTCTTGGCGGAATGCGAAGAATGTCCGGTCAGCATACAAGAAGCGGCTGCTCACTGGCATGAAAATGTCTATTTGCCTGCCGTCGTCCTCATTCGCCAGTATAATATGCTGGAACATATGAAGGGACGCACCGAGGCCGATATGTACCTGTGGTTGGTTGAACATTTGCATGAGCTGGAACGTTCCTATAACGGGCTGGTTAGTGACTTGACTCCGGCACTGGCTTCTTTCCTGAGTAAACATCACTTACCTGTTCCAGAAGAGTTGGTTGCTTTGGCGGTATAAAATGATCTATAGCTTAGTAGCGGTTAGCAATGTTAGCCGCTACTCAATCTCTTCTATTGAATGAAGTTTGCTCTCAAGACCCACCCTTGCCACTCATTGCTCAATCCCCTATAATTCTTTTCGTCAACAACTCAGTTGCTTTGCCGCAGACAGCAGGTGCTTACGCTTAATTTCCTGCCGAGGTGAGGGGAACCGTTTCCATTATTAAAGATGGCGGCCTCGCTTTGTGCGGAGCCGCTTTTTTGTTGTCAGGCACTCAGCAATGGGCAACGTAAGCTCATGTGAACGCCTATCTTTCAAGGAAAGGAGGAAAATCTACTTGGCAATCTCAAAAGATCGAAAAGATGAACTCGTTGGTATTTATGGTGATTTGCTTGGTCAGGCGACCGGCTTTGTGCTGGCAGACTACAAGGGCATTTCGGTTAAGCAAGTTAATACCATGCGTGAAAAACTGCGTGATGTAGATGGTGCATACGTCATCGTCAAAAACACGCTCTTCAAAATCGCTTTGAAGGAAGCAGGTTGGCCTATTCCAGACGACATGCTGGCAGGTCCTACCGGTGTCATTTTCGGTGCAGCCAATTTCCCGGCTGTGGCAAAAGTTACCTTAGGCTTCATCAAGGACTACGAAGGACTGTTCACGATTAAGGGCGGCGTGATGACTGGTCAAATCTTGACCAGCAAGCAGGTCGATGCAGTGAGCAGCCTACCGTCACTGGATGAACTACGCGCACAACTCATTGGTCTTATCTCCCAACCCGCTACGGACTTGGCTGGTATCATCAATAGCGCAGTGGCCGCTGTACCGCAGGTGCTACAAGCGTATGTCTCCAAAAACGAGGCGGCATAGTCGTAATCAACATATAGCGGTTAGCTCGCAAGCGCTAATCGTCCAACACATTAATAAAGTATAACGCGAACGAATCAAGAGGAATGAAAATGGCCGACCTGAACAAAATTGTCGATGATTTGAGTGCATTGACCGTACTTGAAGCTTCCGAACTGAAGAAGCTGTTGGAAGAAAAATGGGGCGTAACCGCTGCTGCGGCTGCTCCCGTGATGATGGCTGCTGCGGCTGGCCCTGCTGCCCCCGCGGAACCTGTTGAAGAACAGACCGAATTCACCGTTGTCCTCAAGGACGGCGGCCCCAAGAAGATCAACGTTATTAAGGTTGTTCGTACCCTCACCAGCCTCGGCTTGAAAGAAGCCAAGGATTTGGTCGAAGGTGCACCCCAGAACGTGGTCGAAGGTGTCGGCAAGGATGCTGCCAACGACGCGAAGGCCAAGTTGGAAGCCGAAGGCGCGACAGTCGAAGTTAAATAATTTCCCTGTTTGGTATTCGGGGAATTTTGGGGGTTGTAGGGGCGAGTCATGTGACTCGCCCCTACGCATTTATAGCCTTTGTTCAATTCGCGGCAAACAGGCGTACAATTATTCCATGCGCGAGTGACCGAGGGTACATATGTTCATCAAAAAAATCGCTCTGTTCCTCTTTGTATTATTGACAATGCTCCCTGTAGCAGCTCAAGATAATCAAGATACAGTGACCGTTACTGACATCACCTATGATGCAGTGGTACAAGATACCATCACCGAAAAAGCCTTTTATGATTGGTGGCGTATTCAAGCCCTTGCGGGCGATGTGATGGTGGTCGAGATGGGTGGTTCGGACGGACTCGCGCCACTGATTGGCATACTC
>JBBQLX010000198.1:0-8091 GCA_038328375.1 Aggregatilineales bacterium | reverse complement strand
AACCGCGCAAAACAACTCGATAATCCCCATTTTGGGGTAAAGTGAAAGCATTAATCAAGGGATTCTGATTACCTGCCCCATCATCATCTTCGACCAGTGCCAAATTATCTCGCCCATAAAGTTGTAAGACGCTGTCAAACTCCGCATCGACAGCGACACTGACCACCTGTCCAGCCACACCCGTGAAAGTATAAGTAGCGACTTGATTACGTCCCAGCACACCATTAACAGTATCACCGTACTTAATCGTCATATTGACGGGCGTGGGACTTGATCCAACGATTTCTACTCGCGTGCTAGTCGCTGTCACAGTAGGCGTGATCGTAGCTGTTGGCGTTGGCGAATTTGTTTCAGTGGCTGTTACGGTCGGTGTAGAACTCGGTAAAGGTGTTTCAGTTGATGTCGCTGTAGCCGTTGCAGTTGGCGTAGAGGTCAGGGTAGCAGTGTCGGTAGATGTAGCTGTTGGAAGATC
Source organism: Aggregatilineales bacterium (assembly GCA_038328375.1). Taxonomy (GTDB): domain Bacteria; phylum Chloroflexota; class Anaerolineae; order Aggregatilineales; family Phototrophicaceae; genus CFX2. Next base: position 7,619 of record JBBQLX010000198.1, on the reverse strand, counting down.
GGTTGGTGCTTGAGCAATCGGAACGACATTGACATCACCAGCAATACTCACCAGTGAACCTGAAGCCGCAATCCAACCTTTAGAACCGTCAGGCAATACAACCTGATACCAACTCCCATCATCACTGATACCGATAATATCTAAGGTGTCATTGGTTTGTAGAGTAACCATAATCGGATACTGCGATCCCGGCCCGGAACGTGCTGAGATTTCCCGGCGAACACTTGCAACCGGTGTAGCCGGTGTCGGAGTGTAAGTAAAGGTTAATGTGGCGGTCGGGGCTATCGTGGCTGTAGAAGTTGCAGTTGGAGCGTTTTGAGTTGCGACAGCATTCGCGGTTAACAAGCTATTTTGGGCTTCTACAGTTGAAGTCGCATCTAAATCAACACGTAAGACAGTTGTTCCTTCGGCTTGATCAATAGGTGTATTGACAATAGCAAAGGAATTAGGGGTTTGTGTTGCAACGGTTCCCTCGCCCGATTTAGAAGATTGAAAAAGGACAAAGCCAATAACCAATAATATGAGAATGCCGACGACCCACAAAATCGGATTGGCATAAAATGGTTTTGAGATTGGGTTTGGGCTTGAGGGTTGCTTACGTTCAATAGTCGTCGCCTGATTAGAGTGTTGGACTTCTGTGGGGCCGCTTAGATCCATCGCTGATGGCGTAGGTGCAGGTGACGATGCAGTGGTAGCAACTATGCCGGGTTTAGCATGTCGCAATGGGAATGTGAACAGTTGAGTAGAACTGCCTTCTGCGCCACTAATCGCTGAGGCAAACGCTTGTGAAAAAGCCGTCACAGTTGGAAAACGATCTTCAGGTCTTTTGGCGAGCGCTCTTTCAATAACAGTCGTTACAGAACCGGGAATATCCAACCGCCATGCCTGAGGTGGTGTCGGCATTTCATTCAGATGTTTGGTCATCAAACCATAAGGGGTTTGCGACTCAAATGGCATCTTCTTCGTCAGCATTTGGTAGACAACAATCGCCAACGCATATTGATCAATAGCGGTAGATGGGGCTTCACCCTTCCATTGCTCAGGAGCCATATGGGTTGGTGTACCCATCACCATACCATCGGCTGTGAGCGCATTCTGGTTCAGAAGTTTAGCAATACCAAAATCAACCAAATACGCGCTGCCATGGTTATCAAACATAATATTGTTTGACTTGATGTCACGGTGAATAACATTTTTGCTGTGCGCGTAATCCAAGGCACTCGCAAGCTGTTTCAGTAAATCTGCCGTTTCACCTAAACTGACATCATCCATGCCACGCTGCCGCAAGCGTTCATTTAATGATCCGCCTGTTAGAAGGCGCATTGCCACAAAATTAATATCCCCCACCGTGCCATAATCATAAACAGGCACGATATGAGGATGTTCCAGCGCGGCAGCGGTCTTGGCTTCTTGATAAAAACGCTTGATGTAATCTTCGTCTGTCATCATTTCGATGGACAGCACTTTGAAGGCAACCTCGCGCTCCAAAATACGCTGATAGGCGCGATAAACTGCACCCATCCCACCGCTGCCATATAACTCACGAAGGTCGTACTGACCAATAGTTAGACCAGCTAGATTCTGCACACTCATCTTTAATATACCAGTCTGTGGGTGATGATAAATCTAATTTATAGTGTAGTGATCAACCCAATATACACAAATCATATTTGACAGTTCAATGCAATGTTAGCGCAAGCATATTCTGCGATATAGATAAAGATAAGCGAAAACATGATAAATAAAGCATTTAACTCGTGTAATATTGGTATGAATTATCAAACATTTCTAAAAAATCACCATTTATAGAGGCGAATATTTTCACTATTGGTATAATTATACAAAAGTAATTTCTGATGAAAACTAAAAATTCTCATTTACTGTCAAAATTCGGGGGAGATTATGTTACGTAAAAAGCGCTCTTTGCCGATAGCCTTGTTATTAGCCACCGCAGCGGTTTTCTTCTCATTATTGTTAAGCGCACCCTCGCTCGTCTTTGCCCAGAAAAGTACAACTGAGACTTTCGTGGCAGATAGGACCGACTCGGCACGACGCGCCTGCGAAAATATCCAGCGTGGCGAAGTCTGTATAGGCGGTGACTCGGTTACACTCACTGCTGCGGATGGTTCCGACAGCACCCCTGCCCTTGCTGATATAAGTCAACTAAGTGATATCTCCATTTTGACTTCAAGCGCGGCAGATCAAAAAGCCTACACTTGGGGCATTTCCTACTTACGGATAGGTGCTGGCTTACCTGATGATGGTGAGTCGTCGGTCACAATGGTGGCGCTCGGTGATCTAACCCTGACCAATACTGCGGTTACAGCCGAGAGCATCACCGTTTGTACCGGCAAAAATTTAAACAGCACGCTCCTCAACATTTTCAGCGGCCCCAACCTCCAAAGTAACGTCATTGGAGCGTTGGCTGAACTCGAAAAAGTGCAGGTGAATGGTCGCACTTCTGCCAGCGACTTCTTACGCATTCAGCGTGGTGGAATGTTGGGATGGGTGTCCGCAGCCAACGTTGCCATCGACTGCGATGCTAATAGTCTGGTGATCGGTGAAGAAGGCGATGTCAGCGTTCTGTATCGCGAACCTATGCAAGCATTCACCTTAGAAACGGCTGAAAAATCCACTTTAGCGGATGCACCGAACGGTTTGCTCTTGCAATCGCCACTCGGCAAAACGGCACATCTACTCATCAACGGCGCACAAATTGATTTATCTGGTGCAGCCTACATCACCTCAACCAGTGATGCCAACCTCAGCCTGCAAGCGCTTCAGGGACATATCAATGTTACGGCAGGTGGCGAAAGTGTGTTGGTCTTAGCCGGTTCTTCGACTCAGATGTCTCAAAGCGCATTAGGGGTAAATGGCGCACCTGCTGAACCGGAACCAGTTACTGATGTAGGTAATCAACTGGATTTGCTGAACAGCCTTATTTATGGACAGCCTTATAACGGCGCAGGCAGCACCATAACAGACTTCTCCATTCATAGCGGCCCACAAACCGTCTCAGAGGATGGATTGGTGCGTCTTAATCTAAGTTATATGGGAGATGCAGCCACCTGCCCTTCTGTCGAGCGTCCATTACTCGATGTGATTTTCGCCATTGATGCCTCAACAGCGATGAGCGGTTCTAAGCTGGACTCGGCAAAAGCTGCAATTGGACATTTTGTCGCTGGCATGAATCCGGATACCGATCAAGTCGGGATGGTTTCATTTGCAGGACAAGCAACTACGCTTAGTCCACTATCCGTTAATCTCAGTGCCGCCGTCAACAAATTACAGGACATCAAAACTGAAAATGCCCGCGCTATCGATATTGGTTTAGGTGCGGCCTATAGTGCGCTCAAAAGTGGACGCACGGATGCCGCGACTCGTGTGATCGTTTTAGTTACAGGCGGTTCAAGCGACCCAACCCTAGCGACACAGGTTGCGGATACCATCAAACAGGCTGGCATTCGCATTATCACCATCAGTGTCGGCGACGAAGTTGATGCGGACTTCCTCAAAACCATCGCGACTGATGATGATGCCTTACTCGCCAAGAGTGCGATCAACTTATCGGATGTACTTGAATCCAGTCTGTTAATGCTCACTCAGCCTGTAGCCACACGCGACCTCAAAATCAATTTAAAAGTTGATACCAAACAATTCACGGTGGTCGAAGCGTTATTAGCGGCTTCGGGTGCAACTTTAACCGGTGATACGCTTCAATGGGATATTCCTGCGGTTTGGAACACACAAACCGTCAACTTCACGACTGTGCTAAAAGCACTCAAATTCGGTGATGCCTCTCCCGGTGCAGTCGATGTATCCTACACGACTTGCGCTTCGGGCGGCGACAACCAATCCAACACGATCACAGCCCCTACCATTACCGTTGGTGAGGCCGTTTCTAGCAAGACCATTAGCGTTGATACCGGAATACTCACCGATACCGTTGTCGGTGAAAGTACATTAGCCGCCTTCGGTCAGCAAGTTTGGGCGCTGAACGCTTCGGATACGCAAACCGTCTCGGTAACTACAAGTGGTACACAAGCACCCCTTTCGGCCTTACTGACCAGCGCTGACGGAACGGTTATTGATCCACTCTATACTTTACCCGGTGCAGCAAATGGTGAAGGCGATTTGAGTGTCTTTTTCGTGCCTAAAGGTGGCATCAGTTGGCTGTACTTACGCAGTGACAGCCTGAACGCTGCTGGAATTTATGATGTCAAAATCAGCCCTCAAGAATCGGGCTCCGCTGCCGAAGCGTTAGCGCCTGATGGCCCTCCAATCACAGTCGATCAGCCCAACAGCGAAGGTCAAATTTATGATATCGACGGCAAAGCAGGCGAGACACTAACCTTCCATTATGTCGCGCAGGGCAATGCACCACTCACTTCACCACTACGAGTATTCAGCCTCGATGGTCAACTGGCGAATGAGGTTTATACACAATTTGATGATGCGGCTAATGAATGGGTCAGCTTACAAACCTTAGAAGGCTCAGGGCCTTATCGCGCTTTGGTTCGCAGCACAGCACCTTACAATTTGATGGTTGATAGTGGTGATACACTAACCAACACACGCGGGGATATTACTCTCGGTGAAACACGCAATACCGACGCTAAAAACGCTAAACCCGCAATCTTTAGCTACGATCTCACCGTTCCCGATGACAAAGTAGTGAGCATCATCCTTTCTGGCTCTGCCGAACAGTCAATCGTGCGCGACACTGATAACAAAATCATCGAGCGTAACGATCTGCTTACGGTGAATGATTTCAATGTCAACTTCTATAATCTGGTAAAGGGAAGCTATACCCTTCTCGTTCCGTCTCAAGGTGCTTTCCGCATCTCAGTACAAGAAGGGGATGTCACCCGCGCACTAAAAGGGACGCTTTCCATTGGGCAAACACGTACCCAAAGCTTGTCTGATAATGATAAGTTTGCCGCCTACAACATTGTTGAAGGTTTGGGCAAACCGCTTGTCGAAGGTAATTTGGTCACGGTCACGGTCGATGCTGAAGACCTCAAAAAAGAAAATGTTTATATCGAAAGCTTTAACGGTGTGCGCTCAGTCTTAACGGTTGATCCCATCACCGATGTGTTGGATCGCCGCACTAAGCGTTTAGTCAGCGTTCATGAACTGAAAGGCGTAGGGCCTTACCGCGTTATTGTCACCAACATCAGCGACTTTGTTGTGCGCTTGGATAAAGGCGACTTACTGACCAGTAACAAAGGCAGCATTGTCGTCGAGCAGACCGTCCGCGATAGCAGCCGAGCACCACAATACTTGATTTACACCATTGCGCCGGAATTGGGCAAACAATTGGTGGAAGGCGATATTGTTACCGTCAATTTCCTCAATCAAGCCAATACCGATAAACCCTTCTTCAATCCAGTAGTGCGTGATGGCAAAGGAAATGAAATCGCGCTGCAAAAACAGTATTTGGATGCCGATGCCCGACAATATATCGGGGTTTATCAACTGGCTGGTGAACCGCCCTATCAGTTGGTTATCCCCAATATTGGTGCTTATGTCCTCAGCGCAAAGATTGGTAACCTGCTGGATTTGGTGCAAGGTCCGATTGAACTGGATAAACCTTCCAACGCCGCCACCAGTGGCCCGCAGCTTGTCCATTACACCTTTGATGCCACCGAAGGCGAAACCATCACCACCAAACTGGGACTGACTCAGCGCGGGAATAATTTCTCCGCCATAACCTTGGTAGATGCGGATGGCAAAGAGGTCGCCAACAAGCGCATCATCTTCGACGGTAATTACAATCAAGTTTACATTTTGAAGGGCAAAGCACCTTATACCCTCTCCTTCCAGATGGATGGTGTTTACCAACTATCGATTACCCAAGGGGATAAGCTAACACTCGATAAAGGCAAATTCTTTATCGGAGATGCCGAAGTGGATTCGGTTAAATCACAGTTGGGTGTCCAGATTGTGACCTACCAACTGAACCTTAAAGCCGGCGAAACCATCACCACCCGACTCTTTAACAACAACTTCTATGAGTACAATTTGTTCGATCCCAGTGGCACGCTGGTTGATCCCAAAGCGCAGTGGTATACCTATGATGACAGATCCCAGTACAATCATCAGGCTTTATACACTGTACGCGAAGCCGGAACCTATGAACTAGCCTTCCCAATGGCCGGTCAATATACCATGCGCGTCACCGATGGTAACCAGCTAACGGTCGTTAAAGGCAATATTTTCTACAACGTCCAAGAAACAGATATTCTACAGAATGGCAAACGCTATGCCTCTTACACCATCAACAGTGAGGAAGGTGAAACCATCAGCTTGGAGTACATCGGTCAGACCATTTTCAACAATACTGCCGATGGATTCGCGATTACCGATGCCGATGGGAATATAGTGTATCCGGGCTTATCGACCAGTCAGGGTATCTACAATCTGACTCTCTACCAGATGCAAGGTAAAGCGCCTTACACGCTGACCATTCAGCCCCGTAACAGCTATAAGCTGCGTATAAGTGACAAAGACACGCTGAATATCGACGGTCAATTGCCTTACGATGAGGAAATCACCAACACCCCCATTCCCAAAGGCACACCTGCCAACACACCTAAATATCCCAAGCGCTTTCGCTATGACGTGGATGCAGAACCGGGCGATCAAGTGACCGTCCTGTTCACCGAACCCAGAAACAGCTTTGCCTACGATATGCACCTTTACGATGCTGGTATGAACGACATGACGATCAATACCACCAGCTACGATTCGGGCAAACGCCTCTACAGTCTGTCCTACACACTCAGCGGCAGCGCCCCCTACCAGTTCTGGTTTGATGCTAACGATGAGTTCAAGATCACCTTAAATCAGGGTGACTCCTTGACCGCCAATCTTGGGGTTTTGGCTGACAGCGAAACTATCGATCTGCAGCTTGATAAACCGGCTGTGGTTGCGAGTTATAGGGTCAACGGCAGCGAAGGAGACATCGTCAGTATTGCGCTTAGCCGTGCAGGTGAACCCGTGTTGACCAATGATGATGATCAGCTTGTACAGCTCTTGGATCAAAATCTCACCAGCCAGAATAGTGTCTATGTGTATCAGCTTCTAGGCGATGGCCCATACACACTGCGCTTCCGTCCAAACCAGCGTTATAAGTTAACGTTGACAAGGGGCAACACGCTCATTCAAGACGCGGGTATTCTGCCAATCAACGCCGCCTCCGACCTTGCCAACCCGGACTTTAAACCAGTGGAAACATCAAGCAAGTTGGATGCGCCGGCTCGTATTGCCACCTTTGGGATCAACGGTATTTCGGAAGGTGAAACCATCACCTTGCGGCTTCAGGCTCGTGCAAGTTCACTTTCACCGGTTTTGGTCAATAATGAAGGCAGCTTCCTCAACTCGCAATTGACCTATTATGAAAATGATACCGTTTTAGCCGTTTACCAACTTACGGGCAAAGCACCTTATCATCTGTATTTCGATGCACCAAGCGGCTACAAAATCAGCATCGATGAAGGCAACACACTATTGGTCGATGAAGGTACGCTACAGACTGGTGTGTTAGAAAAACCTTACACCAACGAACTGCCCAAAACAGCCCGTGTTGTTAAACACACATTGGATGTTGCACCGGG
>JBBQLX010000197.1:0-8229 GCA_038328375.1 Aggregatilineales bacterium | reverse complement strand
TGGATCAGGAACCAAGTTAGCGCTGGAAGATGCTATCGCTCTGGCGCGAACCATGCAGCAGCATCCTGATGTGCCGAGCGCGTTGCAGGCTTATGAGGCTGAACGGCATGTCGAAGTGCTGAAAATCCAGAACGCCGCGCGAAACAGCACCGACTGGTTCGAAAACGTCGACCGCTACACCGGAATGCAAGCCGAGCAGTTCGCTTATAGCTTGCTGACCCGCAGCCAGCGGATTTCGCACGAGAACTTGCGCCTGCGTGATAAAAATTATGTGGCAGGTATGGAAAGCTGGATTGCCGAGCAAAGTGGTTTGCCAGCCAAAGCGATTCCGCCAATGTTTACGCCGTTCTCGCTGCGCGGTGTGACAGTACCGAATCGTGTGGTGGTCTCGCCGATGGCAATGTATTCGTGTGTCGATGGCACACCCGATGATTTTTATCTGGTGCATCTGGGCAGTCGGGCGCACGGTGGCGCAGGATTGATCTTTACCGAGATGACCTGCGTTTCAGCCGATGCACGGATTTCCCCCGGCTGTGCTGGCCTATATAAACCGGAACACAAAACGGCTTGGAAGGGAATTGTGGATTATGTTCACACGCGCACGTCAGCCAAAATCGCGATGCAGCTTGGTCATGCTGGGCCAAAAGGCTCAACACAAGTCGGTTGGGAAGAAGATGGAGAACCCTTACTGGCTGATAATTGGCCTCTAATCGCACCATCGGCTTTACCCTATACATCGCATCATCAGATGCCACGTCAAATGACACACGACGATATGGAACGGGTGAAAGCCGACTTTGTGCGCTCGGCAGAATGGGCATCCGAATGCGACTTCGATTGGCTGGAACTGCACTGCGCTCACGGTTATTTATTATCGGCATTTATCTCACCGCTGACCAACCAACGTGACGATGAATATGGCGGTTCGCTAGAAAATCGCTGCCGTTATCCGCTAGAAATTTTCAGCGCATTACGAGCCGTTTGGCCTGTCGATAAACCGATGTCGGTGCGTATCTCGGCGCACGACTGGGCTGAAGGCGGGAATACTGCCGATGACGCGGTTGAAATCGCAAAATTATTTAAGGCAACAGGTGTTGATTTGATGGATGTGTCATCAGGGCAAACGACTGCGGAAGCCAAACCCATTTACGGGCGGATGTATCAAACGCCGTTTGCTGATCGCATTCGCAATGAAATTGGCATCGCGACAATGGCAGTTGGAGCGATCTTCGAACCGGATCATGTCAACAGCATCATCGCCGCAGGACGTGCTGATTTATGCGCCCTCGCCCGACCCCATTTGGCTGATCCGTACTGGACTCTCCATGCGGCGGCACAACTTGGTTACAACGAAACACCTTGGCCGAACCCATATCTTAGAGGTAAAGACCAACTTGAACGTAATCTGGCAAAGGCGGCTGCAATGCAAGCTGCACCACCCAGCTCACCGGAGGAAGCACAATGAGTCAAAGACAAAACCACTATCCCATCCTTCCCTCACAAGCAATGAATACGCCTGTCATTGATCGTGAGTCGAACGGCACGGAACATGACCATACCTCGCTGCGGTTATGGCTGCGATTGTTAACCTGCACGACCATGATTGAAAGCTGTGTCAAAAAAGGCTTGCGCAGCGACTTCGAAACCACGCTGCCGCGCTTCGATTTGATGGCGCAGTTAGAACGCAATCCGCAAGGGTTGACGATGGGTGACCTGTCGCAGCGTATGATGGTTTCGGGTGGAAATATCACCGGCATCACTGACCAACTTGAAAAAGAAGAACTGGTCGAACGTTTGAAATTACCCGGTGACCGCCGCGTCTACACTGTGCGATTGACCGCCAAGGGCAAAGAAACCTTCGCGGCGATGGCAACCGTCCACGAGGAGTGGATTGTCGATTGGATGAGTGATCTGACGTTAGATGAGCAGCACATTTTGTATTCGATGTTGGGCAAGCTCAAAAAGAGTTTACAGGAAAAAGGTTGCGAGTCGTGAAACACTCATTCGCTGATTACACGCCACAACATTTCCGCTGGCAGCTTGAAGATCAAGTCGCCACGATTACACTTGACCGACCTGAGAAAAAAAATCCGCTGACCTTCGAGTCGTATGCTGAACTGCGTGATTTGTTCCGTGATCTGGTTTATGCAAGTGATGTGAAAGTGGTGGTGCTAACGGGCGCAGGCGGCAACTTCTGTTCCGGTGGTGATGTGCATGAAATCATTGGGCCACTGACCGAAATGACCATGCCGGATTTGCTGGACTTCACACGCATGACAGGCGACTTGGTGAAGGCTATACGTGCCTGTCCGCAGCCAATCATCAGCGCGGTTGATGGCATCTGTGCGGGTGCAGGCGCGATTTTGGCGATGGCTTCTGATTTGCGGTATGGCACACCCGCTTGCAAAACTGCTTTCTTATTTACAAGAGTCGGGCTGGCAGGCTGCGACATGGGTGCGTGTTCGATCTTACCCCGTATCATCGGGCAAGGCCGGGCTTCGGAACTGCTGTATACCGGACGTTCCATGACCGCCGAAGAAGGCGAACGTTGGGGCTTTTATAACGCGCTTTATTCATCCGAAGAAGTGCTGTCCAAAGCACAGCAGGTGGCAAATCAATTGGCACATGGGCCGACCTTCGCCCACGCCATGACCAAGAAGATGCTTCATCAAGAATGGTCGATGGGCATTGATGAGGCGATTGAAGCCGAGGCCGAAGCACAGGCCATTTGTATGCAGACCAAAGATTTCCGCCGTGCATATGAGGCATTTGTGGCTAAAGAAAAGCCTGTGTTCGAAGGTGATTAAAAGCAAATGCAGAACCCCCACCCCAGCCCTCCCCCGCAAGCGATGGAGGGAGCAAGACAAGCGCAGAGATCGGAGAGAATGTGTTCATTTTCAACCCCGATGCAGCACGATTTTAAGAGCAAACAATGATTATTGATTTACCGTTTTTTGATGATGTTCACAGGCAACTTGCCACTGATCTGAATGAGTGGTGCGGGGCGAATTTGCCGACAACCGAGCCGCAGGATGTCGATAAAGCCTGCCGCGATTTAGTGGGCGTATTAGGCAAAGCCGGTTGGCTGCGATATGCCGTGCCGGGGGAAAACGGTGGGGCATTGGACAAACTCGACTCGCGGGCGTTGTGCGTGATCCGTGAGACATTGGCTTATCATGCCGGATTAGCAGACTTTGCGTTTGCCATGCAAGGGTTAGGCAGTGGTGCGATTACACTTTACGGTTCGGACGAACTCAAACAGCGTTATTTGCCGAAGGTCGCAGCGGGCGAATGGATTGCCGCTTTTGCCCTTTCCGAGCCAGAAGCCGGTTCGGATGTGGCGGCGATGACCACCAGCGCCACGCTCGACGGTGATGATTACGTGCTGAACGGCACAAAAACATGGATTTCCAACGGCGGCATCGCTGATTTTTACACCGTGTTTGCTCGCAGCGAACCGATCAGCGGGGCAAAAGGCATCTCGGCCTTTATCGTGCCAGCTAATACAGCGGGGTTACAAATCGCCGAACGCATCGAAGTGATTGCGCCTCATCCATTAGCGACATTGCAGTTTGAGAACTGCCGCGTACCCATGAGCCATCGTTTAGGGGCAGCAGGCGAAGGCTTCAAAGTCGCCATGCAAACGCTGGATATTTTCCGCGCATCGGTGGCTGCGGCAGCACTAGGCTTTGGACGACGAGCCTTAGCAGAAGCCATCAAACGTGCCAAGCAGCGCCAACTTTTCGGTCAATCGCTGGCTGATTTCCAGATGACGCAAGCCACTTTAGCTGAGATGGCTACCGCAATGGAAAGTTCTGCCCTGTTGACGTATCAAGCAGCGTGGCTGCGGGATGTTAAAGGCGCAATCACCACACGCGAGGCAGCGATGGCAAAGATGACCGCTACCGAATCAGCACAGCAAGTGATCGACGCAGCCGTACAAATTTTTGGCGGATTGGGTGTGAAGCGCGGTGAAATTGTCGAACGACTCTACCGCGAAATTCGTTCCCTCCGCATTTATGAAGGTGCAACTGAAGTCCAGAAATTGATTATCGCCCGATCATTGTTAAAGGAGTCGCCCCGATGAGTTACACATCGCATACAGATACCTTCGCGCGGGATAACCTGCCACCTCGCGACCAGTGGCCTGAACTGATATTTGAGACACCCGAATTGCAATACCCCGAGCGCATTAACTGTGCGGTGGAACTGTTGGATAAGCATGTCGCCGACGGTTGGGGCGATCATCCGGTGATTTACAACAACAGCGGTGCAATGACCTACGCCCAAATGTTGGAGCAAGTCAATCAGGTGGCTCATATCCTCACCGACGACATGGGCTTACTCCCCGGCAATCGGGTACTTCTGCGCGGTGCGAATAGTGCCATGATGGCAGTGCTGTGGTACGCGGTCGTCAAGGCAGGCATGATCGTGGTGGCGACGATGGCGATGCTGCGCGAAAAAGAACTGGTGGATGTCATCGAAAAAGGCCAAGTTAATGCTGCGATTTCCGATAAAACACTGGATACAGAATTGATTGCGGCTCAAAAGCGCTGCTCCACACTCAAGCAAATTGTGTACTTTAATGACACATCAGCCGACGGTTTAGAAGCACGGATGGCAAGCAAGTCCCCGGACTTTAAAGCGGTCGATACAGCGGCTGATGATACCGTTTTGATTGCTTTTACCTCCGGCACGACGGGCAAGCCAAAGGGAACGATGCACTTTCATCGGGATGTGCTGGCGATTTGCGACTGCTTCCCCAAGTCGATTGCCCATATGACTCCGGACGACATTTGTATCGGCACGCCACCATTTGCATTCACGTTTGGCTTAGGTGGCATTCTTTTATTTCCGATGCGTGTCGGCGGCTCAACCGTGCTGCTGGAGAAGTTGTCGCCGGATATTATGCTCAAGGCGATCCAAGACTTTAAAATCACAATGACGTGGTCGTCACCTGTTTTCTATCGCCAGATGTCCGGCTTGGCGAAGAATTATGATCTCTCATCACTCAAGAAATGTATATCGGCGGGTGAAGCGCTGCCCGTTTCAACGCGGACGATGTGGAGAGAGGCCAGCGGCATCGAAATGACCGACGGCATCGGCGCGACTGAGATGCTGCATATTTTCATCTCGGCTGAGGAAGGAGATGTGCGTCCGGGCGCAACAGGCAAACCGATTCCGGGTTACCAAGCCTGTATACTTGATGCAGAAGGACACCAACTCCCACGCGGCAGCATCGGACGATTGGCTGTCAAAGGACCGACGGGCTGTCGTTATCTAGCAGATGACCGCCAAACAAACTACGTCCATAACGGCTGGAACCTGACGGGCGATGCTTATATGCTGGATGAAGATGGCTATTTCTGGTTCCATGCGCGGACTGACGATATTATCCTGACGGCTGGCTACAATGTGGCGGGGCCAGAAGTCGAAGAAGCACTGATGAAACATGCAGCCGTTGCTGAATGCGCAGTTGTAGGCGCACCGGATGAAGAACGTGGACAGATTATCAAAGCCTTCGTCGTTCTCAAAACAGGCTATACAGGCGATGCCGTCATGATTAAAACCCTGCAAGATTTCGTCAAGCAAATCATTGCGCCTTATAAATATCCACGCGCCATTGAATTTTTGGAAGCGCTACCGCGTACTAATACCGGTAAGTTACAACGCTTCGCCCTACGGCAAACAGGAATGCGACAACCATGACCGTTACCCAAACAACATCTACTAACCTCACCCGCGATGCACTGGTCGCAATGGACTATAGTGATCCGTTAGCCAGTTTCCGCGACAAATTTTATGTACCGGAAGGTGTGCTGTACTTCGACGGTAATTCATTGGGGGCACTGCCTAAAACGGTTGAAGGTCGTCTACAAAAAGCCATCACCCAAGAATGGGGCGACGGACTGGTTCGCAGTTGGAACACCGCTGGATGGTACGAAATGCCACGCCGCATCGGCAATAAGATAGCGAAACTGATCGGTGCAAATGAAAATGAAGTGGTGGTTGCCGATTCAACCTCGATCAATTTGTTCAAGGTGCTGGCAGCGGCGGTTAAACTCAATCCAAACAAGCATGTCATCATTTCCGAGCCAGATAACTTCCCGACCGATCTGTATATGGCACAAGGGCTTATTCAACTCCTCGGCAGCGACCACAAACTGCTGCTGAAACCTGCCGCTGAAATCATAGACGCGATTGACGATGATACGGCAATTGTCATGCTGACCCATGTCAATTACCGAACAGGCGCTATGCACGATATGAAGGCCATTACGGCACATGCTCATGCTAAAAGCGCGTTGGTTATCTGGGACTTGGCGCATTCGGCGGGTGCAATGGCGGTTGATCTGAACGGTGCAAATGCGGACTTCGCCATTGGCTGCGGTTATAAGTATCTCAATGGTGGGCCGGGTGCGCCAGCCTTCGTTTATGTGGCACAGCGTCATCAAGCGGATTTCAGTCAACCACTAGCCGGATGGATGGGACACAGCAAGCCCTTTGCATTCGATTGGAAGTATGAACCCGCTGAAGGCATCGCCCGTTATCTGGCAGGCACACAACCAGTTTTGAGTATGATCGCGCTGGAATGCGGCGTGGATGTGATGTTAGAGGCCGATTTAGCGCAGGTGCGGCAGAAATCAATAGCGATGGGTGATTTGTTCATTCAACTGGTTGAGGAACGCTGTGGCGACACCAGATTAGAACTGGTGACTCCGCGTGATGGCAACATTCGCGGCAGCCAAGTCTCCTACAGCCATCCGCAAGGTTTCCCGATTATGCAGGCATTGATCGCTCAGGGCGTTATCGGTGATTACCGTGAACCGAACATTTTACGCTTCGGTTTTACACCGTTGTACGTCAGTTATGCCGACATTTGGGACACAGTCGAAATTCTGGCGAACATCCTCAGCCAACGCATATGGGAAAAGCCTGAATTCCAACGTCGTGGAAATGTGACCTGATGCAGATTTTACAACCGCCCGATTGGGCTAAACCGCGCGGCTATTCCAACGGTGTGGCTGCCAGTGGACAAATCGTGTTTATTAGCGGACAAATCGGTTGGGATGCCCAATGTCAGTTTCAGAGCAATGACTTCGTAGGCCAAACTCGCCAAGCGCTATTGAACATAGTCGCGATACTAGCGGAAGCGGGTGGCAAACCGGAACATATCACCCGACTAACATGGTATGTGGTTGATAAGCAAGAATATCTGGATTGCGGTAAGGCGTTAGGCGAGGTTTATCGGGAGATCATTGGCAAACACTATCCGGCTATGACCGCCGTACAAGTGACCGCTTTGGTCGAGGACGCAGCAAAAATCGAAATCGAAGCAACCGCCGTCATTCCCTAATCAAACAAAAAAGGGCGTGAATAGTTGATATTCACGCCCTTGAAGTGTATCTCGACAAATTTAATGCGGAATTGAATCGCGCAACTCACGCACTTGGTCGTGCGCGTTCATAATCGCTTGATACTGCCTTTGGACGACATCCTGAATATGCGGTGGCAGTCCTTTAAGTAATTCTTTTTCGTAAACTTCTTTGGTGGCATCTTCGGTCGATTCGCATTCGGCGAGAACATCGACATCATCACCCGAAACACCAACAACCGCTGCTTTGAGATCAGTCCATGCCTGATGTAGCACTTCACCCACCGACGAACCGAGATCTGGCGCTACACCTAACCCACCTGCGAGATTAGACAACTCGGTGACGAATTGTTCTCGCTGTGTGCTGTAGCCTTTTAAGAGACTTTGCAGCCAATCTGACTTGGTTCGTTCAGCGGCTTGCTGATAGACTTCTTGCCCTTCATGAAGCACATGAATCAAACGGTTCAACGAGTCTGTTAGGCCGCCAGTAGCCGCTGCTTCGTCGGCAACGTCTTCAGAATGGCGCAGCGCTTCTATGTTCACATCTGAATCACCAGCAGGAATGGCTCCTAAATCGGGATTCAATAGCGGATTAAAGACGTTATCCATAGCGGACTCCTCGTTATAGTTTCAGTTGAGGCTTATCGACCACCCACAGGCCGAATGTGCTGATGAACTTCTCCATATTCATCATGCAATACTACGCCCACCTGCTCACGTTTGCCAATTTCTAGGGCTTTGGTCTTAGCCTCATTCATATGCTTAAAAACGTAATTGAGGGTGGGACATAAGTTCAGAGTAACTCAAGAACAGATTTGACCGCACCCAAAGGACGATGATGGATAAAATTAAAC
>JBBQLX010000196.1:0-8410 GCA_038328375.1 Aggregatilineales bacterium | reverse complement strand
ATCTGCTGCGGATTGCCCGCCTGCACATGAGCCAGTGCCTCACAAATACCGGAGAGCAGTTGGACAGTCATGCGGTGCGAGTTGAAGTGCGATGGGCCGGGACGACATTCCAGAAAATCGAGGAAGTGTAGTTCACGGGCGTGTTCGTTGTGGCCTAAAAAGGTTTTGTCGTCGTTGGCATCGTGGCGCGACTGTGCGCCAATGTTGAAGGTCTCGAACGGCTTGCCACCCACTACACCGCCGTTACGGTAAATATCGACTTCAAAGTGGTCTTCGTCACCTGCACCTTCAGTTTCCACGTCACGCTTGCCGACCTCATAACTCTGGTAAGAATGCACTTGGATGTTGAGCAAGTTGCCGACCTGCAAGTTCAAGCGCTCATGCCGTACTCGTCCGTTCCCTTTATACACATCGCTGGCCTGCTTCATCCACGAACGGCGCGAAAACGAATTCTGCTGCAAGTTGATGGAACTGGTGGTCACCACCACATCATCCCGCTTGAGTTGGCACATGACATACACATCCTGCTCACCAAAATTCTTGAGGCCGTTCATGCGTTCCGGCGTGAACCATGCCCTCGGCAGATTGGCATCAAATAAGGTGGTGTAATCTTCCTGCGTCATCTGGTTGAGGAAGTCATAGGGCCCGAAGCGACGGGCTGTGATCTCCGCTTTGTTGGGACGTTTGGCCTCCAAGCGCATGTTGGTTTCCGCCAGCCACGCGAATAGATCAATGAAGTGGTAGCCGGAGTGCATCAGCTTGCCGTAACCATATTTATACGGATGATTCTCGCGACCGTAGATTTCTTCCGGCATGACCCACATGCCATCGCCGTGATAAATATCCATGTAGGACACCGGAATCGGATAGTGTTGCACAAAATCTTCCAGATAATCTTTAACTAGCTTATATCCGGCATGACTGCGGCGCTGCGCCTGTACGATGAAGTTGGACTTCGACATATTCAGGCAGCGTTCCAAGTCGGCATAATCGGCGTAAACCTGACGCGCAGCATGGACATCAATCGACGATCCGGGCGGCGCGGTGATCGGTTTATCCACCAGCACATGAATGTTATTTAAAATCGCCCACAGCGCATAAAATTTATGGGCGCGCGGTTCGGTCGCGATGATGATGCCGCTGATATGATGTTTGCGGCTCAAATCGCGCAGGGTAGACAGCAGTTCATCACCGGGGGATTCGTCTACATTATGGTCGTCATCAATGAATAAAAGCTGCTCCGGTTGCAGGCTTCGCCCCGACAAATACTCGTTGATTGCCTCGCGTTGTTCGAGGCGATCAATGACCAGCAGCAGGCGAATGTTATACTGCGCGGCATATTTTTCCAGCAGCGGGTAATAAATACGGCGGGCATGTGGCCCCAATCCCGCCAACACAATATTTTTCGTCGGTGTCATACCGCTATCGCTCCAAACATAGAGAGGAATCGCCAAGAATTTTCTCTACAGAGATTCTCGGTGTTCTTTGTGTCTCGGTGGTTTAATCCTCTTCTCTAGTGTAGGACGAAATGGTTACGCGGATTGTACAGAAATCCTTTCGCCCATTGTAAATAGCCGCCCAAAAAGCCGACTTTTGCGCCGCTATTGAGAAAACTGATCAAGCCGTTGATAATAAACCCCAATTCTTTATGTCGACTTCATTTAGGAGTTTAGCTGCGTGACCTCATCCTCAACGCCCCCCAAAACCGATTACTTAGCTGTCATCATCTCCTATTTGAGTTTTGTTGTACTGGGGATTCCCGGTGCAATGCTCGGTATCGCGTGGGCATCAATCGAACGGCCTTCCATACAAAAAACATTCGAGTTGGGACTCAGTGATGTCGGGGCGTTGTTTATCACCACCACCATTGGCTACTCCCTTGCCAGTGTCTTTGGCGGACGTTTGTTCGGGCGCTTTAGTTCATCAACACTCTTTCTGGGGGGCGCACTTTCAGCGGGTATTGCTCTCCTCGGTTATGCATTTCTGCCTTCTTGGTGGATGATCGTTGCTGCCGGTTTGCTGGCGGGTTTAGGATCAGGCATGCTTGATTCCGGCATGAACATCTACTTTGCGGCGGTTTTTAACGCCCGTTTGATGAATTGGTTACATGCCAGCTTCGGCTTGGGTACGCTGGCAGGGATTTTTATTATCCAGACGGTGCTGAGCAACGCAGGTGGTACATGGCAAACAGGCTATGTGGTCGCGGCGATTTCCTATTTTATAGTCGCCGCGTTGTTTTTGGTGACGCGCTCGCGCTGGGTCAACGTGGGGCGAGGCTCACATGAAGAAGGAACACACGCAGGGATTTCTGCCCGCTTAACACTTCGCTTGCCATTGGTGTGGGTTGGTCTAGTCATTTTCCTATGCTATGCCGGATTGGAAGCGGTGGGAACGGCGTGGACATCTCCGCTGCTCAATATTGGACGAGGGTTTGATGCGGTCACAGCCGGATTAGCATTGGGCATTTTACAGGGCAGTTTTACCGCCGGACGTATTTTCTTCGGCATTATCCTACCTTACTTTAAACCAAGCACCCTTATCCGCGCCTGTTCGGTTATCCTGATTGTCACGACCTTCTTGCTCATCGTCAATCCACTGCCGAATACGCTGCTGCTTGATATATTTGGCGGTAAGATTTACTTGGTGACGCTGGTGTTGGCAGTTTACGGCTTCTGCCTCGCGCCGATTTGGGCGCTAATGGTCACTTACCTCCAAGAAAAGCTCGGCCCGCTGCATGGGGCAAATGCCATTGGCTTTATGGTAGCGGCGGCAGGTATTGGCGTGGGTATCTTACCGGCAGTTGCTGGCAAATTGGCTGAACTCAGCACTTTGGAAGTCGTACCGGTCATTTTATTTGTGCTGTCGATTGTAATTGCCGGACTTTACGAACTGACCGTTAGCCGTCGTCTGCAAGCGAGACTGATTCCGGTTGCCACAACCTAAATAACGTCAGTTATGGATAAGGTTGATGAATTGCAGTCAATCATGCAAATGATTCGCAAGTTGTGCATCATTTGCATATTTTCCGCTGAAATGTCTGGCAGATCGCTCGGCTGATGCCGCTGAATCGACATTTTGGTGACGGCGGGAGGCTCGCTCAATGCCACTGAAATGCCACAAGTGCAGCGGATGGCTCCGCTGCTGCCACCGCTGCATTTTTGCAGTTTGTGCATTGGCGGATATAGGGGAGCAAGCCGCTGAACGTGCAAAACTGATTGACTGCTATCCCACAGTGGGATTTGGCACAATATGCTAAAAAGAATACGACTAAGGGATTTTGAGAGAGAAACATAGCTTATTATAGAACATAAATTCATTAACTGTCAACGTGATTTGGTTCGACTTTTCAAACCATTCTGTTGATTAAGAAGTTACTTATCCAAAACTGAGGTTATTTAAGATAGTCTTCACACCTTCTAAGATGTGCCTAATGCTAAACTGTCTATAAACATCCTTAGTGTAGAGACAAACCCTATGCACGACTCGCTTGATTTAGATGCGCTCAAGAAACAGATTGAACAATCAAAGACTCAAACAGATCGTTACAATAGATGGTTACTCTATATCCGAATTGGGCTGGTTGTGTTAATGGTTGGGACTTTGGGACTCGTATTTTTAGTTGATACATTCCCTTTCATGGACATCCAAGTACTCAATGTGATGATCGTTATTCTAGTGGTCGCGCTTGTGGTTCACACTGTTTATCCAGCAGTTGTCGCGTGGCGTAACCTGCGACAATATTCAGCGCGAATCATCGCTTATGCCCCACCTTTTGTTCACCGTCCCAGTACATACACGGTTATCTGGGAACTGCGCGGTTTTTTATGGATGTGTGCGGTAGTCGTGATTGTTCTGATTGGACATGATTACATCCTCAATGCGCCGTTGATCGCGATATTTCTCTACATCCTGCCTATAATCGTTTATCTCCTTAATCAGCGGGTCATGCTCTGGATTAGCAAAGGTGGCTTGCCGCGTATCAATGCTGCATTCAAGATTTTACCTTTCAGTCATCGGTTGCAATACTTTCGTGTTGGAGTAGCCTACCAAAATCAGGATTTCGTTCAGATGGAAGCCATCGTCCGCAAGCTGCTCACGACATGCACCGATTACGCTTTTCCGAATGTTATGCTTGAACTGATCGTCCTTGGCGAATGTTTGATTCACTTAGAACGTTTGGAGGAGGTCGTACCCATTCTGGAAGCAGCTATCAAAATCAGCCCTACTGCATCACTCAGTTATGTGAGTCTGGGTGAATGGTATCTCGATCAGGAAGTGGATGCCGAAAGAGCCGTTGAGTTGCTCGATATTGCCCTTGCTAACACTTTGCCCAAACACACTGTGTTGTATGCTGCACAACACGCTATCAGCGCCCAAGCACTGGCTTTAACAGGACATACCATCCGCGCTAGAGCATCAATAGAAACGGCGCTGGCAGCCCTAGCCAAAATGCCCGCCAGCACGGCTAGCCAAGTGAACCGTCGCATCGGTTATGCCCATAAAGGGCTGGGAGAAATTGAAGTCGCCCGCACCCACTTTAACCGCGCTATCGAACTTAATCCAAATGGCTTATCCGGCAAACTGGCGCGTCAAGCACTAGAGTCGTTACCTGTTGCAACCTAAACAACAAATATCACAAAACTGTAACCCATAAGTCGCACGGCAAGCCCCCTCGTGTCTTCGCCTGATTTAGCCTTGTGCTGTGCAAGTTGCCCCAAAGAATTTGTATGGCAATCTTATAAGGCAAACGGTAGAGTTACCGCCCGTTGCCACCTAACTAACTTCATTTAAAGGTTAACATAGGTCTTTTTACCTATTGTTAATATCACTTCGGGATTTAAGAATAACCTCAACTATTCATTAACTCTAAATTGACGATGTGCCATTATAGTAAAAATGAAGCTAATTGAGAGTAACACTTAACACATGAACCGTTTTATCTACTCACCCCGTTTACGACATGTTTTCTACTACACCTACATCGTCCTCATGTTCCTGTCGGGATACTATGTCATTCCTGTCAAAGCGGATAATGATCTCACCTTGAGCTTGACAGGCAATAAGCAAATTCGCGCTGCTCTATTGAGCCTCGAAACCTTCACCCACAAAGATGATTGGGAAGAATATTCCAGTCCAAAAGGGGTTCAACTGGGTGTCGAGAACGGCGTTTACCGCATGTCAACCTTGAACCAAGGTTACGTCTGGGGTTTAAACAAAGAACAGCATAACAACGTTGTCCTCGAAGTCGAAGTCACACCCATGTCACCCGATGCGACCCATAACGCGTTTGGCATTATGTGCCGCGCCGACGAAACCGATAATGGCGATGGCTACTATTTTATGATTAAGGGCGATGGCTACTATTCCATCAGCATCGGACAAGGCGACGACATCAAACCGCTGGTCGAGTGGAAATCCTCGGATGCCATCCACACCGGCATCGACAAAAATACCATGCGCGCGGTTTGTGTTGATGACTCACTGGCTTTATATGTCAACGATAAACTGCTGATCGAAACCCACGACAGCACCTATACCACCGGTTACGCAGGCTTAGCGATTGCCGCCTCACCCAACAGCAGCACCGATGTCGTCTTTGACAACCTCGCCACCTACAAAATCACTACACCCTAAATATCAACTGAAGAATAAACACAAAAGGAAGAGTCTGTGACTCTTCCTTTTGATTCAGCCGTTGTGTGCTGCTTACTTATTCTTGATCGGTGACGGCAAGCTGTCTTGTCGGCTGGCACTCTCTTCCGATGGCGAGTCCACTGGATATTGATCCGAGGCCGTATCAAATGTTAATTGGCTGGCGGACTGTTCAATGTTCAACGGCTGACCTTTAATGGGCAGTACGCTGGCGCTAAAGATGTTTGAGTCGCCCGTAACATCGGATGTGAAGGCCACAATCGGCGCGTTACAGTACCATGTCGGCGCATAATCATTGATTCCATTATCCGTTAATTTACGGGTGAGTTTCGTCGCCAATTCGTAGACATAAACATCTTCGTCGCCATCCACATCCGACTGATAGGCAATGAAACGGTCATCGGGCGACCACGCATGGTTAATGGCATAGCCTGATGGATCAGATATGGGCATTACATCACTACCATCAGCGTTCATGGTGTAGATGATGCTTTTAACGCCTTCACGTAATGAATGGAAGACAATATGCTGACCATCGCCTGCGAACTGCGGGCCATGATCGTCACCAATCCCATCACTCAAACGGTGATAAATCAGGGTAGTCACATCCATTTCGTAAATTTGCCAGAAGCCTTCTTCATCACTCTGGAAGACGATTTTTTTGCCGTCCGGTGACCATGATGCGTTGATCTCATTGCCAGCCCAATCGGTGAGGCGCTTTTCCAAACCGGTACTGACATTAAACATGTACAGATTCCAGTTGCCATCGCGGTTCGACTCATAGACGATATTGCCACCAACGGGCGACCAAACCGGATCAAGTTCAACCGCGTCAGGTGTGTAAGTGATACGTTCGATGTTCGATTGCTCGACTGCGGAGATGTAAATTTCCCAATTGCTATCGCGGTTCGTGGCGAAGGCGATCCACATCTGGTCAGGTGAACGGCTGGGCATCAAATCATAAACACCGCGCCCATAACCGCGCGAGATGTTCGCATCCGCCTGAACACCATCCGGCAAATTACCCAAGCGGAAGATTTCCCAATCACCTGTAATATCCGTGTGGTAAATCATCCAATCGGGGCAAACTGCCCCGCCTATCGCGACTGGTTGCCATGCGGCGGGACGTTCCAAAACGGTGTCTTGGGGTGTACAGGTCGTATCTCTCATATCAATAACCGGGAAGTTATTTTCGAGTGTCGCGTTAGCCATGCCGCAAGCAGCCACAGTATTGGTCGTACCTGCACTAGCCTGCGATTGAGATTGCCCCTGTTCTTGACCTGAGCCGCCATTAGAGCCGTTACCCGTTGATAAACCGGAACCACTTACAGAACCCACGCGTGTGGATGTGGCAGTGGCAAGCGGCGCAGGTGAATTGGTCGGGTTGACAGGAACGGATGTCGGAGCTGATTGCTGCGGCACAGGCGTATTCGTCGCTACAGCTATGGTTGCACTCGGTGTGAGTGTAGGCGTCTTGGTGCAGGTTCCGGTAACACCCAGTGTCACGCTGGAGAACACAACCGTGCTGTAGGCCACATCCACTTCGGCATCGCCTGCCGCGATCAAATCCTTAACGCCACCTGACAAAAGTAAGAAGGATTGTGTTTGCAGGGCTTTACCCGGTTCTTGCAGCGTATAAGTACCCGCTGAAAGCATATCGCCGCCCACATTGCGTAAACGGAAGCGGGCTTGCGGTGCTGTACCGGGTGCGACAGGTAAGCAGGACACATTTAATTCAATCAAGGGCGTTCCCGGTTGCAGGGTCGCCGTAGCAGTGGGTGACGGCGTGATTGAGGGTGTCAAAGTCGTCGTTGGTGTCAGTGTAATCGTCGGCGTGAGGGTCGCCGTCGGTGTATTTGACGGTGTATAAGTCATCGTAGGCAGAGGTGTATTGCTCGGTGTATAGGTCGCAGTCGCCGTCGGTGTATTCGATGGTGTATAGGTAATAGTGGGTGTCGGTGTGATACTCGCTGTCAACGTAATCGACGGTGTATAGGTAATAGTGGGTGTCGGTGTGATGCTCGGAGTCAGCGTAATCGTTGGTATGAGCGTTTGGGTGGGCGTATTAGAAGGTGTTGGGGTATTACTCGGTGTGCGTGTCGGACTGCGTGTAGAAGATGCCGTAGCGGTAGGAGTCGCCCCACCGGTACATTGTCCGGTTGCACTCAAAGAGATCTGCGTACCAGAGCTAGTGGTGTAATCGGCTGTGACAGTCGCATCACCCGCCGCTTCAAAAGTCATAGATGTCCCGGTAGCCAGTCTGAATGTATCGCTTTTCACAGGATTACTTACAGTGTAATGACCGTCTCCTAGCATATCGCCACCCGAATTACGCAGTGTAAAGGAAGCGATGCCGGGTCGCGGGCAGGTTACACCGAGTTCAATATCGGGTTCGAGCGCCAATGGCACAGCCTGTAAAGCCAGAGGTGCAACCTCACGAGTGGCATCAACCGATTCGGTCGCTTCACTGGTCGCCTCAGAAGCAAGGTCTGTACTAACGAGGGTAGCCGTTTCGGTAATACTTGGGTCTTGAGTGTTCTCAGGTTCGACGGTTGTCTCTACCGTCGCCTCATTCGTTACCTCAGCAGTTGCTTCACCGGCAAGTGTTGGTTCGGAGGTTGTTTCAACTGTTACAGGCACATCGCTGGCAACGGGTGTCGTATCGGTAGGCTGGATTGTCGCCTGATCTTGCGGCGTTTCTGTTACACCATCTACCGCTTGAGCCGTTGACGCATCCTGTGTAGTTGCTTCAGTTCCT
>JBBQLX010000195.1:0-8638 GCA_038328375.1 Aggregatilineales bacterium | reverse complement strand
TGTCTACACGTATCGCACTGGTGGCGACTAAATTGCGTGAAGTGATTGGCCCCAATTTGGGAATACGGTGGGGCATTCCTAGCATCGACGGTTTTGATGGTGGTTTGCTGCCAACCCGTTATTACACAGCCTTCTCAACACTTTTGCTACCAACTGGAAGTGATCCTTCGACTGATGGACGGCTGCGCGAAATGTTGGCGCTGCCGGAGTGTCGTGGGGCATGTATTCCCGATCAAAGTTGGCTCAACCTGAGCAACACACGCTACCTCATTACCGATAAAACGGCTGATCTGGTCAAGGACGGCGTGTTTTATGACACATCGCTCTCATTTGCGCTCAGTTCGAGTACAAGGCGTGAGGATGCTACAATCGCGGTAGATCCCACTTTTACGGCTACAACTGTTGATATGCTTTTTAGTGCAAATGGTTGTGCCCCATCGGTCACTTGTTCGCCGCTGCTTGATGGTCACGTGCCCATGACCGTCGAAGCATTTGATGTGTTTTTTCTCGCACGTTGGGAACTGCCACAGCCGCAAAATATCAGTCAACTCGTTTTAAGTTCAACCGAACCTGTAACCCTTCATGCCTTAACACTGGTTGACAGCCGCGCAAAAGTCTTTCAACAAATCGCCTTACCCCCGTGGAAGCGTATTTTGTCGAGTGACATCAAATTGTATGAAAACACGAATGTTATGCCCCGTGCTTTTTACATTACAGATCATGATGTGCAAGTCGCAAGTGATACAGCCGCCGCCTTGACCCTCATGCGCCAAAATCGTGAGAGCAGTGATGGCGCATCAGCCTATGTGATCGGCGATTATCTGATTAATGCGAGCAGCACCCAATCTCTAGATCAAAGTGCCAGTGTGGACATCGTGAGTTATAGCGCCGAACGCGTCGAAGTAAAGGTAAACGCTGGGGATCAAGCGGGCTTGTTGGTGCTGTCGGATGCCTACTATCCCGGTTGGATCGCAACCGTGAACGGTGAACCCGCCACTATTTACCGTACCAATATCATGTTTCGGGGTGTATCGGTTCCACAGGGCGAAAGCACCGTCATTTTTGAATATCATCCGTGGTGGTGGCCTGCTGTACCGTTAGCCGGATTAGCAGCATGGCTAATCGTCGTTGTCGTGGCAATATCGCACATTCGCAAAAAGCATTGGACACGACTCTGATCCTAATGGCTTAATCCCTAAATAACGCTGTAATGATGCTGCCTAAATCGCATTTTTGTAGGGACACGGCATGCCGTGTCCGCCGCAATTTATCCACATACATCTAATCTCTCAAACGGATTTTGTAGGGGCGCAAGGCTTTGGACTAGATGGCAGAGGAAGGGGTTGCTAATTCGCCCTTATTCTCCGGCAGCATCCTCATGAAACTCCGTTTATCACGCGTTCTAAAACACCATCAAACCATTTCCTAACCTCTCATCAACCTGAACCGATCTATTCCTCCCTCAAAACCGTTAGCAAACTCGTCTCGAAAGAGTTACATTTTGGTAACCCATTCCCCTCAATAATCCCTTATACTGGATCTATCTCTGTGTTTTTGAGTCATGGTGTCTCTGTGTTAAATCTCTTCTCTCTGCATTTTCTCTGCGTCTCTGCGGTTCAATTGCATTTGTATTTGCATTTTCGGCGGATTGCTCCCTCCCAACCACTGCAACGGCATGACACTGACGACGCGGTGGACACACGGGAGCCAATCACTGCACTCAGCGGCATCAGCCGGGCCACCACGCTGCATTTTCTGTCAATTCAGCGGCATCACGCGGGCTTCCCGCCTGCCATTTCAGCGGAATTTGTGCGAAATCTGCAATAAATTCGCCATAAAAATTGGTCTAACAACCTCTGAAGTGTGATTCTACCAAAAGCATCCGTTCAAATAATAATTTACTAATGACAAGTATCACATTCTTTCTGGAACCAAATGTATTTTAGGACTATGGTGCTACAATTTAACTATTAATCAAATAGACGCAGACATGTTCTGCGAAGTGGACATTATGATAACTAAACAGCAAGACTGTCCCATCGCGCGGACGGCGGAACTCGTTGGAGATACGTGGACGATTTTAATTGTTCGTGATTTGATGAACGGCCCGAAACGCTTCGGGCAGTTACAAGAATCCTTGGGTCATGTGAGTCCCAAGACTCTCTCCCAACGGCTCAAAACATTGGAATATGCCGACATCCTCACGCGCGAAGCCTTTGCGGAAATCCCGCCGCGTGTTGAATATACTTTGACGGAAAAAGGCCAAGCGCTTTTCGGCATCGTTCAGGCAATGTCCGCCTTTGGTGAACAATACTTGCCTGTACAAGAAACGATGTTGCTCCGCGCAGCAGGCGACTAAGTTTTTACGCGACGACCGTCCCGCCATCAACCGCCATCGCGTGACCCGTGACGAATGATGCATCATCACTGCATAACCATAGGATGGCTTGCGCGATTTCTTCAGGTGTACCCAATCGTCGCATGGGGATGGCGTTAATGGTCGCCTCAACCATTTTGGGATTGTTAGCGTTCATCTCGCTGACCATCGGCGTTTCGGTAAAACCCGGACACACCGCGTTCACACGGATATTTTTGCGGGCGTATTCGAGCGCTGCCGAACGCGTAAGACCCACTACACCGTGCTTACTTGCCGAGTACGCCGAGGCATAACGGAAGCCGATTAATCCCGCAGCCGAAGCCACGTTGACGATTGACCCGCGTGATTGCTCTAACATCGGCGCGAGTTCATATTTCATGCTCAGCCACACGCCTTTTAGATTGATGTCCATCACCATATCCCATGTGGCTTCTTCGCGCAGGTCGGTGGGTGTCATGTCACCACCCACACCCGCATTATTGACCGCGCAGTCCAATCGCCCGAACGTACTGATGATGCGCCTGACCAACGAATCAACCTGTACCGCCCGTGTGACATCGCACGGAATAAAGATGGCTTGGTGTCCGGCTTCAGTCAGCAAGTGCGCCGTTTCCTCACCACCGGTTGCGTTCACATCGCTCACGATAACCGTCGCGCCTTCTCCAGCCAACGCCAACGCGCTTGCCCGTCCAATGCCAGATGCACCACCCGTAACAAGGGCGATTCGATTTTCCAATTTCATCAGCTTAATCTTTCAATTGAAAATATTGTGAGCGTGTCTCGTATCTACTCACCCGTAACAAAGGCTATCGCGAATCCGTCATAGCCTTTGCTACCGACGGTTTGGGTCGCCGCACTAATCACCCGTTTATCGCTTGCCAGCATCGCCAGTGCTTTCTGCACCCCATTGACATGCTGATCGGTGTTCGTAGGGTCGGCTACCGCGCCGTTCCGTACCACATTGTCAATGATAATCAGGCTGCCCGGTTTCGTTAGCCGGAATGCCCATGTAAGATAATCGGGCGTACTCACCTTATCGGCATCAATAAACACCAGATCAAATGGCCCCGCGCCTTCTTCGGCAATCTTCGGTAGCGACTCAATCGCCTTGCCCAACCGCACGTCAACCTTCGCCGCAAATCCTGCCCGTGCTATATTGGATCGGGCAACAGTCGCATGAGCCGGATCAATTTCGAGGGTGATGAGCTTACCATCTGCCGGAAGCGCCCGTGCCAACCAGATGGTGCTGTATCCGCCCAATGTACCAATCTCCAGTATCGAGCGCACGTTATGCATCCGTGCCAGCACATACAGCAGCTTACCTTGGCTGGGCGACACACTAATAGCGGGAAGGCCAGCGTCAGCCGTTGCTTGTAGTGCCGCGTTTAGCACATCATCAGATGGCGCGAAAAGTCCGTCAAAATAGCTGTCTACAGTGCTCCATTGTTCTTGTGACATGGGGTTCTCCTTTAAGTGCAGGATGAGTTGTTGCCTTGTATGATCGAGGCAGCAAGGAGGCTAATAGTATTACGTTCCGCTAAGGAGAGCAAGACAAATAAAAACGGGACAAACCAGCAGCTTGTCCCGTTATCAAAGTGGATACTTTACCTGCTACACATCAGGCTTGAAAGCATCAATCGCGGGGATGAAAAGAGCCTCATACAGTGCATCTCTGTCCTCAGCGTTCGATAACACGAGGATCATGTATACCTTGCCGTTCGAGTCGGTAATGGCTAAATCGACCGGTATACCCTGCAACTCACCTGCCAGCAGTCGCCATGAGAGGCCGTTGGCTTCACGGGTCGTTGCCGTACCCTCCTTAACTCCAAATTGTGCGCTAAGGATCGGAAGAACCAGATCAACATTCCCACCCGGTAGAGCCTGATAGGAAATTGCCGCTACATCCAATGGATTCGAAGAACGGGCGTAAGTACCGGGTGCGGCTTCTTTCCAGTCCTTTGGTTTTACGGCGCTATAGCCAGCATTCGTGTTCGTGAATGTTTCGAATTCAACTGAGGCCGTCGTCGCGGCTGCGACTGTGAAGGCCGG
Source organism: Aggregatilineales bacterium (assembly GCA_038328375.1). Taxonomy (GTDB): domain Bacteria; phylum Chloroflexota; class Anaerolineae; order Aggregatilineales; family Phototrophicaceae; genus CFX2. Next base: position 4,212 of record JBBQLX010000195.1, on the reverse strand, counting down.
TTCCTTCATATCGGCAATGCATGATGAATCGGGTTTGGTGGTCGGGTCTTTAAGGAAAGCCTGCGCGATGCTGAATGCACATTCGCTGGACGGGATAACACCGTGTCCCGTGCCGGGGAACTCAAAGAAATAGCTGTTGCTCAGTGTCGCGGCTGTCTCTTTGCCATATTCTGGTGGGGTAATCGGGTCATATTCCCCGCTGACCACCAACGTGGGGATGTCACTCTTAATGGGTTCGTTTTCAATCGGGTTGGGTTTAGCGCTGTTCCATGTTGCACACAGCCCAATCTGGCTGTCATCAATACCATTGCGTCGGGCGAATCCTTGCAGCTTCGGATTGACCTTAGCCAGAACCGCTTCAATGCTAGTGGTGGTGTCGAAAGACAGTTCTTCGGTACATTGAACAGCGTAGTTCATTCCGACTGAAACCGCGTCCAATTGGCTCAGTTCCAACAACGTCCACAGGCTCAGGAAGCGCGTATTGCCGTTATGCACATCATAGATATTTTTGGGCAGTTCGGAGATGATTTCCGTCGCATACAGGGCTTGGAATATCGTACCTGCAAATCCGTCGCCATCCATTTTGACTTCGCGCTTTTGTGATGTGCTGGGGTCAACCACTTGGAAGCTCACCGGATTGGCATTCAGTTGGTCAATCGTGTCGTAGAAAACTTTCTCCAAGTCGGGGAAAGCTGTATTACAGGCATCATCTGCCGCGCATCCTTTGAACAAGACATTCAGTGACCGTTCAAAGTTGATAGGGGCATCATTGTTTGTAACCTGCGGTGGGAAAATTGAGTCGATGATCACACTGCGAACCCCTTCAGGATGATCGCGAATAATCGTCAGCGCCAGTTTTGTGCCATATGAGATGCCATACAAATCGAGCTTATCATAACCCAACGCAATTCGTAAATCATTAACATCCGAGGCATTTTCCGCGCTGTTGTATGACCCTAAATGAATACCTTCGCCTGCCAAACGGTTAGCGCAGGCCGCTGCTGCATCATTGCCTTCTTTGATGCTTTCATCGACTGTCAAGATTTTGTCGAGTGAACTCATGGTCAGGTCAGTGATTTCTTGACAATCCAGCGCAGGCTCGGAGCGCCCCACACCACGTTGGTCGAACAAGATGATGTCCTGATTTTTCAACAGTTCGGCATAACGGTCTTCAAAGGTCAGCGAGAGGTATTCGAGAGCGCTGCCTCCCGGCCCACCTTCTAGATAAATCAAAGGGATAGGGTTTTTATCGGGGTTGTCACTGTGGAAAATCGCGACTGCCAGCTTAATTGTCCGTCCGTCCGGTTGGCTGCGGTCTTCCGGTACAGTCAAATAACCGCAGTCTGGTTTTTGGTCTTTCGGCACGGTAAACATGCAGTCGGCAGATTCAAATTTGGCCTTGGTTGTGTCCTGTGCGGTGGCAGGCAGTGCCAGCAGCAGACACAAACACATGAATAGGAAAATCGCAGTTTTACGCATGTGATTCCTTACTGATGATTAGACATTGAGAAGCGCACAAAACGCTTTCCAAAGTATATACGTAATCCAGATGGCAAAAGTTAATATAACCTGAATAGAACGTAGGATTACAATTTGACAATGCTTTCAGGGTTATTGTGATCGTTTCTGCTATGCCAATCCTTAACAAATAAATCTGTAATTGGGTGTAATACTAAAAGTATCGTTTCGCTCATTGTTTCAAAAGCTAAATTTGTTGGGGATGACATGACACGTATTCGCATTATGATTGTGGACGATCAAGACGTAGTACGTCGCGGGCTAAGCCTGTTTTTTACGTCTTTCGAAGAATTGGAATTGGTGGCGGAAGCGGCTAATGGTGTCGAGGCCATACAACTGTGCGACGAAATCTTGCCCGATGTCATACTGATGGATGTCATGATGCCGAAAATGGATGGTATTGCTGCCACCAAAATTATTCGCGAGAAACACCCCAATATACAAGTGATCGCTCTGACCAGTGCTTATGAGGATGCTTCTGTTCGTCAGATGTTAGAGGCTGGAGCACTGGGATACCTGCTTAAAAACGCTTCGGTTGATGATCTTGCGAAGAGTGTTATTGCTGCTGGTAAGGTTTCACAGGCAAACGACTAATCCGCCCTGATTAGAAGAGTTGCCTCCCAACAAATCAATCCTAATTTGACCAAAATTGTTTTATCTTGTGGTTAGCTCCTTAAAACACCGCATCGAATTTCCCCTTTGTTACTCACTCAAATTCACATTATTTCTCAGCTTTTCTACACAGCAAACGCAAGCCTTTTTCAGCGAATTAGCAATCAATAGGGTAGTTTGCTAAAAAGCTCTTGACGGCTAATGGGCGATTTGCTATCCTAATGGAGATAATTTAGCACTCTGGATGCATCAGTGCTAACGAGGGTTCAATTAACAGTGAATTTTCGTGGTTACGGTGTTTGGAGTGATCAAGTTTACATTAAGACAAAATGGAACTGAAGGAGGAGATTGGAATGGCTTCAAAAGGTAATAACCTGCGCCCATTGGCTGATCGTCTAATTGTGGAAGCGATTGAGCAAGAAGAAACCACAGCTAGCGGTCTTTATATTCCCGAAACAGCAAAAGAAAAACCCCAACAGGGACACGTATTGGCAGTTGGCCCCGGCCGCACCGAAGATGGCAAAACCATTAAACTCGATGTCAAGGTTGGCGACAAAGTACTGTTCGCTAAGTATGCTGGTACTGAAGTCAAGATGGAAGGCAAAAAGCTTCTCATCATGAAAGAAGCCGACATTCTGGCCGTTGTTGAGTAATTCTCGACTTTATTCGTTTGCTGATTATCACATGATTTATATGCAGTTTGGAGGACGTATCAATGGCTAAACAACTCGTTTTTAGTGAAGCTGCTCGCCGCAGCCTGAAGATTGGCGTGGATAAGCTGGCGGATGCCGTTAGCACCACCCTCGGCCCCAAAGGTCGTAACGTAGCGTTGGACAAGAAGTTCGGCGCACCCACTGTTACCCATGATGGTGTGACCGTGGCTAAGGAAATCGAACTGGAAGATCCCTATGAAAATATGGGTGCCCAGCTTCTGAAGGAAGCCGCAACCAAGACCAACGACATCGCTGGCGACGGCACAACCACCGCCACCGTTTTGGCTCAGGCCATCGTCAAAGAAGGCTTGAAGAATGTTGAAGCGGGTGCCAACCCGATGCTGCTTAAGCGCGGTATCGAATACGCAACCGAAGCCGTTTCCAAGTACATCCGTGCTTTGGCAACCCCCATTGAGACCCGCGAAGAAATCGCCAAGGTCGCCAGCACCAGCGCCCAGGACCCCGCCATTGGTAACTTGATTGCCGATGTCATGGATAAAGTCGGTCGTGATGGTGTGGTCACAGTTGAAGAGAGCAAGGGCCTCGAATTCGAAACTGAATACGTTGAAGGTATGCAGTTCGACCGTGGTTACCTCAGCGCTTACTTCGTTAGCAACACCGAAGCGATGGAAGCTGTCATTGCCGATCCCCATATTCTGATTTATGAAAAGAAGATCAGCGCTGCTCAGGACATTGTCCCCATTTTGGAGAAGTTGCTCCAAATTGGTAAGCGTGAACTGGTCATCATCTGCGAAGATGTGGACGGCGAAGCGCTGGCAACACTCGTTCTGAACAAACTGCGCGGTATGCTGAACGTGCTTGCTATCAAGGCTCCCGGCTTTGGTGATCGCCGTAAGGCCATGCTGAATGACATCGCCATCCTCACCGGTGGTACCGTCATCAGCGAAGAAACCGGTCGCAAGCTGGAAACCGTCACTTTGGCAGACCTCGGTCACGCAGCTAAGGTTGTCAGCACCAAAGAAACCACTGTCATTATTGACGGTGCGGGCGAAAGCGACACTATCAAGGGTCGTATCGCTGAAATCCGTAACGAAATTGATGCAAGCACCAGTGACTATGACCGCGAGAAACTCCAAGAACGTTTGGCGAAACTCAGCGGTGGTGTGGCGATCATTCGTGTCGGTGCCGCTACCGAAACCGAACTCAAGGAAAAGAAACATCGCGTGGAAGATGCCCTCAGCGCCACCCGTGCCGCTGTTGAAGAAGGTATCGTTCCCGGCGGTGGTGTTACCCTTATCAATGCGATCAGCGCCCTCGAAGGCCTGAAGCTTGAAGGCGACGACGAAAACACCGGTATCGCCATCGTCCGCAAGGCGCTGGAAGCCCCGATGAAGAAGATCGCTTCCAA
>JBBQLX010000194.1:0-8671 GCA_038328375.1 Aggregatilineales bacterium | reverse complement strand
AATTTTTATCTTTTGCAGGGCATACTTTTTCTTGAACGTGCTCACGGAAAGCAAATAAAGTTAACATGCTCAAAACCTAACCCAAAACGTCCCGCTGGCGGCACACCTTACTATTGTGTACCGAGCAGTAATTTCAACTACGCCTGTACAAGCATTGATGAGCAAATAGCGCTGCTTATTCAGCGCGTACAAATTGAACCAGAAGTTTTGCCAAAAATTCGCCGCGCCTATCTTGCAGATATCGCGCACTACGCGACTCATCAAGGACGGGAAGAGAAGCAGCTAAAGACTGCCCTACAAAAAGTAGAACTTAAAGAACTAAATCTTTGGCGCGCATTTACCGAGCACGGTATGCAGGCTCCCATGTATCAAAAACTTGCTCAAGAATATCAAGAAGAGAAGCAGCGAATCGAATTTGCACTTCAAGCGCTAAAACAGGAAAATAGGGAATATATCGCTTCTCTTGATGCAGCTCTAAATGTAATTGCTGAAATCAGTAAGCGATATAAGAGGCAGGATTTCAAGAGACAGAGAGAAATCTTGCGCCAAATCGTGAGTAAGGTGGTAATCGATGAGGCAGGATCAATCATAAGACTGGAACTGCACCCGCCATTTACGTATTTGCATTCCTTAAAGAATGGCAATGGTGGGAAAAAGGTAACACAGCCACGTGAGGAAAAGTCTAGAGAAAAGAAAACCCCTAGCGGTTTTAATGCCGCTAAGGGTTCACTTCAGGTGTCATTAGGTGACCCCGCCGGGACTTGAACCCGGAACACGCTGATTAAGAGTCAGCTGCTCTGCCAATTGAGCTACGGAGCCTTATGAATTAGATTATAGCAATGGGTTGCGCGGCATTCAAGTCTGGACTTGCCGCATAAATCTCAACGCGCGTTTGCTTTTTCAGGTTGTTAATCTCTGGTATGATAAACAACAATCTTTTTAAGCAGGAGTCAAAGACCATTGGCCTCTCAACCATCCATCCATACTGGTTTAACTGCTGCTCAGGTCGCGGAACGTGTCCAGCGTGGCGAAAGCAATGCGTTTAAAGCCCGCGTTGGACGCAGCTACTGGGAAATCCTACGGGATAACATCCTTAATATCTTCAACATCGTCTTTTTTCTCCTGATGATTGTTGTTTTCGCTTTACAAGATTATTCGACGGCGGTTTTTGCGGGCTTCAGCGTCGTCACCAACTCTGTCCTCGGCATGTTTCAGGAGATCACCGCCAAACGTAAGCTCGATCAACTGGCAGCGCTGGCGGCTAAAGATATTCTGGTGTGGCGCGATGGAAAACTGGTTGGTGTGCCGATTCATGACATTGTCAAAGATGATGTCATGCCGATTGAACCCGGTGATCGACTGGTGGTGGATGGACGCGTCCTCCAAAGCGACAGCCTCGAAATGGACGAGTCGCAGTTAACGGGTGAGTCGGACGCGGTCTTCAAAGAAGCTGATAGTGAGATTCATTCTGGTTCGTTCTGTATTGCGGGAACAGGGGTGATGGTTGTCACACGCGTTGGCAAAAACAGCACCATCAACACCCTCTCAACCATCGCCAAAGTTTACAAGAATGTTCTTACCCCTACCCAGAAGCGCTTGGCAGCGGTGGTGCAAGTGGCATTGATCATCATGCTGATTGTGCTGCCGATGCTGGGGATTGCGGGTTATCTCGCTGACCTGACTACCTTAGAAATTGTCCGCAGTTTGGTGGTTTTTGTGAGCAGCATTGTGCCACAAGGCTTGGTACTCACTGCGATTCTCTCGCTCACGATTGGCGCGATTAGCATCAGCCGCTTTCAAACGCTAATTCAACGTGTTAATGCTGTCGAGTCGATGGCGAATGTCACAGTATTGTGCTTTGATAAAACGGGTACACTCACGCGTAACGTACTGACGGTCAGCCAAATTATTCCACTGAACAGCCGCACCCTGCCACAGTTGCAGGATAACCTACGCTTGTATACGAACAGTTTATCCTATAAAAACCGCACGGCTGCTGCCATTGCGGAGGTGCTGCCAATAGTTTCTAGCAATGGCTCGACACCGGCTAAACTTAACGAGATTCCCTTTAACTCCAGTCGGAAATGGGGCGCGGTCAGCTTCGCGGATGAAACGTTCATTCTCGGCGCACCGGAACGTGTTATCAGCGCCAAAGTTAATCCTGAGGCCGCCCAACAAGCCAAGACATTAGCCGAACAAGGCCTGCGTATATTGGCCTTTGCCCGTTCAGCACAGATGCCGGTAGATGGTCAGTTGGAAGGGGTATCGGAAGCCTTAGCGCTGATCGTACTCACTGACCAGATCAGACCCGACATTCAGGAAACGTTGGAAGCCTTCCGTCAACAGAACGTAGCCCTCAAAGTTATTTCCGGCGACAACCTCGAAACCGTCACTTCTATTGCTACGGCTTCGGGGATGCAGATTCACAAGTCTTATACGGGCGACCAACTCGAAGCAATGAATGACACGGAATTGCAAGCGGCGGTCATCAACGCGGATTTGTTCGCACGCATTGAACCTGAAACCAAACGGCGCATTATCGCTGCCCTCAAAAGCAAAGGACAGTACGTGGCGATGGTTGGTGATGGCGTGAATGATGTGCCTGCTTTGAAGGAAGCCCACCTCGCGATTGCCATGAACGACGGCGCACAAATTGCCAAGGATGTGTCCGAAATCGTGCTGCTGAACAACGCCATGTCAACGCTGCCCAAAGCTTTCTTAGAAGGCAAAGAAATCACTCAGACGATTTTTAGCAGCATCAAACTCTTTTTGGCAAAAAACTTCTACACGATTGTGCTGATTTTCTTCGTGGGCTTTATGGCGCTGCCGTTCCCCACCAGTCCAGCGCAAATCAGTTGGGTTACGTTGGGTACGGTCAATATTCCCGCCACACTGATTGCTTTTAAAATCCTACGTCCCAAACACATGGCGAAGTTCCGGCGCGATGTGTTGGAATATGTCATCATCAGCGGCACGATTGGTGCGGTTATCATGGCATTGATGTACGTGGTTGCTTACTATGGCGCAGACAAAAATATCGATGTTGCCCGCAGCGCCCTTACCTTATTTATCACGCTGTTTGGTACGCTCATCTTTTGGAATGTTTCAGGGGTTGAGTTGTTCGAGCCGCGTACCCTCATTGAACATAGGCGCATTGTCGTGTTGGGTATTATTCTCACAGCATTAACGATGGTTGTGCCTTTCCTTGTCCCTCAATTTTTTGCCTTTGTTCCACCACCTCCACTTATCTGGGCATTGATTATCTCCACCTTTATGCTCACTGCGACGCTGGTACACGTTTTCACACTTAACCGCAATATCATTGAGCAGTTGTGGGAGTTATTCCAACCGTAAAGCGCTTATTGATCGTAATGAGTTATTCACTCACCTTACGCACAGGCATTATTTTCTCGGTTAGCCCCTCATGATAACCCTTTACCCTGTTTTTAAGATACAAGGATGAGGGTTAACTGCGTAATGAGTTTTTATCAAGTAGGGCAATTGCTCATAAACCGCGCAAACGGGCATACAATTGATGCAGATCAGCCATGCGGAAATTAACAGGGAACTTCATTGCGATGCCTGTCGGATTGATCGCGGGTAGTAACCCTATTTCTCACCTTCAGGCATCGTCTAAACGTATCGCTTGGAATCGACCTTAAACCACGCTCACCTTGTTTTCGCGTTCCCACAAGCGTAAAGCATGACAAGCCTTTAAGAAGGTTGCCGCGTCAGCCGGTTTATTGATGCTGATACAACCATCATCCATATTCCCGCGAAGTCCCGCTTTGTCAAACAGGGCTAATGCGGCTTCGGTATAACCAATGAACTTGGAATGGGCAAAGGCATCGGAGATGAAATCACGGGCAGTCGCTTCCTGTGAAAGAAGTTTCGCACCCGCTTCTGAAAACAGAAGCACAACCGCATCATATAACACCGACGGCCCGCCGTTGACTTTCTGCTGCGCTTCAATCCAAGTGCCATCACTGGCCTTTACGCCGCCAATCGTCGGAGCAATAACCTCATATGTTGCGCCTTCGGATGCGACCGCTTGCGTCAGCGCATTGAACAGTTTGATGTCGGCTCCGTCCGTGATCAGAATACCCAACTTGCGACCTTTGAAACTCTGTGGGCTATTCTTCAAGATGCTCAAGGCATCAGAGGGTTTGAGGTCGGTGCGGGTTGCGACTGCGGCTTTGGCAGGCGCAGGTATTTCTTTCAACCCCAGACCTTCTACCACCCCTTGTGCAAGCTCATCATGAATATTGAGCAGATGAGAAACCACACGGCTGCGAATATCGGGTCGTTCAACTTTGCTCAACTCAAAAACCAGTGCTGATATGATGTGATTCTGCTCGGTGGGTGTCTGGCTGATGTAAAACTGACGTGCTTGGCTGTAGTGATCGGCAAAACTTTCTGCACGAATACGCAGCTTCTCCCCCGATTCTTGAGCAGGATAAGAGTGGAAACCCTCAGGAGACTCACGCGGGTCGTTCTGTACGCCAAACGAATTCGGCTCGAAGTTGGTACGGCCTTGGGGATTGGTCATCGCCATGTGACCATCTTGCTGGAAGTTATGAACCGGACATTTCGGCGCGTTAATCGGAATGTGCGTAAAGTTTGGGCTGCCTAGACGTTTGAGCTGCGTATCAAGGTACGAGAAATTGCGCCCTTGCAGCAAAGGATCATTCGAGAAATCAATCCCCGGCACAATATTGTTCGTGCCGAATGCCACCTGTTCCGTCTCTGCAAAAAAGTTATCGACCAATCTGTTCAGGACAAGTTTGCCCACCCGTTGAATCGGAAGTTCTTCTTCAGGAATGAGTTTGGTTGCGTCCAACACATCGAAGTCGAACTTGGCAGCGAAGTCTTCATCAAAGAGTTGTACGCCCAATTCCCATTCTGGAAAACTACCACTTTCAATAGCTTTCCATAGATCACGGCGGTGAAAATCGGGGTCAGCACCATTGATTTTGACCGCTTCATTCCAAACGACCGATTGCATACCGAGTAACGGCTTCCAATGGAACTTCACAAAGGTCGATTTTCCCTCGGCATTCACAAAACGGAAGGTATGGACACCAAAGCCTTCCATAAAACGAAATGACCGGGGAATAGCACGGTCAGACATTGTCCACATAATCATATGGAAACTTTCAGGCATCAGCGAAATGAAATCCCAAAAGTTGTCATGGGCAGTCTGCGCTTGCGGAAAATCGCGGTCAGGTTCTTGCTTGGCTGCGTGAATCAGATCGGGGAACTTGATGGCATCTTGAATAAAGAACACCGGAATATTGTTGCCGACTAAATCCCAATTCCCTTGTTTGGTATAGAACTTAACGGCAAAGCCACGCACGTCACGCGCCAAATCAAATGAGCCTTTGTTACCAGCCACCGTCGAGAACCGGACAAAGACCGGTGTCTGTTCTCCGGCACGTTGAAAAATATCCGCCGAGGTGTATTCAGTCAGCGGCTTATAAGTCTCAAAGTAGCCGTGCGCCCCATAACCGCGAGCATGGACGACGCGTTCGGGGATACGCTCATGGTCAAAGTGGAAAATCTTTTCCCGAAAGTGAAAATCTTCCATAAGGGTCGGACCGCGATTGCCCACCTTAAGCGAGTTTTGATCGTCGGAAACCGGAGTTCCTTGCTGCGTGGTTAAGACCGAGTTGTTTTCGCCTGCCTGCTGGTGGGTCTCACCACCATTGCCTACCGTAATCTGCGGGTCACCAAATTGAGTAGAATCATCCTGTTTCGGTGCAACAGCTTGGTTTTGGCGGGATTTTTTCGCCATAACGGGTATCTCCTAGAACTAACAAATGACAATGAATAGCCACAATCTGCCTTCAAATAGGGCTGTTATCTATATCGTGCCTCTAGTCCACCCGTTGAAACATTCCAAAGCCAGAACATGGAACGCTGGCACAGGCGTTGTTAACGTGTGAACTAAGAACCAATAGAAATAAGACGCTATGTAGATAATTTTGGTATATCAAGTAAATTTTCAGATAGTACAAAAGGCGGGATGTTTAATACCTAAAGGGATATATGTAATTGAGCCACTTGGGGGGTGTATCAAAGCATTGAGTCCACTATGGTTTGTATTCGCAAGCGGTTGATTGCTTCAAAAATCCATACCGATACAAATACAAACGATGCAGCTTGTTGCAACCGATTTATAAGAGGTTCATTGATGAGTCGAAATGTTCAAATAGCATCCACAGGAATGGCAAGAATTATGACTAAAACGCTTGTTGCCGGATTAATCAGTACCACAGCAATGACCATCGTCATGGAGTTGCTTTACAGAACACTTCCCCGCGACGAAAAATATGCTTTGCCGCCGGAGGAAATAGCGACCATCGCTGAAATAAAAGTTCTTGGTAAACCTCTCAACCCATCACAACACATGATCTTTACGCTGGTCAGCCATTTTGGTTATGGAATGACATTAGCGGGGGTCTATTCAGTGATAGCTAAGAAATTGCCTTTTCTGCCTTTGATAAATGGTGTTTCGTATGGGCTAGCGGTCTGGTCGGCAAGTTACTTAGGTTGGCTTCCTGCATTTCGTGTGTTACCGCCAGCGACAGAATTTCCACCGGAACGGCGCTCCTTAATGATCATCGCCCATCTCGTATGGGGTGCAGTCCTTGGCCTAATGCCTACTTAGTCGCTTTTCACGTTTGAATGCGATTATCTTGCGCTCTTAAAACACAAAACGATGGCACATGAGAAATGATGTGCCATCCGATGATATTATTGTTTAAGTTTAAATCCACAAACTGGCGTAAACGGTTTCCAAACGCTCTACCAACCCACTTAACAATCCATCTCCCTCAAAACCGTTAGCGCCAACCTCGCCAAAGAGTTACAAAATGTTCTTCCAAAATGTAACCCTTTCGTTTCCCACTTCGAATATACTATTCACGGGAATAATTGTATTACCCCCTTGCCCTGTTACTACAGGCTATCAGCAGACTGAGCCTGCGAATGTTGCTGATGTGGGATGGGGTTAGGGTATTTCCCGCGCACCTTAACAATTACCAAATGTTGTAATCGTTACAAAAACCACCGATTCACAACTGCAACAATTGCAATATTTTCAACATTTGGCCTGCCGCTTTCGCTTTGGGAGTGCGCTTCAGCGCCCTTTGTTCACTCAGGCACAGGCTTGAGCCTCTGACGACGGCTAACACTGCAACTGACACAAAATGCACCACTGAATCTGAAGAAATTGCAGAATTTTCCGCATACTCGGCATCTCACTCCCTCAAATCCGCCAGAAAACCATCTATCTCTGATTCACAAATTGCATTTTCCGAATCAAAAGCGGCGAATCATCGTCCACCGCTTTCTCTAAAGACTATCGGGTACTGACTTTCCTCAGTACTCGGCACTCAGAACTCAGTACTTTTTCTATGCCCCGCCCAACGCATCCAGCGCGAGGTTCAACTTCAACACATTGACGCGTGGCTCACCAATCAACCCAAGGAAACGGCCTTCGGTATATTGGTCAACTAACTTTTGCACCACCGCTACATCCAGCTTCCGTATTGCTGCCACCCGCGCCACTTGATAAGTCGCTGCCGCCGGGGAAATTTCTGGATCAAGTCCACTGCCTGAAGCCGTCGCCAGATCAACTGGAACTGCTTGGGTATCATCCACACCCGCCGCCTTCTCAGCATCATGTAATGCTTGGACGCGGCTTTGCACGCTGCGCCCCGCATCAATCAACGAGGGATTCAACGGCCCATAATTCGAACCGGATGAACCCGCGCCGTTATAGGGAACAGGCCCTGTGGCTGACAGTCGTCCCCAGAAATACTTCGGGTCGCTGAACTGCTGCCCGATCAAAGCCGAGCCAATGATGTTGCCATCTTTGTCCTTCAGCAAGCTGCCATTCGCTTGATTTGGAAACACCGCCTGTGCAATTCCGGTAATCACTGCCGGATAAAGCACACCGGTCAATACAGTGAGCAGCACCAGCAGTACAATCGCCGGACGGATCACCTGCCCCCACTCAATCCCCAATCGGTTTGTTGCTGTTTGTGTTGTCATGATTTTTCTCCTTACGTTACTGTCACACTCTAGTAGGGAAAGGGGAGACCTTTCCCTACTTTTCAATCTTCGTAGGGGAGGGTCTGTGACCCTCCCACTCTTGCTCTCATATTTATTCCCTCCCCTGTGGCTATGAGGTAGGGGGTATTACTACGTCAAATGCAGCGCCACCAAAATCAGGTCAATCACCTTGATGCCGATGAAGGGAGCGATCAACCCGCCCAAGCCGTATACCAGCAAGTTGTAACGCAGCAGTCCCGATGCCCCAATCGGACGATAACGAACACCGCGCAGTGCCAATGGGATCAGCACCACGATAATCAGCGCGTTAAAAATCACCGCCGATATAATCGCACTGTTGGGTGTTGCCAACCCCATGATGTTCAGCGCCTTCAATTCAGGATAAGTCGACGCAAACGCCGCCGGAATAATCGCGAAATACTTGGACACATCATTCGCGATGCTGAAAGTCGTCAGCGAACCGCGCGTCATCAACAACTGCTTGCCGATCTCCACAATCTCGATCAACTTGGTCGGGTTCGAGTCCAGATCAACCATGTTGCCAGCTTCTTTAGCCGCTTGTGTACCCGTATTCATTGCCACGGCCACATCG
>JBBQLX010000193.1:0-8730 GCA_038328375.1 Aggregatilineales bacterium | reverse complement strand
GCCAAAACATTAATTTGGTATCGCGGAATTGTGGATGAAAGCACCGAATTATTCGTCGAGCGAAAAGAAGATCATCGGCAATTAAAGTTACAGGCTAAAACCACCGAACAGGAGATCATCAAAACTTTTAGACGACATTGGGAAATGGGAATGTGACTGATCTCCACATCGGCATCATCGCCCCTGACCTCACAATGAAGCATGGTTGGGCGCAGTACAGTTAGAGCTTGGTCAAAGCGCTGGATAAAGCAGACGTTCGGCTAACAGTGGTTGCCGCTCGAAATAGTCCGCTGCTTGAAGGGGTTGAAGTTCATCCGATTTTACCGGCAATCGTACCGCGTGAACGTGGATTTACAGTCAAGTCTTTAATGCAGACACCACGTGTAAGTCAACTACTTCGTAATTGTGACCTAATTCATGTACTGGCCGAACCCTATGCCCTACTCGGTGCGGCGGTGGTGGGTAAACGTCCGCTGTTGATTACCGGACACGGCAGTTACGTTCATATTGCCGAGCATGAGCGTTGGCCTTTTAATGTGTTTTATCGACGAGCATTCTTACAATCAACATTAGTCTGTGTCAGTCATTACACAGCGAAAGTTGCGGAGCAAGTACTACCGGGTATTCGAACAGTAGTCGTCAATAATGGCGTGGATGCGACGCGATTCGCCCACATTGAACATGTAACTGAATCCGACGAACCGATGGTGTTAGCTGTCGGCGCGATTAAAGGTCGCAAAGGGCAGTTAGAATTAGTTCGAGCAATGCCCAAAGTATTAGAACGTTTTCCACATGTCGATTGCACAATTATAGGCAGCCTGACTAATGAACCGGATTATGTCCGGCAGGTACAAGAAACCATTGCCACACTAAACCTCACTGACCACGTTCATTTATTGGGACATGTGCCGGAGGAAACGCTGCTGGATTACTACCGCCGTGCAAATCTGTTCGTGCTTCCATCAATGAATGATGGCTGGAAGTTTGAGGGTTACGGGTTGGTGCATATGGAAGCCAGTGCCGCAGGATTGCCTGTAATTGGCACGACCGATTGTGGAGCAGAAGATGCAATCGACGATGGGGTTACAGGCTTGCTGGTATCACAAACACAGATTGCCGCAGAACTGCCCCAAGCGATTATTCGTCTGTTGGATGATGACGCTTTAGCTGCACGAATGGGCGTGGCAGGTCGCCTCAAAGCCCAGCGCCAGACATGGGATGCCGTCGCAGGGGAGATGCTGGCAGTGTATAATGATGCTGTCCATAAGTAGGAGAGTAATGCTATGCTCCAAATGAGCGTTAAAGAAGCCAAAGCCAATTTAGACGATCTCATTCAAGCGGCGAAAAACGGCGAAGAAATTGTAATTGTGACCGATGAACATGAGACTTATCAAATTGTTCGGGTCGAAAAACCAAAGAAAAAATATCGGGAATTTGGTACTGCAAAAGGGCAATTTAAGATTTCTGATGACTTTAATGCGCCAATTGATGATTTCGATGAGTATGCGTAATGAAGCTGCTGCTTGATACGCATACCTTTCTATGGATGCTTGAAGATAATAAGCAGTTGAGCCAAGTTGCTCGTGAGCTTCTACGCGATTTTAACAATGAACTTTTCCTAAGTATTGTTAGCCCGTGGGAAATGGCAATAAAAATCCGTACAGAGAAATTTGACCCTCCAAAAGAACCTCTCGACCAATTCATTCAGCGGCAATTGAATATTACGTCAATTAGCCTTATTGATATTGAATTACGACACGTACAACTTATATCCACTTTGCCACTTCATCATCGTGATCCATTTGACCGGATGTTGATCGCTCAAAGTATGGCAGAGGGATTGCCCATTATCAGCGCCGACACAGCCTTTGATGCTTACGGTGTAACGCGCTTGTGGTAGCTTCTGAACGTCTCCGTACTTTCTTCCGCCGCAAATTCATCCGTGACACCCTGATTTTGCAGGTGGGCAAAGTCGGGATTACATTGTTCACATTCCTTTCGGCCTTGTTGGTAGCTCGGCTGATGGGCGCGCGTGATTATGGCATCTGGGCGTTGGCACAATCCGTATTGAGCATTGCACAAGCCTTCAATCTGACCGGACTGAACACCAGCATTAGCACACAATTACCAATGGCTGTCGGGGCAAAGGATGAGCATGAAATCCTAAAGCTGCTAGCCGTATTCGTGAAGGTCGCACTCTTTTGGGGTGTCGGAATTACCCTTGTGCTGCTGATAGTCGGCCCAACGCTCACCGGCATCGCTTACAGTGGCGACACGCATATTGGTTTGCTGGCGGCATTTCTGTCGTTCACGGTGCTGCCAGATATGCTTTATGGTTTGATTACGACCACTTTTCAAAGCCAACGGGCGATGCGCCAGCTTGTCATTCTAACCAACTTGAATCAGTTTATGCTCCTCCTGTGTACCTTTGTGGCACTGGTCATCAGCCCGACACCTGAAGGCATGGTGGTTTCACGTATCTTCTATTCAACTTCAACCTTTTTGATGGCGCTGTGGTTTTATCAGCGTTATCGCCGTGCTTACGCCGTGCCTTATCCAGCATTAAGTGAGGTTGCAGGGCAAATCCGTCATGTGGCAACGCGTCCTTATTTAGGCTTCGGATTTTTAAATGCAGTCGATAAAAATGTTGCCAACTTGTATACCGAAATTCCGCTGCAAATCGTTGGTATCTTTGCGGGTAGAGTTGCCGCAGGTTATCTCGAATTAGGATTTAAGGCGCTGACCATTCCAGCGACTTTTGCGTCTGCCCTGTTCGATAATATTCAGGCGGTTGTGCCACAGGCCATCGGACGACGGGATTTTATTCAGTTGCGACGCAACTTCTTACGGGTGCTGACGGTGCTGGGCATTGGCGCAACCATCTTCTATGCACTGTTCGCGCTGGTGGTTCCGTTCCTCGTGCCGTTGATTTTCAGCCGCCAATGGATACCGGCTATTCCCGTGGTAACAACCTTAGCGATATACGGTATTGTGGGGACTGTCGGGGGAATATTAGGCCCACTGTATCGGGGTTTGAATTTGATGGTTCCTATTATCGTCATCAAGGTTCTTACATTGGTGGCAATCTTGATACCGGCTTTGATCCTTTTACAACAAAGCATTGCTATCCAAGTTGTTTGGGTAATAACGCAGCGCCTAGCCCCGTCGATTCAATTGGAAGCACAGTCGGGAGCCGTTTTTGGTGCTTGGATGGTCAATGGATTATTGGCTATCTCAGCCATACTCACGGCGTTTTTAGCACTGCCTACTCTGCGACGCAAAGCACAAGCGCAGGCAAATTCACAGGCAAACTAATGAGCTTCTAACACCATTCAAGCCACCGAAGTCGCTAAATTCCGTGTATACTTTAAGTGATGATTGATATTTGAATGATCTGTGCATTTTGTCACCACCCAAAATGGTATTTTAAGGGTAGACTCCAAAATATTGCCCTATAAATTTTTACGTTCTCGGCTCTCAAATTTAGACTTTCATGTTCTCGGTGGATAAGCAGAGGAGCAAAAAAATGACAAATCCCCCGGTAGACGTGCAGGAGTATGGTCAGAGCATCTGGCTCGACTTTATTCATCGTAATTCGTTGGATAACGGTGAAATGCAGAAATACATTGATGAATTTGGTGTCATCGGTGTCACTTCGAACCCGGCTATTTTCCAGAAAGCCATCGGTGAGTCGGATACATACGACAGTTCGATCACCCACTTGCTGGATTTGGATGCGTATAACATCTATGAAAAGCTGGCAATCGAAGATATTCAACGGGCGCTCGATTTGTTCCGTCCAATTTACGACCGTACCAACAAGCGTGATGGTTATGTCAGCCTCGAAGTCTCGCCGTTGATCGCCAATGATACGGCAACGACTATTTCAGAAGCGCTGCGGTTGCACAAAACGGTCAATCGTCCCAACTTGATGGTCAAAATTCCGGCGACACCCGCTGGTTTGCCTGCCATTGAAGAAGCGATTGCTCAAGGTGTGAACATCAACGTCACACTGATTTTTGCGGTGGATAACTACGAAGAAGTGGCGAAGGCTTACATTCGTGGTTTGGAACGGCGATTAGCAGCGGGTGGAGACATCAGCAATATTGCTTCGGTCGCCAGTTTCTTCCTCAGCCGGATTGATGTCATGATTGACCGCATGTTGGATAACAATATCCGTGCAGCACAAGGACGTGATTTGGACTCGGTCGCCCGTAACCGTGAACTCTTAGGCAAGGCCGCAATTGCCAACGCGAAGATGGCCTACAAACGCTTCATGGATATGTTCTACGGTGAAAGTTTTGCTAAATTGCGCGACGCAGGCGCACAGGTACAGCGTCCGCTGTGGGCATCCACTGGCACAAAGAATCCAGCTTATCCCGACACGATGTACATTGACCGCTTGATCGGCAAGGATACGGTCAACACCGTGCCACCCGCGACTTTGAAAGCCTTCAAAGATCACGGCACGGCAGCCGACACATTGACGGAAGAATTGGATAAGGTTCAAGATACATTAGACATGCTGGCGGAGGTCGGCATTGATATGGATCATGTAACCACCCAATTACAGGCGGACGGCGTGACGCTGTTCGTAGAAGCTTTCGAGAACTTGCTCAAACAGGTTGAAGCAAAACGCGACATTCTGGAAGCAGGTGTTATCGAAAAAAAAAATTTAGCACTGGGCATTCACGGTGAAGCCGTCCAGTCAGCCATAACAAAAATGGCTGCTGACAAGGTGAATGCCAGAATTTGGGGACACGACGGCAGCGTATGGAAAGACCAGCCCAACATCATCAGCAAGATCGAACACCGGTTGGGCTGGCTCGATACCGACAAAACCATAGACATCGAACGGCTCAAGAAGCTGCAAGCCACTGTGAAGGCGGGCAGCTTCAGCCATATCTTGTTATTGGGGATGGGTGGCAGCAGTCTCGCGCCGGAGGTGCTTTACCAGACCTTCGGCAAACAGGTAGATTTCCCCGAATTTCACATGCTTGATAGTACCGACCCGCAATTTATCCGGCAGACGGAAGCGGCGATTGATGTAAAGAAAACTCTGTTTATCGTTTCCAGCAAATCCGGCGGAACGATTGAAACCGAAATGTTTGCCAAGTATTTCTACGCCAAAAGCGGGAACAACGGTAAGCAGTTCATTGCGATTACCGACCCCGGCAGCAGCCTCGAAACCGATGCCAAGGAAAAAGGCTATCTCGACATTTTCCTAAACCCGGCGGATATTGGTGGGCGCTACAGTGCGCTCAGCTACTTCGGCATGGTTCCGGCAGCTGTGATGGGGCTTGATTTAGATGCCCTATCAGCCGAAAGCACCCGCATGATTAAAGCCTGTTCCGAGATTATCCCGGAGCAGAGCCATCCCGGTATCTTGTTGGGCGCGATTATGGGTGTAATCGGTCAGAAGGGAAGAGACAAAGTTACCATCCAGACCAGCGCTGGCATCGCCCGTTTTGGCAACTGGATTGAACAACTTATCGCGGAAAGCACGGGTAAAGAGGGCAAGGGTATCCTGCCTGTAGTTGGGGCAACGGTTGGTCATCCGCATGATTATTCTTCTGACAGACTCATTATTTATCTGAAGCTCGATGATGACCCCAGCAATGAAGAACTGGATAACGGTATACGAGCGCTGCGCGAAGCCGGACATCCGCGTGTAACTCTGTATGTACCCAACAAATACGGGTTGGCAGGGGAGTTCTTCCGGTGGGAATATGCGACAGCTATTGTGGGCAAGCTGCTCGAAATCAACCCATTTGATGAGCCGAACGTGACCGAAAGCAAGGACAACACCGCCCGTTTATTGACCTACTACAAGAATGACAGCTTCCCCTACACCGAACATGCTTTCAAAGAGGACAATGTCGAGTTGTACGCGGATGAAAAGATGCTCCGATTATTGAGTGAACTCTGTTTACAACACAACTATAACAGTGGTGATTTGACAGGCATGTTGGCAGCTTTTATTAATTCGACCATGGCGGGTGATTATTTCGCGCTCCAAGTTTATCTGCCGATGTCCACCGAAATTACGGCATCCATGGAAGAGATGCGGCGGAGACTGCGCCACTCGACACGGCGGGCAGTGACACTCGGTTTTGGGCCACGCTTCCTGCACAGCACAGGACAGTTCCACAAGGGCGGGCCTAACAGCGGGAACTTTATCCAGATTACCAGTGATGACGCGGACGACCTTGATATTCCGGGTGAGGGTTTCACCTTCGGCGCACTGAAAACGGCTCAGGCAGCCGGGGATTTGGAAGCACTACGCAGTAAAGAGCGTCGGGCGATCCGACTGCATATTACGGGTGATCTCATGAAGGGATTGGACATTCTGATGAAGGCGATTGATCTGGTTGATGAACGGCGGAAGTAGTCAGTAGTCGATAGTCTTTAGAAAAATCAAGCAGAGAAGCGAGTTTGGGAAACCAGACTGGCTTTTTTCTTGTTCTAAGAATACGTGAATAACCAAGCAGTAGAAGGTAATTGGTCAGTCAAATCAAGTACGGAAGGTTTTGAAAGATCAATCAATAAGACCTCGGGATTTGCATCGCGAGAATCGCATTGACAATCACGAGAACCGCTAGCCCCACTATAAACAAATGTGTGATTATCCAACCATTTTATGGAACTGAAGAACCGGCCGGGTACATCAATATTTCTTACAAGTGTTCCTGTTTGAAGATTAACAACTTGTATTTTGCTTCTGATTGAGTCGCCATTACTGTCCCTTTGATAGGTGGCAAGTGCAAAGTACTTGCCATCTGGCGACAGTTTGGTGTAGGTAAAGCCCGTTGTGAGATCGACAGTCGATTTATAAATACTGGTAACACGATTCTGGCTTACACGAAGGATTTGCCACGTCACATCAGAAGCGGCAATTGCACCATCAACCTCAAAACGGTATAGGTATTCCTGTTGTAATAGATATGTATTCTCGTCGTAGTTTTCAATATGATCAAGCGAGAAAAGCGCCTGATATATGTTATCCTTTAGATAATCAGGACTTGGAGAGATCACGAGGTATTCATGTCCTTGAAGGTCTACATTATACAATCTTTGCAAGACGACCGATTCCGCTCCACCAACACACCCCACACTAAAATAAATGACCTGTTCTTGCTTTGACCATTCACGCTCACAAACTGAATTATAGATTTGATCTGGTAGGGCATCAGTATTAAACAAGGCAGTTGTGTGACCATCAAGTGTCAATACTTCCAACGTAGTCTCGTTGTTGTCGAGCATCTCAAATATCAAATGCTCATTATCTAACCATTGAAATGATCTTATAAACTGACTTTTCAGTGATGGCGTAATCGGAATGATTCGTTTGGATGCGACTTCAAAATAGCCGATGAAGGCGTGATCAGAAGGGTTATATAAATTCGTTTGTGCAATAACAAACCCTCGACTATCAGGCGACCAGCGAATTTCGACTTCTTTTTCATTGGGGATTGTGAACACTTCATCACCATTGACACGATACACAAACAATCTGTATTCGGCGTTTTTTATAGCCGAAAAAGCAACATATTTCTGGTCGGGCGAGAGCATAATCTCATCCGCGTACCAGATAATCCACTCAATTTTTTCAGTGACTTGATCATTGATCTGAAATTTGATAGGCAGGTGTCCGAGCGTTGTGATTTCGCCTATATGATTAATACTTTTAAACATAAGGGGTTTATAGGGGAGCGCCTGCACGATGACAGCTTTACTCGGATTATCCTGAGCCAATATAGGTCGAACAATTACGCTATTTAGAAACGCAAATACAAACAATAGGAGTAGCATGAGAGGTTTTACAAGGTTCTTCATGGCTGGCTCCTATATTGGACTTGGAAGTGATAAATTTCAGGCTTGGGGTTTACGCCGGTTGTTATAGATCAACAAACCCACAGCGATGACAACGCAAACGAGACCAATAATCGTCCACTGTGAGGTGTTGCTCATAAAGCTGCCCTGAATGACACCGATGCCCTGAAAGAACCAAACGATGCCCATGAGCGCCAACACGACGCTTACAATATTGATTCCGAGTTTCATAATGATCTGTCCTTCTATTGCAGAATTAACGATAGAAACCTGTTGAACCCGAGAATCATAGCGCACAATTAGAGCGAATCCACGGGTAGGCTTTCGCTAGTGGCAATCTGGGCAAAGACTTCCCGCGAGACGGGATCGTTATGTCCATCAATGTACCAATCAACATCACTGCGGATGAGTGAGCGCATCATGGCGAAGTCGTAAGTATCACCGGGATTACGCAGATGCAGCGGCGGTGGATAGAAACAATCACCCAAGAACATGACCCGCGACTGTGGCAGTCGAACGACCACCGAATCGGGCGAATGATTGCCGCCGACATGCTCGATTTCGAAGGTGACACCATCAATAACCATGGTCATGCTTTTGGTCAGCACCAATTCCGGCTGGACAATGCGAAAGTTGCGCCATTCTTCCATTGCCCGCATCATGGCGCGTAAACTGGTTTCACGGGCGGGAGTGCGAAGGATTTCTTCCTGCACATAATTATTGCCCCAAGGACGGGTCGCCATCTCCGCAAGTTGGCGCTGCCCCAATTCGTGGGCAACAGTAGGCGCACCAAAGACCATCGCGCCGAAAACGTGATCCCAATGGGTGTGGGTGTAAATGATGTTGTAAACGGCAGGCGCTTGAATGTCATCGAGGGCAATCATGATGCGCCGCGCG
>JBBQLX010000192.1:0-9061 GCA_038328375.1 Aggregatilineales bacterium | reverse complement strand
AAATGACTTCCTACAAAATTCCAGTCTGACATTGAGACCTATTCAGATATAGCATGTACCATTTGAACCTTTCTGACCTTAAAAACGATCTGTAATGGCTTCCTACAATTGACTACACATCTCTAATGTGACTTTGTCGAGGTGTGTATGTCGTCAAAGCTTTTCAAACACAAGAAGTGATGAAAACTTGCTTCATGATATAGAGCAAGTACTTTATGAAAAGACATTTGCCTTAAAGATGGAAACGATCATCGCTATTTTATTGACAGTCAGTGGAGAGGTGTGTTACTTTAACCACAAAATATTTGTTCGCAGTAAACAATGTCACTTATCAAAATAATGAAACCTATCCTTTTGAATCGCTCTGGTTGGTGTTTGTCCCCGCTTTGGAACATACCTTTGTTGTTAAGCACGAATAAGCAATTTTCTAAGAACGCATAGCCGACTTCCATGTTGTGTGTTACTTTATAGTGGATAGTTGTATACAGGGTGTATACATAGCAATAAGGAGAAACAAATCAAAGACAATGTCTCAAAAGAATATTTCGACTCGTTTAGCAACAAGTTCTGCCGTTCTTTGTTTAAGGAGCTAAAAAAGAAATGTTGAAGAAAAGTGGTCTTCTATTCATGCTCGCTATCCTGATGGTCGCCACATTTGGTGGTGCGGCCTCGGTAGCAGCACAAGATAAAGTCTCCGAACTCACCATCTGGTGGGCGCAGTGGGACCCCGCAAATTATTTACAGCAAATTGGTAACGATTACGAAAAAGCGACCGGCATTAAGGTCAACGTGGTTCAGACTCCTTGGGGTACATTCCAAGACCGTGTCACAACCGAATGGGCAGCCAAAGGTACATCCTTTGACCTGATCGTTGGTGACAGCCAATGGGTGGGTCAGGGCGCAACACAGGGTCATTATGTTGATATGACCGACTTCATGGTTAGCAATGGCATTGATAAAACCGTTACGCCCGCCACATTGAAATACTACGGCGAATACCCGGCAGACAGCGGCAAATATTGGGGCTATCCAACCGAAGGCGATGCCAACGGCTTTGCTTACCGCAAGGACTTGTTCGAGAACCCCGACGAAATGGCAGCTTTCAAGACCAAGTACGGTTATGACCTCGCCGTGCCGGAAACATGGGCGCAACTGCGCGACATTGCCGAGTTCTTCACCCGCCCCGACGCAGGCCTGTACGGCGTGAACGTCTATACCCAAAAAGACTACGATGCAATCACAATGGGTTTCGAGAATGTCTTCTTTAGCTACGGGTGCAACTGGCAAGATGAGACCAACAATGTTCTCGGTGTCGTAAATGCCGATGCTTGCGTGAAGGCGCTCGAGCTATACAAGGAATTGTATTCATTCGCACCTCCCGGCAACACCAATTCATTCTTCCAAGAAATGAATGACTCGTACACCAACGGTCAGGCCGCGATGGTCATGAACTACTTCGCCTTCTTGCCTGCTTTGGTCAGCGACACCAACAAATTCAAGGATGTCACCGGCTTCTTCGTGATGCCTAAAGGCCCAGATGGTCAGCAGTTCGCAGCATTGGGTGGTCAGGGTATGAGCATCAACAACTACATTGATGATGCCCACAAACAAGCCGCCTTCGACTTCCTCAAGTGGTTCTCGCAGGAAGATGTTCAGACGACATGGGCAGACTACGGTGGATACACCTGCAATATCAACGTGTTGAATTCGGATAAGTTCCTGAAGGCTACACCCTATAATGCAGCCTTTGCCCAGACGATGAATTTCGTCAAGGACTTCTGGAACATTCCCGAATTTGCCCAACTGTTGGCTCCTACCCAAAGCGCACTTAGCGGCTATGTGGTTGGTGGTCAAGGTGAGGCCAAGGACGTACTGGATAAACTGGCTGAAGATCAGGACAAGGTTCTGATTGATACCGGTGTCATCAAGTAGAACAGTCTCCCGATAAAAGTTATAGATAAACAAGTAGGGGCGCACGGTCGTGCGCCCCTACCCAATTTTCTTTTTAGTTAGTCCTGAAATAAGTTATCGAAAGTAACGAAATTAACCCCCACCCCAACCCTCCCCCGCAAGCGATGGAGGGAGTCAATACCATTGATGGGAGGTTTTTGCTCAACCCTTTCGAAAAATCACCTGAGGTGTTTTGTGTCCCAACCCATGCCATCAGCCCAGCCAACGGGCGCGCGCACCATTCAAAGGCAGATGAGCGACCGTAAGATAGTATTATGGTTTATCCTACCGACGATTATTCTGCTCATCGTCATGAATATTTTCCCGCTAATTTACAGTTTATATCTCAGCTTTACCAACTATTCAGTTATTGCTGATAAACCGCCAGAGTGGATTGGCATCCAGAATTACACGTCGATCCTGTCGGATAAAAATTTTTGGGCGGCGTTTGCCACAACCGGACGCTATGCCCTCTTAACCGTTATTCTACAGACCGTGATCGGCTTCGGATTGGCGCTGCTGCTGCGTAACAAATTTAAGGGCAGTGGCTTGGTCACAACCCTAATCCTGATACCGATGATGCTGTCACCAATTGTGGTGGCGACCTTCTGGAAACTTATTTTTAACCCTTCCTACGGCATCTTTAATTATTTACTGGGCTATACCAACATCAACACTGCGCCCGAATGGTTAGGTGATCCTGACCGTGTGTTGTGGGCGATTATCATTGTCGATGTGTGGATGTGGAGTCCGTTCGTAATGCTGCTGTGCTTGGCTGGCCTGAGTGCTATACCCGAATACTTATATGAAGCAGCCGCCATTGACCGCGCAGGCACATGGTTCCAGTTCCGAAGAATCACTTTGCCACAGGTTATGCCCTTATTGTTGATCGCGGTGCTTTTTCGAACGATAGAAGCCTTTAAACAGTTCGATCTTGTTTATGGTCTAACCGGAGGCGGTCCCGGTGACTTAACCGAAACGGTTTCAATCAGGCTCTACCGTTTGGCCTTCGCCGGACAATTGAATACCGGCTTATCCAGTGCATTAGCCTATATCGTTCTGATTATTATCATCGCGGTGAGCAACTTGTACATTCGCTCACTCAATCGCGCACGGGGAGGTTAACGATTATGGCAACACAAACACAAACCTCACCCGCACCTGTACCTGCTGTAAATTATTCAACCCGTGTTGATAAAGTTGGTTGGCGACCACAAGCTTTGAGTCTGACACGCGCCATTGCTGCGGTGATTATTGCCATCATCATGCTCATTCCGGTCATCTGGATGGCGATGACGGCTTTTAAACCCTTGAAAGATGCCGTAAGTGTTCCGCCGATTGTGTTCTTTACCCCTTCGATGGAAGGCTTCGTCAATTTGATGACGCAGCAGCGACAGGTGAACGGGGAAGAACTGACCCAACTTCGGGCGCGAACCGATCTGAATTGGGCTGACCAAGTGGCACTCTCGCAGCAGCGGGCAATTATCGGACAGAGCCAATTTCCAAAGCAGCTTTTTAATTCACTGGTGATTGCGGGCGCATCGACCCTCATTTCGGTGGTGTTCGCGGTGCTGGCAGCTTATGCCTTCAGCCGTTTTGATGTTCCCGGCAAAGATGATCTGTTGTTTTTCATCCTCAGCCAGCGCATGTTACCGGCGGTTGTGGTGACTGTGCCGATCTTCTTGATGTACCGCCAAGTGGGATTGTACGACACGCACCTCGGCATGATTTTGCTGTATACCAGTTTCAACCTGTCATTCGCGGTGTGGCTGCTCAAGGGCTTCATCGACGAAATCCCCAAAGAATATGAGGAAGCAGCGTTGGTGGATGGCTATACACGCTTGCAAGCCTTCCGCAAAATCGTGCTGCCACAATCCATAACAGGCATCGCAGCAACCACCGTGTTCTCGTTTATCTTCTCGTGGAATGAATTCGCCTTCGCGCTCATGCTGACCCAAGATAAAGCGCGTACCGCCCCACCGAGCATCCCGTTGATTTTAGGATCAGGCGGTGTCGAGTGGTCAACCATTGCGGCGGGTTCGTTAGCCTTCCTCATTCCAGTGGTCATCGTGACCTTCGCCCTGCGGAAGCATTTATTACGCGGTGTGACTTTCGGCGCGATCCGCAAAGGTTAAGGGTCAATAAAACTATAATGGCAACCATTGAACTCAAACAAGTTGAAAAGAAATTCGGTGAAAGCTTCGCCGTTAAACCGCTGGATATGACTATCAACAGCGGCGAGTTTGTTGTGCTGTTGGGGCCGTCGGGCTGCGGCAAAACAACCACATTACGCATGATCTCCGGTTTGGAAGCAGTAACCAGCGGCAATATCCTCTTTGACGGTAAAGATGTGACGTGGCTGCATCCCAGCGCCCGTGACATTGCTTTCGTGTTCCAGTTTTTCGCGCTCTATTCGCATCTGAGCGCACGAGAGAACATCGCCTTCCCGTTGCAGGCGCAGGGTGTCGGACGTGACGAAATTAAAAAGCGGGTGATGGAAGTCGCCCAGATGTTGAAGATTGAACATGTGCTAAACGCCCGTCCCGGCAGCTTAAGCGGTGGCGATCAGCAGCGCGTGGCTTTGGCGCGGGCGTTGGTACGCCGTCCGGCAGCCTTCTTGATGGACGAACCGTTGGGTGCGCTCGATGCGGAATTCCGTGAGTCGATGCGCGCGGAAATCAAACGACTGCACATCGACCAGCATGCCACCTCGGTTTATGTGACGCATGACCAAGTCGAAGCGATGGCGATGGGCGACCGGATTGTGGTCATGTCCAACGCCGAAGTGCAGCAAGCCGCTACACCAATGGAGGTTTACCACAGTCCGGCGAATCTGTTCGTGGCGCGTTTTATCGGCAGCCCGGGTATGAATTTGATTGAAGGCAAATACGCCAACGGTATCGTTCACCTTCCCGGCGATAACCAATATTTCGTACCCGAATCTTGGCGCAACGTTCTCAACAGCAGCTTACCCGGTGATGGCAAAGTTGTTGTCGGCTTCCGCCCCGAAGCCGTGGATGTTCACACAGATGGTCAACTGCACTCCACCACATTCGCTAACGATCTGCACGGCGGTTATACCATGCTGCACTTGCAACTCGACCCCGATCATATCGTTCATGTGCGGGCAGGCCGTGAGATGCGCTACCAATTGAATGATACGGTTCACTTCGATGTTAAACCGGATATGGTTCGGTTTTTCCATCCCGAAACCGAGAAGGCTTTGCAGAATGGGAAAGTCTAAACAATGAGCAATATCCGGCTAGAAAACATTACCAAAACCTTCAAAGATACAGTTGCGATGAGCGACGTTTCGTTCTCGATCAAAGATGGTGAGTTCTTTGTACTGCTGGGGCCAACCGGTGCAGGTAAAACCACAACCTTGCGCGTGATCGCGGGCTTGGAAAAACAGAACCAAGGCCATGTGTATTTCGACGGCGAACTCTCCGATGAGCTGCCACCTGCCGAGCGGGATGTGGCGTTTGTGTTCCAGCAGTATTCGTTGTATCCCGGCATGTCGGTTTTTGACAATCTAGCGTTTCCGCTGCGGTCGCCGCTGCGAAATGTACCAGAGCCAGAAATCAAACAGCGCATCCAAGGCGCGGCAGAAAAGTTACGCATCACCCATTTGCTGGAACGCAAGACCGCCAAACTCTCCGGCGGTGAGATGCAGCGCGTATCAATCGGAAGAGCCATCGTGCGTGAGCCGCGAGTCTTCCTGATGGACGAACCACTTTCGAATCTGGATGCTAAACTGCGCGAGTCGCTGCGTGTAGAACTCAAACACATTCAAAGTACGCAAAACAGCACTACCGTTTTCGTGACCCACGACCAGATTGAAGCGCTGACGATGGCGGATCGCATCGCTGTGCTGCACGGCGGAAATATTCTGCAAATTGGCACACCGTTCGACATTTACGACCGTCCAGCGACAACCATCGTCGCGCAGTTGGTTGGTACACCGAAGATCAATCTGTTCATGGCGCATCGTCACAACGGCAGCTTACAGGTGGTTGATAGTCCGTTGACTCTGCCCACACCGATTGGCGACATTCCCGAAGCGGTGCTGCTGGGTGTACGACCGGAAAATGTCAAGATTGCAGCCGATGGACAGTATACGGGTCAAGCCGCGCTGATCGAACCGTTGGGCGTGGAAACCATCATTCACATTCGCGTGGGTGATCAAACCATCGTGAGCATTGTGCCGGGGGCAAGTCCGGTGCGTTTAGGCGACACCGTCCGTTTTGATGTACCCGGCGAACACCTGCATCTATTTGAGCCAACGAGCAAGTTACGGATATGAGAAGGTACGGATGATGAATACACTTTACAACAATGTAAAGCGCGATTTCGCGTCATGACAACGAAATACGCAAATCAGGAGATTTTCTAATCATGGCCTTGCCCTCAAACTTGCTCCTGTTCATGACAGCCAGCCTTGCTCTGCTGCTTGTACCCGGTCCGGCAGTACTCTACATCATGACGCGCAGTATCGACCAAGGGCGAAAGGCGGGGCTGATTTCGGTAGCGGGTATACACAGTGGGACTTTCATCCATATTTTAGCGGCAGCGTTGGGTCTTTCAGCGATTCTGTTGTCATCGGCGCTCGCTTTCGACATCGTGAAGTATGTCGGTGCGGCCTATTTGATTTATCTGGGTATGAAAAAGCTGCTCGGAAAAGATGAGGCCGATTCGACGGAAAGCCTGCAAAAGCAAAGCCTTCGACAAATCTACAAGCAAGGCGTAATCGTCAATGTATTGAATCCTAAAACTGCCCTGTTCTTCTTCGCATTTCTACCGCAGTTTGTTGACCCCACACACGGCTCAGTCTCGCTTCAAATTATGCTGCTGGGATTGATCTTTGTGTGCTTGGGCGCAATTACCGACAGCACGTATGCGATTGTCTCCAGCTTGTTGGCTGGTCGGCTGCGTGAGAGTCGACGTTTTAAGCAGGTTCAGCGCTATGTCAGCGGCACAGTTTTTGTAGGGTTGGGCATCACAGCGGCGCTGGCGGGTCGCAGTAAAACTTAAATTTTTAGGAGAATTATATGAAGTTTGGTGTCAATGCGTGGGTGTGGGTATCACCGTGTACAACGGATGAACTGGCAGCACTCGCGCCCAAAGTAAAAAAAATGGGCTTCGATATTCTTGAAATTCCCGTCGAAGGCACGTTTGATTTGGATTACGCGGTCGGCGCACAAATCCTCAAGGATAACGGCCTCATAGGAACCATGTGTGCGGCGATGGGACCTGACCGCGACTTGATTCATGAGGATGCCAAAGTCCGTGAGAACGGGATTAACTATATCCGGCACTGTATTGATGCCGCCAATACATTGGGCATCACCAATATCGTCGGGCCGATTTACTCGTCAGTTGGTCGGGTATGGCAGCAACCACCCAACGAACGCGTCCAAGACCTTGATTTGCTCGTGAAAAACTTGGGCGAACTTTCCGCTTATGCAGCGGATAAAGGCGCGGTATTGTGCATCGAGCCGCTCAACCGCTTCGAAACCAGCTTCATCAATCTGGCTTCACAGGCGATTGAGGTCATCGACCGTGTGGATAGTCCAGCCTGCAAAATCATGCTGGACACCTTCCACATGAACATCGAGGAAAAGTCGCTTGGTGATGCCATCCGACTAACCGGTTCTCGATTGGTACATTTCCACGCCTGCGAAAATGATCGGGGCGCACCGGGCAGCGGTCATGTGACGTGGCCTGATGTCGCCCAAGCGTTGAAAGACATTCACTACGATGGGCCAGTGGTCATCGAGTCCTTCACCAGCAAGGTCAAGAGCATCGCCCGTGCGGCAGCCATCTGGCGCTCGTTCGAAAGCAGCCAAGATGCGTTAGCTGAAAATGGTCTGCACTTTCTGAAACAATTATTGGCGAATTAGAACCTCACCCCTAACCCCTCTCCGCCAGCAGAGAGGGGAGTAAGATGCGGTTTGAGAGTGGAACGGAGTAAATTAGAAATGTCCTCAAAGTATCTTGGCCCGATTAAAAGGTTAGGTGGAATCGCGATCATTTTATTCGTGTTCGCCTTCCTGTTCTCGGTAGTCGGCAACGCCGTTTTCAGTGAGGAAACGCGCAAAGGCGTGTTCATCAACGCCATCCCTTTTATCGCGGCTTTCATCGGTATCTTATTGCTGTTCATCCTTGTGATTGTGCTGGTGGCAAAGCGCTATAACGGCAAAGTGCCTGCTCGCTGCCACAGCGCCATCGAACGCCTGTTGGTGATTGGCATTCTGTTCGGCGTATTTTTCCTGTTCCAACCCTTCTCGATTGTGCCGTATCGCTATGGCTTCCTGCTGCTGCTGATTTCTACCCTGTCTTTCATCCTATGGAGTCATGTCGTACCAGCAGGCGCACGACTGACTTTCGGACTGCCCGCGCTGAACGGACGACAGCATCTAATCGGTGGCATCGCAGCATTGATCGTGGTGGTGGTGATGTCGGTGGGAATCATCAGCGTGAATGCGCCCAAAGAACCGTATGGCATCCGTGACCGTGTGTGGAACTCGTACAGCGCCGAGCGTAAAGCAGAAGTTACCGCCGCCGCAACTGGTGATTTTAGCGGTGTCGAAACGCCGTTCATCATTCTATTGAGTCTCTTTCCAGCAGCCATTGTTTATTTCGCCGTCCGTGAAATCGGAGCAGAGCCGCCACCAGTCGAGACGATGCAGGGTGTGCCAGCGGTCAGCCACGCTTAATGGCGAATAACGAGCGAACCAATTTTTGCGACAGAGAAACTAAGTCGCGTTAAACTCATGCAGCAGTATTCTTTTAAAGACATTCATAAGGAAAGGGTATTATGGCAAGACCAGTTACACTTTTTACCGGACAATGGGCTGATCTCCCTTTAGAAACGCTGGCGGAAAAAGTCGCCAGTTGGGGATACGATGGGCTGGAACTCGCCTGCTGGGGCGACCACTTTGAAGTGGATAAGGCGCTGGAAAGTGATAAGTACGTCCAAAGCCGCAAGGATATTTTGGAAAAGAACGGCCTGAAGTGCTACGCTATCAGCAACCATCTGGTCGGGCAGTGTGTGGCCGACACCATTATTGATGAGCGCCACAAAGCCATTTTGCCGCCGCGTCTGTGGGGC
>JBBQLX010000191.1:0-9109 GCA_038328375.1 Aggregatilineales bacterium | reverse complement strand
CGCATCTCCAGCCGAGCGATCCGCTGAAATGTCACTAATTTTGCCAAATATCAGTGCGAAATTGCCAACTTTTATGACATTTTCGCCAAAACAAAAAAAGGGCGCTCACGCACCCTTCTTGTAACTTGAAACTTGTCTCTTGAAACTTTCGCAACTACTCAATCAACGTCAAACCCGCCCAATTACCTTGTTTACTCGCCGCCGCTTCGATTTCCTGAATGGTCTTATGTTCAGCCTCGTTGTCCACCGCATCAAAGACCTTCAGCACATCATAATTGGTGTTGCGCTGCGCCGGAATAAAACCTGCCGCCCGGATTTGGCGGTGCATCTCGCTCGGCAGCATCAACGGGCTGGCTTTGGTAATCGCTCCCGCCGCGCTCACCACATTCTCCTCGATCATGGTGCTGCCAAAATCGTCCGCACCGAAGTGCAAAGACATCTGCCCGACTTTCGCCCCTTGCGTCGGCCAACTGGCGCTGATGTGCGGCAGGTTATCAAGGAAAATCCGCGCAATCGCCGTGTGCCGCAGGTATTCGGTACTGGTTCCGCCGTATTCGCTGGCGAACTTGCTCCGTCCCAACGGTGTGCCTTCGATCTGCACCGTCCAGCTAATGAAGGCGTTGAAGCCCATGCCGAAACGCTTCAGGCTGTCGTCCTGTTCATCACGCAGCCGTTGCAGATGGTTCATCCGGTTTTCCAGCTTCTCGCGGAAACCAATCACCATCGTCGCTGTCGTAATCAAACCGAGTTCGTGGGCGACCTTCATCACGCCGAACCAATCGTCGGTCATGATCTTCTTGGGGGTCACACGTTCACGAATTTCGTCGTCCAGAATTTCGCCACCGCCCCCCGGCAAGCCCATCAAGCCAGCCGCCTTGAGTTCGGTCAGTGTCTCGCGCCAAGTTTTGTTACCCATCTCGCTCATGTACTGGATTTCACTGGGCGAGAAGGCGTTAATCTCAATCGTCGGGAAGGTCTTATGTATCCAGCTCACGAGGTCGGTGTAATATTCGTAGGGCAGATCAGGATTATGCCCACCTTGCATCAGGATGCGCGTCGCACCCAGTTCCAGCGCCTCTTTAATCTTATTGCCGAGGATCAACTTGCTGTTGACGTAACCCTTTTCCTTGTCGCCGGGAAGGGCATAGAAGTTACAGAACTGGCAGTCGGTCACGCACACATTGGTGTAATTAATGTTCCGGTCAATCAAATAGGTGACCGTATCACCCGGTACAAGCTGCTGCCGACGAGCATTGGCCGCATCTGCTAAATCCAGCAGTTCGGCGTACTGGTAAACATACAAAGCTTCATCGTAATTGATGCGCTTGCCCTCATGCACCTTCGCCAGAATTTGGTCGACTTGTGCCTGCACTGCCGGTTCGTTTGTTGCCATGTTCTCGTCTCTCCCTAGCTTAAATTCGGCAAGGGTATCACAGCTTGTTTAGCATTTCCTGTGACCAATAACACCTTGCTCCGGTTACGATAATCTCTTACGCGCCTATCGCTATTTCAGGTATAGGCCGTTCCAGCACCGATTGGTTTGCCTTGCTCCAATCAATTTCCGGATCCATTGTCTTCAAAAATGCGACCGCCTGCGCATTCGTATCGAATGTGCGCAACGGTGCGCGGAAAAGGTTAGTTGCCACTGTCGATGCAAATCGCACCAGCGGGTCTTTTTGCCCCACCATCATTGTCCATCGGTACTTGGGATGGGTCTTAAAATGAGCGAATGCCTTCGGGAAGTCTTTCATGCTGAGCGCCTTGGTGACTTCACTCAAATCAATAATCACATGGATCGACTGCGCCGGACTGCTGTCAAGTCGCTGGTTCATTGTTGCCATCTGTTCACGCACGTCGTCGGCTTGGGTTGGCCCCCAATGTTTCACAAACAAAACCTGATCTTCTACGTACCATTCGATACTGTATTGCACGATCATTAACTTCTCGGCGCTGTGCCGCTATTTTTTAGGTTAATTACAATTATAAGGTCATAATTGCTTAACCTAATCGTGTGATTTACCACTCATAAAGTAGCGACAGTCTCGCCCCAGAATTCCAGAGACTCCCAGTTGAAACCATCCAACGCCAGTTCCAGATACAACTTCAGCCCTGCCAGATCATCTTCAGTCAGGTTGTAACGAAGGTCACGTAAATAGCGCCGGCATACACCTGCTGGTAAACCGATCCGTCCAGCATAGCCTTGTGCCAGAGTATCGCGTCCGTTCTCAGTCAAGCCCATCGCGGTCGAAGCATACAGCGCATCGAATACACCCGCATCAGCCAGTGCCTGCGCCTTGTCTTTGCGTGCTGCCCACACCGAGAAGGTGAAGGGTAGGCCGGTCATCTTCAACCACTCATCACTCAGGTCAAAAATGTAGGGCAGTTCCCAACCTTTGTCGTGGCTCAACGCCCTATGATGCACACCCTCAACCAGCGCGTCATCACCAATCACCAGCGCCCCTTGATGTTCCGCCAACATGCTGGGCAAGTGCTGTCGCGTCACCGTAAACGTTGGCTCAATGTGATAACGCTCACGACACAACACTTTCAACAACGCTACGCTGGTCGCCGAGTGGTCAGTCAGTGCAATCGACTTGCCATCTAGCTCGCTCATGTCGGATGCCCACGAGAACAACAGTACCGTTTTTACCGCTCCCAAACTGGCGATGCTTAATCCCGGCAGCACCACATATTCATCCGCGTTGCGTGCAGTTTCAATCGCTGAAATCGGCGCAATATCAATCTCGCCCGACTTCAACATGCGGTTCATCATGGATGGCACACCGCGCTCGAAATGCACATCCACATCTTGTAACCGTTCCGCTAAATCATAGTGAAACGGCATCGTATTCAGGTAATCAATCAATCCGATATTGAGCATCTTATACTCAGCTTTCTTTGATCCACAATGTCATCAAATCCACAAAGAAAACTGTCTTTTTATACAACATATTAAATGGTCGATTCACTTTTCTTATTCGCTAAGCCACGTCTTTGGATCAATAGTCGCATTAACTAACACAGCCGAAACAAAAGGCTGGTCAGGATCATAAATTCCTTGCTGAATGAGTCGTTCGCCGTCCAACCCATAAACCTCAACGAACTTCGCCTCAGGGTTGACCATCCAATATTCGCGCACACCATATTTCTGATATGTTCTGAACTTGATGCCTCGATCATTCAATTCAGTTGAAGGGGATAACACTTCAATGACCAAATCCGGCCCGCCGTGCCAGTAACGACCGTTATCCTCTAGAAAACAAATTTTATTTTCGGGACTAACCCAAAACAAATCTGGCTCAAAACTATTTCCATCATCGAAGTGTAGCCCGCTTGGAGCAACACAGAGTTCTCCATTACCCGATAACATTTGAAGTGAAAAAATGATTTTCACAAGCGCTTTTTGATGTCGGAATAACGGTGGATTCACGACTATTTCTCCATCAATGAGTTCCACAATCTGGTTCGATTCTGGAAGCGCCGTATAATCGGCAAAGGTTGTTCGGGTTTTGACAGGTATATCCATATCAACTCACCTCACTTGCTCAACCACAATGTCACCACCAGCCCGATAAGCAGCGCGAACACGCCCGCACCCATCATGGACAGCATCTGTAAGGGGCGGATAATCGCTGCCCGCCAACTAATGCTGTCTTCAGACTCCTGATTTGCGACCCAAATATGTTGATCACCCCGGTTAATGTCCGCCTGTAGTAATCGCCCTAGCACTCGCCTGAGCAACGGATCAACCACCCGCCAATAAAACAACATCCATCCCCCGCCGATTAGGAAAAAAGCGACCGCACCAATTATCAGCGGGGAAACTGAAATCTCCATAAGTGTTAGGCAAACACTTCGAGTTCGTTGTAAACCGTATCACGCTCAACTGGCGTATAACCCGCCGTGCGGATGAACTGCATCAGTTGGGGAACGGTCATCACATCCTTCTTCGCGCCTGCATCCTTATAGATGTGTTCCTCAATGATCGTGCCGTCCATGTCGTTCGCGCCAAAGTTCAGCGCCACCTGTGCCAGCGCCGGGGTCAACATGACCCAATAGGCTTTAATGTTCGAGAAGTTATCCAACATCAATCGGCTGATTGCCAGCGTCTTGATGTCGTCCACACCGGTTGTCCATTGCCGCCCGAGCTTGCGACCGAGGTTGTTTTCTTCGGGATGGAAAGCCAGCGCGATAAAGGTCTGGAAACCGCCCGATTTATCCTGTTGTTCGCGCAGCGCGATCATGTGATGAATGCGGTGTTCTGGCTTCTCGATATGCCCATAGAGCATAGTGGCATTGGTCTTTAGCCCCAACTTATGCGCTGCATCATGGACTGCCATCCATGTTTCTTGGTTAGCTTTTTCGGGGCAAATCTTCTTCCGTACATCCCAATGGAAGATTTCTGCGCCTCCACCCGGCATACTATCCAAACCCGCTTTGACCAGTTCTTTCAACACATCCTCATGCGACATGTTGGTCAGCTTGGCGAAATAATCAATCTCAACCGCTGTGAATGCCTTCAGGTGAATATGTGGGAATTCTTTCTTGAGCGTTTCCAGTACATCGAGGTAATACTCAAAGCCTAGTTCGGGATGCAAACCACCAACGATATGGAACTCGCGCACACCTGCTTCGACCGCACCGCGCACTTTATCCGGTAGTTGGTTCGCCATGAAGGTATAAGCACCTTCATCTTTGTCGCTGGTACGCGCAAACGAACAGAAGTTACAATGGAAAGCACACACATTGGTGGGGTTGATATGGCGATTCTTGTTGAAATAAACTTTATCGCCGTGTAAGCGCTTGCGAACCACTTGAGCCAGTTTACCCAGCTTGATAATGTCGCGCTGCTCGAACAGCCACACACCGTCGTCGTGGCTCAGCCGTTCTGCCGCCTGAACCTTGTCGCTGATGCTCTTCCAATCGGTCATTTGAGATATACTCCTCAAGTTGATTTGTGAGGTTCTAAAGGCTGGCGCTGAATGATTGAGTGTTGTCTCAATAACTCAGATTGTCCTACTCAGCACTTTGACGTTCACTAAATTGTGAATGTTCTGAATTTCACTAATATTGTACAGCCGATTTGGATGACTGTAAAGCATCCTTACCGGATTTTCATTTTAACGCTTAGGTCACAAACCTCACAATTTTTGTGAACGAAGTAAAAAAATAATCGCGAAGCATTAAGAATCTAACAAACGTAACATAAACCTTTGCTATGACGAATTTCCTAACTCTTTTTCCCTATATTCAACTGTATGATACTGCTATCAACTAGTCTCAATTGGATAATGAAGTAATGACATCACAACTGCGCCCGATGACAACCTGCCAAGAATGTGGTCAAGAGAATGCCGAAGGCTATAACCTTTGTGTTCGATGTGGTCATGCCTCGCCGCTTGCTAATTCACAGCCCCAACCCACACAGCTCGTGTCATACGCCATTAAATTCCTTGTCGAAGGTGAAGAATTGCCGTTGAGCCTCGTGCCTGCACAGCGCGCTATTATGGGACGGCAAGCGCCTTTCATGCTTCAATTACCTGATGTTGATCTGACGGCCTATAATGCAGCCGAACATGGTATTTCCCGTGTTCACGCGGTTATTGACTGTTCTCGAAATGGATTGCAGATCACCGATCTCGACAGTCGCAACGGCACATTTGTAAATGGCGAAAAACTACATCCCTACAATGCTCATATTTTGCGGCACAGCGATACAGTACGCTTAGGCAGCATGTCACTAGAAGTCGTGGTTAAAGTGGATCGTCGGACAATTGTGGAACCGATTTCTGCCCCAATACCACGCATCATTCCACCAGAACTGCAACCTAAAGTGACCCGCTTGCTCACACTCGCAGCACAGATCAACGGGAACTTAATGAGTCCCGTACCTTCTCAAAGTCCGACCAATAACTCGCCCACGTTGAATAAGGCGAGCTAAATACAGTCGTCACAATAGTCGCATTCGCCAGCGTAACGGGATCAATCTCGTTACGCTGATTTTTTACCGTGACCGCATCGACTTCGACACTCCCCGCAATCAAACGAATTAACGTTTTTCCATCTGGCGCAACAAAAATAACTGATTGGGCGGCTTGTGCTTCTCCGGTTATCACGCGCCAGCCAAGTGGTATTTTGGCGCTAAACACTGCCCCTTGATACAAGCTGTCATCAACCACAACCGGAGCGCCCGGTGTATTATGCAAATTATCAGGCTCATGCGCTGGAATACACCCAACGAGCATCAAAGAAGTAAGGAGACAAACGCAGATAAAATATTGCTTTGCGTCCTTGCGTCCTTGCGCCTTTGCGTTAAATCTCTTTTGGTTCACGGCATTCTATTCGGAGTATCAGGATTGGTCGCCATATCTCGCGAACGGGGATCGCCGCACCAGATGAATCCCGCCCAGCGATCAATCTTCCACTGACCATCAGGATATTGGCTGACATGGAAATAACTGCAAACGCCGCTCGCGCCTTTATCTTTTTCGTAGGTGGAGATGACTTCGATGTCCCATGCTGCACCGTCAGGAACAGCTCGCCGGAAAACCGCGTTTTCTAATGCGCCCCATTCGGGTGGCGCATAGCCCATCACACAGCTTGAAGGCTTTCCATCGGCACACTTGTCGGCGACAGCTTGTGCCAATTCAGTACTCAGAAGCGGCAGCGCAGTCGCATCATCCCCATGACCAGCGGCGTTGGCAAAATCCGCCGCCACACCAAATGCTGGATTGGTCTGCGGCGGTGTCACAGCGACAGCGATCAGAACCAAGCCGGCGATAACTGCAATGATAATCAGCGTAATCCACAATGAACGTCGAACAGGCATACTTACCTCAAACCCATTTCGCGAAGATATTACCTATTAAACTGTTCGCCTGCTGAAATGGGAATGGGCAAGATGTTTTCGCGCGGCGGAAACGGACACATGGCAAACTCGGTAAAGGCGCACGGCGGATGATAAGCCTTGTTGAAATCCAGATCAACCGAACCATCACTGTGAAGCGTTGCGTATAAGAAACGTCCTGCGCCGTAAGTGGTTTTGCCGCTGGTCTGGTCACGGAAAATCAACCACAAACGGTTGCCAGTGGTTTCAAAAGCCTCTAAGCGTCGGCCTTCACCCAGCAGATCAAACTCCACATAGCCAATATTTTGCAGAATGCTAACCAAACCTTTGGAGTTTTCGACTGAAACAGGCTGCTTAGCTGCATGAGGTGTAAATTTGGCTTTGACGTGGTAATCGGGGTTAATTGGCTGCCACTTGCGGCCTTTGAAGTTCACACGATTCGGGCTGTTGGCATCCCGAATCCGGACGAAGAAATCACCGTCGCGCTCGATCACAAAGAATGTGACCGAACCAACGTTCACCAATGGCATCTCGCCATCTTTCTGATGATCGTTGACGACATAACTTTGCCCGACGACCGTTTCTTTGCCGTCGATCTTTACATGTGCGTTCGTGACCCTCATCGTGACAACCTGATCTTTGACGGTAATCACGCCGATTTGGTCAGGCACGCTATCTGGCAAATGAACGTCACAATCTGCCGCATTACCAATGGTGTTTTCACCAGCATTTAACGGCTCTAGGCCGACTAAGGCTAACCAACTATCCGGCGCACGAAGATCGCTCTCCATGTGTCGCTGCCAATTTTCGATATGTTCAATATAGGTGGATTGTTTCTCGGTAATCACACTTGACTCCTAGCGGATGCGAATTTCGCGAATGGTTTTTTATTTGCCTTGTTTAGTAGACGCTTTATCCCGCGCATCTCTTAGCGCATCACGCATTTTCGCGCTTTCTTGGATGGCGTTGACTGCGATCATACCATGCCAACCGGGGGTGTTCATATATTCCACGCAGACCACTCCGCCATAACCGGATGCTTGTATATCTTTCATCACCTGTGGAATGTCGATGCGTCCGCGCGCGAAGGGCGTTTGTAACTGCGCCCGTGCCGCCTGCCGCATTTGAATGTGGCGCGTCTGTGGCAGCAGCTTGATAATCTCCTCGTGGAAAATATCTTGGCACACCATCTGCGCCCAATCCAATGTCAGCGTCAGCCCCGGCACATCCTTAACCAGCTTCATCGCGATTTCCGGCGTTTGTGCCATCGAATCCATATGCGGCTCGATGCTCACCTGCAAGCCTGCCTCTTTACCCGCTTTGACCATCTCTCGCAGAGCAGCCGTCACGCGGTCAAGTGCTTCCACATCTTCAGCCGGATGAATCAGCCCCGGTGACAGCGTAATCCCCGGTGTACCCAGTGCCACCGCAAATGGAATCAGCGCCTTGAATTGATCGACTTCTTTCTGTCGTCGTCCGTCATCCGGCAGTGAAATCTTGGGCAGCATCAAATACAAGTCACTGACTTTGAGGTTGAACAACTCAAGATCAGCACGAATATCAGCCGCCTCTTTTCGTGGATTTTCTGCGGCGCGAGTCGTATTCAGGTTCGACCCACTGCCAATATCGACGTAGCGGAAACCCAAACGCGCAATCGTCCCTAAGGCTTCTGGTAGTGTCAAATCGGTAAACGCCCATGTGTGGCAGGCAAATTCAAGCATATCTAACCAATTGAATTTTCATAAGGACACGATATGTCGTGTCCGATTTTATCAACATAGAGCTTACGGATACAAATAGGGATGTTCCGGTTGGTCGATCTTTGTGATGGTTCCCGCCTGCAAAATCGGCCAGTTGTCACCTTTAAACTTCCCTACCTTGAGTGTACCGCTGATTTGTACCCACGTATCTGCTGGATAGTCGCTGGCCTTATCTGAAATCACAGGTAGCCCAATTGCCGAGGCATCTGCCACACAGCAGCTTACCGTGAACCGTGCCACCATAAATTGATTATCGGGGAATGTTCCTTCGCGGTACACGAAGCCGGTTACATTCGCCTGCCTGCCATTAAAACTGTTGACATCATCCGCCATATTAAATGCGCGCAGCCAATCCAAGACGTTCCACTTCAATGGATCAGTCGTGAATGTTGTGGCTTTGGTCACCGATGCCGCACTCAAACTCACACCACCTGCCGCTGCGGCTGATCCCAACGGACGCGACGGAACCAGCGTGCCTAAAAGCAGCGGGATCGCCACAATC
>JBBQLX010000190.1:0-9266 GCA_038328375.1 Aggregatilineales bacterium | reverse complement strand
TGGAGGCGACCTTCCCCGACGGAACCAAGCTGGTGACAATCCACGACCCAATTCAGTAATACAAAGAATTGAACCACAGAGGCACAGAGAAAAGCAGAGAAGAGATAGGGGCAATATATGAAACCGGGTGAGTATTTGTTGCAAGAAGGCAGTATCACGCTCAATGATGGGCGCGAGACGGCGACGGTTTTGGTGAGCAATACAGGTGACAGGCCGATACAGGTGGGTAGTCACTATCATTTTTTTGAGGTTAACCGAGCGCTGGATTTTGATCGGGCGGCGGCTTATGGGATGCGCTTGAACATCGCAGCAGGAACAGCGGTGCGCTTCGAACCGGGTGAGCAAAAAGAAGTCAACTTGGTGGCGTTCGGTGGCTCACGAATTGTTCATGGGCATAACGGTTGGGTCAATGGGGCATTGGATGATGTGTCAGTGCGCGAACAAGCTTTATCCAAAGCTGGAAAGTAAAGAGAGCAAAAATATGTCGTTACAACTTCCACGGCGCACGTATGCCGATCTTTATGGGCCGACGACAGGTGACCGGATTCGGTTGGCGGACACCGAACTGATTATTGAGATTGAAAAAGATTTCACGGTTTACGGTGATGAAATTACGTTTGGTGGCGGTAAGGTCATCCGCGACGGCATGGGGCAAAGCAGCACCGCCACGCGCGAGGGAAAAAACGGTACGCTCGACCTTGTGATTACCAACGCCATCATTATTGACCATTGGGGCATCGTCAAAGGTGACATCGGCATCAAAGATGGGCGGATTGTTAAAGTGGGTAAGGCAGGCAATCCCGACACGATGAACGGTGTTGATCCCGAATTGGTGGTGGGCGCAGGCACAGAAGTCATCGCTGGCGAGCACTTAATTGTGACGGCAGGCGGCATCGACAGCCACATCCACTTTATTGCGCCGCAGCAGGTGTACGAGGCGATTTCTAGCGGCATCACGACCATGATTGGCGGCGGCACTGGCCCTGCAACGGGTACGAACGCCACGACTTGTACGCCGGGGGCATGGAATTTAGCGCGGATGTTACAGGCGGCGGATGCTTGGCCGATTAACTTTGGCTTTCTGGGCAAAGGGAATGCCTCGGCTGGTGAACCGTTGAAGGAACAAATCCTAGCAGGTGCGTGTGGCTTGAAACTGCACGAGGATTGGGGAACGACTCCGGCGGCGATTGATTTCTGCTTGAATGCAGCAGATGAATATGACGTGCAGGTGGCAATCCACACTGATACGATCAATGAAGCGGGATTTGTGGAAGACACGATTGCGGCGATTGGTAACCGCGTGATCCATACCTACCACACGGAAGGCGCGGGCGGTGGTCATGCGCCGGATATTATTCGCATCGCTGGTTACCCGAATATCCTGCCGTCATCAACGAATCCGACGCGGCCTTACACGGTGAATACGATTGCCGAGCATCTTGATATGTTGATGGTGTGCCATCACTTGAATGGGCAAGTGCCGGAAGATGTGGCGTTCGCGGAAAGCCGTATTCGTCCAGAGACAATTGCGGCGGAAGATATTCTGCATGATATGGGTGTGTTCAGCATGATTTCGAGCGACTCGCAGGCGATGGGACGGGTGGGTGAGGTGGTCACACGGACGTGGCAGACAGCGCACAAGATGAAGGTTCAGCGCGGGTCACTGCCACAGGATACATCACGAAATGATAACTTCCGTGTGAAGCGTTATGTGGCGAAGTACACGATTAATCCAGCGATTACGCACGGAATGGCGAAAGATATTGGTTCGATTGAACCGGGTAAGTTGGCTGATCTGGTACTGTGGAAGCCAGCCATGTTCGGTGCGAAACCGGAGATCATTATCAAGGGCGGCTTCATTGCATGGAGTGTGATGGGTGATGCCAACGCCTCGATCCCGACACCGCAGCCTGTCCTTTATCGTCCGATGTTCGGAGCGTTTGGTGGGGCGACGGCGGCAACCAGTTTGGCGTTTGTCTCCAAGGCGGCGATGGATGCGGGTATCGGTGAGACGTTGGGTTTGAAGAAGGCGACCGCTGCCGTTGAAAACACGCGGTCGATTGGTAAAGCCAGTATGATCCATAACGACGCGACACCGGAGATTGAGGTGAACCCTGAAACCTACGAGGTGAGAGCCGACGGTGAAATCCTGACCTGCGAACCAGCCGAGAGTTTGCCGTTAGCGCAACGGTATTTCTTGTTTTGAGATCGCAAGGGCAAGCCAGCGGCATCTACGACCGTACATATCTACGGATGATTCGGAAACTGCAAAAACTGCAATTGCGAAATTGGCTTTGACGGCGGATTTGAGGGAGCGAATTGCCGAAAATGCGGAAGATGCGGCAGTTTCGTCAGATTCGGAAGTGAAGTTTACGTCGTAATTGTCAGTCGTCAGAGGCTCAAGCATCTGCCTGAGTGAACAAAAGGCGCTGAAGCGCACTGGCAAATTTGGCAGCCGACAAGCGTCGGCAATGGCAAATGTGGGTTTTGTGCCTAAAGGATTGCTTCGCTTACCGGATTTGCCGATTGGATGATGTTAAGATGCGGCGGAGACCCCTAACCCCAACCCTTTCCCCGTAGTAACAGGGCAAGGGAGAGATACGAGCGTTCCAGTAAACAGTGTATAACATGTGGGGAATGAAAGGGTTACATTTTGGAAGAACATTATGTCACTCTTTTGGGGTGTTAGCGCTAACGGTTTTGAGGGAGAATTTTGGCGGTGAAGGTTGATGCTTGGTTGGTGTTTGGTATGCCGACAAACCTAAAGTAAACCTGAAAAATAATAGCATGAGGCGCGGACGCAGCATGCTGCGTCCCTACGAGAAGACAATGACGTTTGGTAAGGGGCATACCATTATCAAGCGGGAGCACTTAATGATGTTTAACAAATTAGGGCGGAGAAAGAACCCCCACCCTAGCCCTCCCCCGCAAGCGATGGAGGGAATTATACGGGAGGGCGGAACATGTTCCGCCCCTACAGAGTACTCTGTATTAAAAAGTTAAACATTATTAGGTGCTCCTCTATA
The DNA here is from genome assembly GCA_038328375.1 of Aggregatilineales bacterium. Classification (GTDB taxonomy): domain Bacteria; phylum Chloroflexota; class Anaerolineae; order Aggregatilineales; family Phototrophicaceae; genus CFX2. The sequence continues at coordinate 6,240 of JBBQLX010000190.1, read as the reverse complement.
TGAAAACATCAGATGCGGGATAGGGACTTCTGGAAAGATGACCTCTCCTTGGTCGTGCTGGAGAAGATTATGGGTAATGAAAAACGAGCGTTTCGGGTTGGGGTGGCGGGGCCAGTGGGCAGTGGCAAGACGGCGTTGGTTGACCGTTTGAGTAAACGGTTATGGCCTCAATACGATTTGGCGGTGGTGACCAATGACATTTACACCAAAGAAGATGCCGAGTTCTTGCTGCGGCAAGGGACGTTACCTGCCGAACGGGTACGCGGTGTGGAAACTGGCGGTTGCCCTCATGCTGCCATCCGTGAAGATGCGTCGATGAATTTGGAAGCGATTGCTGACCTCGAAGATTCGCTGCCGAATGTCGAACTGATCCTTGTCGAAAGCGGTGGTGATAATCTGGCGGCATCCTTTAGCCCCGAATTGGTGGATGTATTTATCTATGTGATTGATGTGGCGGGCGGCGACAAAGTGCCGCGCAAAGGTGGGCCGGGGATTATCCGGTCGGATTTGCTGGTGATTAACAAGATTGATCTCGCGCCGTTTGTGGGGGCTTCGCTGGCGGTGATGGATCGGGATGCGCGGAAGATGCGCGGCAGCCGCCCGTTTGTATTCACTAATGTGAAGGATGAGGTCGGGTTGGACGGGGTGATCGCATGGTTGGAAGGGGTAATGAAGGCAGATGGTCGGCGGACGTTGATGAACGCCCACAACCGTGATGAATGGAAAGTTGTGCCGCACTCCCATGCTTATGCACGTGAAGAGTTTGAACCGGATTCGGAACGGGTTTCGATTTTACCGCCCCGTTATCAAGGCGATGTGGATGTGAGTGCTGCGCCGATGGGTGCGTCAGATTTGAAGTACAAGGCTGACGGCAAAGTGGCATGGGACGAGATGTGGGAAGGGTTCTGTGATCTGGCGTTGGCTGGTGGGCCGCCGCATCGAGGAACGCTGCTTGAGCCAGTGATGCCAGATTTCGTGGCGACCAATCCCGATGGTTATGAGAGCGTGTTACAAGAGTTGGAACGCGGTATCAAAATGGTGACCGGTTTGCCAACACAGCGGAGTACATCACCCGGTTGGATGGGGTTGGTGTGCCGCGATGAGACAATGGCGCTGTGGTTGCTGCGGGCGATCATCGTGGAGAATGTGAGTGTGCGGCGCGAAGGGAATGTGTTGTTTTTTCCCGCAAGCCCTGAATTTCGTTTGGGCGACGAGATCAAGAATGTGATTACGGTGATTGCCAAGACCCATCATTATTGGCAGGAACACGCCAAGGTGTTGGAGTCGGCGTGAAGGGTTGGGTAAGGGATAATTTGGTTAGAAGCCGTTTGAAAAGATTGATTGATTTCATATAGGGCGGGTCAAAGACCGCGCCCCTACGAGAGTGCTGCCTATTTCTAAACTTCATATCCTTATGTCTTCGGTTGTTTTGGCCTACAAAGCCACCGAAGATTAAAGGTCGATTTGTATTGCGTTTTCAGCCCGATAAAAACTTGTGAAATACTGCTTATTTCTATTATACTGTGCTTGTTGTTCACCGCATTCATCAGATGAATAAAGCAGGGATTTAATCCCTGTCATATCCATAATTATCTTCTTGATGGACTACTGGGTGTATTTTGTGAGTTGATTCAATTCACAATGAACCTGCAATATACCAGAAGCCCGAAAGTCCTCGTTGATACCCGATGTCTCTCTTTGTGGCTACGTAAGCTGCCAATTACCAAGAGAAATACATCAACACCATACCCTAAAATGTTGGCCTAAGTGTTAGAGCATGACTGCACAAAGGTACAAGCATTTAAATTATTCACTCTAAAGTCGGTCTTTAAAGGCTATTCCCCCGTACCGGGGTTATTGTTCAAAGAAATATTTTCAGCTTATCCAAGATGAGGGAGGTGACGATGCATCAAGAACTTGCATTATTCGCTACGATTACGATGGCGCTTCTGACGGCTTTCGTCGGCGGATATATCGCGAGAAGAATTGGACTGCCCACGTTGGTCGGTTATCTGGTCGCAGGGATGGTGATAGGTCCGTTTACACCCGGCTTTGTTGGGGATAGCGCCGCTACGAGCCAGCTTGCCGAAATGGGCGTTATCTTCATGATGTTTGGTGTTGGTCTCCATTTTTCACTCAAAGATTTATGGAGTGTGCGGGCTATCGCGATTCCGGGCGCACTATTGCAAATGCTGATCGCGACGGTACTTGGCTTTGGGCTGACACAGCTCTGGGGTTGGTCGGTGAGTGCAGGGCTGGTCGTGGGCCTAGCGGTTTCGATTGCGAGTACAGTGGTATTGCTGCGGGGTTTGGAAGATAACGGGATGCTGAATACAGCTCATGGGAAAGTCGTTATTGGGTGGATTGTGTTTGAAGATTTGGCGACTATCGCCATTCTGGTACTGCTGCCTACTCTCGTCGGCGGTGGCGATCACGGATCGGATAGTATCGGTTTAGCCCTTTTGAAAACGGCCATATTTGTGGCCATCATGCTCCTCGCAGGCGCGCGCTTGATGCCGTGGCTGCTGACGCGAATTGCTCATACACGCTCACGCGAGTTGTTTATTTTGGCGGTGGTGACGGTGGCACTTGGAACGGCGTTTGGTGCGGCGGAGCTTTTTGGTGTTTCGCTGGCGTTGGGCGCTTTTTTGGCGGGCATGGTGATTGGTGAATCCGATATTAGCCATCAGGTGGGGGCAGAGGTTTTACCCTTTCGTGATCTGTTTTCGGTCATTTTCTTTGTCTCGGTCGGTATGCTGGTCAACCCGACGGTGATTCTAGCCAATGCGGGACAGGTGATTGTCCTCACGGCGCTTATTGTTATCGGTAAGGCAATCCTGACGCTTCTGCTTGGAACGGTGCTTCCGGCTTCCGGTCGTACTATGCTGGTGGTCGCAGCGGGGCTTAGCCAAATTGGTGAGTTTTCGTTTATCGTGGGTCAAACCGGTGTATCGCTCGGTATCCTTACTCAAGATCAATACGGGCTAATCCTTGCGGGTGCGGTGCTTTCCATTGTGGTTAATCCGTTTATGTTTCGTGCGATCCCGATGGTTGAACGTGGACTGCAACGGATACCGATATTATGGAAACGGTTGGATCGTGGGGTTGTTATACCGGAACCCATCCACGAAGGTATGCATGACCATGTGGTTATCGTCGGCTACGGTCGGGTGGGTAAGCATATTGGGCGTGTGCTTGAAAAGCTGAAACTCCCGTATCTGGTCGTGGACAATGATGCTGTGCAAGCCTCTGAAAGACAGCAGCATGGCATCCAAACCCTATTTGGCGATGCAGCCAACTCTGAGGTTCTGACTCATGCCGGATTGAACGATGCACGAGCGTTGGTTGTTACCGTTCCAGACGAGACAACGGCTGAACTGATTGTGGCAGCCGCGCACAGTTTAGCCCCTCAACTGCCCATCATCGCCCGCGCTGGGACGGAGAGTGGTGTTCAAAGGTTGTCTCAATTCGGCGCAAACTATGTTATTCACCCGGAACTCGAAGGTGGGTTAGAAATTGTGCGTCATACTTTATTGTCACTCGGTTATCCGATGGGTCAGATTCAGCAATACACCGATGCTGTGCGAAGTGACGCATACGCGGATACACTGGCTGATGGCAAAAAGTACCGTGTGCTTGACCAACTGGTGAGCGCGATGCGGAGTGTGGAAATTGCGTGGCAGCCTGTTTCAGCAGCCAGCTCGATGCTCGGCAAAACGTTAGCGGAGGCTAATCTGCGGACAATAGTTGGTGCATCGGTGATCGCATTTATACGGCATGAACACGTACTGCCTAATCCAAAATCCGACACCCAATTTCTTGAGGGTGATTTGGTCGGTCTTATTGGCACTATTGCGGAATTAAGCGAGGCTGAAAAACTTCTGAATCCGTAAGGGCTATCTATTGGGGTGTACAGCCGTGCGTCCCATATCATTTTTAAGCAAGCCTCTGAATATTATTTCTGACCCAATCCCCATTCGTTTTATTCTTGCAAGGTTTGTCAACTCAGGGTAAAGTTATGAAACGTTACTGTAACGTTATTTTACGTTACAAGATATGTGTAAGGTTGTTTACTGGGCGGACACGGCATGCCGTGTCCCTACGAAGCGACAAAATAGAAATTGATTATTTTGTCTTTTGAATAGGCTGTTTTAGAGAAAGTTATTTAAGGAAATAGAGATGCGAAAAGATCATTATCGAATATTGATTTGTGTGCTGTTGATGACATTATTGGTTGGAGGAATGGTTGTAGAAGCTCATCCGGTTGAGCAAAATACGACGCAAACTATCCGGCAGCTCGCGGATAAAAATAACTTTCATTTTGGGGCGGCGGTTGGGACATATCACTTTGGTGATCCGAACTATGTTGAAACTTTGAAGACTGAATTCAACATGTTGACACCAGAAAACGAGGCCAAATTTTGTTCGGTACAACCGCAGCAAGGCCAATTTGATTTCAAAGGCTTTGACCGTCTGGTTGATTTCGCTGATCAAAACCAAATGGCGGTGAGAGGTCATACCTTAGTGTGGCATCAATGTCTGCCGGGTTGGGTGGCAAATGCAAAATTTACCCGTGCGGAAGCCATTCAAGCGCTGCACGATCATATTTCCACGGTGGTTGGGCGTTATAAAGGACGCATACCCATGTGGGATGTGGTCAATGAGGCGATAGATGACAATGGTTCGGGATTGCGAGATGCCCCATGGAAGAAGCTGATCGGTGATGATTATATTGAGATGGCGTTCAAATTTGCCCATGAAGCTGATCCTGATGCGCTGCTGTTTTATAACGATTACAGCACGGAAGGGATGAACGCTAAATCAAACGCGGTGTACGCAATGGTCAAAGATTTTGTGGCGCGCGGTGTGCCGATTAACGGTGTTGGATTGCAGTCACATTTCACTGTTGGCGAGATTGATACGGATGCGATTGCCCAAAATATGAAGCGTCTGGGCGAGTTGGGTTTGCAAGTGCAGATTACCGAAATGGATGACCGCTATCCTGAAAATAGTTCGGATGCTATTTTGCGGCAGCAAGCAGGTGATTATCGGACGTTACTGCAAACGTGTTTGGACAACAAGAACTGTACCGCATTTGTCACGTGGGGTGTGAATGATCTGTATACTTGGCTGCGGGATTCGAATTTAGGTTTTTATGAGAATCACACGGTTAAGCCGCTGCTCTTTGACGATGAGTACCAACCGAAGCCTGCTTATTATGCTGTGCTTGATGCGCTGGCACGTCGGGCTGGAGAAGCGCCAATCCTCAGTGATACCGAACTGGAGGCGATGAATGCGCCAATTGAAGCGACGGTTGCTGAAATCAAGCTTCCACCGATCCATAAGAGCGATGCGGCACAACTCGCACCTGATCCGGTTCCCGGTGCGGCTTATTATGCGCCGTTTCCGGTGGTGATTCAGTTGGACGGTAAGACGGATGATTGGGCGAATATTCCGCGTATGACTGTCGATAAAGGACCGACTATACCCGCGAATAACACAACCAGTATGCAGTTTGCGGTGGCGGCTGACGCGACGAATATCTATATCCTCGCGGAAGTGAAGGATAGCAAACTGATTTATGGGAAGCATGATATGTCTGAGTGGTACAAAGAAGACTCGGTTGAATTTTATCTGAATATAACGGGCAATTTGACGCTGACTGCTTATGAGCCGGGGGTAGTACAGATTGTTATTCCAGCAGCAAATATTGGGAATACGGGTGCGCTGATGATTGGCGGAACGAACAGTAGTGATATTCCCGTGAAGGCGGTTGTGGTCAAAACGGATGATGGATACACGGTTGAAGCATCCGTGCCGCTGGTAACCGATGTGTGGAAAATCGTACCGCTGACACTGGGTAAGGTAGGGTTTCAGGTACATTTGAATGGCGCATCGACCGATGTTGACCGCGATACGAAGTTGATTTGGTCGGCGTATGATACGCAAGATCAGTCCTATTTGAATCCGAGTTTGTTCGGTCAATTGATTTTCTGGCGAGCTAAAAAGGCCAATTAAGAAGCCGATAGGACTACGCATCACGCAAATTGGTAAGTTTTGCAACAAATAAATACAGAGAACAAACGAAAAGGACTGGTTTACGGACACAGTCCTTTTCTTATGCTAACCTAGTGACGCAGCGTGTTGCTTGACAAAGTTATACGTTCGCGTTAAGATGCTGCTACGTTACAGTAACGTAGCATAACGTTACAGGATAAAGTATGGAAAAGTTACATGTAA
>JBBQLX010000189.1:0-9280 GCA_038328375.1 Aggregatilineales bacterium | reverse complement strand
CAATGGGCCTGATCCGGTGGCATGGGGATTAGCGCCGTGACCATGTGGCGACTCTGGAAGGGGTTGAAAAATCCCGCAAGTGACCATCCGGTTTTTGTGCGGGTCATGGACGATATATATGATGATGCCACGCGTATGAGCAGGATCACCCAAAACATTTTCTTGCAGGGACAAATCTGGTTATGGCCTCAGTTGTTCATCATTGATATGCGGCTGGTTTGTTTGATGGCGCTCAGCGGAACCCTTAGCGGGATGATTTTGACACTGCGGATTAGCAGCCGAATCACCAGTGAACAGCAGAGCCGCACCTATGATTTGTTGTGTCTGACACCGGGCGGCACGATCCGAACATTATGGGCGATTTGTACAGGCTGCCTGCACCGTGAACAAGCCTTTGAAATTTTGAATTCGCTCGAAGCGTGGATTGTGCGGTTCGGATTATTCGTGCCTTTCATTATATCCAGCCAGCTTTTTTTACAGCGGGTACTTGGTATGAAAGACGGCGTGACACTCACATGGGGAGTGGGATTTATCGCGCTGTTTTATATTGACCATATCCAAGCGACGGTGTTTGGTTGTTTATCCGGCATGTTAGCGGCACAGCGCACCTCAAGCATGGATCAACGGCTGTGGGCGGTGGTGACGTTTGCGGCGTTTCAAGTATGTTCATATCTTTTTACGATTATGGTTGGGTTGTTTATCTTACCGGATGTGTGCCGTTGGCTGATAATCACAGGTATTAGCAGCGAGATCAGCCAGATGTTGTTGACGGTGGTGATTTTCTATGTGACGCGTGAAGGGATTATTTCAGTGGTTTGGAAACGGCTGATAGAGGCCACCAATACGAGGCCAGCCGACATTGACTTTCTGACACCTCAACTACTCTACCCCCGATTCAAGCTGCACGATGACACTCAAACTGTGGCACGCGCTTAACAATCCTCCGGCAACTCATCCGATTTTCGTGCGAACGGTACTCTTGCCACGCCTCGGCAAACGTTACGGCCTTACATCGGCGGGCGTAATCATCGGCTTCATCATGGGGATGAGCGAATTTATGCCGACCATTCTCATTTTTTTGATGCCGATTTTATTGGCGGGGTGTGGACTGATTTATGGCTTGGATTGCGCGGTACGTGTGAGCCAGTTGATCGCGTTCGAACGCAAAAATAATACGTATGAATTATTGATACTCTGTCCAGCGGGGGCATTAGCTATTTGTTGGGTTATGTGTACCAGTTTGCTTTACCAGCACCGACAGTTTAGTCGTATGCTAGAGATCGTAAGAACATCCACGCGAATCGCATTGGCGGCTATAGGGATGATATTGGTCTTGTTTGTGGTCGTATCTATTTCTATCATCTTGACATCATCGAGACTGACGCTACCGGTTATTATGCCTCTCATCAATGCGGCGGCGGTGGTTACACTGATTTACAGCGAATATGTGCAATCAACTGTGATCGGATGCTTAACGGGATTGATCATTCCTACATTTGCCAGCGGAACGACCGATTCAATATTGTATGCGCCAGCAGTTTTCCTACTGATTAAAATTGGCTGCTATGCCATTGGTGTGCTGGTGGGGTTCAATTTGTTGGATAACGTTTATCAGATATTAGATGCACAAAGTGGACTGCCAGACATCTTACTCACGCTGGCGCGGGTTATTGTTATCATAGCGGTGCAAGACGTTATTATCCGGTTCTTATGGCGAGTGACAATCAAACAAACAGATACACTAGCGAAGGATGTGGATTTGGCTTTGTATCCAGCACGTTGGCGATAAGTAGATAATATGAAAATACAAACCAATACCCCTAACCCCAGCCCACATCAGCAACGTTCGCAGGCTCATTCTGCTGATAGCCCATAGTAAAAGGGGAAAGGCACAACATCGTTCTATCGCGACTATTTTGATGTGAGAATAAGGAAACATATTGATTCTGACATGGAAACTTTGGCGCTGGATGAAAAGACCTTTAACTGGACATCCGTTGTATCAGCGCATTATCACCCAACCACCTTATATTATGCCGTGGTACATGGGATGCGTGTTGATTTTGTTCTCTCCGGTTTTATTGATTCCCGGTATCGTCTTTTTGAGCGCGGTATACGGTTTACGGTGGGTGGTACAAATCGCCAGCAGCATTGCCAACGAGCGAGAAACGGGTATGTACGATTTGTTGGTCATCAGCCCACCGGGAATGCTGGGCATCGGGCGAATTGTGATGTCGGCCTGTTTACACCGCAACGAATCGTTTGAGCAAATCGAGGCAGGTGGTACGTGGCTGATGCGCGGCTTCTTCACGGTGGTGGTCATGTTGATTGCGGCAAGTCTCACTCCGTCGATTATCCCAAAAGATGCAGAACTATCGGGCGGGTTTATTGTGGTGGTCTACTTGTTGACGATGGCACTGGCTATCTATATTGATCACCTGCACTCGGTGGTGCTGGCAGCCGAAATTGGTATTCTGGTTCCGATTTACGCGACAAAACGATTGGATGCCAGCGCAGCAGCTTTCATCTTGTATCTGGTGGTACAGGTTTCGACCTTCGTGCTGACGTTACTGATTGGTTTCGCGATTGCGCCTAGAGTGTTAGAGGCGTTGCAAGTGTCAGCAGTAGCCAGTGCGTTTACGCTACCGATTGTAAGATTGGTGGTCTTCGTGGGAAGCCGCGAGGTGATTATTCGATACCTGTGGAAAGTGCTGGTAAGGGAGACGGATGCCACGCCATCGGAAGTAGAGTTCATACGGTGATAAAGCTATAATAGAAGCACTTTAAAATCGTGACCAATTCATCAGCGTTTTGAAAGCTGATAGAGAAAAATGAGGTTTACTGTGACTGATTTGATTGATCCCAGCTTGATTCCTGTAACCCCCAGCGAAGGTTGGCAGCCTGACCCATCCCATCCACGACGCAGACCCCCGTGGATCAAGGTGCGCGCACCAAGCAGCGAGGGTTACAAAGAAGTCTATGAATTGATGCGCGAAAAAAAGCTCAACACGGTTTGTGAGGAAGCCCAATGCCCGAACATCGCGGAATGTTGGGGACGTGGTACGGCAACCTTCCTGATGGGTGGAGATACTTGCACACGTTCGTGCGGATTTTGTGACATTAAGACCGGACGACCGAACCCGATTGACTGGGCGGAACCGAACCGAGTAGCCGAATCAGTGCGGGCATTGGGGTTGAAGCATGTGGTGATTACCAGTGTGAACCGTGACGAGCGACCAGACGGGGGTGCGCCTCTGTTTTCGATGGTCATCAAGCGCATACGCCACCTGCAACCGGGGTGCAGTATCGAGGTGTTGATACCGGACTTCAAGGGGAGTGAGGCCAACCTCAAAACGGTGATGGACGCGCAGCCGGAAATCCTGAACCACAACGTGGAGACTGTTCCGCGTCTGTTCAAGAAGGTGCAACCACAGGACAAGTACGAGTGGGCAATGAAGACACTCAGCAACGCCAAGAAAATGGATCCGTTGGTACTGACCAAGAGTGGGATTATGGTGGGGTTGGGCGAGACGTTTGAGGAAGTGCTTGAAGTCATGCGCGATCTGGTTAGCCAAGGCGTGGATATTCTGACTATCGGGCAATATTTACAGCCGAGCAAGCAACATCTGGCAGTCGAGCGTTTTTATCTGCCGGAGGAGTTCGATGCGTTCGAGACAATTGGACGCGAGATGGGCTTCAAGTGGGTGGAGAGTGGCCCGTTAGTACGAAGCAGTTACCGGGCAGAGGCGCAGGTGCGCGAACTTTCCAAGTTGAATTTCATCAAGCTGCGTGAAGTGGTGGAATAGCCAAGTCAAGAAATACAATTGAACCGCCAAGACGCAGAGGACACAAAGTTCAATGCAGAGGATGAGGATGAATTACATCCTCATTTTTATTTATGGTAAATTGTGCAGTTTATGCGCTCAAAAGCGCAAATCTTACCGTTAATTCTTATTATCATTGCTCGATTGGATGATATGATATTCAATAAAGTGATGCTAATTAACGTCAGTTACGGATAAGAACGTGATAGTTTGAAAACTCGAACCAAATCGCGTTGACATAAGTAGAACTTTTGTTTTATAATAGAGTATGTTTCTCTCTCAAAATCCCTTGGCGGTCTCTTCTTTCTTGATGAGTTGTGCGAAGCCTCCTGTGGATGACGATTTGAATTGCTCTGTTCTCTTTTTCGCTCTGTGGCTCTGTGAATAAACGAATTTGCATTTGCCTTGATCTACGGACTATCGACTAAAGACTTTATGCACGTTCGGCGGCTTGCTCCCGTACATCCGCCATTGCACAAACTGCAAAAATGCAGCGGTGGCACTAGCCGAGCGATCCGCTGAATAAGTGTCATTTCAGCGGCATTGAGCGAGCTTCCCGCTGTCACCAAAATGTCGATTCAGCGGTAACACCCGAGCAATCTGCCAGTCATTTCAGCGGAAAAGGTGCAAAATATGCAGGAGTTGCGAATCATTTGCATTGTTGACTGCAATCTATCAACCTTATCCATAATTGGCGTTAATTAATGTCGTTGAAAAAGAAACCTGAGCCAGATGTTGAGTTCGTGGCACATTTTTCGTTGAGTGCCTGCGTAGACCGATTAGAGGCATTAAATGGGGCGGAGTCTTCCATTGCCAGTCAACTGATGGATAACCAAATTAGAATAGGCCTAATCCCAGCGGAAGATAGGTATCCATAAAATCAGTGTTAAATAGGGTGTCATTCAAATACGCCTCAAAATCGTCAGTCAAGGACTGAAACTGTCGGTAAGAATGATTATGGCTAACGGCATTACGAGTGGTAGCCCAGACATGTTCCTGTGGGTTCAAATCGGGACAAGCAGGTGGGAAGAAAATAAGGTGGAGTTGATCGGTTTGAGTGAGAAGTTGTTTTACATGCTGTCCAAAGTGCCAAGGGGCACGGTCAAGCAGCAATAAAATGGGTTGAGGATAGAGCATCAACAAAATCATGAGAAAATTAGCCGTCATTTCACTGGTCGCTTCGGGTGTACGGAAGGCGATTTCCCGTCCATCACGCAGATTTAAGGCTCCGTAGAAATGAACGCATTCCCGTTGGGGATGAACCGCCACAATCGGGGTATGTCCGACTGGCGACCAGACCCGTGTCAAAGTCGCCTGAAAATACAAGCTCATCTCATCCAGTGCCAAAATTACTCCGTGTGGATAATTTTGCAAAAAGTCGGTCACTTTTTTTCTAATTCCGCTTCAAAGTTGGCAATCGTTTGGGCATCGGGACGCGAACGATAGATATTGGCGCTCTGTTGATAGCTCAAGCGGCATTCCTTCAGCAATGCCCGATACGAGTCCTTTGTTCCATATTCCACCCCATACCATTGCAGAACCACGATTTCCAGATCACTCACCGTCCAAAACTCGCCCCGACTTATCCGTATTTCAGGCGTTATCACCTGATCGGGACGGTACTGATCCAAGCGGTTTTTCAAATCTGCTCGTTGCTGGCGGCTCAATTTCAGCGCGTTTTCCCCTTGCCATTGCGACTTCAAACCTGCTAGCCCACTGGCGTTATATCGCTGACTCCATTTCCGTATGATCCGTTCGCTGCAATTCACTACTTGCATTATGCCTGAGGTCGCAACTCCACTTCCGTATAGTCGCACCGCCTGTAATCGTCTCAATTCATACGCATCACGGGTTTTCCGTTCTGCCTCTTGAAACATCTCTCGTTCCTGCTCATTTAGGTAGAATTCTCGTTTTGCCATTCCCTTATTTTACATCAGGACCTTTCTTTTTAGGTTATCCATGAGTATGGAAGTTAATCCGATTGATACCGAAAGATGGGGATTTAAAGCAGAGAGACAATATTCAAATAGGATTACGATTGAGGTCAGAGGTTCATTATTGAAGAAAACCGAACTCACGACAATTGTGCTGTTAAAAGGTTACACCAGTAAAGAAACCGCCGAATGGGTTAACAGCATTTTCATCATTCTCTTATTGATTATCCTCGGCATAATGTCCATGCTAATTGCTGCCAAGGCATTGGCATTAGCTGTTCTGCTCGGAATCATCACGCTGTTTCCGCTATTTATGTCGCGCTTTGTCGAATTTGATGACCAAAGCTCTCGAGATCGCCAACAGTTAGAGCATCTTATTAAGCGAAGTTTGGAGTAAACAAAAACGACAAGCGTCATGCTTATCCTTAAAATTTATCGCCAACATGAATGCCTAGCTAGCGTCGTAATTATCGAATTAGGATTTACCCAGAACTTGAAACTGAACGAGCAGTTCAAGGTTGCCAAGGTGGATGACATCATTATCGCGGAGTACGCGGTGCGAGTTCGGTGATACAGCCTGCATGTTGAGGAACGTTCCGTTTCGGCTGCCAAGATCGCGCAGGGTTAAAACACGGTCGTCAAACTCGATAATGGCGTGCTGCTTGGATACACCACGCTTATAAGCATCGAAGACATTTAAATCTACGTCCGCGCCGTCGGTCGCGTTAGCCTCGGCTTTGCGCCCCAATATGAGACTGTGAACAACACGCAGAATAAGTTTATCGGTAAACCCTTTAGCGGTTATTACCAGTTCATTTTTCTCACGAAAGCGGACTTCTCCCCATTTCGGGATACTATCCATATCCACCGCGTCCGAGGTTACTATGAGTGTTTCAGGTCTTACTCGTGTCATCATACTCAATATCATTTCGCTCATTTATCTTACTGTTCCGAAATGTAATGTAATTGTACGCTATAAAGATATTACATGACACAAACCAAAAGCGAATTAATTGTAAAAATTGGCCTATTCTAATGTTTCCAAGATGCGGGCGTAGGCATCATTAATTTGTTGCATTCGTTCGGTCGCGCCGGGTGTTTTATCAGTATCGGGGTGGTGTTTACGGGCTTTGCGCCGATAAGCCCGCTTAATGTCATCCAGACTGGACGCGGTTGAGACATCCAGAAGATCATAAAATTCCTGCAAAGGGTTTTCGATAAGTGGCTCGATATGGACTTTATGTTCACGAGGTGGGTTGAAGCCCGCGATATTGCGAACACCCATAATGTAATCCGACTCGATGGCGGCAAAGTCGCCGCTGAGATCAGCCAAGCGGACGGGTGGGTTACGAATAATCCTACCCTGCTCCACAACCACAGGGAAAACAACAACGGCATCATGAATGGTGCTGTAGGCATAGACTTTACCACCGTAGGTTTGCAGTAAGAGACGTAATCCATCACTCATGAGTGGTGTCTTGCCATCTTCGCTGATGAGATCAAAGGCGAGAATATAAAGTGTATGGAGATCGGCACGAGTATTGGCGTTGAGGGTATTCTTGATGAAACCGGTAGAGAGTTCACCCGCCAACAAATAAATCATAATGTCTTCATGGAAGCTGGTATGGGCGACACTGACCAACAACGAGCCGACATCCAGAATTTTGACTGAGCGCACGTTTTTTACAGCACGGAGATTTTCGACCAAATTACGCGTGACACCTTGCAAGCTCATAGGAAAGTTCTCAGCTACAAATTACGAGTTTAAAGTTACGGGTTATTAACCGCAGGAAAAGTTCAGGTGCGATGTGATTAGGGATTTATTTTATCAGTTGGATACAACAAAAAGGACGCATTCTATGCGCCCTTTCATATCATCAGGGTTGAGGAAAGTTTAACTCTCGATGACTTTGTCGTCAATGAGCTGCTGCTGCACTTTTTGACCACGCGGATCAAAAGCGAAGTGCTGACCGTAAAGCTGGAATTCCATATCTTGCATGGAGCGTCCGGCACGGTTCTTTTCAACGGTGAAAACGACCCAGTCACGGAACTGCTTGGCAGAATAGGGGTTAAAGGCCACATGATCTTTTGAGAGGATGTGGTATTTGTTGTTCATGATGATGGCGATATCCGACTCGTAATCGAGAGCGCTGCTGCCACGCAAATGGAAGAGATGGATACGCTTGCTCTTCAAACCTTCACGGTCGGCGGCGACAATTGACCAAACTGGCACGTCTAGCGAAAGGGCAATATCCTTCAGACCTTCCACAATGATGGTCACTTTATCGTTTTCATCACGCGGACGTTCGGGATAAACCGCGATCTTTTGCAGATAATCAACAAAGACGGTGACATTACCCCCTGTGGCATCGCAAAGGCGGGCAGTCATTTCCTTGATGGCTTTAAGGGTGGTCACAGCCGGGCTGGCCTTGACGAGAATCATACGGTCGGCATAACGCGCCATACGAGCGAGTGCAGGTGAGGTACGCGGATTTTCCTTGAGGATGGCTTGCAAGGAACCGGGTGAATTCGGGTCACGCCCCATGAAACCTTTGGCGCGTTCGGCAACAATAATCTGATACAAGTCTCGCAGTTTGATGCCGCGTGTTATATCCAATTCGGGCGGATTGATGCTCTCCATGCACAAGAGGCGATGCATTAAATGGGTTTCGGTATGTTCGTAGGAGAGATAAAAGGCATATTGATCAGGACGCATGGCGATATTACGGGCAATTTGAAGGGTGGCAATGGTTTTGCCAATGCCTTGAGCGCCACCGAGCAAGGTCAGTTCGGTTTTACGCAGACCACCACCAACAAAGCCATCCAACGGATCAAAACCAGTAGACATGGGAACATAATCAACCAAGTCGCCCTGAATGACACGTTCGTTAGCCTCGTTTAACACCTGAGTCAGAGTACGAGGAAGATGGGCAGAAGGACGTTGAGGCGCAGATCGTGCTTGTCCAGCGGGAACAGCCGGACGCGCCGGTTGTGCGGGCGCTGGCTGAATCGGCGGTTGCCGACCATTGTTAAAATCATCAGGCTCATCAGGAGGTAAATCACCAGTAAAGCGTCGAGTCGCCATTATCATTACCTTATATAGGCCAGCACACGAAGTTACATAATCTATACTTTTATCATAGGCAAACATTAGAAGAATGCAACCTTAACATCTGTAATTCTAGCACTATTTCAGAAAATTTCAGAATTGACCTTCACGAAACATTACTAAACCTTAATCTTTTACAGACGATTCACATTTCCTTACGCATGTGTTTATTCATGGCTTATTCACAAACAACACAAATCTATGCTAGAATACTGATGTTTAGGCGGTTGTTAAAAACATTACAAAATATTATGCATTAACAATCGGAAGTTTTATTAACCATCGAGTACGTAAGAGGGTGCCAAGTTGATACAAGAACTGATGAACCGGGCCGACCAGCGGGGTTATCTGACGTTCGATGATGTCCTTGAGTTACTAGATGAAGAAGGAGAAGACGCAAACACAGTAGAAAA
>JBBQLX010000188.1:0-9509 GCA_038328375.1 Aggregatilineales bacterium | reverse complement strand
GATAATTTGTTTAAAAATAGATGATTGCCTTTGAGGGAATTCCTTCATGCGTGACTCCTTTGTTCATCAGGAGCCATTATTGAAGCGCTCTCCACCTTACACCCAGCTATATACTGCCTAATCTACAGCTTTGTTATTTCGTAGTAACTCGCCGTTCAGATACGAGGATAGAGGGCGACACAATATCGCCCTCAAAAATTCACTTATTTACCCCACCACGACCTCAACATCACAGGATGTCTTACCGGTGACCAGAGGCAAGACAGTACCGCTCACGGACGCACCATCAGCCGTAATGCTCACATTGTTGCCCGCACCCTCGCGCTTAATGTGGATGTTATAGGTCACACCACGATATTGGCGTGACACCTTGAATTCCGGCCAATCACTTGGGATCACGGGTGCAACCTGCAACCCGTTCAATGTCGGACGGATACCCAAAATCCACTGCGTAATCGCTACATAATTCCAGGCCGCCGTTCCAGTTAGCCATGAGTTCTTAGCCTCACCGAATGTCGCTGCATCTTTACCCGCAATCGTTTGTGCATAGACATACGGTTCGCAGCGGTGAACCTCACTAATCCGTTCACGCGCCGATGGATTGATGCGTGTGTAATAATCATGTGCGCGGTCACCAGAACCGACAATCGCCTCTGCGATCATAATCCAGGGGTTGGTGTGGCAGAACACACTGGCATTTTCCTTATACCCCGGTGGATACGACGAAATTTCACCCAGTTCTAGATGATAGGTGGAATAAGCAGGCTGATTAAGGACAATGCCGTGCTGTGTTGCTAGATGCTTTTCGACCGAAGCCAACGCTTGCTTAGCACGACCATCATTGACACCCATCCCCGCCATAATGCAAATGCCCTGTGGCTCAATGAAGATTTTTCCCTCTTCACATTCCGCCGAACCAATCTTCTCGCCAAAGTGGTTATAAGCCCGCATGAACCACTCGCCGTCCCAACCGTTGGCTTTCACCACCGCATCCATCTTGCTTGCTTCATCGCGGTAATGCTTGGCTTCCTCGCCCAGACCACGTGCTTCAGCCACATCCGCCATTTCGAGTGCTGCCAGCCCGAACAATCCGGCGATAAACACTGACTCAGCTACCTTGCCATCCTTATTGGTGGTTGTCTGGAAGGATTCCCCCGGCTCGTCCGAGAAAGTATTCAGATTCAGGCAGTCGTTCCAGTCAGCACGACCGATCAACGGCAATCCATGTGAGCCGAGTCGATCCAATGTGTATTGGACGCTTCGGCGCATATGTTCATACAACGGCTGTTCCGTTCCCGGTTGATTGTCGAACGGCGCAAGCTCGTCCAGAATGCCCCAATCGCCACTTTCTTTGATGTAAGCCGAAACACCCAGTACCAGCCACAACGGATCATCATTAAAGTTGCTGCCCACCGCGTTATTGCCGCGTTTGGTCAGCGGTTGATATTGGTGATAAGCCCCACCGTTATCGAACTGCGTCGCCGCGATGTCCATGATGCGTTCACGCGCACGCTGTGGAATCATATGCACGAAACCCAGCAAATCTTGCGTCGAGTCGCGGAAGCCCATGCCGCGTCCAATCCCCGACTCAAAACCCGATGCCGACCGCGACATATTGAACGTCACCATACATTGGTACGCGTTCCAAATGTTGACCATCCGGTTGGTATGCACATCAGGTGTTTCCACTTGGAGGATGCCTAACAGCCCATCCCAATACTGCCGCAGCGCGTCAAACGCCGCATTGATATTCGCGCTCTGCAAATAGTGTTCAATCACCGGCTCAACCGTCTTCTTGTTGATGACACCGAGCGATTCCCACTTATCATCACGAGGATTTTCGTGGTAGCCCAGCACGAAATTGATCTCGCGTGTTTCACCCGCCGCCAGTGCCAGCTTGACGTGATGTGAACCAATCGGCGCCCAGCCATGCGCCACCGAGTTCTTGGACTCGCCTAGTTCCACCACTTTCGGTCGATCCGACCCGCGATACGCGCCCAAGAATTCGTCGCGTGACGTATCAAAACCCGCCAGCGGCTCGGAGCAGGCGAAGTATGCATAATGGTCACGACGTTCGCGGTATTCGGTCTTGTGATAAATCACGCTGTCTTTAATCTCAACTTCACCGATGTTGAAATTCCGCTGGAAGTTGGTCATGTCATCGTTGGCTTCCCACAGGCAGAACTCCACAAACGAGAACAAAGACAAATCAGCCGCTGTACTGCGGTTATTCGTGACCTTAACCTGCCACACTTCCAAGTTAGCACCCTGTGGTACGAAATAACGCACCTGAGCGGTCACATCTTTATAGGTGGATTGAATCGTCGTGTAGCCCATACCATGTCGACAGGTGTAATCCTTGAGTTCGGTTTGCGTCGGTTGCCATGTCGGTGACCAATACTCACCATCCGCATTATCCCGCAGATACAGATAGCGCCCACCAATATCACGCGGCGCATTGTTGTAGCGGTAGCGTGTCAAGCGCCGTAAACGAGCGTCCTTGTAAAAAGAATAACCACCAGCGGTATTAGAAATAATCCCGAAGTAAGCTTCGTTGCCAAGATAGTTGAGCCACGGCAGTGGCGTATCCGGTCGCGTGATCACGTACTCACGCTGTGCATCATCAAAATGTCCAAAACTCATTTTGGTAAAGTCCTTTTAGAGATTTATAAAACTCTGGGAACGCTCCCAGAAATTAACTATGACTCCTATGAACGGAAGTTGTCAAGGCTATCTAGAGTAATGACACACAAAAATATAGACAAAAGTAACCGAATGAAAGAATTTCCATATCACCACAATTTGGAACTTAATTCCAGTGAGTAAGCTTCTTTCTGGCACATCGCTACTTTCACAATGTACTCAATTTCTCGACGAGTTCGTTACGGTAACGAGTTGCGCGTTTTAGAGCAACAAACAAGGAGGGTATCGGGAAGATAATAAAAAACAAAAACGGAAATGCGTGGTTTGCCAGAAATACGACACCAAAGAAAATAAAGAAAAACACCGCAAATAATGTGAAGGTTATCACTTGGCCTTTGTAAATGCCTGCCACAAATTGAATGCGAACCGTCGAGTCACTTACTTTTTCAAAAGACCCATGTACTCGAATCAAAAAACTGAATGATGTTCCGGCATTAATCGTGAAGTTGTAGGCATGATCATTCGCTTGGATTAATTCGGTGAGGTCAATCAGCGAATAGGGATAATCTTTGGTTGGTATACACAATTTTTCAAGACGTGCCAAACAAACTTCTAAACTGGAATATTTTGTATAATCGACTGTGACTTCATCCACTGCTTTCTCAAAGATGGAGAGCATATTCGTTTACCAATCTTGCTCAATGAGCATCTTATTTTACAACGGTTACAAAACCGACAATTGGATACAATCTTCCGCATAACACACACCAAAGGAAACCCTTATGCGCTATCGCCGGATGCCCATCGAAATTGAATCACCAGAGGAGTTTGGTTACGGCAACATTGAGTGCAATTTGGCCGAAAGTTCTGTCACCGATGGCCTCATCAGCGACCTCGCTATTAAACTCGATGGCCTCGTCCTGATGTACGGCGACCACTACGGCAAGCCCGAACTCCGTAAACTGATCGCCGACGAGCATCCCAATCTGAAGCCCGACGATGTACTCATGACAGTCGGCGCGGCAGCAGCCTTGTTCATTGTATCAACCTCGCTGCTGCAACCCGCCGACCGTTTATTGGTCGCCTTTCCCAACTACGCCACCAACATCGAAACCCCGCGTCAAATGGGCTGCGAGATGGATTTTTATCAGATGAAGTTTGAGGATTGCTTTCGCATCAATGTCGATGACATCATCTCGCGCATCACCCCCCAAACCCGACTCGTCAGCCTCACCTGCCCGCATAATCCCACTGGCAGTATGATTACCGAAGCCGAACTCAACCGCCTCATCACCGCCATCGAAGCCAAAGGTTGTCATCTACTTTTTGATGAAACCTACCGCGAGATGAGCTTCGGCGCAGTCTTGCCACCGGCTGCCGCCCTTTCACCCAATGTCATCAGCGTGTCGTCACTTTCCAAAACCTACGGCTTACCCGGCATCCGCATGGGTTGGCTCATCTGCCGTGATAAAACCCTCATGCAAACTTTCCTCGCCGCCAAAGAGCAAATCTTCATCTCCAACTCGGTGGTCGATGAAGAAATCGCCTACCAATTTCTCCTTCGCAAAGCCGAACATCTCCAGCGCATCCGCGCCCATATCAATACCAACTTCGCCGTTGTCAAAACGTGGATGGCCGAGCAAATCGATTTTGAATGGGTTGAACCGCAAGGCGGATGTGTCTGCTTCCCGCGCATCAAAGCGGATTCCGACGTGGATGTCGAGAAGTTCTATAAGCTGCTGAACACCGTCTATAAAACCTTCACGGGTCCCGGTCACTGGTTCGAGTCGGATCGCGCCCACATGCGTGTGGGTTTCGGTTGGCCTCCCAAAGAAGAACTCGCACACGGCCTGCTCAATATTACCCAAGCCCTCAACGCCGCCAAGGATTAAGAGATGAAAACTTTTCCCGATTTCACTTGGGAATATGTTGCTAGAAGGTGCGAAGGACATGGAAATTGGGCAAAAATTGAGGATGTAAATCTTTCATCTGAACGACGAAATCAATACCTCGCAACTTCAGAAGCATTAGTTGCTGTTGTCTCGAAACTACGTGAACATCCTCAACTTGTAAAACTTATTCCGATGATGTCATTAATGAGTTTGAGATGGTTTCCGGCTGAGAACTGCGAAGTTGAATTATATTACAACGGAACTTCATATGTTATAAATGTGCTTTCTAAGAGGAGCAGTGAAATACTTGAAGTACCTACGATCAAAGAGAAAAAAGTCATTGCCCTTGATGATGTTGATAAAGTTGCTGATGAAATATATACCTATATCACTAAACTGCGTGATGATTGAAAACATAATGAGCTAGTAAAGGAGACTGACAAATAGCACTCAGCGCCCGTAACCAACTCAAAGGCACGATCAAATCCATCGCCACCGACAAAAAATCATGGCAGAAGTCGTCGTCACCCTCGGTGATGGACAAGAACTCGTGTCCGTCATCACAACCTCATCCGTCCAGCGCCTCAATCTCGAAGTCGGTCAATCCATCTTGGTCGTCATCAAATCCACTGAGGTCATGCTCGCCACCGAAACCTAAACGAAAATATCTCGCAGGGTAGGGCATGAACGAGTTTTTTGAAGCGTCTTCAGTGCGCTTGTCCCTCGTTAGCCGCACGGCTTTAGCTTGCGGTGGCGCAAACGATGACCCGTTTAATTATCGGACAAGCCTTTTAGCCTCATGCGACCCAACCAATAACGCTCATTTCTGACCACTTTCGATCCCTTTTCTAACCGAATTCAAATTGACTCGTTTAGCCCTTTTGTTCTATCATAATAATGAACACGGTCAATGTCGCGAGAGGTTAGTGGTAATGTGATAAAAACCACCGATTCTCAACTGCAACATTTACTTTTGACCGATGACTTTATTAGCAATCTTGGCGGCAGCAGCCCTCATCACGACTTTGCGGCACTTCCAGCCGAGCATCCCGCCGAATCTGCACAAAATCGCCAAAACTGCACTGCGAAATTGAAGAATGTGAAGAATTTTGTGAATCAAAAAGCGGTGAGCAAATGCCCACCGCCGCCACCAAATTTTATATTGCCGCCACCGCCGTATCCGTTTCGATCTCGTGACTAGCGACTGAAAACGGACGACTGATCTTTCGTTCTGCCAACCGCATATGCAAGCCACCCTTAGGCTTCATCGTCAGTAAGGGGTTAGGGGTAACAATCTGCCCCGCTGATAATCGCAGTGCGTACCGTTGGGCAATCATCACCAGCATCAGTTGGGCTTCCATCATCGCGAAACTGAAACCGATGCACACACGCGGTCCCGCGCCAAAGGGAATGTAACTATATTTACGGATTTTCTCAGCGTTCTCAGGGCTAAAGCGCTCCGGTCGGAAGGCTTCTGGCTCATCCCACCAACGCGCGTCACGGTGAACCGCATAGCTAGAAATGCCAATACCCGTGCCTTTCGCAGTGCGGAAATCACCAAGCTGCACATCATCGACAGCCACCCGCCCGAAGAAGTATGCCGGAGGAAACAAACGCATCGCCTCTTTAATGACCATTTCCGAGTAAGGCAGTCGTCGTAAATCAGCCAGCGTCGGCACATTCCCACCCAGCACCGTATCAATCTCGTGGTGCAGTTTGCCCTCAATCTCAGGGTTTTGTGCCAGCAAATACCATGTCCAGTTCAGCGTGTTAGCCGTCGTATCATGTCCCGCGAGGAACAGCGTCACCGCTTCATCCCGCACCTGTTTATCGCTCATACCGTTGCCCTCGTCGTCGCGGGTCAACATCAACATCGAAAGGAGATCACCGTTGTCCTTACCTTCTTTTTTCCAATCCGCGATCAGTCGGTACACAATCTCGTCCAGATCACGCACAGCCTTTTGGGATCGCGCTCTCTGTGGCGTGGGTATCCATGTGGGCAAAAAGGCTTCAACGATGCTGTTATTACCGACCATTTCTTGCAGTGCCGTCATCGCATCACCGATCCGCGTGGCCTCCGCTGAAATGTCCACATTGAACAAGGTTTTCACCACGATTTGCAGCGTGACTCGCATCATTTCGTCATCCACATCCAGCCCCGCCTGCCCACTCCAACGGTCAAGCATCGCCTGTGTTGCATCGACCATACTCTGGGCATATGCCTCAATCCGCTTGGTGTGGAATGCCGGAGCAACCAACTTGCGCTGTCGTTTCCAGAATTCACCGTCGTTGGTCAGCAATCCCGTACCGAGAAATCGTGCCAGTCCTTTTTCGGGGTTCACATAATCGCTGCTCTTATGGAATTTATCGGCCTGTTTAACCGTTATTTCTTGAATCAAATCAGGCTCGGAGATCATATATTGAATTTCCTTACCCGCTTCGATCTTCCAGATGCCGCCGTACTTGGCAAAGTTGCCGCTGGTAAAACCCAGCAAATCATTTTGAAAGTTACGCATGAGTTGCAGGATTTGAACAATGTTACGGGCAGCTTGCGGGCCGGGTGGGAGTGTTTGAACAGCCATGTTTTGCTTCTTTCACCAATGACACATTGGTATTTTATTTACAACCTGTCGTATAATGAACATCATAATCGGCAATTAGAGACTGTCAACAAGCAGTTTTTAGGGTTTGTAATATACTAGACAAGGTGTCCACAAATGGAAGCAGCTATCCCGCGTAAAGAAGATCGCCGTAAAGAACGCACACGCCAACTCCTGCGCGATGCTCTGCTCGAACTCATCCCCGAAAAAGGTTACGAGGCCATCAGCTTGCAAGACATTACTGACCGCGCTAACGTGGCTCGCCCGACTTTTTACCTGCACTTCAAAGACAAACAGGATTTGCTCTTTTCCAGCCTGCGCGAGATATATGATGATCTCACAAAGCGTCAACACATGTATTGTGAGCCGCTGGAACTTTTAGTTAATAATTTAAATGGGGTGGGTGACTCAGACTTTCAGCATGTAGCCGAGAATGCTGATTTCTATAAAGTCATGTTGACCGATAAGGGTTCAATGGCTTTTCTGCTCATGGTGCTGGAATATCTAAGCAACGTGATAGGAAATGAGCTGGTCAATAAGCTGGCAGAAGAGAATAACAGCGCCCGTATCCCACCCGATTTCATCAGCAGTTTTCTGGCAGGTGCGGAAATCGGCATCGTGAATTGGTGGCTAAAAAGCAATAACATGCGCTATTCACCTCAACAGGTTTCGCGCATGATGAATTATCTCAGTCTGCTTGGCATGAATTGGGCGCTAAAACTCGATATTCAAGTTCCTTCTGAAGAACCCGATTTCTCCGAATACGATCACGGCTAATTAACCAGACTTCGGATGCGGATTTTAAAGATGTTTTCGTAGAGGAGTGTCTGTGAACCTCCTGTAATGAGCTGATGTTAATTAGGGTTTATCTTTGCCCCAGCTTTCATGTAGGTCGCTCAGTAGGCGCGTAATGTTGGTCTTGAGGTCATCATGCAGTTTTACACCACCTGCTACTGTGTTCTCATATTTGATGTAGCGTAGGTGACGAATATCGAACGGCACATTTTCTTGCTGGGTGGCCTGCGTAATCAAAATGGCTGGTTTGTTCAAGGTATGAGCGATGCCCAACTCATAAAATACGTTGTCATTCCCGCCTGTGATTTCCGCGATCACAAATTGGCAGTTATTCAGTGCCGACCACACTTCTTCCATAATCACACCATTGACCGAGGTGAACTCGTCCCCTCGTGTGATGCTCAAACCCAAGTCCTTGACCAGCGGACGAATCACATCGGTATAAATGCCTCTGAACGCCTCGGCAAAAGGCATAATCATAAAAATATCACCCTTGAACTGGCTGCTTTCAGACGGTTTACCGAATACCAATTCACCCGGTTTCAGCTTAAGCGCCTCGTTATATTTCAATGTTTGCTCAACCAGTTCTTGATCGCGCTTTTGTTGGGCTTCCTGTATTTTTGCGGCTGTCTTTTCAGCTACAACTTCAGCCAGTTCATCAATATTAATGGTGTCATCAGGGAACAGGTTGTCGCGCCGCTCACGCGATAAACTCGGTACTTCTGGCGCAGCTTGAGCTGAGGGAGTGGGTATAGAGGGTGGAGGGGCAGTTTGTGTTGACCAACGCGTGAGAATTTCGGTCAGTTTCTGCGAAAAATCCGCTACATCCTTATATGTAACGGTTGCGCCACGTTCCTGTAACTTGTGCCAGAAGGCTTGCTGGTAACTGCGTTCGTCATCCGATTGGTCAAGCGCCCATTTCCGTAAGTACATGTCAATATCGCTATCGGATTCCGGCATCAGGATAGCAGTGGGTTTAACAGCTTCTAAAGCGAGGTCACACTCGATTTCGGTCAGTGATTTGCTGCCCATGTTGGCAGGTGTCCAACCATGAATATAGGTGATTAAGCTGATAAAGGCATCGGCAGAGGCAATCTTACGCCGAACAATATCCAGCATATCAGGGCGCAGACGTTCGTCATCTGTCAACCACGTTACGGTCATGCCTTTTTCAGTAATTTGCTGGAGTAAAACGGCGCGGACGTTCGCCAATTCGGGGCTGGTATCGCTGATATAAATGATGAAGGTCATAAAATTTCTCTCGTTTCAAATAAGTCCACTGAAAAGTGTCGAAGAAAAGATGCTGCGTTAGAATGGGTGTCTCAGGCGAGACACCTCAAATTAAATACGACACTTTGGATTCATTCAACCTGATTATCTCATTAGCAAACGCCTAACAACTATAGCAGATTAGCATTATTGAAAAGAGCAAACTAATGGCTGTTGAAACAATTATTGTGGGCGCAGGTGGGCGTGGACGTGAATATAGTAAGTTTGCGCTCGAATATCCGCGTGAGATGGATGTCGTAGGGATTGCTGAACCGGATGAACTGCGCCGTGAGCGTCTGGTGACGGCTCA
>JBBQLX010000187.1:0-9874 GCA_038328375.1 Aggregatilineales bacterium | reverse complement strand
TTCAGACTCACCCCTTTGCCTGTATGGTTATCCGCTTTGATAGCTATATCCAGTGTGCCGTCGAACACTTCATCCATCGAATTAGTCACCGTCAGTTGGACATCAACCTGACCATCAAGCTGTGTGCAGATACGAACGTGGTCGATACTCAGGCCGTCATCCAGCAGCAGGTGTACCGGTCGCCAGATGCCAATCGGATTGACATCCGGTGGGATCACACCTTCGCCATGTTCATACAACCCCTTCACCAGCCCACGAATCACATGGTCAATCGGATAACTGCCGTGTTCATTGGGCTTATCCCACGGCGAACTGACGCGAACGATCAGCGTATTTTCCTTGCCCCGCTGGATAAAGTTGGTCACATCAAATTCAAACGGCGCGAAGTTGCCTTCGTGTTCACCCACGAACAATCCATTCACCCACACTGATGCGAAGTAATCGACCCCCTCAAACCGCAGACGCGCACGACGCTGTGGCACATCCGGCACCGTGAACACCCGTTTGTATACCCATTCTTTCTTGTTAATCTCGCGCAAATGGTCGCCCCAATACGGTCGGTCGGGATACAGCACCGTTTGCAGGTGGGCGCACTCTGGCACATTCATCCAAACACCCGATGGGTTTATCGTCTCCGAGTGCAGTGGCACAGGGCAGACTTGCCAATCGCCAGTAAGCCGCGTTTCAAGAACACCTGTTGTCGAATCAAGAGGCTGAGCAATATTCATAGGTTTTTATAGGCAATCGTTTAACATAACGTTGATACAGTTGAACAGTTCAATAGGGTAACTTTTCTGTCTAAACCGTCCAACTTGGACACATTAATGAAATGAGGCTGTATTGTACGAACCTTATACGCGAGTTTCAAATGATCTGTTTCGGTCTACAATGAGTCTCATCCGATGCTCAGGTTCATTTTGGGAGGAGTTCTGCCATGACTGCTACATCCATTTATATGACCATCGAGACTTCCAACGGCCCCATCCAAGGGGAAAGTACCAGTAAATCCAAACCGAACGCCATCCGCTGCACCTATTATAATTACGGAGCTAATGTCGAACTCAGTACCAGTGGTGGTGGTGGCACATCCGTTGGCAAACCTCACCGCACACCTGTCATCATCCACAAAACCATCGGCAACACATCACCCCGTCTAATGAAGGCGCTCCTAACAGGCGAATCACTCAAGACCGTCACCATCGAACTCCGCATCGGCACAAAAACCTTTTTTACCATCACGCTTGAACATGTCAACATCACCAGCATCCAGCACAGCGTACCCGATGGTGATGAAACACCTGACGCGGTGGAAGAAATCGAGTTTGTCTTCAACAAGATCACCTTCAAATCAGCCGATGGCTCAACCGTCATTGATGATAAGGTCGCGAACAAAACCACCTAGCCGCGCTCACTACCCATAAACATGAAAGGTATCTCCGGTTACAGTTTGTTTGTCTTGCGCCTCACCACACTCCTCGCTCTGGTGATCGTGGCGGCGCTCTTGTCCTGCCTGTGGATCGGCGCACACTCATCAGGGTTGAGCATCAGCGCCTTCACCACCAACGCCCAACAAACCACCGACGTTTGGGTTATGGATGTCAGCCGCAACAAATTCATCCATATTCAAGTGACCGGACACGCGAATAATATTCCGGTCTGGTCGCCACAGGAACGCCGCATCATTTATTACCCCCGCACACCCTGAAGAATCACGTTCCTAACCTTAAGACTTCGGAAACCTAAGTTTTACTCTGATTGCTAGTTAGTCTATCCAAATTTCAAATCCTCGCTTGGTTCCCCCTCTTCCCTCTGGGGCTATGCATTACCCACATCTTTTGGGAGGGTATGGGTAAAATAGAGGTTGTTGAGAGAGAAAAGGAGATGAAATGTCAGCCAAAATCACCCCAAACAGGCTTGTTTTGCGAGCGTTTTCAACATCAGAAAAGGCAAACTCTATTATGTTCAAAGGATTTAACATCATTTTGTCGTCTTTCCATACCCTAATCTAAGCCAATATAGGCATTCGTTCACGCGAGAATCTCCCTTTGCCTTTCCCCTCAAAGGATGTGGGTAATGCATAGCCCGTAAACGAGGGAGGGAATCTTACGCCATAGAATTCTTTCAATTTCTTTTAGCCGAAGATAACCCTGTTTGCGTGAGTTAGATCACTGCCTTCGAAAGACGTTCAGCCACACAATAGAGTCAGGATAAAACTCGATTGGTTGTGTGAGATTGAAACGCAAGGAGGTCAGTGATGGTCGGTCAAAAGGTGCGGTGGAATGGTATATTTGAGTCGGTCGTTGCGGCCTTATCAATTGCGTTGATCGTGGTGTTTAGGCCACTGTTGCGCCGATGGTATTTACATTGGGGCGCAACCGAGTCTGAAGCGGCGCGGATGCTACCCGGTGACGAATTGGTTCCGCATCCACGCGTCAAGTACACGCGCGGCATTACCATTGAGGCGAGACCTGAACGAATCTGGCCTTGGTTGGTACAGATGGGACAGGGTAAGGGTGGTTTATACAGCTATGAAAAATTGGAGAATTTGGCGGGCTGCGATATTCACAATACCGATCAAATCTTGCCACAGTTCCAAAATGTAAAGGTTGGTGATTTGGTTCAATTAGGTCCAAAAGGCTATCCGGCTTTCACGGTTCTGGGCGTACATCCGCAAGAAGCATTGGTTTTGGCTGCTGCTGATGTCATCCCTGAGCCGCATGACCAACGACTGCCTGATCCATTGCCCGAAGAATATACACTCTCGAACTGGGTTTTCTATCTCAATCCGATTACACCCCATTCGACCCGATTGCTAGTGCGTGGTTGGTTGGATTATGAACCGAACAGTTGGACGCAGTGGCTGATCTGGCGTGTTTTGACCGAGCCGATTGCCTTCGTGATGGAACGCAAGATGATGCGTGAAATTAAGAAGCGGGCAGAGGTTACGAAGCAGTCTGATACCCGTTCTGTCCGCGCAGTTGCTTAAGTGCTTGCCCCGTTGCCAGTGACATTCATGCACTGGCAAACTCCCTCTTAAAAGGGTGTGGTTGTGAAAATGACCACACCCTCTTTTATTTATGTTATTATTTTGGAGGGTTTTTAGAGATAGATGATTGATTATTTGGATGATTATGAACCTTCTTTCGTATATTGGTGGGATTTCGGCAGTGGGAAGGTCTGTGACCTTCCCCTACAGATACATCAATCAATTCATTGTATTGTTGTCGATATTTTGGTTGTTAGGGAGAGTGGTTGCTCCGGCACAGGCGCAGGGTGAATGCGGGATTGTGAGCAGCATCAACTTTCCGGTGTCACGCGACCAGTTCCAAGTGATGCAGGATTTTGGTGCGCCGAGTGTGCGTTACCAAGGGCGCTATCACACGGGTGAGGATTATTTCGGTGGACGTGGAACGAGTTACGGTCAGCCTATTTCGGCGATTGCAGATGGGCGGGTGACGTATTCCGCACCGACGGGTTGGGGACGTGATGGCGGTGTGCTGATTATCGAGCATACTTTCCCGGACGGTTCGATTTATTACAGCATGTACGGGCATATGGAAAGCACCGACGCTCATCCATTTCCAGAGCGTTACGCCTGTGTTCGGGCTGGCGATGCGGTGGGAACGGTGGGTGATGTTCGGCCTGCGCCCCATGTTCACCTCGAAATCCGCACCAATAATCCCGATACACCGGGGGCGGGATATTCGATTGATCCGCCGACTGAAGTTGGCGATTTGCAACCGACCAAGTTCATTCTGGACTGGCAAACGTGGTTAAGTCCGGCGCATAAGTGGCACCTGCAACTGCCGAACGATCAACGTTTGATTGCGCCTCCGTTGGTGTTGAACGATGGCAGTATGCTGCTCCTGACCAGCGACCGAATTCGTTTGTCTTCGGTAGATGGGCGAATTTTAAGCCGGATTATCCTGCCGCAGCCTGCGGTGGCTCTGACGGGGTATGAAGGCAATCCGATTGTGATTTATGCCGATGGCAGCGTACAGATTATTAATTTGGATGCCTCGCTCGGTGAGCATTGGTTGACGCATACTCAGTTGGAAGGCGCTCCGCTGATTGTTGGTGACCTGTTGGTATTCCACACGCCGGATAATGCGCTGGTGGCGATTGGGGCGGATCGTCATGCGGCGGCGTGGCGGTTGGAGAATGTGCCAGCGTTTGTGCAGGCGACCGTTTCGCCCAATGTGATTGGCTTGCTAACCGAAGATAACCAGCTTATCAGTGTGTCGGTACAGGGGCTGCTTATCAACACGACTCAACTGCCTGATGTTCCGTTTATGAGTGCTGCACCGAACGGAAATCTGTTGGTATATAGCCAAAATACACTTTCTGAGATTGATGCGTCCGGTACGTGGACGAAGGTGATTGAAAATCTGAACGGTGACAGTGCCAGCAGCGCGTATTTGAACACAGCCGATGGCAATCGTTATTTCCTTTTGGGCGGCACGTCACCGAGTTTGACGGCGACCGACACTCTGGGCGCGACACTCTGGCAGGTTTCGTTGGCTGATGTAACGGGTCAAGCGCAACTATTGGCGCAGGACAAGGCACTGGTACTTATGACGACGGGCGGTGACCTAATTGCTTTTCAAGCGGCTAGCGGAATGATGTGCAGCCAGTTGCATATTTACGGTGATCGACGGAGTCAGTTGTGGACGAACATGGGCAGCGATGGTGTGCTGCGAGTGGGTTTGGCTGACCAGATTATCGGCCTCAATTGGAAGGCGTTTGTTGGTAATTGCGGATAGTCGGTAGTCATCGGCTATCAGTCTCCAGTCGTTAGTCGAATGCGGTTGATGCGGAAACTTCTGCAATTTCTTCAGTTTCGGAGTGCAGTTTGGCACTTTTATTGCAGTTTCGGCGGATGGCTCGGCTAGAAATGCGGTGATGTTGATAATCGGGTCTGCCGCCCCGCAAGGGGACTATAGCCGCCAAGATTGCTAATCGGAAACCCCTAACCCCCGACCCCTTCCACCAGTAGTAACAGGGGAAGGGGAGTAATCCAAAAGCGAAATCGGCAGCACAGGCGGCAAAAGCGGCAATGCCAAATGTTAAAAATATTGCTGTTGTTGCTGTTGTTGTTGAGAATCGGTGGTTTTTGTCACATTTACAACGATTGATGGATGTTAAGCTGCATGGGAGATGTGGGGCGCAAGGCTTTGCGTCCTACAATAAGCCCTATGAACAGTTTACTTGATATGAGAAGTGAATGGGTTACATTTTGGAAGACCATTTGGTAACTCTTTTTGATGTCGGGCGCTAACCATTTTGAGGGAGTGAGATTGTTAAGCGGGTTGGAGAATGGTTGGAGATATGTTTGGGATGGTTTGTGTGTATAAACCTAATGAAGAATATATAGAATGTTAGTTATTCACCAAATAAATCACAGCGGACACGGCCTGTGTCGTGTCCCTACAAAATGCTTATGGTTATTATTGGGTTTTTCCCATGACGCGCCAGAGGGCGAATTGATCATCAAAGCCTTTGATCTGGGTTTCGAAGACCTCGGCGTTGAAGGAACCGCTATGCAGCAAGGCATCGACTTCGGGGTCGTCGTGAACGGCTTTGGAGATGACGACATCCTCACCGGATGAGAAGCCTTCCAAACGTGAGGCTTTGTTGATGGTCGAGCCGAAGTAATCCAAGCGGTCATTGAGTGTCACGGCGATA
Source organism: Aggregatilineales bacterium (assembly GCA_038328375.1). Classification (GTDB taxonomy): domain Bacteria; phylum Chloroflexota; class Anaerolineae; order Aggregatilineales; family Phototrophicaceae; genus CFX2. The sequence goes on along the minus strand of JBBQLX010000187.1, from coordinate 4,189 downwards.
CACGGGCCGTAGTGGATGCCTGCTTTGAGTTTAACCGGATGATGACCAAGTGTATCGGTAAATTCCATCTGTGCGCGAAGCATGGCACGGAGGGCAGGCGCAGGTCGTGGGAATACCGCCATAACTGCATCGCCGATGGTTTTGATGATCGCGCCACCCTCATCAGCAACCGCATCTTTCAGAACATCGAAGTGATCCATCACCAGACCGAAAGCGGGTGCATCGCCAATCTGGTTATAGAGGCGGGTCGAGCCGCGCAGATCAGTAAAGACGATGGCGAGGCTGCCAACGCTAATCTGCTGACCGGGGCGCAGCGCTTCACTGGCGAACAGGTCACGAAACATTTGCAACACGGTGACTTCGGCAGCGGTGACAGCATGATCGCTCCATGCGAGGCGTTCGAGGATGAATAACTGCTCCTCATCGGTGTTGTTTTTGAAGTGGAGAGTCGGTGTGCTGCTGATGACGACTTCGCCTTCCGGCCAACCGTCAATCTTGCTGGCGCGGAGGGTGATGTCGGATAGACCGTTGGTGGCGACACGGACATATTCACCGCCGCGTAAGCCGAGTGTCCGCAGGCGATAGCGTCCATTTTCCAGCACGGGTGTAACAATCCGTTCTTCGCCCGCCGGGAGCAACTGCTGGACGACAACATGCGGCGTGGTTTGCGGGCCAGCGATGCAGAACTCGGCTTTCGGGCTTTCGCGAATGGACGGATTGGGATGGAAGCTGAGTTCTACCGAGCGTTCGAAGTTGACTTTGAAATCCATGTTGCAGGTTTCGCAGTGAACATCGCTAGCAATATCACCCAACGTTTTGCCAATTTGCTGCGTACCGCGACAGCTTGGACAGAGGACATCCCATTCCATTTCGAGCAGTCCGCGCCGCGTCGCCATCAAGTGATGTTCCAGCACGTCACGACGTTCTAACCCCCAATTATCGGCTAAGGCATATGGCTGCATCTTTGCCAGCGCCAGATCGTCGCCTTTTTCGATGAGGCCGCGCATGTGAGCGATGATGTCGGGATTCGCGCCTTCCTCAAGCAGTCGATCACAAAGATTGGTCAGGCGTTCACGTCCACCGGGCATAAAATCGACAAGCCCCACAATTTCAGTGATTGATTTGCCACTGACAGCGATTTCATCGTAGGCACGGAAGGTACGGGCAAAAGCACGAGCACTGAGGATACCAATCTGCGCCGGAATAGCGATCAGGCCAAATAGGTTACGGGGAGTTGCCCAGACTTCATAACTCAAATCCGTTGAGCCATCGTCTAGGGGTATGAGTTCGGTCAGGATACGCATCTCCGCGACAGGGCCGCTGTGGTAGTGACGAACCACACCATAGCGGAAAGGCATTACCCATTCGAAGGGTTCTTCCTCCCACTCGATAGCAACACCCAAACGGACTAAGCGCAACTGCCGCCGCGCGTTGGTCAAGGGTTGAGTACCCTGCTTTTTGATAGCAGGCACACCCGTATCGCGGTTGAAGCGGTTGGTATCCGCCACCAGAGGCCACAGCGTTTCGGGGCTGGCTTGTAGATGCCAGTGCCAGCGATAGTGAAATTCACGGAAGCGGCTGCGCTTGTCTGTCAATTGAGGGGTGTCGTCGGAAGTCATAGGCTGTGTTTGACCGTAAGCTGCACGATTCATCATCTATACCCTCATTTTACCCTGATAAACGTTCGCCGCTGATTAAACACTATTCCGAATCGACATTTCGTTACAGTTCAATCACTGCTCAGTTTTTGTTCAGTTTGAAGATTTTTGTTGTTAGGGATATATACGGCTGAGAGGCGCGTTTGGATTTGCTATTTAGGCGAGGAAGGTGCGTTTATAGGCGATGCTCATGGGTTGCTTATTCTGTTGGGGTGCGGCGATTAATAACCAGAGCTTAACGCGATCTTAAAATAAAGTTTTGCCAAAATCGACTATAATTCAAATTGAATTGAAGCAATTTAATTTGAAGCAAAAAACGGAGGCAGCTATGAAGCAAAATGTGTTAATCCTTTGCACTGGAAATTCGGCGCGGTCACAGATGGCGGAGGCGCTGCTGAGGCAATACGCAGGTGATCGCTTTGAGGTGTACAGCGCGGGTATCGAACCGAAAGGGCTTAACCCGTATGCCATTCGTGTGATGGACGAGATTGGCATTGACATCAGTGGGCAGCGCTCCAAGGGTGTCGAAGCGTTTATGGGCAAGATGTTCTTCCGCTATGTGATTACGGTATGTGGTCATGCAGACGCCAACTGTCCACGACCCTTGTGGGCGCAAGGGGGAACGAAGCTCCATTGGCCGTTTGAAGACCCGGCGGCTGTCGAAGGTACAGACGAAGAGAAAACGACCGCTTTCCGCGAGACATGCAATCTGCTTGAGGCCAAAATCAAAAGTTGGGTTGCCGATCTAGAGAAAGAACCCGCGTAATGCCGATCAGACAACCGCCAAATATACTCAAACTGCTTGCCCACGATGTACGCTGGAGTCTGGTTCAAGCCTTGAATGTGAGCGATTACCGCGTGCATGAATTGGTGCAACAGCTTGACGCTCCCATGAACCTGATTTCGTATCACCTCAAACTGCTGCGCGAAAGTGGACTGGTGGCAATGCACAAGAGCGAAGCAGATGGGCGGGATGTATATTACAGTCTTGAAATCGATGCCTTAAAACGCCTTCTCGAAGAGGCTGAACAAGCACTTAATCCAGTAATTAAGTTGGAAAATAAAAGTTATAAAGGATCAAACGAATCATCGCCTATAAGGGTACTGTTCGTTTGTACGCATAACAGCGCTCGTTCGCAGATCGCAGAAGCGATGCTGCGAACCATGAGCGGTGGGAAATTTCTGGCTTTCAGCGCAGGAAGTGAGCCGAGTGGTGTTCATCCTGATGCGATAAGAGCGATGCAGGCGATCAATATTGATATACGCAACCAACAATCCAAACATTGGAGCGTGTTTGAGGGACAGACCTTTGACTACGTGATTAGCGTTTGTGACCGGGTGCGGGAAGTGTGTCCGGTTTTTCCCGGCGGTCAAAGCATTCATTGGAGCTTTCCTGATCCTGTAGCCATCACCGATGAAATAGTGCGCGAGGCGGCATTCACACAACTCCCTTGGCGCATATTAACACGCATCGAGCATTTTATCACTGCACTTTACCAAGGGGACGCAGCTTAATTCACTGTGAGGTTAGCTAATTGGATAGAGAGTTTTTACGGCGCATAAGTGCGGAACTTGTGGGTACTTACGCTTTAGTGACGGCTGGCTGCGGTGCGATTATGGTGGATGCCAGCGGTGGAGGGCTGACGCATGTGGGTGTGGCCTTCACTTTTGGCCTGATTATTACGGTGATGATCGCAGCGCTCGGTCATATTTCCGGCGCACATTTTAATCCGGCAGTTACGATTGCCTTTGCAGTAACACGACATTTCAAATGGCGTGAAGTACCTTATTATGTGGGCGGGCAACTGGCGGGGGCAATACTGGCTGCATTCACACTGCGCCTGCTTCTTGGTGATGTGGCACAGTTGGGGGCGACTATTCCGGCTAGCAGCGCGGCGCAATCCTTCGGCATTGAGGTTTTATTAACGGCAGTGTTAATGTTGGTTATCATTGCGGTGGCAACCGATACCCGTGCAGTCGGCGCACCAGCAGCGATTGCGATTGGGGCAGCGGTGGCGCTAGATGCGCTGTGGGGCGGGCCAATCAGCGGGGCTTCGATGAATCCGGCACGGTCATTTGGACCGGCATTGGTCGCTGGTATTTGGGCGAATCAATGGGTGTATTGGTTTGCACCGTTGATTGGCGCGAGTATTGGCGCTTTGATCTATAAGTGGCTGCAAAGTAAATAAAAATGCCCTACATGATATGAAACATAGGGCATTGACTGCAAACCGATAAATTTTTAGCTGTTATGGCGGATGTGAACGATGTCGCCATCTTTGACGATGTATTCTTTACCTTCGAGGCGGAACTTCCCACTGGCTTTGAGCGCGGCTTCGCTGCCACCATTAATCAGATCATCGTAGTCCATGACTTCGGCGCGGATGAAGCCTTTTTGTAAGTCGCTGTGGATCGCGCCAGCGGCTTCAGGTGCTGTTGCGCCAACGGCAACGCTCCATGCGCGAACTTCATCTTCCCCGACGGTGAAGAAGGATTGAATCGCCAGTAGTTCATAAGAGAGGCGGATAACC
>JBBQLX010000186.1:0-10009 GCA_038328375.1 Aggregatilineales bacterium | reverse complement strand
TGATGCTCGGCCCCATGGTCGAAGTTACAACCAAACGCTTGATAAACAGACCTTTTACGGTCGAAGGGCGTTGGCGTTGCACGGCATCCAGAATGGCCTGTGCGTTCTCAGCAATTTTGTCGACATCAAAGCTCGCCTTGCCAACCGGTACATGCAGGTTGCCCGTCTTATCATTACGGAATTCAACACGACCAGCCTTCAATTCACGGATGGCATTTTCCAAACCGTCCGGCTGCACAACTGTACCAGCCTTAGGATTGGGCATCAAACCACGCGGGCCGAGGATCTTCGCAACGCGACCAATCTTCGCCATCATCGATGGGATAGCCAACGCTGAGTCAAAGTCCAACCAGCCTTCGTTCTGGATGCGGGCAATGGTGGCATCGTCACCAATGATGTCTGCACCGGCTGCTTCGGCCTTACGAACATCGTCCGCGTTGTCCACGAACACGATCACGCGAACAGTCTTACCCAAACCGTTCGGTAGCAAAACGGTGCTGCGAACTTGTTGGTCGCTGTGACGAGGATCAATGCCAAGACGGAAATGCATTTCGATGGTTTCGTCGAACTTGGCTGTAGCAGCCTTCTTCGCCAAACCAACAGCCTCGGCTAATGTATACAGCTTCTCAGCTTCAATATCTTTAAGTGCGTTCTGATAACGCTTTCCAAATGCCATGTTCTTAATCTCCTGTGGTCAGGTGGACGCGGTAATGCGTCCTCCCACTTACAAATTTGCGATAAACAGTCAGATTTGACCGCTAACAACCAGAATTAGTCACCAACAACTTCCACACCCATGTTCAGGGCAGTGCCTTCGAGTTGGCGCACAATTGCGTCGGTATCTTTGGTGTTCATATCAGGGCGCTTGATGTCTGCGATTTCACGCAGTTGCTTACGGGTGACCGAACCCACCTTGATACTGTTGGGGTTAGTTGACCCCTTCTCAATGCCAGCCGCCTTCTTAATAAGGAAGGAAGTCGGGGGGCTTTTGAGGATAAACTTGAACGAACCGTCACTGAAAACGGTGATTTCTGCCGGGATAATTTCGCCCATACGTGCGCTGGTGCGCGCATTATATTCCTTGCAGAAGGCCATCAGGTTGATACCATGCTGTGCCAACGCAGGACCAATCGGGGGAGCTGGATTCGCTTTACCTGCCGAAATAGCCAGCGTTACGATTGCCTTGACTTTCTTTGCCATTTTGTCCTCGCTTTACGTTGCAGCTTAGGAAATAGTTTTGAGGTTTAGATTCGTAAAACTGATCACTGAGGAGGTGTTTACGCTTTACCGGAGACTGATCTCTTGTCTGCACGTCGCATTAAATAGATTGGGATATTATAGATAAGCTGGAGAGTAAAAAACAGGGACAAGTCACTGCTTGTCCCTGTCACATTTTGGAGTAACATTTAAGCAAGCGCTGCTTTGCAAATCGCCTCAATATGACGGTGATCTGTTCCGCAGCAGCCCCCCAATACACTAAAATGATTAAACTGATTTCTCAAGGTACGATAATAGCTTCCGAGTTCAATCGGGTTGCCAGCGTCCAACTCGGTTGCCTCGTTCAGCTCAGTATGACTTTTTTGGGAGGCATTAGCTTTTATACCACGAATACGGGACAACCATTCTCCATCAGGAGCCAGTGATTGCTGAAAGTGGAGCGGGTGGGCACAATTTATCATGTAATAGACAGGAAAACCGCCTGTAGCCTCATCCGTTTGTTCAATCACTTTTTGGAGTGTATCACCCGTGGGGAGTTTTCCGTCTGTTTCTACCGTGAACGAGAGCGCGACAGGCATATTGCATGATTGAGCCGCTAGAGCGACCCCGATAGCTTCTTCCACATAGTTCATGGTGTAGGCACTCACCATATCGGCTTCGGTCTGTGCGAAAGTTCTGATTTGGGGAAGATGATAGGCAGTCGCTTGCTCAATCGTCATCATATTCGAAGGAACATAGCCATCTGCTTGAGGACCAATCGCTCCGCTTACAACGCCGCGTGTCGTGGTGGTTTCGATAGAGTCGCGGATGTCTAACAGGAGTTCGATGGCATGTTGATTGATTTGGGCTAAATCCTGCTCAGAGAAGCCTAGCTTGCTGCCCCAGTCCCGGTTAGCACGCCAAGTTGGAGTATCGAGGATGAAACCCACTTGGTAACGTTGGGCAATAGCAGCGTAATCTCGATAATAGCGCTCAATTGTCTTAACCCCAGCTTCGTTCTGCAACAGAACAAAGGAAGCAAACTCTGGTAACTCAATCCCATGATGAAAAATAAAGGTGGTTTCCATCCCACCGTCCGAGATAAACATATCACCTGAAATTTGTGGTAGATTATGACGGTACTTGGGCATATGGATCCCACCTTCAAAATTATATGACGTTCGACTGAGCCTTAGAGCTAAACTTTCTCGACCTCAAGAAAATCCAGTTCAACCGGAGTATCACGCCCGAAGAAGTTCACCATGACGCGAACCTTCGACTTTTCGGCTTCCATTGCGGCTACCGTGCCGATGAAGTCATTGAATGGCCCGTCGATAATGCGTACCCGTTCGCCCACACGGAACTTCGGCACAAAGTGTGGTCCGGAGGTTTCCATGCGGTCAATAATGGCTTTGACTTCTTCCGGTCGCAGCGGCGTAGGATCGTTACCCATTCCGACGAAGCCCGTCACACCGGGGGTGTTACGGACGACATACCATGAGTCTTCGTCCATCTTCATTTCGACCAGAATATAGCCGGGGAAAACACGACGCTCAACTGTGCGGCGCTTGCCTTCCTTGACTTCAATTTCTTCCTGAGTCGGCACAATCACATCAAAAATTTTGTCGCGCATACCCATTGTTTCGATACGCTGTTCAATTGAAAAGCGCACCTTGTTTTCGTAACCGGAGTAGCAATGCACCACATACCACTGGCGGCTGTTATCAGTATTTGCCAGCGGCGCATCCAAAATCGGCGGCATACTGTCGCTGCTATCGGAATTGCTACTCTTGGATGGCTTGGTTTCTAAATAAACCGGTTCAGGATCATAATCCTGTTCCTGATCGTCTTTTTCGTCCGCATCGTCGTACATGGCGGGTGAATCCTTCACACTAAATCATCACACATTACTAGGAACCGCTTAACCTGATTTTAGAACAGGCTGGTTCCCTTGTTGCTGCTTCGCAAATAGAAGCCAAAGGCCACCACTGCCACCACAAAGATGCTCCCAAAAACCACCAAGGGCGAGTTTAAACCAGCAGCGATAATAGCCGTAAAAATCAGGCTGAGCAAACCCAGAACAAGCGAGGAAATAATGGTTACGACCAAGACTATGATCGCCAAGCGTTGCGTTTCCTCACGAGTCGGCCAGATGACCTTCTGCATTTCAGAGCGCACGCCTTCCCAGTATTCCGCCATTGTACGGAAAGGTGAAGTGATGCCGCTGACGATACCGGTCTCGGACTTTTCAACTTCGACTTCCTGAGTACGACGACCGGGTGTTGCACGACCTTTCGGCGCGGTTATCCCGCGTGTTTCCGAGCCTTCGTCTTCGCCGTCATCTTCAACCGTATCGTTTTCGAGTTCTTCCACATCATCCACGATCAGGTTACTTTGTTTGTTCTTGGCAGACATGCCTTATGTCCTTAACTCAGTATTTTTAGTTTGCCCACAAAGGCGGTTTCTGTCCGCCTCTATTATTTTACCAGATATTGCCTAATAGCAAGACACCGCCTGCGAGCGACGGTGTCTTGTTCAATGAAAGCAGGGGAGCAAGGAATCGAACCCTGAACCTACGGATTTGGAGGCCGTTGCTCTGCCAATTGAGCTACTCCCCTATAATGCACCTACTTAGCCTCGCGATACATGACATGCTTGCGGACAAGCGGATCATACTTCTTCAGTTCCAGCCGCGCGGTGTCGTTGCGGCGGTTTTTCTCGGTGTAATACATGTGTCCGCTTTCGCTACTCTTCATCTTCACGATTGTGCGGTTGCCTTTTTTCGCCATTTCTCAATCACCCTTAACTATAAACCCAAAGCCTTTGATGGGGCTTGAACCCATGACCTCCCCCTTACCAAGGGGGTGCTCTACCACTGAGCTACAAAGGCAAATTATAGACTGCCTTGATTACAGTCTCTGTGGGCCGAGAAGGACTCGAACCTTCGAAGTCTTCCGACAGCGGATTTACAGTCCGCCCCCTTTGCCGCTCGGGACACCGACCCATAAGTTGATCTAAAAATTATTATTAGATCAAAAAGCCGTCCATCGGAATTGAACCGATAACCTCAATATTACAAGTATTGTGCTCTGCCAATTGAGCTAGGACGGCATGCTCTTATTGACTTAGTACGTCTTTCCATCAGCATATCTTTTACGTCGCATTTGCTGCCGGACACTGTTTTTCCCCATATTTGCAGATTTATAAGTCTCTGTTTGGGAATGACAGTTTGGACAAAGAAGTCTTAAATTGTTAATTTGGTTATTATCTGCATTACCGTCAATATGATCGAGTTCAAGTTTGATCGGTTTTGCCATCCAGTCTGCTATACTGCAAACTGAACACTGGTAACCTTTTGTTTCAATCACAATCCGTTTACGACTTCTATCAGTCTTAGCTTGTTCCGTTGAATTTACTCGCTGGTAAACATGCTTTTGAGCACATTCCGAACAATATTTATTTTGCTTAGTCTTCGTGTTCCCACAACTACAAAACTCAACTGGTCTTAATTTGATCTTATTAAGATGTCTGTTGTGTCCAGTGTTGTTAAAAGAAGCACTACATGAACTGTTACAAAACTTAGCCCGACGACGCTCAAAACTGATTTTCTCACCACAAAAAGGACAATACTTTGGATTTAATTCATACTCTTCAAAAGTCCGCTGACTTCTTTCCAATCTTTGTTGGTCAAGAATATCTTTGGTCTTTTCGTACCCTAGTTTGCCAGCTTGTGATTTGTCCAAAAGTGGGTGTAACTGTTCTCGCTTATTTCCACAAAGTATATCATGAATAACAGGCGAGGTTCAATATATTGTCTCCACTCAGACGGCATTCTAGCGGAATGGGGTGGGGTTGTCAATATCGGCTAGCCACCGTAGAATGCCTTTTGTAGTGCTGTGTACTAGGTATTGAGTGTTAAGTGAAATCTTGAAAACACGCTTTTTATTTCCATCTACTCTCATCGTCACCCTACTTATATTAGCAGGTTGTAATCGGGGACAGAATATAGCGGACATCCCTACCCCGGCCTCGATTGAAGGCTTAGGGACAGCCAATGCATTGACGGCAGTCGCACCACCCGAAGGCTTCCGTGATGCAGTCAACTTCCCTGAAGTGGATGCCAACCTTCAACAGTTGATCGGCGGGCGCTATCTGGTGACATTGGAATTCAACGGTGTGTTTACTAGCACCCCGCGCACAACCAACGCTAAAGCTACCGCCGAAGTCTGGTTCAACCAATCCGGTTCGCGGCGCGTGGTAGTGGATGTTACCGGTGAGTTGCTGGGCAAAACGGATACCAATTTTGAGGGTGTGCGTTTGGGCAATGATTCGTTTATGGTGCTGAACAAAGAATGCTCGAACACAGGAGCTGATACCGCAACTGCGGCGGGTCTACGAGCCGGAAGTTTAGTGGGTGGCGTGAAGAAGGCGATACCTGCGGGCGAGAAAGCTACGCTCAATGGGCAAGAAGCCTACAAATATAACTTCACCTCGGCTGATTTGAATCTGCCCTCAATCAAGGTTTCAGAAGGTGGCACAGTGGAGGCCACAGGCGGCGAACTGTGGATCGCGCCAGCGCTGAATGCGGTTATTCGCTTTTACGTCAATTTGAATGTAACCAACGCTGTGATTTTTGACCGCGCCCTTCCAGTTGATGGGCAGGTTATCGTGCGTTATGACCTCTATGATGTGGGACAGATTACCAATATTGCTGTGCCGAATGGATGTTAGATGAAAGAAGTACTGAGTTTAAGACAAAACATGACCGTTTTGGTCATTGGTTTATCGTGCGTAATAAGCGGATGTAATCTCCAGCAAACCCCATTAAATCCTACGCCAACGCTACAACCAACCCCTACTGCATTAAACCAAGCGACCGATCAGCCCACGCGTACACCCATTGGCAACCAGTCCATATCGACTACGCCACCTAGTTTGGTTGCTCCGCCGGGTGTGATTGCCCAAACACCTACTGCACTTCCATTGGGTGTAAGCCCAAATGCTACTACAAACGGTACAATCATTCCGACAGTTTCAACCCAACAGGTGATTCCAAGCACAAGTATTCAAGTAGGAGCCGGTAAAACAGTTGGCCTTAGCTATGCGGTGACGATGACATCAGGCAGTCTTACGTTGACAATGCAAGGCCCTGATGGTGGCGTGTGGCAAAAGACATTTACAGCCAGTGAAACCGGACGCATCGAAGTCACCATTCAGCAAGCGGGTGAATATGTTGTGATGGCGCAAACCGACCGATTCCAAGGTAATTATCAACTCAGTTGGGATTAATTACTTGGACTAACACAAGCAGTAACCAATTTACGCAAAAGGTTCATTTCTACTTCCTCCTGACAGCTCGTGCTGCGCCCAACAAAACACGACCGATGGTGCGGCGGAAGATGCGGACGAGGAAGCCCATGAGACGCGCAAGGGATTCGGGTGCGGGCGGTTGCAGGACGGGATACGGTTCGAGGTGGTGGGATTCGAGTATGGCGTTGGCAGAGGCGATGCCGGTGGTGACGGCGCGTTCCATCCATAAGGCGGGCGAGTCATAACCGATCCAATCCCCACAGGCAAAGAGGTTCGACCAAGGCGAACGTAGGTGCAAGCTGTCGGGAGTCGGTGGGCGGAAAGCGGTATGTACGCGACTGTTGCGGCGCACGACCCCATAAATATATTTGCCGCGCAGTTCAGGGAAGGCACGTTGAATCTCATCCACACAACGAATAAGCAGCACATTCTCCGGTTGTTCCAGCACATCATCGTTGGCGTAGAGGTGGAGTTCGATGGCGCTTCCTCCGGTTTCGGTGTGGAAGGCGCGGAAGTCGTTATAAAGGCGATGCAACCAGAAAAAATTATCAGGTAAAAAGTCACCCGTAAACATGCCTGCGTTCGCGCCCTCGCGTGGGCTGGCGCTGAACCATAGACGCACGGAAGCGTTACGGACAACATCGGGGAAGCGCATTTGATTGGCCTCAATTGAGGTGGCGGGACTATTGAGAAGTAAGCGTTGTGCGCCGGGAACATTGGTGGCGAGGATGATTTGATTGGCCTGAACCGAACGCAAACCGGATTTGGATTGATCGGCGAAGATGACACGCCAGCCGTCTCCGACTTGTTCCAGACGATGGGCATCCGCACCGTGAATGATCTGTCCACCACCCTTTTTGATGACCTCGATCAAGGGTTGGATAACAGCGGTGTTGGGGTTATCGGGTAAGTATTCCATCTGCCACGAGTCACGGCGGAGGAGGGTGTAAAAACGCAAGGCGGCGATAATCCCAGCGAGCGAGATACTTTCTTTGGGGGCGGCGAGGAGATTAACCGCGAGTCCGGTGAAGGTGGCGCGGAGGTTAGGTGTCCAGCCTCGAAAAAAGTCATTCATGGAGAGGCCATCTAGCGCGACTCCTTCTTTAATGGGGTCAAAGCCGACTGTCCACAAGATACTAAACAGAAAACCGGGGAGCGAGAGAAAATCCAGCGGCGTGATAGTTGACCAGAAGCGCGGACTATAAAGCAAGCTCAGATAGTGGAAGGGGGCAGGAACCCAACCAAAGCGTACTAATTGTCCGGCCTCGACCACGCGCACTTCTCGTCCCCAACGGTTGATCCACTCCTCACCGATGGAGGGTTCGAGTTGGGTGGAGGTGAAACGTTGAAGGGTGGCGCGCATATTATAGTAACCACCCCAGAGGGCGTGCATCCCATGTTCGGAGGGGAATGCCCACGATTTTCCCTCAAAAGTAAAGGTGTCGGGTGCGCCCCCAGCGATGCGTCCACCGGGCCAGAGGGCATCGGCATCGAGGAGAAGTGGCGGAATGCCACGGGCGGCGAGATGGGCGGCGGCAGTGAGGCCAGCCAAGCCCCCACCGATAATCACGACGGGAAATGAGTTAGGTAGGGATGTGGTGTTCATCCCTTTAGTGTACAACGGGGAATAAGTTCCGAGTTACAAGAGACAAGTTTCAAGCTAAGACTTCGGACAAGTTTGATTATGGCGAAATTGGCGGAACGATTGCGCTTTTAGGACAATATTTGGCGAAATTGCCAAAATTTCAGCGGATTGCTCGGCTAGAGCTGTGGCAATTTTGTCAATGGGGCTGCCGCCGCCAAGATTGCCAATCTCCAAATTATTGTGTCAGTCATTTTTCGCAAAATTCTTCAATTTCGTCAATTTCACAGTGCAGTTTGAACAATTTCCCGAATCTATTCAAATGTTGATGCAGTTGCGACAAAGGCGTTTTGATACAGTGCGGAACATGTTCCGCCTCTACATTGATAATTGACACAATATTAGTGATGGCAGGAAATCCCAAAGGGAGCAGACATAGGTTCGCCTCTACAAATTCCAAAAGATCAAACAGTTAATCACATCATTGTAGCAAGGGAGAACTAGATGTGATGGACGGCAAGTTTGGTTGTATCTACCCCACCCCAACCCCTCCCCAAAACACAGGGAGGGGCTTTAAGCCCTTAAAAGGCCAATTATTTGCTATTGAAATGTCCACCGTTTAGTGTGGTGCTACCGCATCTTTGACGTGATTTCATATTAGAACAAAAAGGCTATCCAGTCAAGCAAAAATGGTATGAGTTTACAAACCTAAGTAGCGCGTTTCGAGGATGGTTTCGACGGCTTGCGAGTCATGCGGATCAACATGATAACCTTTGGCATTGGGGCGAGAACTGACGCAGGCTGCCAGCTTGCCATCCACAAAATGACCTGCCGCGCCATCATCAAAGGCATAACCGGACATGATTTCACCTGTGGCAACAAGGTGTTGGAAGGATGGGCGACGATTGACCTCCCCATCATAATGAGGGGTGCAACTGCCCGCGAGAAAACCGAGGCAAGGTAAGGCGGTGAGTTTGCCGGGAATGGAATCGGTTAGTCCTTGCTCGAACCAGCAGATTGATCCGGCACTGATGCCCGCCAAAATGACACCCTGTTCACCAGCACGACGCAAGATGGCTGGCAAGCCCCATTCACGCCACAGAGCCAACATACTCTTGGTGTTACCGCCGCCGACATAGATGACATCTTGAGAAAGGAGAAAGGTTTCGAGATCGGCGGTATGCGGTTGAAAGAGTGATAAGTGACTGGCCTGACAATCCAGTTGATTGAAGGCGTTGTAGAAGCGAAGGGTGTAATCCTGACTTTCGCCGCTGGCCTGCGCGAGAAAGCAGACTTTGGGATGCGATTTGGCAGTTTGAGCGATGACATAACGGTCGAGGGCGAGGTTATCCGGCTCCATTGAGAAGCCACCGCCACCCATCGCGATAATATGCTGCATGTTATTGTCCTAGTATTGAGATGAGATTCAATGGTGAGGAGTGTAACACGATTTGGGCGATGCAAAAAACCGACGGATAAAAGGTTTGGCTGATGATTATCCCTATTGTGGTTTGTGCCATGTAGGGCTAAGAACCTATAGGCAACTAGCGCCTCATAGCATCTAAAATGAGTGAAACAAATCCTAACTTGCCGTTCTGATTGCGCTGATCTGATCGCAATGAACGATAGATTACTCCGTCAGCAGGATCCCAATAATTGAAGTGAAAGCGACCTTGCTCATCACAGTATTCCAATAAATCGACTGAAAATCCAGCGCTTTCAAACACATCGCAGAAAAGCCGATAATCATAAACAATTTTATGATCCGCCGCCGGATGATCTTGTGGACCGGGGCCGCCCACCTGAACCATTTTCTGATACTCCGCATCGGGAAAATTCTTATCAGGAACGGCACATCGTAAATAACCCCCTAATTTTAGAAAATCATAGCAAAGCCGAGCGGCAGCACGAGCTTCTTCT
>JBBQLX010000185.1:0-10013 GCA_038328375.1 Aggregatilineales bacterium | reverse complement strand
AACCTGTATATGTTTAGCACCAGCACCGAAGAAAAGCAGGCCGCCGCATGGAAGTGGATTCAATTCCTGTCCTCACCCGAAATTCAATCCAACTGGGGTGCAGCCACCGGTTACATCGCCGCTCGTAAATCGGCTTGGGACCTTGATCCTCTGAAGCAGTTGACCGCCGACAAGCCACAATATGGCATCGCCCGCGACCAACTGGAATTCGCAGATCGTGAACTCTCGACTCATCAAGCGCTCGATGTCCGCCAAATCTTGGGCAAGGCCATCGTTCGCGTGATCTCTGGTGAACAGAGCGCACAAGACTCACTCGATCAAGCACAGAAAGAAGCCGACGCAATTCTGTCGCAATATAAGTAGTCCCGTAGTATAAATCTGGGCTAGTTTGATTAAGGGCATTCAATTGAATGCCCTTATGTTTGAACATGATGGTGTTGAAAGAAACAGCTATGGAAGCATCGGCGCAGACTTCGGCCTCATCAAACCGCGTAAAATCGCCAACGGCTTATCGCAAACCGTTAACGGCACGGCTGTTTCCTTATTTTTTGGTCGCTCCCACACTCATTTTTGTCCTACTATTTACCCTTTTACCCACATTCCAATCAGTCACAGGCAGCCTTTACCGTCCACCGTTGACGGTTAAACAACAGCCTGCATACGTTGGACTGCAAAATTACGTCGATCTTTTTGATGATGCCAACACCACCCGTCCTGATATTAGCGATGCCTTCCCCAAAATTCTCCTCAACACGGTGGTATTCACTTTTGCCACGGTACTTATCAGCGTGCCGCTCGCTTTTGCAGTCGCATTACTCCTCAATCGCAAACTCAAATGGTTAGGGTTATGGCGCTTTAGCCTCTTTTATCCTGCACTGCTCCCCATCATCGGAGCCGCCAGTATCTGGTCATTTTTGTATGCAGATAACATCGGCCTAATTAACACCGTACTCAAATCGTTTGGGCTTTCCGGAGTCAAATGGATCGGTTTGCCGGGGATGACATTGGTTTCAGTGATTATCGTGATCTGCTGGAAGCAAGTCGGCTATTACATGATCTTCTACCTCGCCGGATTACAAAGCATCCCGCGTGATATTTATGAAGCGGCTGATCTGGAAGGCGCAAACCTTTGGCAGCAAATCCGTTACATCACCTTGCCGTTGCTCAACCGGACGACTCTTTTCATTTTGGTCGTTGCTGTTACGGGCGGCTTTCAAACGGTCGAGCAGTTACAGGCACTTGGTCAAGGCGGCCCCAACGAGAGCAGCAACCTCATGCTCTACTACATTTTTCAGAAGTTCGCCGAGCCGCGTAACTTGGGTTATGTCAACGCCATCACCGTGATATTACTGCTGATGTTGATGGTCTTTACAGTCGCCAACTTCTACTTCTTCGAGTGGAGACGTATCAAAGATGACCAATAAACCGCGAAATCTCGGCGACTTAATTGCCAATGCTCTGGTAGTCACCTTGTCATTACTGTGGCTCGTACCGCTGGCCTTCACCATCTTGGTCAGCGTCCGACCGGAACGACAACCGATCACTAACGGCAACGTCTTCTTCGATTGCCTCAGCGGCCCTGCTGATCCTGACGCAGCCAACAATACAACTGTCTTAGGCTGTACATTCACCCTGCAAAATTATAGAGACGCGCTCGACGTTGCGCCTTGGCTGACTCATTATGCTAACAGTTTGATCTTCGTTATTGGGACGCTGGTGGTTCAATTAGTCACGGTCACAATGGCGGGATACGCCTTTGCCCGAATGCGCTTTGTAGGCCGCGATATTCTGCTGTTCCTGATCCTGCTCCAATTGATGATCCCCACAGGCGTATTGATCGTCCAAAACTTTGTCATTGTTCGCAATTTGGGGTTATTCGATACACAGGTCGCGTTGATGCTTCCCTATTGGGGTTCGGCTTTTGGCACGCTTTTGATGCGGCAGGCCTTCCGTGAGATTCCCTACGAGTTGGAGGAAGCCGCCCGCATCGATGGCGCGAATTGGCTGCAAATCATGCGCAGTGTTTATATTCCGCTGTCGGTTCCGACCTATGTGGCCTTCGCGCTGGTTTCGGTCAGCAGCCATTGGAATGAGTTTCTTTGGCCGTTCATCGTCACCCGCTCAGATCAAGTACGACCATTAACCGTTGCCCTCAACAAACTCCTCAAAACTACTGAGGTCGGTGCGCTTTATGGGCAGTTAATGGCTGGCACAATCTTGGTCATCGCGCCGTTGGTCATTCTATTTATGCTCTTTCAACGCCGCTTCATCGAGAGCTTCGCCAGCAGCGGCATCAAATAGGTTTGTTCGTAAAACGGGATAAAATATTCCCTGCATTCGCCACTTCCCAAACCTTGAAACATTCTTCTTGGGTATCCTGAAACGCAGCAAATAATGTCAGCGCCAATTGCTGGTTTTCAGCCGTTGGCACGGGGTTAAATCGCACCAGTTCAAAAAAGTCGCCCAGAAAAAATACGCGGTCTGCAAAGAAGTTAAACTCGACATTAACATCTGCCGCAACAGCAAAGCGTATATAGCCCAGTTGTTGCAGCGCCGCCGTAGAAGGTTGCTCAATGGATGTCGTTCGCCAAACCTCATCAAAGATAACGAAATCTTCTGGCAGTAACCGTTCTTCCATAAAATCCAGAAAATCGAGGTAGAACACTTCATGTTGGTGCAGTACATTTAGCCCCTTGAAGCGCCGCACTTGCTCCTGCCTCAATGCCTCAATATTCTGAATCCCCTTACTGATACCCAACCGTGAGTCAAACGACAGATCAAAAGCGCTGGCATAACGCTCTCCCAAAGAGTCAATATTATTCATGCGGTTGACTAACATCTTCGCCGCCGGATTTGCCACCCAATAGGTAAAACTTCGATCAAGCAAGTAAACCGGATAGGGATAACTTTGAATCGCCTCAATAATCGGTTGTAATTCGTGTTGAATTTGGTCGAGTGTCGGCACTTGCATCGGCGGCAGATAACCCGCCAGCCCCAGCAGCAAACATTGCTCAGCAAACGTTCCATCAAGACACTTCACCAGCCGGATAATAGTGTCCTGATCGGGCATTCGTCGCCCTTGCTCCATCAGCAGGTAAGGCGACTCGCTGTTCCAACCCATACCTTTACGCGCGACAGCATAAGTGGATTTTTCTGCACGATTGCGGAGTTTTTGCAGGGCTTCGGCAAAGGGCAAATTAGCGGTTTTGATATGCGCCATAGTGGGTGAACACCTCCCTGCTAACTCGCGAGTTAGTAGATTTCGAAGTTTGTAAATGTTTTAATGAAAATGGGTTGCATCGTCCCATAACTTAATAGAGATAACAGACCATCAAACCACATAATATAACAAAAACCACACCGAGAACCAACATTTACTGTAAAAGCATCCCATAACCTATAACGTAAATCATTCAACAGAACTTCAATCGGACACGCCTAACGATCAGAAAGCAAGCAGTAAACCTAAATCAAAGTACAGCAAGTGATTATCGCCTAAAAGTATCGAGGGAAGTTTTAATCCTCCCTCGATGCCAGAAATTTCCTCTTAACTCTTCAAAAACTGCTCCCGATACAATCGAATGGCATGTTGCAGCGGATTTGCGTAATACACTTCCGGTGTAACGTCCAACGTCACTGTGCGCGTAGCAGGCTGAACCGTCGGATTGGTCGCGGCGAAATCCTTGAACACCTGTGTGATCGGCTTCAACGAACCATCGGGACGAACCAATCCAAAGAACCGTTCATGACGCGCTTCTTCACACGGCGGCTTGTCCCATAGTTCAGGGATGTAATCCGCGAAGCACCATGTCATCGCACCTGTCGCCCCAACCTCGACCAACTTCGGCAGTACCGCCCGCAGATAATCCGCTAAATCTTGCTCGGAAGCCATAAACTGCTTCTTAGGCCGCCCATATGATACCCACTCCCAGAACTGTGAAGCGCCATCGTCTGGAGCAGTGCAGCCGCCAAATTCTTCTGCAAGTGTTGGCTTGCCACAGAGCGCCGTCACCAACGCGCACAAATACGGCACAAAATCAGCGTCGAGATCAGACATCGACCAGCCCTCGGCATACATCGGATAACCGTGCATGACCGCCACATCCGTCTCGGCATACACTTCATTGACCCGCAAACCCACATCATCATTCAAGCTGGCGGTATGCAGTCCGCAGGTTACTGGATGCTTACTATCAATCGACTTGATAAGTTGGGTCATCTCATGCACCCAAGCCTGCCCTGCTTCGTGACTGTTGGGAATCGCGAACAGATCAGGCTCGTTACCCAAGTTCCACATCCAGATCGCCGGATGATCTTTCAATCGGCTGACAACAGTTCGCAGCATCAGCCGTTGGGCATTCAACGCCATCTCATCATGATACGGATTGCGATAGCCACCCTTCACCACTTTGCCACCACTGACGACCTGCCGCACCCACCGCGCTGGAATGGGAGCGCTCTCATCCAGTAGCCAACCGGGAGACCAATTCGGGCCACTCATATGCCCCGTGAAAAAGGTCACATCCAAGCCTAATCCATTTTCAGCAGCAATATCGCAAACGGTGGTCAAATCTTTCACGCGTTCTTCTGAAACAGTGTCAGGCGTTGGCTGAAAGTCATCCCACAGCAAGAAAATCCGCACCACATTCAAACCAATCTCGCGGATGATGGCGAACTCTTCGCGCACCTCGTCCGCCTCAAAATTTGACCACCAGTACATCGCCTTACGACGCGGCCAGTAGTTCACACCCAACGTAAATGGTTGTGCCAAAATAACCTCCAATAATAGAGTGCAATAGTTTGTCCACTACTATGCCTCGTTTGTGCCAATCTGTACAGAAGGCAGTTCAACTTTCCAAGCGGCCTCATAGCCTAGGCACTTTCCAAAGCGGCGATTTCCTCACTCGACAACTCCACATCCAATGCTTTTAAGCTGGATTTCAATTGCTCAATGGTTTTGCTCCCGATCACCGGAATCGTGACGAATGGCTGCGACAGTAAATAGCTGAGCGCGATGTCATTCACCGTCACCGCGAACTTCCGCGCCAACTCCTGAACCTTTAATAAACGTCTATTATTAATGTCACTAAAATAAACTTTCTGATCGCCTGCACTCAAGCCATCACGCCCTGCGCGTTCCACTTTGCTAAAGAAACCTTTGGCTTGCGACGTATATGGAATCGCCGCCATCTGAGTGCGCTTATGAAACTCCAGTCCTTCCTCATCCATCCCCACCAATGTCTGATCGGGTATCGCTTTCATATCCGCCACCGCCAAACTCCACAGCGGTTGGTTCGCCACAAAGCTGTGAATATGGTAGATGGCAGCGTAATCCAACGCTTCCAGAATCCGGCTGATTGTCCAGTTCGAGCAGCCAAAATACCGGATATGACCCGCCTTAACCTGCTCATTCAGCGCGTCAATAATTTCGTCCACAGGGATATGAACATCGTCACGATGCAGCCAGTACAAATCAATCATATCCGTTTGCAGGTATTCCAAACTCTCTCTCACATCAAGCGCAATATCTTCTGCTGATAATCGCGAGACATTCATGCTGGTCAGTTCAGGATGCGCTCCCTTTGTGGCGATCACAATATCGTCCCGCATTCCACTTTTTCGCAGCCATTGACCGATCAATTTCTCGCTGGTACTTTTTGTGTTGGGTATCCAGTCCGAATAAACATGGGCGGTATCCAGAAAATTCCCACCTTCCGCCACAAACGCATCAAATAAACTAAATGCATCCTTGGGCGTAACGGATGCACCGGCCTCGGCTGACCCAAGACATATTTGAGAAACGCGCAAATCCGAATTAGGAATGGTTACATATTTCATAGCTATGATTTCCTTCCACTATAAATCGTACAAACTGGAAATATACCGCACGTCCCAGTTTTACCAGACTAACCATTCCTAATCGTGGACTTAGACGAACGTTTGATAACTCTAACTTGCTCATAAGAACAAAAGTTCATATAATAAAATTATGAACATAATTTCTACACCAACCACTCTTCAAAAGCTGCAAATCGCAGGCGACACCACCGCTTACGAACCCGCTGGTGATCAACCACAAGCCGAACGCGCCCGCAAACGAGTGCCGCATGATTTACCCTGCGTCAGCAACGTTTCCACGCCTACAGGCTCTAAAGCCATCATGAAAACCATGATGACCACCGCCTGCGAACGCAACTGTCATTACTGCCCTTTCCGTGCCGGACGTGGAAAAACCCAGCGCGTGACCTTCAAGCCTGATGAAATGGCGGCTTCATTTGACCAATTGCAACGCGCCAAGATTGCTGATGGAATCTTTCTCTCCTCCGGCATTATCAAAGGTAGCATCACCACGCAGGATAAAGTCCTTGATACCATCGAGATCATCCGCAACAAATATCACTATAAAGGGTATGTCCATCTCAAGATCATGCCCGGTGCGGAATACGATTACTCGTAATATCAATAGGGGCAGAATGCGAAAGTAGGTCTATTTGGAGGGGTTCGGATCGATTCGTTCCAGTAACAGAAACAAGGGCATACGTTTTTGAAATCGCGCCCTCAACACGAATCCATTGTTCACGAGTATCTATAGTAATTTGGTTGACCACTAATTTGATTATCTGTCGTTTGACTTCAAAAGGAACATTTTTGAGTTCACCTGCATTCCTTAGTTGAGTTGCCATTTCGATAATGAACTTTTTCTGTGCAGCAATATGTTCATGGGTTAACACGCGCGATTTGAGGCGTTCAACTTCAATTGATAAAATATGATTGCGTTCCTTGAATATTCGGCGTTTATCCGCAAACTCATGTTCGTCAAATGCTCCAGCCACATAAGCACGGTATATTTTCTCTTCCTCTTTAGCTCCCTCACCAATCTGCTTTTCAAGGAAAGTAACTTGTTCAAGTAAGGTTGCGTTCTCATCAGCAGCAAAATGTCGATCAAGTGCTTGTATCAAAACTTCAGGTTCTAGAAGTACCTGGCAAACAATATCCCAGACCGCATTATCTACTTTTATACAACCAATATAGCCTTGCGGACAACCTATCAACTCTCGTTTGTGATCACTTCGGCTTGTGCAGTGATAAACACGCTGCGGAGTTGGTAGACGTTTTCCATTGAGGCGAGTTCGACCTTGATGTCCCATAAACGAGCGCCCACAAGAGCCACATCTCATCAAGCCTGTAAGCAAATAAGGCTTCTTAGCGTTACGTGCTGCTGTTTGCTTATTCTTTTCAAGAATTCGGTTTGCTTCTTCCCATATTTCTGGACTTACTATAGCAGGTACTGGAACCACAATGTAATCTTCGTTTTCGATGATTCGTCCGTCTTTGTCTTTTCCCCAGCGCATTGAATGAAACTCACCTTTGTAGGTCGGGCGTTTAAGAATTGCACGGACAGAAGCACGCCCCCAAAGAGGATGCCCCTTCGGAGTAGGATAAATTCCAGTTAGAGAAGCAGCAACTTGACCAAGAGTTTTACCACTTGCCACATCAAAAAATATCTTCCTGACGACTTGCGCCTCTGGCTCGTAAATCGCGTAATGTGTATCGCGGCGTGAACCAAGGCCTTCTTGTCCATTGCTGTCTACGAATTTATATCCGTAGGCAAGTGTTCGAGCTGTTACACGTCCTGTCTTTGCTTTCTCCCTGCGGCCCTCTTTCATACGCATCAGAGATAATTCCATCGCATCCTGTGCAATTGCACCCATTACTGCACGCTCGACACGAGATGTAAATGCTTTCCAAAACACAGGTTCAAGACCGTTTCGTTTCATCTCATCAAGCAAAAATCCCTGATGCCAATCTGCATTGCGGCTCAAGCGATCAAGATGCTCCATTACGACTGCATACGCCCGGCGATTATCCGATTTGTACTCATGACGCAAACGCGATAACTCAGGCCGCCGTTCAAATTCAAAACCTGTGTAATCATCCGCAAAAACCATATCCCATGATATTTTTAACTTTTTCTCACAGGCAATTTGGTGGATATGCAGAATTTGTCTCGGAAGCCCCGAGTGACCTTCCTCGGCCTGCTCATCACTTGATACACGGAGGTAGGCGTAGGCAAGCGGCCCCTTGGGATCGCCCAAATAACCATTGCTAGCGAGTGCGTCAAAGGCTGGTTTGAAAAACTGAGGTTTTGCCATTGCTTGACATCCTTACATAACTTTGCTTTTGATTAACTTTTTGCAATGGTCGGGTTCAATCTGAATCTAGAGGTTGATTGGATGAAGATTTTTTTCTCATCATGCTGGGCTTATATTCTTCAGTTTTCCATCGATCAATATCATCTTCATAGATCAACCAATCTCGCCCTAATCTAATAGCTTTGATTTTTCCATTTTTTGCTGCCAGTAACATAGTGTTTCGAGCAACATCAGCACGTTCTGCTGCTGTGGGAACCGTAATCAATTGAGACAGTTCATCCATTGTAGTTCCTTAACACTGCAAATGCAAGTTATTACTTTGATCATACCCAAGAAAGAATTGTTCAGCGAGAACTGCATTCTTCGTTCTGAGCCTTATTATGAACGAAAGGCATCTGGCTTTCAGACATATCTGTGTTTAACTGCTGATTTTTCACTTGCATCCACTCCATCAATAGTAATACGGCGACATAAACTGACTGGGGAATACAGGTGGTTTTATCATTATCAACCCATTCATCTTCAGTAGTCCAGCTCATTTCTTAGTAGCTCCATAACATATCAAATCTAGCTCAAAGCTGGACTAAGCATATCAAAATGCATCACTCGGAAAGTGGGAATATTTCACTTGTCAGGCTAGTAAAATTACAGATGTGACTGAAAACAGCGAAGTAGTACTCGTAACGATGATAAATCCCTACGTGGACGATCAAGAAACCCAGCCATCACTTCGTTTTATTTAATCCAAAAGTTTTAATGTGCAATTCTCTATTTGGTTAACAAGCTCACAATTGCATCAGCTATAGTTGAATATAGCACTAATGTTCTGTATAATATCCTCATGATAAGCATACAAATTACTCCTGATCCAATTGCTAAAATCACCCAAATGGGCGATGTAACCCTATATGAACCAGCGGGTGATCAACCTTCCTCGGAAAAAGTGCGCAACACCATTGGGCATTTTCAGTCGCACAGCCTTGCAGACTGCATCATCAACGTCAGCACGCCCACAGGCAAAAAACCAATTCTTAAGACCATGCTGACAACGTCATGCGAACGCAACTGCTACTATTATCCATTCCGCGCCGGCCGTGCCAAAACGCAGCGAATGACGATCACACCAGACGAGATGGCGAAAGCGTTCATATCGCTGCATCAGGGCGGCGCCGTTGACGGGTTATTCCTATCGTCAGGAATCATCAAAGGGAGCATCCCCACACAAGATAAGCTAATTGATGCCGCTGATATAATCCGGCGCAAGCACGTCTATCGGGGCTATATCCACCTCAAAATAATGCCGGGGGCGGAGACAGATCAACTTTATAAGGCGATGCAGTTGGCTGATCGTATCTCGGTCAATCTAGAGGCTCCGACCCAAGAACGACTTAACGCACTTGCACCAAAAAAGAACTTTGACCTTGAACTCATGGCAATGCTACGCACAGCAGATAAGATTCAGCGCGATCACCCGAACGAAAGGCTAGCACGCACAGTTACTCAATTTGTCGTTGGGGCGGTAGGTGATGCCGATCTCGAACTGCTTTCAGTTACGAGCGGACTACATCGTCATCTAGGACTGACACAAGCATACTTCTCTGCTTTTCATCGTATTTTTCAAACACCGCTAGAAAACGTTGCACCAACAGACGCAGTCCGCGAATTTCGGCTGTACCAATCGAGTTTTCTACTGCGCGATTATGGGTGGGAAGTCGAAGATCTACCGTTTAGCGATAATGGTAATCTGCCAACTACTATGGACCCCAAGAAAGCATGGGCGGAGGCAAATCTACGCAATAATCCGGTGGATTTGCGAACGGCAGAACGCGCTCAATTGATGCGAGTGCCGGGGATTGGACC
>JBBQLX010000184.1:0-10017 GCA_038328375.1 Aggregatilineales bacterium | reverse complement strand
TGTTCCCCCGGCGCAATCTTTCCCCGAAAAATAGCTTCTCGTAAGTAATCGGCAACTTTATCGGCTAGCGATACCTTGAGCGAAAACAACTCCCCATCTTCAAGCGAGAGTCTTTCACTTTTGTCTACGGTTTTTGTGTCTGCGTGATTACCGGAAATCTCTTTGTTTTCAACATTCTTTTTGGTCATGTTGAACCCCAACCTCTCTCAGATTTAAACAACAGGCTAATGCGGAGAACTATATAAGAATTCTCGCATTGTTCAAACAGAGTCATAGACCTGTATTCATCGCTCGGAACAATAATGATCCGCCGGACGATTAACTGTTCGCAATTGGAGGTTACAAAGGACTTCATAAATATAAACGTGTCGCGCAAGAAATGATTTTTAAAAATGTTAACAATTAACAGTTGACATAATGTAATGAGTTTTTGATGTTCTGTCAAGTTTTCAGATTCAAATTGGGTTTTGTACCGGCGAAGGGCTTTGCGCCTTCTCTACACAAGCCACTTTTGAAACGTGAATTTGATTGCATATGAGACACAGGGTTATTAATTGATTGGTCTGAGGAGAGGACACCTTTTCGCAAAGTGTTATGTCTCAATAACGAGTGTTCGTGTAGGGGAGCACCTATCTGTGCTCCCGAATTGGATTCTCGTATTTATCTCTTTCCTCATTTTCGAACATGTCCTCTCATCAGATTGATTGGGTAGGCAAATCCAAATCCTTTCCAAAAGATTGTAACAGCTTGATTTGTTGACAGCTTCCAAAAAGCAGATTATAGTTTCATGAAATCGATTCAAAAAATCGTTTTCATAAATAGAATTTAAATTTTTAAAGAAATTTGTTACATGTCTACGATTGCTGATGTTGCCAAATTAGCAGGTGTATCTCCCGGCACAGTTTCGCGCGTCATGAATGGCGGCACGAATGTTAACCCTGACACGCGCTCCAAAGTGGAACAGGCAATTGCCACACTCGCCTACCAACCGAATTTCCAAGCCCGCAGCTTACGCAGCAAGCGCACCGATACCATTGCCCTCGCCATTCCTGAACTGACCAATTACTTTTGGACGACGGTCGCCCGTGGTGTTCAAGAAGCATCGCAATCCAATGGCTACCATGTCCTCATCTGCAACACCTTTGCTAGATCGCGCCAGAACCTACGCTACTTAGAGTCGATCTACAGCCGTGTTGATGGCATGATCCTCAGCCGTCGCTCTGAATGGGGGGTTCTCGCAGGTGATGAAGGACAAGCCTCTCGACAATCCATCAACTCGCGTGAAAAACCGATTGTCTTTGTTGGGCAATCCCAAGCGGCCAGTTGGAATGTGGATAACGTATACAGTGACTCGGTTTCCGGCGCGTTTACCTTAACCGAGCATCTCATTCAATTAGGTCGCCAGAAAATCGCCATCGTCACCGGTCGTCAGAGTTCGACCAGTGCCAGTGACCGGGTGGCGGGTTATTGTATGGCGCTTTCAGCCGCCAACATCCCGCTTGATCCCGAACTGATTTGTTGGGGCGAGTATGAACGTAAAACGGCTGAACGCCTGACTCATGACCTCATGGAACGTCAGCCTGAAACCACTGCCATTGTTGCCGCCAATAACGAAATCGCCATCGGAGTCATGCAAGCGCTCGAAAAACGACTTGTGCTGGTTCCTGATGCTGTCGCAGTCGTGTGTTTTGATGATTTTTACCCCGACTCACGCTTCGCATCCCTGATGACAGTTGCCAGTCAGTCACCTTATGACATCGGCGTGAATGCTGCTCAACTGCTGCTCAATCGTTTGAATAGTGATGATTATTTGCGCCCTCAAACCGTTGTATTACCGGCGAGGCTCATCATCCGACAGTCTTGTGGTGGTGTTCCTAGCCCGATTGAGATAAGTGACTTTGATACCATTCAAGGTCAGCTTATATCACCGCTGCCTCGCGAGAAGATTATGGCGCTTGCGGCTGAGGTCAGTCCCATTGTTCAAGTGACCCTTCCGCCCAATCATGCTGACCTGATTCAAGCGGATAAAGCGCAGATTACGTTGCTCAAACAGGCGTTGAAGCACGAAGTGACGAACGCTTCAACCGTTCCGCATTTTGAGTATGCCATTACCAACCACGCGCTTTACCGCTATGTCTTGGAACGGGAACCACAGCACGAATTTATTCAGAAAATGTCGCTGATTTGCCCTGAAGATCAAGTCGAATTCGCGCAGCGCAGCGGCATCGCGGCTGTTCCCTGTCGCTTCCCGTTTCAACCCACGCTTCAGCACCTTGATACAAGTTGGGCAAATGACGGAGAATTACCTCCGTTTGATTTCCCCACCTTAACCGATCAACTCGACTTCTTCGACTACTACGTTCGGGCAGCACGCAACACCAACGTGGGTATCGCTGCCGACTTTAGATCCATTTTTGCAGATACCATGAAGACCCTCGAACTAATCGGTGGCTTATACACAGAGTCGCAAACTGCTTTACTACACAAAGTAGCCGATAACCTGCTCGCCTATCAGACCAAAATTGTCCAACTGATTTGTGATCGCTTTGCGGCGGACATCGCTTTTGTGATCTTTAGCGATCAGCTTGCCGATGAAAACGGACTGTGCCTCTCAGTGGATGATTTTGACGCGATTTTCAGCCACCGTATACAACACCTCGTTCGACCCGCACGAGAACATGGTCTATCAACCGTGTTGTATACACCCGGAAAGCTCGAAACGCTTATTCCGCTTATCCGTGACTTAGGCTTTGACGCGCTTTATATCGCGCAGCCTGAAGTGAATGATCTCGCAGCGATCCACAAACTCGCCGCAGGCCAACTGAGTTTCATGGGTGGAATTCCCCATTCGTTACTCATCAATGGCAGCGAACAGGCCATCGTCCAGCAGGTTACCGCCAGCATCTCATTACTGACATCGGACAGCGGCTACGTTGCTGGGGTAGGCGGTGCGGTGAACGGTGATATTCCAGTTAAAAATTTCTTCTCATTACTACGGGCTTTGTCTGTTGCCAAAGACTAAGCGACTATTTTTTGGCAACTATATTGTTTTCGTGAAGGTATTACCCAAAAAGGATAGAATTCCAGCGCATCGCTCGGCTGATAAAAAATTGTTCAAAATAGAGACAGGTAATTAAAAATGGCTGTTACCGATCAGCAAAGTACAATTGATAGTCCCGCAATATCCCAAAGGCGTTATTCACCCGATACCGCGAACAGCGGCTTCCGTCATTTGCTGATGCGGATGCGTCGCCGCTGGCAGCTTTATGCCCTCTTGGCCCTGCCGCTGCTCTACATCATCGTTTTTAGTTATGTCCCTATTTTGGGGGCGCAAATCGCTTTCCGTGATTACACCCTAGCAGGCGGCATCTGGAACAGTCAGTGGGTGGGGTTTGCCAATTTTGAGCGCTTTTTCAACTCATTTCAGTTCACCCGTCTAATCGTTAATACGTTATCACTGGGACTGTATTTATTAGTGATTGGTTTTCCGATACCGATCATATTAGCCTTGAGCTTGAATCAAGTTCGCACCTTGTGGTTCAAGAAGCTCCTCCAAATGGTCACCTATGCGCCCCATTTTATTTCAACCGTCGTCATGGTGGGGTTGATCTTACAAATGCTCAATCCGCGCTTTGGTATCCTCGCGCAGCTTACAACCGCTTTAGGGCTTCCATCGGTCAGTGTGATGTCTAAACCGGAACTGTATCCATCTATTTACGTGTGGACAGATATTTGGCAGCACATGGGCTTTTCCGCCATCATCTATCTGGCAGCCCTGACCACCATTGACCCTGCTTTGCACGAAGCCGCCGTTGTCGATGGCGCATCTAAAATTCAGCGTATTTTCCACATCGACATTCCCGGAATTATGCCGATTGCCACCATGCTCTTGATTTTGAACTTCGGTAATTTCATCAACATCGGTTTTGAAAAAGTCCTCCTCTTACAAAATCCGGTGAACGTCTCGGCATCTGAAATTCTAGATACCTACGTCTATAAAGTGGGTCTGGCTTCTCCTACTTTGGACTTTTCCTATGCCACAGCCATTGGTCTTTTTAAAGGTGTCATCGCACTTTTGATGGTCGTGGTTGCCAACTATTCGGTCAAACGCTTAGGGCAAGAAAGTCTCTGGTAGATCAATAGCGAAATAAAGGAGATAGCTCATGACAACTTTACGGATGCCGGGGTCAACCCGACGCAAATCACTCAGCGAAATTCAGGACTCAAAGGGTGATCGTGTTTTCACGATTATGAACTACATTTTTCTGTCGGTCATTTTAGTCATTATTCTCTATCCGCTCATTTATACCCTGAGCGCTTCCTTTAGCTCACCTTCGGCGGTTATATCCGGTAAGGTAACGCTGTTTCCGGTCGATCCTACTCTGGTTGGGTATCAGAAAATTTTTGAGTACCCGACACTCATCAAAGGGATGTTGAACTCCCTGTTCTATACCATCGTTGGTTCAAGTGTCAGCGTGGTATTAACCTTCTTAGCAGCCTATCCCTTAACCCGAAAAGACCTTCCCGGCAGGCGTTTTCTGACCATCGTTTTTTTCTTCCCGATGCTGTTTAGTGGTGGCTTGATCCCTTTTTATCTGGTGGTTCGCGATGTTGGCATGGTGAACACCCGCTGGGCGCTCATTATCCCCACTGCTCTAAGTGTCTGGAATCTCATCATCACGATTTCGTTTCTGCGGACAAGCATTCCCGATGAATTGTATGAAGCCGCCCAGATCGACGGATGCAGCGATATTGGTTATCTCATCAAGATCGTGCTGCCGCTCGCCAAATCACTGGTGGCGGTGCTGTTTCTAGTGTATGCGGTCGCTCAGTGGAATCAATACTTTTTGTCACTGGTTCTACAAACCAATCCTGAGCTTGCCCCCTTACAGATTGTCCTGAGGAACATCCTTATTTTGAATAAAATCGATCTTGGGATGTTAGCAAATGTTCAGCAAATGGCTGATCGACAAGCCCTTCAGGAACAACTTAAATTCTCGTCCATTGTGGTGGCCTCGGTTCCGGTGCTGCTGCTTTACCCGTTTGTACAGCGCTATTTCGTTCAAGGGTTAACTATTGGAGCCATCAAAGGATGAAGGAGGTTTATGGATTAAATCCGCATATTAAGCATCGGAATCTTATTTAGGAAAAGAGTATCAAGGAAATAAAAATGACAAAAAAGCTGCTCTATACGTTTCTTTTTATGGCACTAATGATGTCGGTCATGAGCGTTTCAGTTTATGCTCAAGGTGACATCGCTGCACCTGCTGGTCAATTCCCGGTCGTTACCGAACCTGTTACCTTAAAGATTCTCATATCGAACGGTGAGCAAATATCGGACTTTAATACCAACGCTTACACCCAATGGTTGGAAGAAAAAACCGGCATCGACCTCGAAATTGAAGTTGTAAACAGCACCGATGCCCAGACCAAGCTCAATCTGGTACTCGCCAGCGGTGATCTCCCCGATGTGCTGCTCGGTTTCCCGGCGACCTCCAGCCTGTTGGCTCAGCAAGGCGCACAAGGAACATTCGTCGCGCTCAATGACTTGATGGCGAAATACGGCGATGAAACCAAGCGCGTTTTTGAAAAAGAACGTCCTCAATTATTACCCCTCAACACCTCGCCCGACGGTAATATTTATGGCTTACCTGAAATCAACGAATGCTTCCACTGCTTCCTCTCACAGAAGATGTGGGTCTATAAGCCGTGGTTGGATAAATTGGGAATTGCCATGCCTACCACCACCGACGAATTTGAAGCCATGCTGGTAGCCTTCAAAGAGAAAGACCCCAACGGCAATGGCATCGCTGATGAAGTACCCTTCTCCGGTAATGCAGAAGGCTCTGGCGGTTGGCACAACAGCGTTGAGCAGTACCTGATGAATTCCTTCGTCTTCTACGACCGTATTCAACAGGATCGTTTGCTGTTGATCGACGGCAAGGTTCAGGCCGCTTATGCCCAACCCGGCTATAAGGAAGGTCTGCGCTTCCTCAATAAACTGTACGCTGAAGGCTTGATCGATCCCAACGCCCTCATTCAAGACAACGCCGCGTTGCTGCAAGTCGGCAGCCAGATGGAACCCCATCTCTTAGGCGCGGTCAGTGGTGGTTGGATGGGTACATACACCGAAGCCAAGACTCTGGCTCAAGGTGGCGAGATGGATAACTGGATCGCTGTTCCCCCGCTGAAAGGCCCGGAAGGTGTCCAGACCGCCGCTTACGCCCCGTGGGGTTTTAGCGTTGGTCGTTTCATCATCACCAATAAAGCGGCACATCCTGATGTTGCCTTCCGTCTTGCTGACCTGATGTACAGCAACGAAGCCACCATGCGCGATACCTTTGGTGTCGAAGGTACAGACTGGATCAAGCCACCAGAAGGTGAATTGGGCATCAATGGTAAACAAGCGGCTTACCGTACCACTGCTAACTGGGGTGAAGGGATGACCGATACCTCATGGCGACAAACCGGTATGACCTATCGCACCAGCGATTTCCGTCTCAGCCAATCGGCAACCGACCAGTTTGTCGAAGTGCCACTTTACGTCGCCTCCAATGCCATGCTGCCCTTCGCGCCAGCCATTAAAGACTTGATTCCACCGCTGACCTATGGGGACTCGGATTCTAAAGAAGTGACGGAAATTCAACTCGCCGTGAAGACCTATGTCGATGAAATGTTGACCCGGTTCATCACCGGCGATGCCAATATTGACTCGGAATGGGATACCTATTTAGCAACGTTGGACTCGCAAGGGTTACCGCGACTGCTGGAGATTTCCCAAAAAGCGTATGAGGCGACTCAGGCTAAATAGTTATTACCTTGATTGCGAGTTCGTCTCATATCTTCGCCCAGTTCCCCCTCTCTGTAAACGGAGAGGGGGAACTGGGGGTGAGGTTCTGAGGGAGCATTTCGCAACGAGCTAGCAGGGTAGTTTTTGATCAGTGTTGTTGGATGAGAACTGGTTATGCAGTCTAGACAAATGCACCCTGACCAGTCTCATCCACACCGTGACATTCAGCCAATGTCCTAGGGCTATTGTAGCAGGATTTTGAAGTGTTCATAACCGCTTTGCACGATTGGTGTAAGGCTATCTGTTCATATTGTCTTTGGCTAAAGAACCTGTCTAAAAATTAATCGAAATACCGGACACGATATATCGCGTCCCTACGTTATTCGATGAAAAAAATCAGGTGTCTCTCAAAACGTGTTTATGTAGGGACGGCATATATGCCGTCCGAACCCTTTAAAATATTCAGACAGGTTCTAACGGATTGTCCTGTCAACCCATAAAACATATTTAATTTGGTAGGCGCATGACTCTGTGTCCAACCTGAAGAAAGGTCTTACATTGGCTCTACAAGCTTCCGAAAAAGGACTCAACTGGTTTCAAGACAACCGTTTTGGAATGTTTATTCATTGGGGACTCTATTCCATTCTCGCCAAACAAGAATGGGTGATGCACACAGATCGCATTCCCGTCGCGGAATACGAGAAGCTTGTGCCACAGTTCAACCCCATCAAATTCAACGCCGACGAATGGGTGAGCATTGCAGCCGACGCGGGACAAAAATATATTGTTCCCACCACTCGCCACCACGACGGTTTTAGCATGTACGACACCGCACTCAGCGATTACAAGATAACGAATTCTCCATTCAAACGTGATCCGATCCGTGAATTGGCGAATGCGGTTGCCAAGCGCAGCGACATCAAGCTCGGTTTCTATAACTCGCTGCTGGACTGGCATCATCCCGCCTATCGCTTCCGCAACGAAAGCGGTTTGGCATGGTCGGATTACATCGCCTTCCTGCATGGTCAAGTGCGTGAACTGTGTACGGATTACGGCGATATTGCCTCTGTTTGGTTTGATGGTGATTGGCCTCACCACGCATTTGACGAAAGCAACGCCTATTTTGCGCCCGGTGGCTCCTTCGAATACGACAAACTCTACGACATGATTCACACCTTGCAACCGGACGCGGTCGTCATGAACAACCGCCACGAGCAGCCGTTGCCCGGTGAGGATATTCAGGGTTTCGAGCAGGATTTACCGGGTATCAACACCGCTGGCTTTAACGCCACCACTGTGTTTGATCTTCCGCTTGAAGTCTGCATGACCATTAACGATCATTGGGGTTTCAGCGCGGCAGACGACAACACAAAATCCACAGGTCATTTAGTTCACCTCTTGGTACGCAGTGCCAGCGCAGGCGGCAATTACCTGCTCAACGTCGGACCAACCGCTTTGGGGGAAATCGTTCCAACCCATGCCGCCCGTTTACGTGGAGTCGGTGAGTGGTTGAAAACCAACGGCGAGTCGGTTTACGGCACGCGCGCCGGAGTCATTCCGCCAACAGCCGTCACCGTCAGCACTCGCAAGGGCGATACCCACTACCTTCATATTCTGCATGATGTGAGCGATTGCGTAACCGTAACGGGTGTTCCCGCTAGTGTGAGGCAGGCACGTTTGTTGAGCAGCGGTGCGGCAGTTCAGATTGAACACCGCGATGATAAAGTGGTGCTGTGCATACCCGAAGAACAACGTGTTGATTTCGACACCGTCGTTGTCTTAACTTAACGGGATACATGATGATGACTAAACAAGCCTCTGAAAAAGGACTCGCTTGGTTCCAAGATATTCGCTTCGGCATGTTCATCCATTGGGGGCCGACAGCCGTTGCCCCACGCCATGATTGGCTCATGCACGGCGAACGCATTTCAGTTCCCGACTACGAGAAAATTGCGGCGCAGTTAAATCCCACCAAATTCAATGCCGACGAATGGGTGAGCATCGCGGCGGACGCAGGGCAGAAATATATCGTTCCCACCACCAAGCATCATGACGGTTTTAGCATGTATGACACCGCCCTCAGTGATTATAAGATCACCACCTTTACGCCCTTCAAACGCGATCCACTGCGTGAATTGGCGAATGCGATTGCCAAACGCAGTGATATTAAACTCGGTGTCTATAACTCCCTGCTCGATTGGCATCATCCTGCCTATCGTTTCCGCAAGGAGAGTGGCTTGGCATGGTCAGATTACATCGGCTTCTTGCATGGTCAAGTGCGTGAACTGTGTACCAATTACGGCGAGATCGCTTCGGTCTGGTTTGATGGTGATTGGCCTAACCACGTCTATGACGAAACCGATTCGTATTTCCTGCCACCCGAAGGCGAGAGTTACGAGTACGACAAGCTCTATGACATCATCCACACGCTGCAACCGGATGCGGTCATCGTCAACAACCGTCATTCCGATCCGATATTGCCCGGTGAAGATGTGCAAGGCTTTGAGCAGGATTTACCCGGTTTGAACACCACCGGCTTTAACTCGCCCACCATCTCCACTGACCCGCTTGAAGTCTGCATGACCATCAACGATCATTGGTTTCATATCGCGGGCAGCATCAACTACAAATCAACCAAGCAGTTGGTCAGCAATCTGGTACGCAGTGCCAGTGCAGGCGCAAACTACCTGCTCAACATAGGGCCACTGGAAACAGGCGAAATCGTCCCTATTCATGCCGCACGTTTGCGCGGCATCGGTGCATGGCTACAGGAGAATGGCGAGTCAATCTATGGAACACGCGCCGGCGTTATTCCTCCGACAGCCGTCAGCGTCAGCACCCGCAAAGGCGACACCCACTACATTCATATCCTCAATAACATCAGTGATTCAGTCACGCTTACAGGTGTACCCGATAGTGTGCAGCAGGCGCACTTGTTAAAAGGTGGCGCGGCGGTCACGCTCGAACGGCGCGATGGCAAAGTCATCTTGACCGTGCCTGATGAACAACGCGATCCGATGGATACAGTGGTCGTGCTGTCCTAATCACGGCCGTGCTGGCGCACCAATTTCGCTCCCTTCCCCTGTCTCGACAAAGTCACATTCAAGGTTTAAAACGGCGTTTGAGGCGAGAAGAACGAGAACGAGTGCGGTTATCAAGATGCTTGACCACCAAAAGGGCAGCCTGCTCGGAGGAAAGTTGGGGCAAAGGGAGAGTAGCACGGAGCA
>JBBQLX010000183.1:0-10140 GCA_038328375.1 Aggregatilineales bacterium | reverse complement strand
AATTGGGGATAATCAGCACCGCAGCGTCCTCTTTCACCCCAATCGCAGCCATCGGTGGTGCAGCGCTCAACGTCGCGTTCGCCCCAAAATCCACAGGCACTTCAAAGTGACTCACGTAAGTGACATTTTCGCCCGATGACAACAGCGCGAAATCCGCCCCTAACGCCTGTAATTCCCCACGAGCACGTTCTAATTCTTGGTTGCTCATATTCTCTAATCCTTAATAAGTGTGACAACTCACCCAATGCTGTCTACGGATCATTTTTCTCCCCTCCCGTTTTTCTCCCTCACTCTGCGTCCTCTGCAATCTCAGCGTCTCTGCGGTTCAATTCTGTCTTTGTTACCCCTTGACCGCGCCCGCGCTCAATCCCGCTACAATGTAACGCTGCATCAACATATAAAAAATCACCGGAAAAATCGAGAACACCAACCCGCCCGCCATCAACTTATCAATCGGCGTGTCGATCATCGAAATCATCTGCGCTAAGCCCACCGGAGCCGGATAAAGTTGCTTGTTCGTCAGCAAACTGGCAGCAAATAAATACTCATTCCAAGCGTGGAAGAAAGCTACCACCCCCACCGAAACCAACCCCGGCGCGGCAATCGGCAGCATGATGCGCCACAACATGCCCATCCGTGTGCAGCCGTCCACCATCGCCGCATCACGGATTTCACTGGGTATCGTGTCGAACACATTCTTGAGAATCCAGATGCAAATCGGCAGCACGAAAGCCGTATCAATCAGCGCCAGCATCGGCAAATTGTTTTTGAGCTGCAACTTATCAATCGTCGCGTAAAGTGGGATGAGGATCAGCGCCTCTGGCAGCATTTGCGTCATCAGCAGCAAGAAGCCAAAGGCATTCTGTCCGCGCCAACGTCTGCCTGCCAGTGCATAAGCGCCAAGGATACTCAGCAGTAGGCTCATAATCGTGGTCATACTCGCCAGTAGGATCGAGTTCCCAATCCAAATATCAACGCGGTCGGGATTATTGCCGACTTGGAAAATCTCGGAAAACGCGTTCGGGTTGATCGCCTGCGGAAACAACGGCGGCGGATATTGCAGACTCAGTTTAACGGGCTGGATCACGCTCACGATCATCCAGTAAATAGGAAACGCGGTGACGACCACAAATCCGATCACCACCACATAAAGCGGTAACCGCTGCACCCAGCGAAAGCGATTGGTCTTTTTGGGGGCTGTTCTAGAAATTGATAAAGTTTTTTCCATAAGAGTTATGTTGCCGCCTCCGCTGCTTGTCGTCGCTGCAAATAGGCAAACAGGAGGGTAATTGCAAATACGACGATAAATCCGGCTACGCCAATGGTCGCGCCGTAGGAAAAGTCAAATGAATTAAAGGCTGTCTTGTAGACCGAAATCACCAACGTTTCGGTGACACGTCCGGGGCCGCCACCCGTCGCCAAAAAGATCAACACAAACTGGCGGAAGGCGAAGATACACGCCAGCACAGCCAGCAGCAGCAGCGTCGGTAGCAGGGCAGGTATGGTGATATAGCGAAAAGATTGCCTCGCGTTCGCACCGTCCACTTTAGCCGCTTCATACAGTTCGTGAGGAATAGATTGCATCGCCGCCAGCGTCACCAGTCCGTAAAACGGAAACGCTTTCCACGAGGCGATGGCAACCACCAACGGCATCGCGAGGTTAATGTCCAGCAGCCATTTGGGATTTTGTGTCAACCACGGCAGCAGCGCCCGTGCGAACACATTCATAACGCCGAAGTTCGGGTTGAGAATCCAGTAGAAAACGAGAACGGTGGGCAAATCAGGGAACGCCCACGGCAGGGTAATAATAGTGCGGACAACCGACCGCCCATGAAAATTACGGTTCATAATGATAGCCGAGATCAGTCCTGCGCCAACCGCGAAAATGACCGTAGCAATCATAAAGGTCAAGGTAACTTTTAGAGAATTAAAGAATTTGGCATCATGTATCATCCGGTTATAGTTCGCCAGCCCTACAAATTTGACGGTTCCAATACCAATCACATCACTGGTAAAGCTGGAACCAACCTGCTGGATAATCGGAATCAGAATAAAGATGCCCTCATAAATGATGATGGGCAGCGCCAGCATATAAGGCAAATAATCGCGTTTGGTTCGCGCGACAGGTTCGGCTACTTGGGCTTTGAGACCCACTTGAACAGCCATACTGTATGTCTCCTCGATCAATAAGTAAGGCCACAACCTTTATCGTGCCTTATGGAGAACTGGAATGAAGTCAACGATGTTTTGTAGGTTTCCCTACGCTCTATTAATCATTTTTTGTTTACAGTTATCAAATTTCGTAGGGACACGGCATGCCGTGTCCGTCGCTCGTTAATCCAAATTTGCATTCTGATGTCCGAACGCTGGCAATACATCATGTGGATGTATTTTGTAGAGGCGCACGGCTGTGCGCCCCTACTTCAAATTCCTTAGGTTGCGAAGACGCGGCTTGCCAATTCTTCGGCTTCGGTTTGGGCTGCGGCCATCGCATCCTCAACCGAGGTGCTGCCCGCCAACACTTCTTGGAAGTGCGGGACGACAACCTGACCCAGTTCGTCGTTGAACAGGACAAAATCACCCAACGTCTCTGGCACGGTGATCGCTGTGGTCGCATCGTAACCGTCAGCCCATTTGAGCGTTTCACGGTATTCAGGCCGGATACCACCCTCGATGGCTGGGATAACATCCAAGCAGCCTTCGAGCAGTTGCTGGTAGTTTTCCTTCTTGTAAAGCCACGACAGGAATTCCTTAGCAGCGGCTTGTTTTTCCGGCTCGGTATTCGCATTCACGCAGATCGGATGAATACGGGTAATACCTTTGCCACCCGGCCAGAATGGTTTGGCGCTGCGAAGATTGCCATAGAGATCGGGGTCATCCGTGCTGTTGCTCCATGAATTGACTGCCGCCGATACCACCAATTCCTGAGCAATCTGGGAACCACCGAACATCTTGTTCGCGGTACCGATGTCTGTTCCTTGCGGCATACCCAGATCGAACATCTGCTTAAATAGCTTCAAGCCGTTGATGACTGGCTCGGAAGTGAGCAGCGGTGTCTTGCCGTCCGCCCAAACGCCATCATACAGAACCGCCCATTGTTGTAGTGTGAACCATGTCGAGAAGGGGTCTGAAGCCACATGCGGCGAGAAGATACCGAATTGGTTGGGCTTGTTCGTCAGCGCCTTCACGCCGTCAACCCATTCGTCAATGCTGGTGGGTTCGCTCAGACCAGCTTTGTCATACAGTCCCTTGTTATACAGCAGGCCGAAGCGCACTGTCACAATGTCCAAACCGTTGACTTCGCCATCTTTACGGAGCATGTCTTGGGCTTTGCTCAGTGTTACGCCCGCTTTCTTGACCACATCTTCCAACGAAATGGTGTGACCGGCCTTCATCAAACGTAGGAAGCCGTCAGGGGTTTCGGTGAACATGTCGCCGTCGATCTTGCCCGATTTGGCTTGGATCAAGATTTGCTGGAAATAGTCATTTTCGCCGTAGCCCGACTCGTTGATCTGGATGTCCGACTGGGCTTCATGGAACTTCTTAATCATCATGCGCCATGCATCGCCGCGTCCCGGTTCCTGCCAGAACCATGTCAGGAAGTTCAGTTCCATCTTGCTTTGGCGTAAGAATGTTGGGAAGCTTATTTTGGGCAGTACCATTGAGGAAGCTGCACCGGCGGCGGCTCCACCGATCTTCAGAAAATCGCGGCGGCTGATATTTTTCTTTTCCGTCTTCTTGGGTGTATTTTGGTTACTCATCAGATCCCTCTCTATATGCAAAAAATAGTATCATGCTGAACAATTTGGCTAAACTTTTTCTCGCCTATTTGCACACCACCTCCTTTAAAATTCATCTGTGATTACGATCACGCCACCTTATCCACGTTGTAAGCTTCGGATAGCAGCGTCGTCGCTTCGGCTACGGTTGCTGTGCATCCCGTAAAGGCTAACCCTAACGCCATCAATCCCAGCAGCGTATCTTCCTCAACCGGAGAAACACGATAGCTGGTCCCGAATTGGTCGCAAATCATCTGCCGCAACAAATCAATCTTTTGCACCAATCCGCCCGAAAACACCAAACCACTCCATGCTTGTTCCGGTGAGAGTCGTTTAGCAAACCCCAGATAGTTCTCCGACATGCTTTGGAATGCCGAGTGAAACAGATGACCCACAGTAAGCTCATCTTCTTGTAAATGTGTCAATGAACCTTCATCACCACTGGCACTGCTGTAGAAAGCCAGATGTGCTTTCATATTGGGTGATGCAACCTTCGCCGCCTCTTGAGCAATGTACGCCCAAGGGTCAGCCAGATTGACTCCCTGTGCGTTTGCCAACTCTGAAAGCAGTTTGACCAGTGCGTTCAACGCTCGCCCTGCTGGAATATGAGTGATCGTGATTGAAAAGCGCCCATCGAAAAACGGACGCGTTTGGAAGTCTCCGAATGTCACTTCGGGCTTGAGCAAACTCACCTGTGAACCCGTCGAGATATTCAACGACAGTTCATCTCTTTGGAGCAGCGCACCGAGAATGGCACACTGATAATCACCAATTGGCGTGTAACAGGGAACTTTTCGTCCATCCAAATCCAACCAACCTGTGACCGATCCATGC
Organism: Aggregatilineales bacterium; assembly: GCA_038328375.1. Lineage (GTDB taxonomy): Bacteria > Chloroflexota > Anaerolineae > Aggregatilineales > Phototrophicaceae > CFX2. The sequence continues at coordinate 5,527 of JBBQLX010000183.1, read as the reverse complement.
GCCATGATTTCGGGCAGACTCAAACCTTCCAAACCCAATTTACGGATAACCTCGTGATGCCAGTCCATTGTCTCCAAGTTGAGTAGTCCCAGCGCCATTGCGTTGGTGATTTCCGTCACTGGAACCGCTTTGCATAAGTTGGCGATTACAAAGTCTGAGAGTGATGCAGGAATTAAACTTTGCTCAGGCAGTTTTCCTTGCTCAGCCATCCAGAAAAACAGGCCAATCGGTAAACCGGCACGCAGTTCGTTGCCCATCTGCCGGATTTCGTTTTTGGACAGTCGTGCTTTCATCACATCAAAGTACGTGCCGTTGCCCGAAGGGTGCGCTTCAAGTACCCGTTGGTCTTGCCATGTCGTCAGGTTGGAACGGGCTTCACCTTGTTCGGTGGTAAAGACGATGCCGTGCATCTGCGTACACATCACCACGCCTTCGCAGTCATCGGCATACGGCACAATCTCCCGTAGCACAGCCTTGACCGCCGTGAGAACACTGTCGGGATCGAACTCTCGGTACAACGCTGGACATCCCGCCAATGCAGCCGGAAATGGAACACGTCGAACCTGCTTCACATGAAGCGTTTCGAGGTCCAATATCCCCGCCTTGATAAACGACGTTCCCAGATCAATCCCTATCAACGACACCCGTACTCTCCTCTGAAAATAACGTACCACATATCCTGTATTGCTCCCTCCATCGCTTGCGGGCTGTTGGAGGAGTGAGCCTGCGAACATATCCAACGTGGGCTGGGGTGGGGGTTCCCTCTGCATTGAACTCTGCATTCTCTGCGGTTCAATTGCATTGCCTTTTCTTCGCGTCTTTGCTGCCTTGCGCCTTTGCGTTGAGTCTTTGTATGTTTCTTCTACGTAATCGCCCGTTCTACATCAATCCGTCCGGCAGCAATCGCCTTCTTGAAATCCTCAACCGTTTGCTTCACACCCTCATTCAATGGTCGCCAATTGAGCTTGCCCAGCAGCGTTTTGAGTGGCTGATCTTCTTGCGTTGATGAAACCGTCAGCGGTGTCGGGTTATAGGTCACTTTCCCCGCCATGTCCGGCGCGGCAGCATTGATCGCATTCACAATCTCCTCGACAGCAACGGTGTTTCCACCCACATCATAAGCACCGGCTTTTTCCGGTTTGGCTCGTGCTGCGTCAATGAAAACCTGTGCCATATCATCGGCATGTTCCATCACAATCGTCCCGCCAAAAGTAATCTCATACGGGCGACCAATCGCCGCAGCCAGCATTGCTTTCGTCGGTGTGGAAGTCATGCCTTGGTCACGCCCCGGCCCATAAACCGTATGTGGACGCAAGCCCACTGCATGTAAGCCATAATCTTGCGAGTAAATCCGCGCCATGCCTTCCTTTGCCTGCTTGTGGATGCCATAGAGCGATGTGGTTTGATAACCCATCCCCGGCGGCCCATAAACCGCTGCGGAGCTGGCATAAGCCAAACCTTGAATATGATCCATATGCTGCTTGGCTGATTCCAGAACCACCGACATGCCCACCAGATTGACCTTTGCGCCCAGTACAGGTTGCGCCCGTACAAATGGCACTTGGAAGGCTGCCAGATGAACAATATGCGTGATGCCGTTATCGGCAACCACCTTATTGAAATCGTCAAACTCGGTGATGTCGCCCGACACAAAATTGACCTTTGCTAGCGCGTCATCTTCCATAATCAATTTGAGGCGGTGGTTGCTGCTGCCCAGGTCATACGTCCAAACCGGTGTGCCTTCGTCCACCAGCCGCTTGACCGTCCACGCACCGATACATCCCAGAGCGCCCGTGACTAAAAATCGTTCACTCGTCATAATCAGTCCTTATGCCTTTTGCCCGTTAGCGGACACCAAAAACTTGCGGTTGACGATTGAACGTGGCAGCTCTCCCTTGAGCACATCCACGATGTTTTTCACCACCTCAAGCCGCAGTTGTACGAACGACTCCGCCGACCAACTCGAAAGATGGGCGGTCATAATCACATTATCCAGCTTTAAAATCGGATCGTCAGCCGGAATAGGTTCTTTTTCAAACACATCCAGCGCGGCTCCCGCAATCGTCTTATCGCTCAACGCTTGGCACAGTGCCGCTTGGTCAACAATCGGCCCACGCGCCATGTTGATGAGATAGGAAGTCGGCTTCATCTGCTTGAGCTGCTCAGTGCTGATTAAGTGGCGGGTTTCCTCGGTCAGAGGGCAGTGGATCGTCACGTAATCTGCGCGCTTTAATAAGTCAGCGAGTTCAACTTTTTCCGCGCCACTCTCGGCTGCTTTTTCAACGCTCAGATAAGGATCAAACACCAGCACTTTGAGTCCAAAGGCTTTGGCTTTTTGGACGACCACCCGCCCGATGTTGCCCATACCGATGATGCCCAGCGTTTGTGTCGATAAGCGTGAGGGTGGAACAGGGTTTGGTGATCCCCACTTGCCATCGCGAACATGTTGGTTCTGCGCCAAAATATTGCGGTTGAGCATCAGCAAGAAACTCAGCGTATGGGTGCTGACTTCATCAATACAGTAATCGGGCGTGTTGCAAACCGGAATCCCGTGTTCGCCTGCCGCTGCCAGATCAATCATGTCCACGCCAATACCGTAGCGCGAAATAATCTTACATTTTTGCAGCGACTCAATCACCTCGCGGGAGATGTTTGTCCATTGCACAATCAACCCATCAGCATCCGCCACATGCGGCAGGAGTTCCTGTGGTGTTTTAGCGTTCAGCCGAACCAACTCAATATCCAAACCGGAATTGCGGAGTTCATTGGCCTCAAGCTCATTTTCTGCCGAACCAAAATCAGTGATAACTACTTTGTATTGCGCCATCGCATGTCTCTTTTCTATTGCCCAATAAATAAATTAATTTGTTACGGATTGCTCTCGCCGTGGGTTCCGCCTGCGTTTTGCGCGAGGTTGCCACCGTCCATCGGGATAATTGCGCCCGTAATCCAGGCCGATGCGTCCGATGCTAGGAAAATCGCCAATCCCTTCACATCTTCCGGTCGCCCCAATCGTCCAATTGGAATGCCTTTTAGGAACATCGACTCCAAGTTCGGGTCAACCTTCATGCGTTCTTCCAATCCCGGATTCATCACTTGGGCTGGCAGAATAGCGTTGACTCGCACACCGCGACCACTCCACTCGGTACTGAGTTCGCGTGTCATCTGTGCCACGCCGCCCATGCCTACGCTGTAGGCAAAGTTCCCGCGCCCCAACGCGCTCACGCCGCCAATCGACGAGAAGTTGATGATGCTGCCTTTTCCGGCTTTCAACATGCGCCGTCCACCTTCTTGGCAGGCGCAAAACCGTGCAACCACCAAGCTGTGCATGATCTTTGTCATATCAGCCAGATCAATATCTTCCGGCTTATGCAGTTTGGCTGGCCCAGCCACATTCGCCAGAATGTCAATCTTGCCGAATTCCTTGTCAAGTTGGGCGAACATTGCCCGAATTTGCTCGATGTTGGTGATGTCGCAGGTCACCGGAATAACCCGCCGTCCCAACTTTTGGATATGTTCGGCGGTCGCTTGCACACCCTTCTCATTGATGTCACAAATCATCACGTCCGCGCCCGCTTCAGCGAAGCCAATCGCCATCGCGCGTCCCATCCCTTGAGCAGTGCCGGAAACCAGCGCCACTCTCCCACTGAGGTCAAATAATGGATGCGTCAATCTCATTCACTCACTTTCAATTATCCGTAACCATCTCAAAAGGTAAGGTTTTAATACCGATGTCCTCTGCTAATCCTTTGAGGTTATCCACCACGTCCGGTGGCAAAATCATCCCGTCTTTTAGTGCCAGTTCGCGCTTTTCCCATTCGACCTCGCCGGGAAGGTAAATCCGGTCTGACCCTTTGGCTTTGGGCGAGTCGTGTAAATAATCCGCCAACCATTCCATACGCTCGTCAAATATTGCAGGCGTGAGCATAGCCCCCGCGTCTATCGCGATGAACATCTGCCCTTGATTGACTTTCCCCGGCGGATTTCCCGGTACATTCGGAACCCAACTCGGTTGATCTTTGGTCAAAGATGCGCCGGTCATCACACCCGCCAGCACTTCTACTAACAGAGCGAAACCATAACCTTTGTGGTTTGCCATCGGCATCAACGCGCCCGTTTCGGGGAAGCCGCTCGGATCAGTCGTCGGTTCACCATCGGCATTCACCAACCAACCTTCCGGGATAGATTCACCCAGCAGTTTGGCACGAATAACCTTGTTGGCGGCTGCCGCGCTGGTGGCAATGTCGAAGAATACCGGTTTATTTTTGCCAGCAGGAACGGCGTAGGCAATCGGGTTAGTCCCCAATACTTTGCCCTTCGCGCCGGGGATCACCATATTCGGATCAGCATTACACATCGCGATGCCAATCATGCCTTGTTCGGCTGCCATCACAGCGTAATAACCCGCTGCCCCAAAATGGCTGGTGTGGATGACACTCACGTATCCAATACCCGACACCTTTGCCTTCTGGATAGCGAGTTCGATCGCGTGGTGTGCGCTGACAAAGGGAAGAGCGTGATGTCCATCCAACAATGCCCACGCACCACCCTCGCGGCTAACTTCCGCAATAGCTTCCGCGTCCAACCGTCCAGTCGGGAAGTTTTTCATCAGCGGACGGAGTTGGCGTGTTCCGTGTGTGTGAACACCCCATGTATCAGTCGTCACTAAAATTTCGGCTGACAACCGCGCATCGGCCTCGCGGATACCATACCGTTGCATCGCTTCAATAACGAAGGCTTCCAAGTCTTTGGGAAATACAGTTGCCGTACTCATCCAGTCAGCTTTCCATGCAAATAAAGGTTAATAGTTGTTATGAACAAGTATTATGTTGGGTAGATTTTGATGATCCGGTTATAGGCAAACTGGATATGTTTTTCGATGCATTCCATTGCCTGTAACTCGTCGCCTGAACGAATCACATCCACAATTTCCTGATGCCGAACCATTTGAACACGGAAGTCTGAGTCGGCGACGTTACGACTCAACAGAAAGATATAGATTTGCGGGCGTAAATCTGCCCACACCGATTGCAAGCGTTTATGACGGCTGGCCTGATAAACCAGATCGTGAAATTCCAAGTCCAAATCAGCCGCATCTTTTTCGTCAAGCTGTTGGTCAACTTGAGCCACCATCACATCAACCATGCGCTGCATCTCTTTCAAGTCGGCAGGCGTTCCATTGCGGATGGCGTATTGCATCGCTACCCGTTCCAATCCCAAGCGCAAGCTGTAAACTTCATCGAAATCTTCACGGGTGAGCCGAGCCACAATTGTGCGTCCGTTGCGCGGAATGGTGACTAAGCCTTCACGTTCAAGCTTGCTAAAGGCATCACGAATTGGCCCGCGACTGATGCCGAGTGCCTGTGACAAAGGCACTTCTCGTAACTGTTCCCCCGGCGCAATCTTTCCCCGAAAAATAGCTTCTCGTAAGTAATCGGCAACTTTATCGGCTAGCGATACCTTGAGCGAAAACAACTCCCCATCTTCAAGCGAGAGTCTTTCACTTTTGTCTACGGTTTTTGTGTCT
>JBBQLX010000182.1:0-10196 GCA_038328375.1 Aggregatilineales bacterium | reverse complement strand
AGTTCAAAAGACTCGGCTTACTTCTACGACAAAGATGCCGAAGAAGCGCCAGACGAAGCGTACTTGGGTGCATCCACCATCGCTAAGATGCGTGATGCAAAATTGTTTGAAGACGAAAAACCAGCAGATGCGACAGTGACACCAACAGAGGGTACAAAGTAGGACATGGCTATTACAGCACAACAGGTAAAAGACCTGCGGGAATCAACAGGCGCTGGCCCGCTCGATTGTAAGAAGGCGCTCGAAGCCAATAACGGTGATGTACAGAAGGCAGCCGATTGGCTGCGCGAAAAAGGCATCGCCAAGGCAGCTAAGAAGTTAGGTGCAGGCCGCACCATGAATGACGGTCTGATCGGCAGCTATATTCACCACGACAAGCGGTTGGCAGTGATTGTTGAAGTCAACTGCGAGACCGACTTCGTGGCGCGTACCGAGAAGTTCCAAGAATTTGCGCGTAATATGGCGATCCACATCGCTAACTTAACGCCCAAATATGTACGGCGCGAAGACGTTCCAGCGGCTGACATTGAAGCCGAGCGTGAAATTCAGAAGAACCGTGCGCTAAACGAAGGCAAGAAGCCGGAGGCCGTTATCGAGAAGATCGTTGACGGACGCATGGATAAGTTCTTCGAAGAAATCGTTCTGCTCGAACAGCCGTATGTGAAGGACGACAGCATCAAAATCTCAGCGATGCTGGCCGAGATGGTGTCAGAACTGGGTGAAGCCATTCAGATCAGCCGCTTTGCCCGCTTTAAAATTGGCGAAAACGCCAACACAGAAGATGCAGAGACGGGCGAATAAGCGCCTTCGCGCATTTCCTCGACTCAATCAACTGTTTTGTATTCAGGGATTAGCATTTGCTAGTCCCTTTTTTTTGTCAGCAACAGGTATCAGCGACTATATTCGACAGGCAAACGAAATGGTCATTGGAAAATGGAGGAATAGGTATGACTGAAAACGGAAATGGAACGCGGGCTTATAAACGAATCGTCCTTAAACTGAGCGGCGAGGCACTGGCTGGCCCACAGGGGTTTGGTATCGACCCTTCCAGCGCGGCGCTGATTGCTGACCGCATTAAAGTCATACACGATCTGGGCATACAGATTGCCATCGTCATCGGAGCTGGCAATTTGTGGCGTGGCAGCCTCGGTGTCAGCCGGGGCATGGAACAAAGTACAGCCGATCACATGGGCATGATTGGTACGGTTATGAACGGGCTAGCTCTGCAAGACGCACTGGAACGCGCAGGTGTGACCACACGGGTACAAACAGCGGTGCAGATGAACGCAGTGGCCGAGCCTTACATCCGGTTGCGGGCTATCCGGCACATGGAAAAAGGGCGGGTGGTCGTCATCACAGGTGGTACAGGTAACCCGTACTTCACAACGGATACCGCCGCCGCGCTAAGGGCGATGGAAATGGACGCGAACATCGTCATCAAAGCGACGAAGGTCAACGGGGTTTATACGGCTGACCCCAAGAAAGACCCGACCGCTACCCGCTTCGCCACGCTGACGTATCACGAAGTTTTGGCGAACAAATATGAAGTGATGGATATGACGGCTTTCACGCTGTGCCAAGAACACAACCTGCCCATTTTGGTGGTCGATTTCTGGGCGGATGGCGACCTCTACAAAGCGGTACAGGGCAATACTGAAGTGGGTACGCTGATTTCGAATTGATGGGTTATTAGATCAAATGAGGCGGTGGTTTTCCCGCCAGAGGCTAAAGCCATCCGGCTCCATTTTCCGGTGGGAAGCATCCTAAAGGATGCTCTGACCCACCGGGACACATCTCAAAAGGCAAAAGCCAAAATTTTGAGATTGATTCTGATTTGTGTCGATGTATCGGTATGACCTTATGCATTCAACATGATCTCATATACCCACGAAAATGCGATGAGTTAGAAAGTAATTGGGAGTGCTTTAATTGGTCTTAATGGCTTCAACAAACAGCGTGTGGCTAACCGAGCTATTGGTTTGGGATACCGCGCTGATGTCCAAAGTAACCCGTTGGTTACCTGCCAAATCACCACTGAGAGATAGTACACGATAACCTGTGATGCGGCCTTGTGTATCACGTAAGGTCAGCACGGCCCGCAGCAAATGTACGGATGTGTCAGTGTCGTTGCGAAGGATAGCTGAGACCATATAAAAGCCATTTTCGACACGCTGCTCTTCGCCTTCAATTTGAAGAGAGACGCGCTTTTCGGTATCGCTGTTGGCAATATCAGCGCTGCGGAGACTCACAACCGCGCTGGCATATTCCATCCAATTGGCATTAAACAACACCCGATAGGTTGCGCTGGCTCCTGTGGGAATCACGCCCTGCTCCAAACCGACCTCGCCTTCAGCTAGCAGACTGCCATCACGACGCAGCAATTGGACGTGCAGCATGACACGCTCGACAGGTTGCGCGATATTATTGGCTACCCAGCCCATACAAAGTACGGTGCTGGTGGGCGAGGCATAACAGGTTGGTGAGGGTAATTCCAATTGGGCGGGCGTGCTGGTGGGTAAAATAGGCGTTCCTTCGCCATCAAATTGAGGATTCGGGATAATAATGGTTTGATTGATGGGCAGCGTCAGGGGATTCAAGTCGGCATTGGCAGCCTTGAGCGCCTCATAAGGGACTCCAAATTGGGCGGCAATTCCTAGCAACGTGTCGCCTACTTGTATTGTGTAGTGAGTGGGTGTTGAGACCGTTATGGGGGCAGATTGGGGAATCAAAGCAACAACAGGGGGAGGTGATTCGGTGGCTACTCGCGCCATTAGGGTGACAGGTGGCAAGTTGGTGGGGGAGAAGGTAGGAGCAGCGTCGTGGGTTGTACTGCACCCCACAACAAGGACACTCACACAAAAAGTGAGCATCCGTCGCCAGCCCCAGTGACCCATCTGCGTAAATCCCTCGTTATCCCGCAAGGGGGCGTTCTTTATCCCACAGTATAGCGTCAGTTGATAACCAATACTACGGAAAATATGACGAATTTAAAGTCTTTGGCTAGGATATAGGTACTTCAAAAATAAGGGGGATTCGATGGCAGCAGACAGCAGGCTTGAAGTGCAAGTCGGCGTACTCATGAAAGCAAAAGGTTGGACAATCGGCGCAGCAGAATCATGTACTGGCGGGTTGATTATGCACCGGCTGACGAACATCGCGGGCAGTTCAGAATATGTATTGGGTGGTGTGGTCGCGTACTCTAATCAGGTCAAGCAAAGCCAACTTCAGGTGCGACAAGGAACGTTGATGGCTTATGGTGCAGTGAGTGAACAAGTGGCGGGCGAGATGGCAACCGGATTGCGGGCGCTGCTGCATGTGGATGTGGCAATCAGCGTGACGGGTATTGCTGGGCCGGGCGGTGGAACAACCGAAAAACCCGTTGGATTGACTTACATTGGTGTGGCAGGGCCGAATGAGGTGTTAGTGGTACGGCGGCATGTATGGAACGGCGACCGTGAGGCGATTAAAGCAGCCAGTGCGGAAGCGGCGTTAAAACTGGTATTGGAAGTGTTCGGAGAAAGACAAACGACTTAACGCAAAGGTGCAAAGCAGCAAGGGCGCAAAGATAAAGATCAATCAAACTGAAAAGTCGCCATAAAACAAATCGCCAAGTTCGCCAAGAAGGAAGAGAACGCCAAGTTCAATGAAGAGAATTTAACCACAGAGACACTGAGAACACAGAGTTAAGAGCCGCATTCTTTAGCAGCACGCCAACCAGATTCGAGTGCGCCATGAACGGTCTGTGGGTTGGAATCGTAGGCAGTGGCTTCTCCGGCGAAGAAGAGGATGTCTTCTTCGGGGCGGGCAAGCGCCTCACGAGCCGATGATTCACCGGGTGGCAGATGGGCATAACCACCACGGGCGAAGGCATCAAAACCCCACGAGATACGGCGCGAGTCGATAGCAGCTTTACGCAGATCGCGTTCGCCTGTGCCGAGCAGCCAATTCAACTCGGTCAATCCCCATGCGAGGGCGCGATTTTCTTCCTGCTCATCTAAAATTTGAGCTTTTTCAGCGGTGGCGAAACAGCAAATAACGGCTGTTCCATCATGATCACGCCCATAAGCAGGTGTCCACCAGCGGGAGGCCAAACCGGTATGGCACATGAAGGTTAAGTCCGCGTCCCAAAAGGGTTCATGGAAACGATAGATGAGTTTGGTAGCCGCTTCGGTGCGGAAGGCAGCAATGGCCTGCTGTTTTTCATCATTGAGGGGCGGGTTGAAACGGATCGAGCCGCGCGCCAGAATGCTTACGGGAACGGTCACAATACAGCGGCGAGTATAGTAATCCTCACGAGTGGTGACGATGGTTACGCCTTTGTCACCCCATACAATATCTCGAACTGCGGTGTTGAGTTGAATGGGCAAATCGCGGCTGTACCATTTCAGGAGTTCGCCGTAGCCTTCTTTGATACGGAACTCCTGCTTACCAGCATGATCCACACGCATTTCACGGATGAGATCGGCACAACTTAGCGTTTCCAAGGTGGCACAGCAAGTTTGCGCCAGCAGCACATCCGCAATTTTGAGGGCTTCTTCGTTCCAGCCACGCTCGCGTAAATATTGCCCTAAAGAAATATCGGGTTGAGGCGCATGTTTGGGCAAGTCGCGATAATGCATAAACAAGCCAGTAATGGTGGCGCGAAGTTCAGTAGGTAGTTCATTTATCGGCAGCGCGGGACGGCTGTACTGCGCCCAACGGAGCTTGCCATAGCGATCAACCGGAATGGTGTGCAGGCCAGCTTGCTTTACAAGTTCGTGAGTGGCGGCATGTTCACCATGAATGAACTCAGCACCGAGTTCGATGGGTGTACCATCGACAAAATCATAATCGGTATGGATACGTCCACCGATACGGTCACGGGCTTCGATGATGAGGATTTTCTTACCTGCGTCGTGTAACTTGCGCCCCGCAGCTAACCCAGCAGCGCCCGCACCGATGATGACCACATCAACCATATGGTCGATCACACAGGTTCCCCTTCGACCATGATGCAAGCAGCCACTTGATGCCCGACGATTCGCATTTTGCCATCAACCATTGCCATGACCGGGCCATCAAAGGGGTCACGCGAGAGAATTTCAACATGGGCTTGGAGTTTGAAACCGCGATCCAGAATATGCTGGAGCATTTCGGGGTCATCGGCTTTGATGCGCGAGACAACAGCCGCCTTATTCAACGGCCACTCAATAAGCAGGTAAATATCACGGTCAACCATCGTCCCGTCAGGCGCGGGGATGGGTTCGCCGTGCGGGTCAAGCTCAGGGTCGCCGAGTTTAGTCGCAACGGCCTCTACAAAACGATCTGAGACGGCATGTTCGAGTTTTTCGGCTTCTGCATGAACTTCCAGCAGGGTATAGCCGAGTTCTTGGACAAGATAGAGTTCAATCAAGCGATGACGGCGGATCATTTTGAGGGCAACCGACTCGCCTGTGGGGGTGAGCAGCACGCCTTTATAGCGTTCGTAGTCGATGAGGCCAGCCGTGACAAGACGCTGTGCCATATCCGTCACAGAGGGCGCGGCAACAGCCAACCCTTCGGCAAGGGCATTGGTGGAGACGCGCTCCCCATTTTGTTGAAGACTATAAACAGCTTTCAGGAAATCCTGAACCGATTTGGATTGCGTAAGGTCGGATTTCTCCGGCGGCATTACAGTACCTTTCCTACGGAGCGAACAACACCGTTATCATAGCACAAAGGGGTAGGAGTGAGTACATGAGGGTGATGAAAGACAGGTTAAAGTCGAGAGTTAGTGGTCTTTAGTCAACAGTTATCAGTCGCAACCAAAGGCAAATGTATTGCCATTTGTGCAGATAATCCGCTGAATTGACGGGCGGGAAGCGCGGGAGAAGCCGCTGAATCGACATTCACAAGAAACAAGTTGCAAGACAATACAAATTGAACCGCCATCCCGCGGGAGGCTTCGCACAGACGCAAAGAACGCCAAGTTCAATAGAGAGTGTTTTTGGGAGAATCAGAAAAGTCATAAAGCAGGTATTCGACCTAAAATGTGGAGGCAAGTTTGGCTGTACTTACCCCACCCCAACCCCTCCCCAAAACACAGGGAGGGGCTTTAAAGGCAAAGCTATTTGCTATGCAATTTCCACCATTCATGTGATTCTAACTCGCACAAAAATTCTTATTTCTCAGTTAGAATGTGCAAACTTAGAGGCGGGTGATGTTAATCGTCATGGGGATTTTTGATCCATGACCAGCCACCGAATTTAAGGCTGGCGAGACGGAGGTTGGCATATCCGGCAGGATCGGATTGTGACCATGCGAGGTATAGATAAAGGTCGCGATCTATGGCTAAGGTGGGTGTGCCGATGAGCGTAATCGGGCTACCCATGTCCATTGGACGGTAGCCGACGATATGACCCCCTCGCAAAAAGATCACAGCGATTTGGTTACCAACCTGTGCGGCGATTGGCAATACTGGAAATAGACCGGAAGCAGGCTTCACCCAACTGACGTTTTCACGACCATCGGAAGCGGTAAAAATTATGCTGGTATTAAATTTAAATCCATCCTCGAAAAAACTTGTCGCGGGTGCATTGAAACTCATGTCATCAGGAACACTAATTCGTAAGCGTGAGGGTGGCTGCCATGAGGGTTGATCGGGCATCCCTGTTGACAGCCACGTTTCATGCCTGCCATCGGCGCGGCTGATATTCCAAAAGATATAAGTTAAGGTGCTGTCCTGCGCGGCGTTGAAGCTATCAAGACGGTCACCGGGGTTGAGCAAAACGCCATCGGCTAGAGGATGCGGATCAATGGCCTGCCCTTCGATGAAACCCGCCTGCATGACTGCGCCATCGGTACTCCGTAACCAGTAGAGGTTTAGGAGGCCGTCTGGTCGCTGCAAGGCCGCAGGCCAATCGGCATTATCGGCAACCAGATAGTTATCGCTCAGCCGCCAACGACCATCACCATCGACAAAATGAGCGAAGATGCTTGGTTCGCTGGCTAATCCGCCGGATGAAATCGCCCATACGCCACCGTCGGCTGTGGGCAACAGGGTATAACGGCGGGTGACATGTTGAGTCAAGAGGGTTAGGTCACGATCACGTTCAAGGTTTGACTTGAGCAGCGATGTAAACAGGCGCGTTTCACCGTTCACATTCGAGTCCAGCCAAAACAAGTGCAGACGATCATTGCCCGCAGGGGCGAATTGTTGGTCATAAGGACGAACCGGCAGCGGTAGGCGGATTGGATCGCTCATGCCTTCACTGTTGAGGGTTCGCAAGGACTGAAAAACGCCCTGCTCATCCGCACCCACCCACGCGGCAACGATGCCGTTTTCATCGACATAGAGTGCTGGCGCATCCGATTGCTCGGCTTGAGCGACGATGATGACTGATCCCCATGCGGATTGTGGCAGCGGTGCGGGTGTCGGGGCGACAGGCTGGCAAGCGGCGAGAAGGAGGAGAAGGAAGAAAGTACTGAGTACTGAGTATTGAGTGCTGAGGTTTTTTAGAAGGTAGAACATAGAAAGAGCAAATCAACCCTATCAGGCATATTTCATCGCAAAGGCAACGAGCGTACCCACATAGAGTGCAATGAGAACCAACACTATGAGCATAATCCACCATGCAATTTTGCGAACACGGCGCATCCGCAAAATTCTAGGCGTAATCTCTAGCTCAGCATCAGGAATACCTTTCCATTGAAGATATTGTTGAAAGCCGTTCCGATAAACTTTTCCCACCCAAGACTCATTGCCAACTTGGGCGAAAATGCCGAATTTATTCCGTTTAGTGGCTTTGGGATTTTCAGCAACAATTATCAATTCTGGCTTCGACACCAAGAGCAAGAGCTTTTGGCGTTTGTGGGCAAAAATGGCATGATCTGCCAGCAAAATCCCATTCCACCAATAGCGATTGCGGTTTAACTGCATCATCAACAATTCAGGTGAAAGCGTGGGTGATGGATGCGCTAAACCTTCCCAAATCGCATCATACTGTTGGGATAATTCGGGTGTTGGTGACGATGTCAACAGTTCAGAAAGAAGTTGATAAGACTTATAGGTTCGATAAGCCCACCAAAGTTGAAAAATGCCGAGCAACCCAATCAGTAGGTCAATCCCCTCAAAATGACCGTAAACCGTGATAAATAAATTCCATAGTCCGCATAACAGTAAAACACAAGTTAAGGCTAAAAAGCCGTTTACACCGGGGCGTGTAATCGCCCACAGACTTTGAGCGACGATCAAGAAACCGAGAATGACCTGAATATTGGTGAAGATATTTGGATAAAGGGCAGACGATCCTAACCATAACGTTAAGCCGCCCCAGAAAAGATTTGCCCAACCGGTGGAACGTAGAGTGCGAACCAAACGGTTATAGGTCCCGACCTGTTTAAGCGAGTCGAATTGCTGTGATGATAAGGCTAAAAGTGTGGTCTTTAGGCTTTGCCCGGCAGCAAGCACATCACTCATGTCAAACCCCTTTTGCTCAACCGTTTATTGACCCAACGCGCCGACTACCGCGTCGAGATGAGTCAGTGCTTGCTCGGCAAATTCCAACACATCAAAGGCGACACGAATGGCGGGGCCTTTACGACTTTCTTTCAGCGAGAGTTCACCCTGTTTGGTGCGGCCTTTAGCGATGCGAATGATGGAACGCGCCTGCCCCAGTTGCATCCGAATGGCGAAGGTTTTGTCTTCGCGTTCGGCAGCGAAGTCGGTATAGGTTTGCTCGACGGCCCGCATCAGGGCAGCATGGGGGTCACGAGCCGGGTCATTGTTACGAGTCGCCCGCAGAATTTCGAGATCAACCAGCAGTTCGCCGGCATCCAAAGCAGCATCACCACTACGGCGGAATTTTTCGAGGTCGATGAGTTTGAAGTCCACTTCGCCCGTGCCATCTTCGCGGCGTTTCATGCGGCGTACCATGATGTTGCGCGAGTGCAGGTCGCCATGCATACAAGCAATCGGGAAGTTTTCCAGTTCGAGTTGGTAGCGCACCAAACTGCCGACACGATCTAGCAAACTACGTTGCAATTGGTTGGCATATTTCAATTTGTCGTCAACATCCAGCAGGCGATTTTCCAACACATAATTAAATATACGACGGATATGCTGCTGCATCGGCTGAAGATAAAGCTGCCACAACAAACCTTCTTGCACATAACGCCGTGCACGTCCATCGCCATGATGCACACGCAGCAAGAAAGTGCCGAGTTCGTTGGCGAGTGCATCATGAATCTGAGGCACTTTGACCAGTGCGTCGGAGAGTGTGCGGTAGCGATTCAAATCCGCCATGATGACGAAGGCACGGCGACGTTCAACATCCACGTAGCTGGGCTGTGGAATATTGACGAAGCAGTCACGGATGCTAATGGGCAAGCGGGCGTAGTTATCCCGTTCGAGGTCGATTTCTTCAACCGGCCCGTACTTGACCACCAGCGAATCGGCATTGGGAATGTTGAGCTTGAAGGTATCATCCTCAGGTTGCATAGGGTTGGCAATGTAAGGGTGAATCCGCACCACATTGCTATCCGACATGCCCAAACGTAGTGGTTCAGGCGCTTTATCAAGGTCAACCCGAATCCAATTTTTGAGGGCGAGGCGGATGCTCTCGGTATCGGGCGGTTCGACAGGACGCGTTTGCTGCAAAGCGAGTTTGCGGTGAAAGTACATGCCAACCCAATTGATCAAAGGCTGCCCAATGTAAGCACGTACCGATACGAGTGTGCGGCAAACGATCAACAGGTAATCGTAGGGGTTCGGGAACAATGCCCGCAACGTATTGACCGCACCGCTGCCGCTGAACACATTCCACCAGAGTTCCATCGCGCGGCGCAGTACGGGTTCGATTTGCGGATAGGCTTCGACTAAGGGCATCATGTTTTCGATGACGTAGCAGGTCGAGATAATCATCTCGCGGAAGATTTCACGATGATCGGCAATCTGGTCAGCGGTAAGCTGTCCGCGCTGCATGTTCTCTGCCAAGCCGCGCATATCCTGCGCTAAGCCCCAGAATCCACCGCTTTGCTCGGCAACATTGATGAGCTTCTCAACATATTTCTTTTGTTGGGTCGGTGTGAGTTTGCTCTTGAGTTCGTAACGCAGATGCAGCGCTAAAGCCAAGTCTTTGTCACGGTGGTTGACTTCCACCATACGGGCTGCCCACTCGCGCAGTGTGTCCTCCGCCATGATGCCGTTGAGGACTTTCATATCGCGAGCTTGAGCCATG
>JBBQLX010000181.1:0-10781 GCA_038328375.1 Aggregatilineales bacterium | reverse complement strand
GATTACTTTCTCGGTGCTAGGCAGTGCCATCAACTCAATATCATGGGCATAAGGCAGAGGCACATCCATTGCGCTCACCCGCTTAACGGGCGCGTCCATATAGTCAAACATATTTTCCTGAATCTGGGCTGCGATTTCGCTGCCAAAGCTGAAGTGAGGCAGTGACTCTTCTACCACCACACAGCGATTGGTTTTCTTAAAGCTCTCGAAAACCGTCGCCATGTCGAGCGGGCGCAGCCAGCGCATATCGACGATTTCACACTCGATGCCTTCTTTAGCAAGTTCATCAGCGGCGTGGGTTGACCATGTCATACCGCTTCCGTAGGTCACAATCGTGACATGCTTACCTTCGCGCTTAACATCGGCCTTACCAATTGGAATGATAAAGTCCTCATCGTCGGGTACAGGTCCCGGCTTGGAATACAACGAGATAAATTCGGTGAACAAAACCGGATTGTCGTCGCGGATCGCGGCCTTCAACATGCCCTTGGCATCGCGGGGTGTCGAGGGACAGCCCACGTATAAGCCGGGGAAGTGCGCGAAGATTGGTTCCGGTGTATGCGAGTGGGTGGCGGTTGCTTGATCGCCCCATCCAGTCGCCGCACGAATCACCAACGGCACTCTAAACTGCCCGTCGAACATATAATGAATTTTCGCGGCATGGTTGACGATGGCATCCAACGCCAAGAAAGCGAAGTTGATGGTCATCATCTCGGCGACCGGACGCAGACCCATCATCGCCGCGCCGACTGCTGCGCCAGCAATCGCCATCTCGGTGATCGGGGTATCTTTCACCCGTTTTGCACCGAATTCTTCCAGCAAGCCTTGGGTGACACGGTGCGTACCGTTCCAAATACCGACTTCCTCACCCATGACGAATACTTTTTCGTCCCGAAGCATTTCTTCGCGGAGCGCCATACGCAGCGCCTCGCGCATTGGTCTATTTCGTTCAGCCATTGTTAATTCCTAGTCATTCGTAGGGGTTTGACGGTGGCAAACCCTGCCGTCGGCAAACCCGTCCAGCGTTCATTAAAAGCTATACATAGACGTTGCTAATGAGGTCTTCGTAAGTCGGTATCGGGCTTTCAAGTCCGTACTGTGTCGCCTCTTCAACCTGCACTGCTGCTGCCTTCTGGATGGCATCCAGTTCTTTTTGAATGCCCTTGTACTTCTCCAACAAGGTTCGTTTAAGAATTTCGATGGGGTCTTTGTTTTCCATCCACTCGTGCAGTTCGTCTGCCATACGCTTGTCGTAGGTCTTATCAGAAACGCCATGTCCCTTATAACGGTAGGTCATGGACTCGATCAGCACCGGGCCAGTCTTACGAGCATAAGCCACTGCTTCGCTGACCACCTTATTCACAGCGATGACATCCTGCCCATCAACACGTCCGCCATCCTGCATCCCGTAGGCAATGGCGCGTTTGTGCAGTTCAACCTGACCGCTGGAGTCTTCAATACGTGTACCCATGCCGACCAGATTGTTTTCAATAATCCAGACGACCGGCAAATGCCATATTTCACTCATGTTGAGCGATTCGTGGAAATAACCATTGTTTGTGGCTGCGTCACCAATGAACGAAACAACCACATCCTCAGTCTCGTTGTAACGGCAGGCCAAGCCGATACCAGCCGCCAGTGGCAAATGTCCACCGACGATGGCATAACCGCCCCAGAAGTTGTGTTCGCGCGAAGCAATGTGCATCGAGCCACCTTTGCCGCCGCTTGTGCCTGTCCGCTTGCCCATCATTTCCGCCATAATCGCGTTGGTATCAACCCCACGCGCAATAGCGATACCGTGATCGCGGTAAGCCGTAATCACATGGTCAGTGGTCTTCAATGCGGACAATGCGCCCACACCTGTTGCCTCATGACCACTATACAAATGCAAATAGACACCCGTGATTTTCTTCTCACGGTACAGTTCATCACAGCGGGTTTCAAACAGCCGGATGAGAACCATCTGCCGATACCATTCCAGCAGGGTTTCCTTTTTCAATGTTGCCATGAAATACCTCGTGAACCCACATAGCGCGGGTTGATTAACCCGCCAGCCACATAATATCCATATTGTAGTCGAGAAAATCAGATTCGTGTACCGCCGAAGTGTACCGCAAATCGCAATTCTTACACAAAAATGACTCTGAGAACTTATTAACAGGACTAAACTCTTTTGCTCCCGTTTGACCTTTAAGTGCTACAATCGCATTAATCGTCATTTAGAGGGAGCAATCAACATGGCTGATGATAAGAAATCCAGCGAATCGGGTAAATCATCCGGTGGTCAAACCGCAGGCTCAAAGACAACATCAGGCGGCGCTACACCCAAGACCAGCGGTAAACCGGGTACTGAAAAGAAGAAGTAAGTTTTCTTTCAACAGGGGCGAAACCATACCCAAAACAACTTGTTAACCTGCTTTCACCAGTATGATTAGCCCCAATACCATGATAATTAGGCCGAGTACATAGGCTTGCAGTTAATTCTTCGACACTACACTGAATTCATATGTGAAGTCTGAACCCATCCAAAATAAGTTGATATGTGATAATCCAGTCAAAGAGCCTAAAAAACTCGCTTCAAATGGTTCCTCAGAAGACCCTCTACTATCAACCCAACACGCCTCACAGTACGGCTCATTACCAGTGACTACAGATGGGGAAATTGCAGCTTGAAAGTCTTGACGATTTTGTTCTTGTTGTCCAACTTTCGGCCTCACAAGTAATGTATATTGCTTGTTAGGTTCAAGCGGAATCTCCCAACTATCCCCTTCAGCATAGCGACTATTAACCTCATAAGTGGTATTGAGCTTCATAGAACCATGCTTCATGTAATGGACGAGATTGCCATCACAGATGTGGGGAGCATTTTGATTCATGCAAGTTGCTGAAATCTCCAACTTAACTTCATATAGTGTTTTGTCTTGCGTATAAACGACTATCTGATGTAGTCCGCCTCTTTTAAGGTCACTACATCTGTTTCCGAGTTGAGTGTTTACCACTCGATTCGAGTGTGAATAATAAAATTCTCTCGACTCAGTTTGGATTAAGTAGCCGTCACCCGACTTATTATCCATCGTATCAACTGAATTGAAGGGATCATAGCCAATCAGCAAAGAGCCGTAGCAAAAACGTTGAGCAAAGGCCAAGGCTTCGGATGGTGAAGCGTTAAAGCTCAGTAAGCCATAATTACCCAACGCTTTATACTGGATGTCTACAGCGCTTTTCGGCAAGTCGCCAACAAAATATTGTTGTAGCTCCTCAAGACTCCAATCGCCAACAAACAAAAATCGATTGGATTTTGAGGTGTATTCTCGATAAGCAAAGACAGAAATTAAGACTATTAATCCGCAAAAGATTACAATAATTTTCGTGGTACTAATCTTCAAAGTACTTTCCAATTAAATTGGCATGACCTTAAGTTTTTGAGAAAAGCATAAAGCTAACGCGCATTTATATCGATTATGAACCCCCATTGACCAGTATGATTAGCCCCAACACCATAATAATCAAACCTAACACATAGGCTTGCAGGCTGAAAGATTGAGTCAGTTGGAAGTTAGCGCGTCGTCGTTCAGCCGAGATTTGAATCCCCAACAAAAGCGCGAAAGCGATAATCATTTCAAAAGCCATCAGCCAATTCAGTGTGGGAACCAGCATATTAGTTGCCAAACCTACAATGACTGCTGCCCCCAGCAGCATCGTTCCTAGCCACAGTACAATCAATAGTGGTGAGTGTTGCAGCCGAAAATCTGGCTGATCGTGGTGGCCTGCCTGAACCCACTCGTGATGAACAATCACCGAGCAGGAGATCAAGCAGGCTGTCCCCAAAATCAAGCTGACCGTGACCAAAGCACGATCAAGACCGCCCGACAAACTCAAGAGCAAGCCAATAATCATCAGTGCGCCACCGATCCGAAACACCCATGCGGCGGCTGACCAAGGTCGAATCTGGTGGACGTTGACCTGCGGCCCCATCCCCACCAAGCCGATGAGCAAGATGGGGATACCGATAAGGAGAATAAGTGCGCCAAACATGCTGTTTAACCGATTCCCAGAGCGTGACCAATCGGCGGAGCGATCAGACTTAAGATCAAGCCCAATATGAACAGGCTGCCGTAGCTGCGATTCAATCCCATCGCCCAACCGACAAACCACAGAGGCCACACCGGCCAATTATCTGGTTTGGTCTTGGGCTTGGGCTGGCTGTAAATCTTCCACACGGCAAACAAACGTGGCAGAGCAAAGAACGTCAACAAAATCCACGGGCTGGCAACACGGGCCACGACCAACAAGACCACCAGCACATAAAACGCGATGAAAGTGATCTTGTTGAGAATAAGCGAGTTCTGTTCGCCTAATAGTACAGGCACTGAACGCACACCCACAGGACGGTCATTCTCAATTTTGTCGGTGTGCTTGCCGATGAGTACCGACGCGACGATTAAGCCATAAGGCAGTGTCATCAACAGGGTGTTGAAATCGAGTCTGCCACTAATCGCAAAAACCGTACCGCCGATCATCAACGGTCCCCAAACGATGAGCGCCGTCAATTCGCCCAAGGCATATCTCTTGAGAAAGGCTGTGTATGCGAGGCTCAAGGCTAGACCAGCCACCGCGAAGAAGATCACCAACGACCCGCTGACCGAGGCCAAGTACAGCATAATCAAACCGTCGATTAACGTCAGTGCGGCAGACACTTTGAGCAGCATTCCCGGCGAGGTCAAGCCACCCAATACCGGATGCACACTGTATTGCGAACGCGGATAATCTTCGGTATCAACACCCTTACGCACATCCGTCCAATCATTGACGAGGTTGTTAGTGGCATGGGCGAATACCAATCCCACCACGCACAACAGCGCCAAGAAAATCTTGAACAGCGTATTTTCAATGAACGCGCCCTGTGCAGCAGCTAACAGCACACCAATCAATCCAGAGGTGAAGGTCATTGAGAACACGCAGGCACGGGAGATCACCAACCAGCGCGTAAACCAATTGGCGTGATGCACATCAGGGCAGTTGCAGGTATTGACAGCCGTTGACCACTGCTGCACCAATGGCATCGAGTGAGTCAGCGGCTTTGTGGTGGATGTAGCCATAAAGTATCCTTTATTGGGATAGTAAGTGATTCATATTATTTAGATGGTCTGACTGATGAATAGCATACCCCTTACTTGTCCAAAATCGCTATAGCTGCGTTACATCCGTTTTATGCTATCCTAGAAAATGAAAGAGATGTTGGAGATAAAATCATGACTGATATAGATGCGATTTTGCAGGCCATTGATACCTACCTCAAGACGCTATTGAGCAAGTGCAAAAACATGTCATCGAACGCCAACACCAACTCGAAGCAATTGAGGCGAAAATTGCGGCCCTTAATGCGATAGTAGAAAATTTTTGAGAAGGCTTTTCTGAAGCTGAGGTTGAACAAATTATTGCTGACATTATCAGATGAATACATGAAAAGGGAAACGGATGAACAAGACACGCCTCATAATCCTCGCAATCATGTTATTGCTCTCGGTAATGGGATATGCAGTTACTGCCCAAAGCAGTGATCAGGCGCGTGATTTCTTATACATCGGAATTGATCCCCAAACCCTGAACGGGGGGCGAAATAGTGATCTTTATCTCGTCCGCAGTGATGGCAGCCGTGTGACCAATTTGACCAACACACCGTTGGACAGCGAGAATCAAGCATTCTGGTCAGCAGACGGCAAGAAAATTTACTTCAGTCGCAACAGTGTAGCGATTTATCAGGGCAGCAGCAAACAACAATCATCCACCTCATTTTATGTGATGGACATCTCTGACACAGGTAACAAAATCAGTGAACGGTTATTGTTTCATCTAGACGATATCATGAGTACACCGATACGGGTTGATGATTGGTTGCTGTCATCAGATGAACAAAATTTGATGTTCATAGCCTATGATAAGTCATTGGGAGGCATTTATATTGTCAACCTTGACGGGACAAACATCCGGGAATTGGTTGAAAAAGGTGTCGCTTCAACCTACATACCGTTCCAATGGTCGCCCGATAGCAAAGAATTTGCGTATAAATCCGAGTGCTTAACGACCAATCGCAATAGTAACTGTCCGTATTGGGTGAAACAATTGGATAGCGACAATACACCCGAACCCATGAATACCGAACAGGATTTAATGCATCGCTGGCATCCTGATAAGCCATATGTGATCACAAATGCCGGTTCTTTCGAGATACATCAGGGTAATGAAGTGGTTTGGCGTGGAAATGAACGGCCTTATCTCTCACCTGATGGCACCCAAGTGGCATTCTCGGAGTATAGCAACACCACTTTAAAAGGCACCCTCATCACGATTGATGTCAAAACTAATAAATCAACACATATCGTTGAAACGGATGGGACAATTCTGCTTATCGAGTGGTCACTAAATAGCCAACAAATTGCCTTTGGTGCATATCAAGGGTCATTTAATGATCTTGAGATTTATACAGTGAAGCCAGACGGCACCGAGCTTAAAAAACTTTTCCGGCGACAATCGTGGAACCCAAATGCTTTGGCGTGGCGGCCTGACCCTCAGACTAAAGTCGGATAACATCATGCGCCAATCGCCCCTTTGACAACCACCATGAACCTATGCTATAGTCTTGTACATTGCTCATTTATTTTCAGGAGGCTCGACAACATGGCTGAATTTGGAACCAACATAACCAACCGTCTATTCGCGCCTGCCTGTTACCACGCATAACGTTATCCCCTTTACGATAACTCGCTAACAGCCACAGGACAAAACGAATTGACGGCAGCCCACTTCGGGGTGCTTGTTTTTGTTTGCCTGCTGGTGATTCGATTGATCCACCTCAGCTAGACAAACCGCTTTAGCACCAAAGCATTTTCAGCACGCTGAATTCGCGAATAACCGCGAACAGCCTAAACCGAAACGCTAAATGCTATTTGCTATCTTGAGGGATAACAATCTTGAATCTGAAATTTGATATGGATACCGACGAAGAATATAACGACCTATTTGTAGACCGGCAGGAACGCCGTGTTCGCAAACAAAAGGGCAAACATTCGCCCAAAAAATCACAGACCGAAATCGTGCAATCACTCGCCGCACCGGACGCACTGGAAGGCGAAGGCAAGTACAAAACCACCTACCAACCGTCGAAGTACGAAGCCACATGGTTACTGCAATCGCTGACGGACTTTTACCGTCAAGAATTCATCACCGATGTGCAGACAATGGTACGTGGTGGCAAGGAAGCTAGCGTCTACCGCTGCGCTGCCCGACCGGGTATGGATGTAGAATTGCTGGCGGCAAAGGTTTATCGTCCGCGCCAATTCCGGCAGCTTCGCAACGACAAAATGTACCGTGAAGGCCGTGCTATCCTCACTGCTGATGGTAAGGAAGCCAAAGAAACCGACCACCGTCTGATGCGTGCCATCGGCAAGAAGAGTGACTTCGGCGTACAGGTCGAACATACTTCGTGGCTGATGTACGAATTCAACACACTCAAAACCTTGCACGATGCAGGCGCAGCCGTACCTAAGCCTTACGCGGTCGCAGAAAACGCTATCTTGATGGGTTACGTTGGCGACACCGAAATGGCCGGGCCAACTCTCAGCACTGTTCGCTTGCAGCAGGACGAAGCCCGACTGTTATTCGCTGAAACCATGCGTAACGTGGAATTGATGTTGACACTCGGCATGATTCATGGCGATCTTTCATCCTATAACATCCTGTATTGGGAAGGGAAAATCACGCTGATTGACTTCCCGCAGGTTAGCAGCAGTCACGGCAACAGCCAATCACACTTCATCCTCAAACGCGACATCGAACGTGTCTGTGCGTATTTCGCGGCACAGGGAGTTAAAGCTGCCCAAAATCCCGACGAAATCATGCGACGGCTGTGGAAACGGCACGTCGAACAGGATGCCGAGTCGCGGGCAGCCGATTTGTCACGTTTGGAATATCGACGTGAAGAAAACGAGTACGACGATTGAAAGCTTATTCACTCCCTGCCAGTAACTGTGGCTGTATAACGCTCTATCCTGAAAAGTGTGATGCAGGTAGGGGCGCACGAGCGCTCCTATTTGGATTGTGGCGGCAGCGCCCTTACAAACTGCGTACCGCTTTTCCCGATCATACCAGTAGTGGTTGGGGCGTGTGGCGAGCCTTGTTCTAAGGCTTGCCCTCACCCCTTTGTTTATCATTTGAGGAATTATATTGATTTATGACTAGAAGTTGCTTTATAGATACCGAATTGGATTAACTCGGCACTCAGAACTCAGTACTTTGTTTTCTTTATCCGAAACGTCTATTCGACCACACCCGTGCGTTCAACACGTCCGTGACACTCTGGGGATTATCGCCTGTCAAAATCAGGTCAAAAAGCACATTCGGATATTCTTTCTGAATGACCCTTCTCATGCTCTCTGCCAGATCAGGGGGTGCGATGACCGTCGCTGCCAAGCTGCGGTCATACGGAATATACAGGATAAAATCCCACACCGTCGTTACAATCGGATGGAAGGTGTTCCAATAGGAGCGTCCTGCCTCGATGAACCACTGCGGGTCTAACCCCGGCGCGAGAATCACCGCGTGGAACGTTGGCTCACCGATAATCGGCCCCGGCCCTTTTGGACGCACCGCAACCGTAGGCCATTTTCCGCCTTTGGGAATGGGCGCGGTACTTTGCATCCTATCAACAGCCGGAAGCTGATTGTTGTAATACTCGTCTTCCTTCCACAACGCCAAACCGAACATCCACGGCGGTGACTCGGTCGCGATCCAGTTGAACATGGCGACCGTTCCCTCGGCGTGGGCAGCACGGTCATAAGGCGGAAAACGCGGATCTGGTTGTTGAGCATCGTGCGTTGGCAGCGGGTAAATACCGCCTTCCGTGCCAAATACAGGCAGCGGCCCCGCCCCGAACCACTCCTGTAAACGTTGGTTAAAGGCGATGCCCATTGCAGTGATGCCGTTGGGATCACCATTAGGCGTACTCGGCGTGTTCCCAAAAACCGTCCGACCGGGATCATAACTCTGGGTATAGGGATCGTAGGGATACTCGAAGTGCCAGCCCGGTTCCGTGCCGTTATAGTCGCCCGGTGATCGTGGCACACTCGGTTGACCGGCGACTTCTTGATACCAATGGTTGAGCGCATATGGATGCGTCCCCCACCACAAACCGTTGTCGATAATCTTGGCAAAGCGTTCCCGCTGGTTATCCCGCATATAAATGAGCAGCGCGTCCATCCATTGAAGCGCCCCATTCGTACCACTGGTTTCACCGAGCGAGAAGAAGCCGGGATAGCCGCCTTGATTCATGATGAACTCGGCAAACATGATCCAACTCTCGCACAGCGGTTTGATGACCTCATTAATATTTTGGGGATTCACGCGGCCTTTCATGCTTTCAGGCCATTCAGGATCAGGGAAGTTCGGCTCATTAAAAAACTCGAACCACTTCACGCCTGCTCCAAGATATTTGCCCCATTGATTACGGTTCGAGTCATTAGGTGGGGATGCCCCCGGCGCAGTGCGATAAATACGCACAACCGGCGTGATGTTCTGGGTTAACATCCACGCGCAGTCGTCGGCGAACTCCTCGCCACCCGTCACCATTTTGTACCAGCCGAGGTGCAAGCTGATTAAGCGATCACGGTTAATCGGCTTATAAGCGCCTTCATTATGCATTCCACGCGGGTTGCCCGACCATTGATATTCACTGAGTTGCAAAGGTTTGACCTCATGACAATAAAAACAAAAGGGCGAACCATCGGCTCGCCCCATCATTATATGCTATATGCGATTGTCGTACTGCGGCGTATCTTAGACGACTGGTGTAGGCTGGTCGTCTTCCGCCAGCGCTTCGTCAATCTGCTGTTGCAGGCGATCACTATTCTTGTACTTGCCGTTCGAATAGAAATCATTCATCTTGCGCTTGCCAGCAAACCGTCCCTGCTTATTACTCATCAGCATGAACCCGCCGATGGCGACCAGTATAATGGGCAGTGCCATATTACCGAATATCCCACCGTGACCGAAAATCATCAGTTCAAAGAAAACCACACCGATAATAAAGCCAATCGCACCGATACGCATCAGAATTCTGGAAGCCTTTTCCGTACCTTCGTCTCCAGTGCGTTGTGCCATAAACCGCAGCGCCAAACCGACGAACAACGGATACAATGTCCAGACATAAGCCCAGCTTGCCCAATGTCCGGTCACATTCTGGTAAAACAGGATGAGTCCCGTTCCCGTAATCACCATTCCCGGCACGGCTAATCCGGCGACATTCTTATCACCCGTATAAGCGAAGTACAGGAACGCCAGCCCCGGCACGACCACGAACAAAGGCCACAAGGAACTAATCATCCCGCCGAAACCGGTTAACTGTCCGAAGAACACCAACACACCGATTCCAATCAACCCGAGCGCCAAAACCGGACGACCATCATGTTCTCTAACCATAATCGTTTTCCCATCTCTAATTGCGGACGTATTGCTGATTAATACGCACTACATTCAGAAAGGTTGCAAGATCAAAAAGCACATCTTGTATGATGTGCTTTTTGAGTTGATTAATTGCCTTTCAACTACTGATAAATCCATGCCTGCGCGGTCGTCTGAATGTTGGCATCGTACCCACCTGCAATCAACACACGGCCATCGGGCAAGGTTGTCGCTGTCGCGTAAAATCGTTCCATATCGGCATCTCCAGCAGCCACCGCAAATGTGCCAGTGGTCAACTGGTAAATCTCAACATGTTCGCCCGCGCC
>JBBQLX010000180.1:0-10817 GCA_038328375.1 Aggregatilineales bacterium | reverse complement strand
AACACGATGCTCAGTAGAATGTTCGCTACCAGCTACATTACACCAATAATCACCGGAGTTTTACTGTCACCCAACGCATAAAACGCCCGCGAGAGAACTTCTAAGCTCGCGTGTCCTGTAATCCCGATTGAGAAGAAAGCCAACGCCCATGCCGTTCCTGCTGTGTCTTCCGCCGTCCAACTGTTCCGCTGGAAAAGCAGCGCCACGAATGGCCCACCGAGGATGATTAACCCGACCGTCGCGGGCAGTGCTAGGAAGATAACGCTGCGTAAAGCCCTTGCCAAACGGTCTTTATAACCATCCATGTTGCCCTCAGCCGCCAGCGCCGAGAGGGTAGGGAAAACCGCCGTGCCGATACTTTGTCCAATCACACCGAGGATCGTGAACATCAGTGTCCAAGCCGTTGTTAAAACCGCTTGACTGCCTTCCACCATGCGCGAGGCAAAATTGGTGTTGACGATGAAATTGAGTTGTGCCACACCCAACCCTAACACCCGCGGCCCCATCAGTAGCAAAACCTCGCGTAGTCCTGACGTGCGCCAATCCATTAAAAACCGTATTTTGGGTGATTGCGTTTTTATTGCTCGCAGCCCCGGCAGTTGAATCGCCAGATGCAGCACCGCGCTCAGCACCGCCCCCCACGCCAACCCATAGACATTCGCGTTGCCGACCTGTGCCACATTGCCCATCAATGGTGGCAGAATATGCGCCAGCACCAGCGCCCCAAATATCTGCCCGATACTGTTCATGCTAATAGCAAGTGAGGGCAGTACGAAGTTGCCGTAGGTTTGTAAAACACCCATCATCAAACCACTGATACTAAAGATGAACGGTGTGAGCATCATAATCCGAATGAGCGATACCGTGAGTGGTTGTACATCGGCTGGTTGACCGGGCGCAAGAACGACCGCCACGATCCATGGCGCGAAAACAACCACCACCAGAGAAAGAATCGCTGCTGCTATTGAGGAGAGTGTAATCGTTGCGCTTGCCAACCGCCATGCATGTCGATCATCATCATTCCGCAGGTAACGCGCGAACACCGGAATGAAAGACGAACCCAGCGCCCCGCCTGCCACCAATACAAAGATAAGTTCAGGGATACGTTGGGCAGTGGTGAAAGCATCCAGCGCTGCTCCTGCGCCAAAGGTGCTGTTAATGATTGAGGTGCGAATAATTCCGAGTACGCCGCTAGCGAGGAAACCTAGTAAGGCCACTCCTGCAGCGCGGACGATTTGGCGGTTAGTAAGAACTGCGGATCGTGACAATGACAAAACCTTTAGTATTGAATAAAACGCAAAATTGCGAATGTAATCGTAGTATAGTACCCCCTCCGCTTTGGAATCGAAAACGGTCAATCACCAGTAATATACCGACGATTGACCGTTCCAGTTCGCTTTTTGAGGCTTAATCCAACGCCGCAGCAAATACCGTGGCACTATCCACGGGTATCTCTTCAGCTTTATAAGCTTTGATATTAGCTTGTCGAAGCATGGCTAATGAGACCACCAACCCAATCGTGCCGAGCAAGAAACAGATGCCGTAAGCCGCTGATGGACTATTGAAGAGGCGAATACCAATATCGTGGAGTATACCGCCTTCGGCCTGTCCTCCGCCTCGTGCTAGTGTCACCACCAGCGTCCAGAAACCGAGAAATGTTCCCGCCCGACCATTCGGACTCATCTCCATCATCAGTCCGGTCGTTCCAACATTCCAGATACCTAATCCAACGCCCAGCAGCAGTAATCCGATTGTGACGAATGCGCGAACTTGCCCGAATGCCGAAATGGTAAATACACCAAAGGCCGCCGCGAGGAAACCCACTCCAACATACGACAAGACTCTGTTGTTCAAAGATTTATAACGCCGTGATAGAAACAGGAAGAGGATTGTGCCAAGAATTGCTGTTGTACCCCAATATGAGTTAAAGCGGGTTGTCACACCTGCATCCATCTTAAACACATCGCCACCAAACGGCTCTAGGATCAGGTCTTGGGAGAAGGCAAAGAACATGGAAAGTGCTAGAAAATACATAAAGTAGCGCATGGAGTGGTTGTTGATAACCAGCTTCAAGTCTGCCAGTGCTGAAGTCGAATATTCTTGTTGGCTCTCACCGAGATAAGTTTCGCCACCTTTATGCGCTCGGCGTTCCTCGTAAATCATCGAAACGAGCCATAGAATCGCCATGGATACAGCCGCAATGATAAATACATTTTGTAGAGCCTCAGGTGCGAAACTAAGTGCCTGACCATCTGTATGAGGCAGTAACTTACCAAAGATGATCCCGAAGATTGCATAGCCGATCAGCAAAAACGTCCAGACAATACCGATAGCACGTCCCCGTTGATTCTCCGGCGTTCGGTCATAAATCAGGGCTAAAAATGTCCCGCCCGAAATACTGTTGCCCAAACTGAACAACAGTATAGCCAGAACGATGCCCAACCATTGTAGCCCGTCTTTCCCTGCCATACCGACCATACCGCCGCCCTGTGCCAGCGAAGTCGTTGCGATGCCGAGTATCAGGATACCAATTGCCATCATCGCGCGTCCTGCGCCGATCCAGAACATGCGTCGGAAACCGCCCACGCTGCGTTGGTCAGAGATACGTCCTGCCCAGATACCGAGCGGTGCAAGAAAGTAACGGAGGCTAATAAGTAAACTAATCGGGGTCGCCGCATAACCCAGATCACTAATCATGATCCGGTTCCAAAGCCCTGTAATGATGATGTCTGCCATGCTTGAACCCAGATGGAACAAGCCAATTTTCATATTGCGGGCTACAGATAAGTTCGCTTGAGGTGATGTTTCCATTTGTAGAACCTGATTTATGTAGATTTACTGAGAATTATAAGCGAAATTATAGCGAATTTATCATTATCCTCAAGCCGGAATATTTTTCATCAAAAATTACTGGTACAGGCAATGATAGGGTAGAATCAAAATAGATTTATCTATAAGGGGAGGGTATAGATTATGCCAACACAAGGCCGCTACAAAAAAGTACTCGTTCCGTGGGATGGTTCAGGTTGGGGAAGACGCGCTATTCCACACGCCATGGATATTGCACTCGCGAACGATTCGGAATTGGTCATACTCTATGTTTTCCGTCCACCCGGAACGGAATATGCTGACCAAATCTCCTTAGCCGGACAAGAAGGACAGATCAATCAACTGCGGAGTGGTGTCGAGCAAAACCTGACCGGTGTGGCGAATGAACTACGTCAGCAAGGGATTAAGGTACAGACCTTAATTCTGGAAAGCACCGGTGTTGCCAGCGCGATTTGTGACTTTGTGCGGGATGAAGATATTGATCTGGTGGTGATGAGTACACATGGGCGCACAGGGATTGCACGGTTTTTGTTTGGAAGCGTAGCTGCCAAGGTGATGGAAGAGGTTAAAGTACCGGTATTGCTCGTCCACCCCGACAAAGATTAGATTTACTCGATAGCGGTAAAAGGTACATCGCGGGCTGATACCCGATGACGAATATCTTGGATAGCGTGTAATGCCGCCATGCGCTCATCTGTATTCAGGTTCAAGGCGGCGAATTCTTCTTCGTCCAATAAGATAATCGTGCCATTCGGCATCACAAACACATCCAGTTCCAAATCATCGGAATAAACGCGTTCGCTATCAATGTGTGCCGGACGCGTGATATTGCAGTACCAACCTTTAACGGTTGATGTATCCCCGACGTGTACTTGGAATATGTTGTACCACTGATTGCTATAGAACCATTCGTAAAAGACATCACCTTCTTCAAAGACTACAAAGCCTAAATGAGCTTCTTTGCGGTCAAATACGGCGCGTAAGCAAACCCATGTTTCCCCTTGTTCGAGGATGTCACCGGGGTATGATAGTACAAATTCGCCGTGGTGATTGTGCTTTTCGATATTGAGTGTTGTCATGTTTCAGACCATGAATAAGCAAGTGTGTATAGCGAACGCATAATAACGTGCTTTACGCGGCTTCGTCAACCTACATTCGGTTGGCTATCTCTAACTCATGGAAAAAGAAGTTTAGGCACGACCTAATGTGTGTACAACCAGCAAGACACCCTCATCAAAATGGACATGTGCAGTTTCAGATTGCATAACGTTGCTGACACCCCGCGCTGGGCCGAAAGTGAGTTTTTCATTACGAAGGGGATAATAGAGATTTTCGGTACGGATGCCCCGTGCCTCGCCTGCAATGGGAATGAGCGAAATTGTGTCGTCTTTTGCACCTTGAATGACCGTATGACCGGGATAAATAAGCCATGCTTGCTGCTTACCCGCAATCAGCCGGACATCAAGGTTACGAAGGGGTACTAAAGCCAATAGATAGATGTTGCTCAGAGTCTGGTCGAGCCGGTCGCCTAAGGCTGAGAATAACCGTATGCGGTTGACCTGTTTTTGGGCGGCAAGCAGCAGCGCCAATTCAAGATCAGTCTCATCTTTTTCAGGTGGGAAGCGCCGAATTTCTACGCCTTGTTCTGTCAGATCAGCGATTTCTTGATCGTCGAGCGAGTCCAGATCGCCAATAACAATATCTATGGGCAAGCCATAATACTGCGCTTGCCGTGCGCCACCGTCGGCTGCGATAACCCAAGCATCAGTGGCAGTCGCTAATTCGCGCCGAACCAGTGGGCCGTCGTCGGTTGCACCGTTTGCAAAAATAAAGGCGGTTAACGGCTTCGGCGTTTCCACCGTTCATTCACTTCCAGTTTGCTGATGTCCGGCACTTCCAAAAACTCATTGACCAGCCGGTTAAAGCGGTCATATTCCAACATCGGGAAGTGTTTAACATTGGGGAGGGGAATAGGCAGGAGTTTGTCTTCCTTATCAGATGTAATGTAATTCCACACCGATTCGTTTGGGACTTCGATCAGCCCATCATCTTGCCCGTGAAGGACAACCGTCTGCATCGGAAGCTGCCATACGGTGTCTAGAAAACGCCCGCAATCGTATTCAATGGCACTCACGCGCAGCGCTTGCGGATCAGTTTTGGGTAAGTCCATTTCTAGTTTTGCATAGACTGGATCAGAGCGTTTTAGGCAGCGCTGCAACAAGGCTTCGGGGCTGCTGCTGCCGATAATATCCAGTAGTTGGTTGTAACGCGCACCGGAATCGTTAGCGGCTGGCGGAATTTCGGGCATATAGTCGGTTGAGACTTGCCCGGTGGCGCTGGCTGCCCTCAAACGTTCCAACATTGCCGTGCGGATACTCGAATTCATAATGGTGGCTTCAGGATGCACATCCGTAAAAGCTGCGCGGCTGTGTACCGGCACATTACCGCGTCCCGGTCGCGTGCGTTGGTCGAGATTGGGCATGTCGAAAAGTGGCGCACTAATCAGCATGACACGAGGCGCTTGTTCGGGGAATACCCGTGCATATTCTGCGGCGACCCATGCGCCCAAACCATGCCCGATAATGGCGGCTTTGGGAATACCCATTGCCTGCATGAAATCGGACAACAGTTTGCGCTGGTTATCAATCGTATACTTCTTGGGGTTCTTGCTTGAATCACCAAAACCGTGCAAATCAATGGCATAAACACGATATTTGAGTTGTAGATTCTGCATGGTCGGAACCCAATAACGCCACGAACCCACCCAACTGTGAATCAGGATCACAGGTCGCCCACGTCCGAGAACTTCATAATGGATGAGTTCGCCGCCGATGCTAATAGCACTCATAGCGTCTTTAACGTCCCACTTAGGAAAGCCCGTTGGCTTTTAGAATATTAGCAATTTGTCGGGTGAGGTCATCTGGCGCGAACGGTTTGAGAATATAGGCGACAGCCCCCGCCTCAATACCCGTCTGCTTTTCCTCATCCTGACCCTTAGCCGATAGGAAAATCACCGGAATATTTTTGATGTCATCAATTTTCTTCATTTCGCGACAAGCCTCGTACCCCGTCATTTTGGGCATTCGCACGTCCATCATGATAAGGTCAGGTTTTACTTTGGGCGCGAGTTCGAGCGCCTCAGCCCCATTAGCGGCTGCCGTGATTTTATGCCCAGCGAACGTCAGCGTGAACTGAATTAGGTCACGGATGTCGCGCTCATCTTCTGCGATTAAAATGTTTGCCATTGTGCGACGTACCTTCTGTAAATAGCCTTATTAGTTCCGGCTCATATCCTGCTGCGTCTGCTGTGAACTCTTGGGTTGTTTAACAGGAAGCCCGATATAGAACGTGGTTCCTTTGCCTAATTCTGACTCGAACCATATATCTCCATTATGCATCAGGACGAGTTCACGAACAATTGATAGTCCTAGACCTGTGCCGGGAATATCCATGACCAGTGCATGATCCTCGTAGCGCTCAAAACGTCCCCAAATGCGGGATTTAAATTCATCAGGAATACCAATGCCTGTGTCTTCGACGGCGATCACCACGCGTTCTTGGTCAGCGTCGAGTTTGGCGTGGATTTTTACCAGCCCACCCGCATAGGTGTAATTGTAAGAGTTCCCGATGACGTTGGTCAGGATTTGCATGAGTTTAAGCGGGTCGGCCTCGATAAGCGGCAGCTTTTTCTCAATCTCAACTGTGACTTTAATCTGCTTCTGCTCATTTTCAGAACGGCTTTTAACACTATTCAATGCGCTGGGGATGACTTCGCGCAAATCAACCGCTTCAATGTTGAGTGCTTCACCCGCATCCAGCTTGGAGATGTCGAGCAGGTCTTCAACCAGTTTACTGAGACGGTCGGCGTTATTCTTGATTTTGGTCAAGAAGCCGTTTTGAGGTTCAGTGAGTTGTCCGGCGACACCCATCAACATCAGATCGGCAAAGCCCTTGATGCTGGTCATCGGTGTGCGTAATTCATGCGACACGTTGGAGACGAATTCGCTCTTAACACGGTCGGCTTCAACTTCCTTGGTGATGTCACGGAATACGGATACCGTACCGAGGAAGCGTTCACTGATGTAAACGGGCGAAAGATGGACTTGTAGGACTTTCTGACCGAAATCCAGCGTTTCTTCCAAGAACTCGCCCGGTTGGTATGTGCCGGGGTTTTTCGTCCATGTTTCGATGTTGTTGGCCCACTGCGTTGCCGATTGACCAAACAGGCGCGTCAACCGGAACATGGATTGACCAATAACCTGATCGCGTTGCTGTTCAAGGATACGTTCGGCAGCACCATTGAACAGGACAATAGCACCTTCCGAGTCCGCCAGCATAACGCCGTCAGCGATACCTTCGACGATAGCGGAATTCTTTTCGGACTCTTCTTGTTCGACGCGCACCAATGTACCGAGACGTTCCGCTTGGTCGCGGATGAGGTGATAAAGATCAGCGTTGTTGATAGCCGCAGCCACTTGGTTAGCGGCAGCCATGACTAGCTTAAGCTGTGTCTCAGTGAAGGCTTTGGTGTCATGGTTGAGCAACACTAACACACCTTGGGGATCGTCGTTGCTTTCCAGAACGACCGCTAAGGCGCTCTGCCATTCGGCCGCGCCGGGAGTAGAGTAATCCCAATACGGTTGGTCGTGCAGATTGTTAGCGATGAGCATGTTGTCATTGTCCAACAGCCAACGTGCCAGCATACCGGCTGGATGTTCAGTTGTACTGTTGGTTAAAGTTGCAATGTCGGCATGTAAAGCCGCACGGGGCATCAAGCGATCTGTAAGGGGATCAATCAGCAGGATAACGCCTTCGTGCGCGTTCACTGCGGTCGCGACGGTTTCGAGGGCGCGGGTCAAGACGCGATCCATATCCAGTGTACGTGCTAGTTCAGCCGTGATGCGATACAACATGTCCAAACGGTCACGTTCTTGCTGGAGTTCGTCCGTGCGCTCTTTAACGCGTTGGTTTAATTCTTCCGCGAAGTTATTGATTCGTTCAAACAGGAGCGCGTTCTGCATCGCAGAACCCAACTGTGAACCGACAGTCATGAGGAGGCGCTCGTCATTGATACCGAATGCCCGCGTGTTATTAGAGTCGCGGATTGCCAGCACGCCGAGTACCTGATCACCAGAGGCTACTGGTACACCGAGATAGCTTCGTGCATCCGGTTCGCCGTTACTGATATTCAGGTTATGGCGCATATCATCGCTGCTGAAGTTGCCACCGCCCAGCGACAGGGAACGACGATGGTTGATGATGAACGATACTTCATCGGTATTAAGCTGGCGCGGCTCTATTGTAAATAGCTTACGGTCTTTAATCGCGACCGGGAAAGTTATGGTCTTGGTTGAAGCATCGTATAGTGCCAGATACATTTGCTGGGCTTTGGTCAATTGAGGCACTTGGTCGCGAACGGCGGCGATCATGTCATCGACATTCAGGGTGGCAGCAATCGACTGGCTCAAGCTGTTGATAAGGAAGCCTTCTTCCACCAGTGCTGCGGTTTCGGTGGAAAGACGTGCGTTCTGGATGGCAATGGCTGATTGAGCGCCGAGGGCTTGTGCCAACCGGATTTCACGGTGGCTAAATTCCCGCCGTTGGGCGATCTGCTGGACTTGTATCAACCCGATGGCTTGCTCACGTACAACCAATGGGATAAGCACGCGCAGTCGGCTTTGGTGACGGTTAAGTTCTTCCAGTTCCATGATGTCGGCATCAGGCTGGTTGGCGCTTATAACGACGATTTGTGTTTCTTGCAGCGATTTTGATTTTGCCGGATATTGGCGCAAGTTGTAGCGCGTACCTTTGGGTGCGATAGTGTCGATTTCACCGGAGCGGTTGTGGTCAATCTCAACTTCCAAAATGTTCTCGACATTATCCCACATCATTACCGCGCAGTCGTCCATTTCTAGCGCATGGAGCATCAGGTCAACAACGCTGCGGAAGGCATCTTCCAAATTAAGTGTGAGTGATGTGGCTTGGGCTGCTTCCAACAACGTTTCGAGTTCGCGTGTGCGGATGAGCGTTTGTTCGAGTAGGTTGGTATTTTGAACAGCGATGGCTGCTTGATTGGCGATAATCAAACTGAGGTCGATTTGTTCCGGTGTGAATGGACGTGGAGCCGTTTTAACTTCGGCATCGAAAGCACCAATAACCTGTCCGGCGACTGTCATGGGGATCATCACATAGGCATTTACACCGCGTGATTCCATATCGATACGGAGTGGATCACCAGCTTCTAGTTGTGCCACATCATGGATGATGACAGGTGCGGCATTGCGCCGTACAAGCTGATACGCCGGATATTGGTTCAGGTTGATGGCTTCGTCAGGCGGTTCATCCCCGCGCGGATATTGCATGACGACCTGACCAATTTGCAGACCACGCTCGAAGATCAGTGCGCGCGCATTTTCAAGTTTGATGGTCTGGGCAATTTCACGTAGTGCGATTTCTAGAATGTTCTCACTGTCGAGTGATTGCGCCAGCAGTACCGAGACACGGTTGAGCAGGCTTAGACGTTCAGTTTGATACTGTGCTTCGGTATACAGATTGGCATTATCGAGCGCGATAGCCACCTGATTGGCAAAGGCAAAAGCGGCCTGTTCTGCTTGTGCGTCGTAGAAACGTGCTTCGCGTTTGGCAAGGGCAATCACACCCACCACATTACCTTGGTTAACCAGCGGGATACCGAGCCAACTTTGAGCGTCGTTATCGCCGGGTAGGTTGTCTAGCTTGAGTAGATTGTCGATCCGTAATGGTGCTTTACGCTCAATGACACCGCCCATACGTTCATGTAAGCTAATACTCAGGTGGGTTTCAATAGGTCCAACAGCGCTGGTAAAACCACTGCTGCCTTCCAAGATCAGATCATCAGCATGACGACTCCAGAGGGTCATGGTATCGTAATCCAACACCCGCCCGATTTCGTTGAGCGCCAGATTAATGACCGCTTCCCGGTTCAAGGAGGCGGTGATGCGGCTGGAGATTTCAGTTAATACACCGAGTTGGTTCGCGCGGGCTTCAAGGTCTTTTTCGAGCATGGCACGTTCGGTAACATCTTCGACCAGCAGCACCGCGCCACGAATACTATCCGCAGTTTTGAGTGGATAGGTGAAGAAGTTACGTACCATGACCTTGCCATCGTCGAAATGGGTTGATTGCCCGATTTTTTCACGCGGTAGGCCGTTTTCAAAAACACTTTGCAAATCATCCTTGAGGATGTCCAGCAGGTTAGGGCTGTAGGTGAACAAGTCTTGTCGCAGCGCTTCAGCCTGTTTCCAACCATAGCGGTCTACCATGAAGTCGTTGATGGATAAGATGAGTCCTGATTTATCCAGCACGATAATACCCTGCTGGATGGACTCAACGATGGACTCATTGAAATTTTGAAGGTTGAGCGCCTGATTGAACAGGTGAGAGTTTTGGATCGACACGGCTGCGAGGTTGCTGATGCGCTTGAGCAGCGGACGAAATTCGTCAAAGGCAGCGGTATCGGTATCTGAACTGCCGATATGCATTGCGCCAAGCGCTTTACCACCCGTCATCAGCGGGATAATCAACGATGTTTGTTCACCCTGCGAATACCATGTCTGCAAATCTTCATATTGCGAGATTGTTTGGTCTCCCGCGCGGTAGAAAGCATCCTGACCGTTAACCACAGCTTGCATCAGAGCAGTACCATCAATGTGCTGGCGATGTTCGCGTGTTGTGAGCAGTGAACTATCATTGTTGATGGTGATTTTTAGCAGGTCATAAGTACCTGTGTCAGCATCAGTGAGTGCAATGTTCATCTGGCTAAAGGGTATCAGTCGCAGCGTCCCATAAGCGATGGACTCAACAATTTGGTTGGTATCCAGCGAGCTGGAAATGGCTTCCATCATCTGGTTGAGGCGAAGTTCCTGTTCAGCATTTTGAATGCTTTCCAAATACAGGCGGATGTTTTCAATGCTGCCTTCAGCTTCATGTGCGAAGATTTCCAGCACTTC
>JBBQLX010000179.1:0-10817 GCA_038328375.1 Aggregatilineales bacterium | reverse complement strand
AACGGCAGGGTGTCGGGCAGCAGGTACGCGCCAACATCATCAACAAGGCACGGATGGGACCCAAGCAGCGCATTGTCTATCCTGAAGGCGACGATCCCAAAATCATTCGTGCGGCGGCGCAGGTTCAGGAAGATGGTATCGGTGTGCCGATTTTGTTGGGTAAGCCCGAACTGATTAAATCGACGATCAATGAGTTGGGGTTGAACTTTAATCCTGTGATTATCGAGCCACAGGCCGATGCTTCACGACGCGTTCGTTATGAGGACGCATTCCATGATTTACGCCAGCGCAAAGGCGTAACCCGTGAAACCGCTGCTCGTTTGGTTGGCAGCCGCATGACCTACGGCTTGATGATGCTCAAGCTGGGCGATGCTGACGCTTATGTCAACGGTCGCCAGCACGAGTACCCTGATGTCATCCGTCCGGCGCTGCAAATCTTTCACACGCGCCCCGGTGTTAAAGTCACCAGCGGCGTTTACATCATGGTCGTCAAACGGCGCGTGTATTTCTTCACGGATGCCACCGTCAACATTGACCCTGATGCCGACACGCTCTCAGAGATCGCCATCTTAGCCGCGGACTTCGCCCAAACGCTGGACATCGAACCGCGTGTTGCCATGCTCTCGTTCTCCAACTTTGGCAGTTCACCCCATCCCCTGTCGGAGAAGGTACGCAACGCCGTCGAATTGGTGCGGCACAAGCGGCCTGATCTGGCGGTTGATGGTGAAATGCAGGCCGATACCGCGGTCATTCCTGAACTCATCGAGGCGCGTTTCCCCTTTAGCCGCGTCAAGGATGCCAACATCTTGGTTTTCCCTGATTTGCAATCGGCAAACGTCGCTTATAAGCTGCTCGACCGTTTGGGGCAGGCGCAAACCATCGGACCAATCTTGCTCGGTATGGGCGCACCGGTTCACGTCCTGCAAGCCGGTGATGATGTCGAGGATATTGTCGCCATGAGCGCCGTCGCCGCGATGGATGCCCAGAGCCGCCGCCGGTACTAAGAGTCAGCAACTCGTTGTTAAAGGTTGAATAAGAGTGTTCAATTGGACGCTCTTTTTAGGTTGTGGTATAGGCAGAAGTTAGGAATCGTCAGTAGAATGTCGGTTCATTAGTTCAACGAAAATCATAAGGGGAGACATGGAACTCTACATCATCCGGCACGGACAATCGACCAATAATGTTTCGATGATTTATGACTTCAAAGACCGTGAGGCCGATCCACCACTGACCGAATTAGGTCAAAAGCAGGCCGCTAAAGTGGCAAATTATGTGGCGACAACCGAAAACTTCGACCACTGGATCGAGCGCAAAACTGAAGATCGGGAAACGATGGAAGGCTTCGGCATCTCGCGCTTATTTTGCAGCCCGATGCTCCGTACCTTGCAAACCTGTTTGCCCATTAGCAAAGCGCTGAACTTGCAACCGGAAGTCTGGCCTGATTTGCATGAACACGGTGGCTTGCATCTGGATACCGGGGATGAACGGGGGCTTGTAGGTTATCCCGGTTTGGGGCGTGGTGCGATCTCAGAACAATTTCCCGGCTATGTCATCCCTGACACTATCACCGATGCCGGTTGGTATGATTTTTCGCGCGGGGTTGAGGATATCGGCGGCGCGATGGCACGGGCGATACGGGTAGCGGGTGTACTCAAGATGCAAGCCAACAGCCAACAGCGTATTGCACTGGTTATTCATGGCACCTTCGCGGACGCGCTTATCAAAGCCCTAATGAATATCCTGCCCAATCCTGATATTTACTTTTCGATGTATAACACGGGCATTACCCGCATTGACTTCCGCAAAGATGGCAGAATGGTTCCGCGCTTCATGAACCGTGTCACACATCTCGCACCGGATGAGGTGAGTTAAGGGTGGGAAGAAGGTCGGGGTTTGCCGGGGGTGAATCCCGATTATAGCCAGAATACTTTCCCGATTATATCTTCGGATGTGTGTTGTTCAGCAAAAAGTGTCAGACTGCGTACTATCACCCCAACCGCATCCTGAGAACCTGATAGACAGATCAAGCCTGAGTGGTCATCTGCTTGGGCAGTCCGTCCAGCGAAAGCGCGATCAAACGTTACCAGTACAAGTCCATTTTCTGTCGCATAAGCAAGATGCTCTGAATCGGTCTTTTGCTGCATTTCCACGTCTGGAGCCATCACAACTGTATATTCGCGCTGAATGAGTTGTTCAGCAGCCTTGCGCGACATCATTTCATCAAAATAGAAACTAATTGCCATTGCGCTGCTTCATGTCGGTGAAAAGCGTTGCCTCTTTTAATTCCTGCTGCTGAATTTCGTTTAGGTGTTCTTCGTAGTAAAGGAGTGCCGCTAAAACTTCCGCTTCTGATAAAGTGAAGTCATAAGCTGTTTCGGCAATTGTCCAACCATTCGCTGTCATCCGTTTGGCAACCAAGGCTACCGGAATGCGTTTGCTCCGAATATGCGGTCGGTCGCCAAATAAACGCACTTCAATATACTTATGCAAATCAACAGGTGTAGGAGTATAGGTCTGGTCAGTCATACGATTGTTTCCTTTGTCACGCAAAAATATAACTGGAAACTTGCTTCAAATTCTACCATACCTGTAGTAGATTCATTCCTATTATCGAACCTTAGCACATCATAGACGAGATCAGTTAAGCGATGCAACAATATTAGGGCATATCGCGTTGATATGCCCTGCTTTATGGGATATGAAACTACGGCGAAACGACAGGTAAGTTCTTGCAGTTACCACTGACCTTGGCTTCGTGACCAAAGTGCTTGGTTTCAATCCAAGCGCCGTTATAGTTGGTCTTCCACCACGAGTTATTATGCAGCTTGCCAGTCGGAATCAGTTGATAGCCCTGTTGAACCTGATCAAAAATATAATCGGGTTTCGCGTCAGGTTGAGTATAGATCAGCACTTTATCCGATATGGTGATCAAGCACGGGCCAGTCGGTTCAGGCTGTTTGGTCGGTGGGATCGGTGTAGGCGTGGGAGTTGGCACGAACACGGGCGGGTTGACCACCGGAATGCCTGTGCAATCGCCGCTGCTGCCGACTGCCACCTGAGCTACCCAGCCGTTGACGTTCTTGTAGATAACCTTAAAGAAATTTCCGGCCGGCGAGATTCCGATGACCGAGGCAACCTCCCCGTTGGGCAGTCCGATCAATACTGGGGAGGCCGTGTCAGCCGTTTTACGGATGTTCGCGCCGTTGCTATTCAGCGGCGTAACGATACAGGCCGAGGGATTAGATGCTTCGGGCGTAGCGAAAGGAATATCGCCCGTCGTGTTCGTGGTGGGAACACTGCCT
This sequence comes from Aggregatilineales bacterium, assembly GCA_038328375.1. GTDB lineage: Bacteria > Chloroflexota > Anaerolineae > Aggregatilineales > Phototrophicaceae > CFX2. The sequence goes on along the minus strand of JBBQLX010000179.1, from coordinate 7,515 downwards.
GCTTCACATGAACTGGCGCTAACCAGTGTCAAACACAACGTGAAGGTCTGTGCTTGATCGGTTCCGGTGAAAGTCACATCCACTTCATAAGCCGTGCTGCCCGCCAGAATACGGAAGCGCGTCCCACTAACATCTGCCCCATTGACGACATTCTCTGTGCCTGTCGTCATATTTTTGAGGTTGATGTTTGCGCCGCCCGTTGGCAGTGTATTTTCAAAATACAGGAAAGCGGGTTCGGGCAGGGCTGTGAAGTTATAAGTCGCGGTGGCTGCTTCCGCCGTAACCTGTCCGCTGACCACACTAGCAATCGGGAGTTGTCCGGTTATGACAGGTGTCGCGCTTTGCAGCACGACGATCACACTGCCAACGGTGTTATTGATCGTCCCGACCTGCACCGTGTATGTGCCTGCGTCGAGCAGCGCGGTTAAGGAAACAATATTGCTGCCTTCAGCATTCGGCTGGTTAGCAACGGATTGCCCACTCTTGAGAATGGTAATGGTCGGTTGGGTGACTTCACCGATGACTTGCAAGGTCACCGCGCGCGAATCGCCCAAGCTGAAGCTATAGGTGAGTGTGCTGCCCGCCGTTGTAATGTTGCCGAAAGCAGGCTGCCCGGTGATCAATTCACCGCCGTCAGTTTGCCATGCGTGAACCGTCACCACTCCTACAATCAACAATAGGCTCAATATAAAAAGTAAAATCGTCGTTCTTATTTGCAATATGGGTCTCTGGCGCATCGTTATTTCCTTTGCTTGATGAATGACCTTATTTTGATTGTACACAGGTTGCCATTTGTAGGTCATTCCTATTTGTATTTATACTTGGGAAGTGAATTCAATTCAACAAAGGCGGGACGAATGTACGATGTAGTGACATTAGGCGAAACGATGGTGCGGTTAACTCCGCCGGGAACCTTGCGCTTGGAACAGGCGCAGGCGCTTGAGGTTCATGTGGGCGGGAGTGAGTCGAATACGGCGGTCGGGTTGGCGCGGTTGGGGCTGCGAGTCTGCTGGCTGTCACGGATGACCGATAATCCAGTGGGGCATGTGATCGCGAACGCTATTCGCGCTCAGGGCGTTGATACGTCACAGGTGGTGTGGACGGAAACGGATCGCGTCGGGTTATATTTCCTTGAGGAAGCCGCCGCGCCGCGTGACAGCCGTGTAATTTATGACCGGCGTGATAGTGCTATCAGCCGGATGCAGCCCGATCAACTGCCTGCCCACCTTTTCAAATCGGGCGAAGGGCAACTGCTGCACCTGACGGGTATTACTTTGGCGCTAAGTCCGACAGCCTATGAAACAGCGCAGAGGGCGATGGAACTGGCACGGGCGGCTGGATGGCGCTTGAGTTTTGACGTTAATTATCGTGGCAAGTTGTGGTCAATGGATACCGCGCGGGCGGGATGCAAGCCATTCATGCAAGCGGCAGATGTGTTGTTCATGCCTCTGCGGGATGCCAAACCGTTGTTCAAGTTGGGCGACTCGATGACCGCTGACGATGTGATGGGTGAACTGCGGAAGCTGTATCCACAGGCTACGATTGTGATGACGTTGGGTGTGGACGGCGCGATTGCCAGCGGTGCAAATGGTGTAACGGTGCGGCAAGAAGCCTTCCCTGCGGCGGCGGTTTGCCGATTAGGGCGCGGCGATGCCTTTACAGCAGGTTTCATCTACCGTTGGCTGTCTGACTCAAACGACTTGGCAATGGCGCTGCGTTACGGAGCAGCGATGGCGGCGCTCAAATATGGAATCACCGGAGATATGCCGTTGGTCGAGCCACGGGAAGTGCAAGCGCTGGTGGCGGGTGGTGGAGCGACAGGCGGTATCGCGCGCTGACACCAGCCCATTAATCGGTGACCATCATCTTTACAAAGTCGTGAACCAGATCCAGCGACTTCAAGATTGTCCGCTGCGGTTGAGGAAATAACGGCACGGCTGCGGCTGGCTCGATGGGTTCGAGTCGGGTAACGGCGTATTCTTGGCGGTGAAACACCAGCTTGCAATGGCCTGCTGCCAGCACATTTTGATACCAATCAACCTGCGGCCCGTAGGTTAGGGCGATCAAAAAGCCGCCTTGAATGGGAAAGGCCATAATCGGCGTTTCATAGGCTTTGCCACTCTTACGACCACTATGTTTGACCAGTGCAAACGGGCCAAAGGGCAGATAGACAAACTGGCGCAGCACCTTATTTAAAATATGTTTGTTGAAATAGCGAACTTGGTTCATCATGAGGTTTGCCTTTCGTAAAGTTGACTTATAGCAGTCGGATGTTGTTTATATTCTAGACGATTATATCTGACCCTTCGTGAACCCAAAAGAAATTGATATGATGTAGACTTCATAAAATGATGGTGCTGCCAACAACCAAGGCAGCAAGTGATAAAACGATATGACCGAAGGCTTTCAAACACTCATCGCAGAATTGCATCATCCCGATATGAATGTGCGGAGCAAAGCCGCACTGGATTTAGGTAAGGTGGGAAATGTGGAGGTGCTTGAACCGCTGTTACAGGCACTGAGCAGCGAACCAGATATGTTTGTGCGCGAGGACATTACATGGGCGCTGGTGCGGGTGGGTGAAGCGGGATTGCAGCCCTTGATGGATTTATTGGCTAGCCCAAATCCAGCAATACGCCATAACGCTACACATGTCTTGGGCAAGATCGGTGACGTGCGGGCAGTCGAGGCGCTAATCCATGTGCTGCAAGATAGTGATATTACCGTATTGTTGAAGGCAGCCTTTGCTCTGGGGCAAATTGGTGATGTACGGGCGATTCCGCCTTTGGTACGGCTGGTAGGACATGAAGAGCATGAGGTGGAAGCCTCGGTTGCGCGGGTCTTAGAGATGTTTGGAGAAGCGGCGATCCCAGCCTTAATTGCGGCGGCGAAGCATGAACGCTGGCAAGTCCGTGAACAGGCGGTGGACATCCTTGGAATGATTGGCGGTGAGCAAACCGTGCCTGCTCTCATAGAGGCTCTAAGGGATGAAGATTGGCAGGTTCGTTTCTCGGCTGTGACCGCGTTGGGTTATGTGGGCGGGGCGAACGCAAAGGCAGCGCTTGGGACAATGCAAAATGACGCTGACCAACGGGTACGGACGCTGACTTCCAAGCTCATAAAGCGCATCAAGGTGTGAGTATCTTCAATGGATTTGAACAGGAATTTGTATGGTGTCCACACCGTCGGCTGTGGTCAAGCGGCTGCCTGTGGTGAAATCGTATAAGCCGATTTGCAACTGATAAGCTCCCGGCGTGGCATCAGGGGGTATAGCGAGTGTCATCGTACCACTGATGTGAAGCTCGTCGGGGTCATCCCACAGCAAGGTGAGGCTGCGCGAGGTAGTAGGCGATAGGTAATAGTTCATTATATTCTAAGTGCGAACACGACAATCTAAGAACTAAACCCCTGACTTAAACCTCGTTGGTCTGTGCCAATGGGCGGCAACCCTAAACCCTTAAGATGGATACTCTTCCGAATTTTCCCTTTTAAAAATCCCTAGCCAGCATTAGTAAATTTCAGCGACACGGACACGGAAGTCTCGACCGGGATTGGGAAGCGGTGTGGCGTGAATTTTCACGTTGTAATCCTGAGTTTCGAGTTCGAGCCGCATCCGTTTGAGGAATGCCGCCGCGATGACCATCATCTGAACTTCAGCCAAGCCTGCACCCAAACAGAGATGCGGCCCAAGAGTATAAGCAGCAAAAGTATTGGGTTTTCCACGACCACCTGTTTCGTAGCGGGAAATATCAAAGCGATAGGGATCAGGATAAAACTCAGGCATGTAATGGGTGGCCGTTTGCGCAAAGAAAACTTCCGTCCCTGCCGGAATGTGATAGCCGCCGAACTCAAAGGACTCCAAAACTGTGCGTGGTGTGAAGGGCGCTACCGGATACATACGCAGGGTTTCCATAGCCGTATTGTGCATGGCCTCCATGTGGCGGAAGGCATCAAACGAAGGCGATTTGAGGTCAAGCATCTCATGGGCTTCGCGGGTCACTGCCTCGGTTACTGCTGGATACTTGAGCATGGTATAGACCATGAAACTCAATGAACTGGCAACCGTATCAATTCCCGCTAGATAAGGTCCAACGGTGGCTGCAATCAAACTTTCTTGAGAATAGGGTTGACCGTTTTCGTCTCGTGCGGCGACCAGATCATCAATCAAATCACGTGGACGGTTAACAGGCGGATTAGCGCGATGATCGTTGACTACTTCCGCACCCAATTGTGTGATGCGCGCCAACGAGCGCCGATACGTCGGATGTTGAAGCATGATGCGCGGCCACATGCGAAGCACACAGACATTCAGCATATAGGTCAAAAAGCGTTGTAAATCACCAAAATAATCACCGGGGGCGCGGTTCGCCATAATCATGCCGAGTTGCTCGGTGACAATGCGTTGAAGCGTCGGAAAGACCGCAAAAGTCTGTCCGGGTTTTAGCGTATCCACGAATTGGTTGACAACATCCAGCATGAAAGGCAGGTGGGCAGCGGCTTGGGAACGCGAATAACCCTGTTTCATCAACTTACGCAGATGATGATGGGGTTCTCCATCCATCGCTACTAGAAAAATTTCGGTTTGCATTTGGTTGCCGAAATCACCAAACAACTGTTTACTACCGAAAAGTTGATCGCTGCGCTGTGCCAGTAATTGGTTGGCTTCTAAACCCACAAGGACAGTAACGGGGCGGTTGAGGAGCTTTACCTGAAAAATGTCTCCGTACTGTTTGTGTAGTTCTAGAAAATAGGCCAGCGGATCAAAACGTAATTTAAGCGCGCTGCCAAACAAAGGTAAGCCGGGAACGAGAGGTGGCTGTGATTTGGCTTCTGATACCGATCCAACGATTTGAGCATCCACTTTTGAGCCTCTTTCCCATGATGGTTTACATTACTATAATCAAATAATGCCAACAAAGGCAAGCCTGTGTAAGCAGATAGTCAAATCGTGAATAAAACGAGCGCGTAATCAAGCATCCTTATGCTCAACCGGATGGTCGTTGACTTCGTGCATCATTTCGTCGATGGCAACGGCGATGGCGATCATCAAGGCGGCTTGCGTGTCATCAAAGACTTCTACGCCATAGGTTTCGCGGATGGTAAACCAGTGCTTGGAAATATCTGCGATGGTTTGGTTACCGCGGCTGATGTGATATTCGTGGTCAAGTAAATCACCCATCGCCACCAAATCTTCACCACCGGGGATTTGGATATTCCACTTGTCACGAAGCACTGTGAGCCATGCCTTTTGCACTTGGGCGACTTCCTTACCGTGCTGGTCGATAGTGATGGTTTTGTGAAGGTGCAGCGGTTGGCTCTGAATTTTCAAAACCTCTTGATGCTGCATATCGTACATGATGAAGGTTTTACGGAGCGCGACGGTTTTGTTGTCGATCAGGAAAACTTTCTCGCCGCGTTCATCCATGACCCACGAGTCGTGACCAATCGCAAAAATGATCTTTTGCAGCATAAAGCGACGTGACATGGTGATAATCCTTTGTTGGGGTTAGGTTGCGAGTTTGCCGATGACCACAATCGGGCCAGTCGGCTGTGGACTGCCGTTTTCCGGCTCGTCGGTGATGCGCGCCCATGTGAACTCGTCAATCGGCTCGGCACTACTAAACAGCAGCGCTCCTTGACCGTTTTCATCGACGACAAATGTGCCAACGCCTTTGCGGGTTTCGCCGCGCGTCAACCACAATTGGTAAGTCTTACCGACAGCCAGTTTGGGGAAGCCGTGTGCATACAACAGACCAATTTTACTTTCGGCATTCCACATCATGAAGGCGGAAGTGTCGGCGGTTTCTTCAGCCGGTGGCAGGCGAACCCAGCGTAAGCCACTGGTGCTGGTCAAGATGAAAGCCGGATGATCGTTAGATGGTAGTTGAGAAATAAGCTCTGATTGCTGCTGGTTGAGGTCATTGACCCGTACCAGCCAATAACCATTGGTGAGGAGCAGCACAATAATGGCGGCAGCGGCGACTAACCAGCCTACGGGAATAGCACGGCGGCGGGGTTGGATAGCAGGCATGATTAAGGGTGAGGTCGTGGATACGGGTTCAGCGATGGCTGCCATCAACTTGCTTTCGAGGGCCAGCGGCGGTTCGATCTGGGCAACGTCTGCCCGCATCTCGTTCTGCAAACGCTGGAAATCCGCTAATTCGGCGGCGGCTTCGACGCAGTGTTGCAGATTCGCTTCAACAAAACGTGTTTGTTCAGCATCAGTCAGTCCGAAAGCGTATTCTGGAATTAACTCTCGAATGGCATCGCAGCGATTTGCCGACGCGACGGTGATCTTAGAACTCATACTAGCCTTACTCGAACTCACTTCCTAAAGTATTATACGACCAATTACCCTGATTTAGATGTTTGATGAACCGTCTCCAACCATAATTCACGCAATTTTTGTATTCCGGTTCGTAAGCGTGTCTTAACTGTCCCTAAAGGGATATGAGTCACCTCCGCGATGTCGCCATGACTCATGCCCCGAAAAAAGGCGAGGCCGATGAGCATGGCCTGTTCTTCGGGAAGCTGCTGCACCAACATGCGTAAAGTTGTGCCGTCACGCCACAAGGATTCACTGGCATAAGCCGGAATTTCTTCCGCCATCTCTTCAATTGAGTCGGGGTGGACGTCCGGTTGGCGGCGTTCTTGGCGCAGGCGGTCGATGGCGGTGAATTGGGTAATGGTCAGCAGCCAGTTTTTGAGTTTGCCCTTGGCTGGATCCCACTGACTTTTGCTCTGCCACACTTTAACGAAGGCATCTTGCGTCACTTCTTCTGCGAGGGTGGAATTTTGCAGCATATGATAGGCCAGACTGTAAACAGCCTTCCCATATTCTTGATATAACGCCCGGAAAGCCTGCTGGTCGCGGGCGGCAATTCGTTTCATGATGTCCAGATCGTCAAATTGAAACTGCATATCGGTTCGCTCCACCGCACCATTCTAACAGCTTCTGACTAGAACCGTAAAGTGATTTCAAACCTGTGCAATCCAAAATGCAAAATCCAGACGATTAACACATTAGGTGGGTGAGATAAAGCCCACAATCGCATAAACCGTAGGGAGAGTAAAAATGTTAAAGTCTAGACGCATTGTTTTGTTTTTACTGGCTGTGTTTTTGATCAGCGTCATTCCGGCGCTGGCGCAAGACTCCGAATATACCGTTAGTTTGAGCAAGTCGGACACCTTAGGTCAATTTATGGTCGGGCCAGACGGCATGACCCTCTATACCTTCACCCCTGATCCGTTGGACAAGAGCGTTTGTAATGGCAAGTGTGCTGAAGCATGGCCCCCACTGACCGTTGATAGCGCTGATGCTGTCACTGCCGACGAAACCATCCCCGGCGTGTTCGGCACAACCGCCCGCGATGATGGCAAGCTCCAAGTGACCTACAACGGTCAACCGCTGTACTACTGGTACAAGGACGAAAAAGCCGGTGATTTGACCGGTGACCGTGTCGGCCATATTTGGTGGATTGTTCCTCCTTCAACCGTCGCTGCTCAGAAACTTCC
>JBBQLX010000178.1:0-10966 GCA_038328375.1 Aggregatilineales bacterium | reverse complement strand
ACGCGCTTCCCGTTGGAAACGTTTGGTTAGGGTGTCATCATCGGCATCATCATGCGATAACACTTTGATAGCGGCTGTTCTCCCTAGCTTGGTATCTTCCCCCCGATAAATGCGAGCCATTCCCCCCGTTGCCATTAATGCATCGAGTCGATAATCACCGACCAAACGACCAATCAAGGGGTCTCTTTCTCGACTAGTCGAACGGGTTTGTTTGGTCACAACCTTATCCTTTTCTCTGGGAGCATTGCTTGCCTGAATCCATTGTGACAGCTCCCTACAGTTAAAGCTGAGGGCTTCTAATCCGACGCATAGCCTCGTGACTTACGTTGGCGATTAAGGGTGCGTCCCACCCTGCTTTGATTAAAATGTTAATAGCAGCATTATGGTCACGGTCTAAGGACAGACCACAAGCGCACTTGCCCCAACGGGTCGAAAGGCTGAACTCTTGAAACATCTGACCACAGTTCGAGCAGCACTTGGAGGTATAGGCAGGGTTCACAAAGCGTATCTCACGACCAGCACTTCCAGCCTTGTACACGAGATATTGTTTGAAGATGCCCCAACCTGAATCCAGAATACTTTTGCTCAAATGTGGATTGCGAACCATGTTGCGGGTTGCCAAATCTTCCAGTGCCACCCCGTCACAGCTTCGTACCAATTGGGTACTCAGTTTATGCAAGTAGTCGCTGCGCTGGTTAGCAATATGCATGTGCTGACGCTGGACTCGTTTAAGTACTTTGTGGCGGTTCTTACCGCTTCGCTTCTTACGAGCCAGCGCACGACCCAACACTCGCAAACGCTGCTGTCCTGTGCGGTAGTAGTTCGGGTTCTCAACCTTCTCGCCGTCTGAGGTCGTGACGAGTGCAGAGATTCCCATATCTAAACCGATGATATGGTTAGTCTTCGGCAATTCCATTGCATCTGGCAGTTCGACAGCAAACGACACATACCACTGTCCGGCTTCGTACTTAATCCGACAGGTTTTGATGGATCCTTTTTCCGGTATCGCCCGATGCCAGCGCACCCGCATCCGCCCGATTTCAAACAGGCACAAACGATGATTGCCATCCAACCGAGCGCCAACACCAAATTGTGGAAAGACAAAACTATTGAAGCGATTTCGTCCCTTGAAGCATGGGTAGCCGGGTGTCTCACCCGCCTTGATGCGTCGAAAGAAGGCTTGAAAGGACTTGTCCAGATTAATCGCCACCTGTTGCAGCGTTTGCGAGAAAACCCCTTTTGCCTGCGGAAACGTGTCGCGGTACTGCTTCGTCTTCATGACTTGTTCGTTCTTGCTGACGCTGCGTCCTTCCAGTTCATAAGCCAACTTCCGTTCCTCAAGGCACATATTGTGCCAGTGACGACAAACGGCCAACACCTGAAACAGGCGTGTCTCTTGGCTTTGAGTTGGATACAGTCGATACTTGTAAGTTTTCAGCATGATCCGTCTTTGTCTTTTCCCAATCATGTGTCAAGTGTAGCACTTGGCATCCAACACTATCTTTTATCTGCGCACCTGAAGGTAGCAGTTTTACGGCGTTTCTTAATAAAGTATACAGGACTAGCTTGTTGTAAGAGTTATGTGATTTTGTCCCTAACAGAAAAGCGGCTGGGGTTCAGCCAACCGCTTTTAGAAAATGGATGATGGATTTTACTTCGTTCCTTCGCCATCCAAGTTGGGCAAGACACCCAATTCAATGGCTTCGTCGAAGGAAATTTCTTTACGACCACTGCCTGTATTGACCAATTCTGCTAACCGGTCAATGTCAAACATATCATCGGCAGCACTGGAGTTGGCTAACTGGTCAAAAAGACCGAGATCAAAGTTTTGGATGGGATCCAGTTTGGCGTGTTCAGGTTCTTGAACTTGAACTTCTGGTTTGACCGCCATCTCAAGCTCGACCTTTTGAACCTCAGTTGTTTCGGTTTTGCGTTTGTTAATTGAGTTACGTCCGGCAGGATTTGCTTTAGGCGCTTCCGATGGTTGGATGAGGAAGGCAGACGCACCGAGTAAGGCGACCAAATCCTGAGCGGCACGGCGACCATAGCGTGTGATGCTCCCAAATTGGCGACCACCAGCCTGACCATCGTATATCACACACATAAAATGATGCAAACCCACCGACAGTACAAACACATCTTTTTCATCACCATCATAAAAATGAAGGGTTTGCGCCTGACCACCCACTAGGGGGGACATTTCAATGGTGGTCATCACGGTCGGGATAAGTGCTTTGGTCAACAGTTCACGGTCAAGATAACCGGGCGCACCGTCTTCTAGCAAAACCTCACCGTTACGCGCGGAAAGGATGATAGCCATCGCACCCACATCCACCAGCATTTGTTTAATGATGGTACGAGCGTTTTGCAGGTTAAGAGGGGGGAGTGGGCCATGATCAATGGTGGCTGGCGCGTTATTTGCAACGGGACGGGCAGCCTCAATAATATTCTCGCCTTTTAATCCGGCAACAAAGACGCGCAATAGTTGGTGAACATCGACCGGACGGCGAAGATAAACGAAAGGCGGTTCGCCTTCGGTTTCTTCATCGACCGTTTCAGGATCATCTTCATTAGCGAGAATGAGTACATTGGTTTGGGGAGCGATTTGCTTAATTTCTAATGCAAGAATGAGTCCTTGCATTTCGTCATCAAGTTCCCAACTGATAACGATCAAGTTGGCATCACTATGGCGTAATTCTTCGAGCGCGTCTGCTCCGCTGGGTGCATCAACCTGAATGATTGATATGCCGAGCAAATCGGTGGCGCTGCGTATGATGCGCGAAATATTTTGCGTAGGGTCTACTGTAATGACACGCGGCAGAGAGGGCATATTGAATAGGCGATGAGGTCTGAATCAGATTGCTGATGACCCGGTGTTCGCCTCCACTCCTTTCCGAATTGGCTGCAATAATTATTATACTGCACTTCAGGGTATCGGAAAGGTGACTAAACGGGATAATGAATTAAGATTTAGCTGGTACTTTCGTCCTCCTATACAGGACAAGTCCAGTGATGCCGCATCATTTCCAGACTGTGTAATGTTAGCCCACTGCAATAATTGGGTTTTGCTTTGTAGTATTGCACCGAATTATCGTGCGCTCTTTGGTAAGTATATTCGTGTGCGAAAAAATAGGAAACCCATTGCCAGACGCGGCTATGAAGCGGTTCATGGATAACAACCGAACTCGTTAACCTTTGGAAATCTTCCTCAAGAGTGAAGGCCGTTGTTGCTTGAGAGGCATTCAGTTGGATTTGCTCCCAAGCGGTGTGTCTATTTTGTTTGCTCAACATGATTTCTGCGTTGAGGTTGTTCTTAATCCAATTGTCGAACTGCTTATCGCGCGTATCCATGTGCAACCTCACCGGGCATGTGTACCGTTTCGAGTTGATGGCGCAGGTTTTCGCGGGCATAGTGCAAGCGACTTTTAACCGTGCCGAGCGGACAATCGAGAATGTCCGCTATTTCTTCCAAACTCAACCCACTTAAATAATGAAGGGCGACCACCACGCGCTGGTTCAAGTTGAGTTCGCCTATGGCCTCCCGTACTTGGCGCTGTGTTTCACTGTGTTCGGCGAGATGATCGGGGGAGAGCCAGTTGGGGCTGATGAGGCGGTCAACCATGCCATCCAGTGAAATAGTACGTCTTTTCTGCCGTGTGACCCATGTATAACTGAGGTTAACCGTCACGCGGTACAGCCAAGGGATCAGTGGCAAAGTCGTATCAATACGGTTGGCGTAGCGGTGAATTTTTAAGAAACATTCCTGAGCGATGTCTTCGGCGGCGGCGTTGTCCTGTGTAATGACGACTGCCGAACGATACACTTGAGTATAATAACGATCAAATAAATTTCCGAGTGCATCCAAATTATTTTCGCGTATACGTTCAATAAGATATGCGTCGCTGAGTTCAGATTCTAATTCGGGCATGTTAAATGACCCCCGCCTGGTGTACGAAATAATTTACTACTGAAATGTAGTGTCTATAAATCTCCACTTATCCTCTCTATACTCGCTAGACGATCAGATGGTTCAAAATTCTCATTAATTATTTCGATTTGTGTAACACGGATTTATTTATATGATGATTTTGTGATTATATCAGATGCTTGATAATGCGATTGCTTTAGCGGGGAAATCGCCAATTTCCCCGCTAAATGTTTCTATACTGAGTTGCCTACATTAACTTGCACGGCAGATTGATCCTGAACTTTTGCGATGGTTGAGCGGGCTACGAAATAAAGTATGCCCATGAGGATGCCACCTATAAGGAAGGGTGCTGTCGATCCCAGCAGCTTAAAGACTCCGCCCCCTATTAATGGGTTTATCGCATTAGCGGCACTGACCAGCGCAGCGCTTAATCCTAATGTCCTTCCAATATCCCCTACGGCATTTTTTGTTAGAAGACTGTTGATACTAGGCGAAAGCAATCCGCCACCAATGGATGTCGGGATCATGGCAACCAATATCCATGCGATTCCCAGCCAACCGCTGTTTCCGTCTTCAGGGATAGGCACACTGAGTTCTGCGCTAGAAACGCTGCTGCTGTTTTGTGAAAGCTCTTTAATGACTGCTTCCTTACTATAGCCGGGAAGTGTTTGGGCAGGCGTGAAAGCCGTTAACACAAGGCCGATACTTAACAAGAGCAAGCCTGCGAAAATCAGTTTCCGTTCACCGTATTTGCGGCTCCAAGGGCCGATGTATTTACCTTGAATTAAAACGATGATAATGCCCACAAACACAAAGATGATGGCATTGCCGGACGCGTTAATACCCAGACGGTTTAAATTGAATAAGGCGATCAGGTATTCAAAGGCACCGAAGATAAACTGCTGGCAAAACATCAGGATTAATAATGTCCCGATCACTGGTTTGTTTAACGCACTAACGAGGTTGACCAGCACATTTCCCTGCTTCTTTTTTGCGCCTCTTTTCTCAACCGGTAATGTTTCGTGGAACCAGAATGTGGTCAACAAAATAGAACAGGCTGAAAATGCGGCAGCTACAAGGGCGGGTACATGGTAATTGTTATGGCTCAATCCAAGTGAAACGAAAGCAATAATCGGGCCAATAATGAAGCCCAATCCGAAGGCTGCACCCAGCAAGCCCAAACCTTGCGCCCGTGTTTTCTCGGTGGTGCTGTCGGTAATGGCGGCCTGTGCGGCGGCAATATTGGCTCCCGATAAGCCATCAATAACGCGTGCAACAAAGATCCATAGCAGACTGTTGGCGAGCCCCAGCACAATAAATCCGATAAATGTGCCAAGTTGACTGACGAGCAAAACCGGTTTTCGTCCAAATCGGTCAGACAACCCACCGAGCAGCGGCGCTCCAATGAATTGCATCAATGGATAAGCTGTGCCGAGGAACCCAATCATGACCGGGTCAGCGCCGAATGATGCCGCATAAAGAGGCAATAATGGGATGATGATGGTCAATCCAAGCAAATCGACCAAGATAATCACAAAAATGGGTAAGACTCTTTTGAAGTCCAGCTTTTCTTCTGAAGCTATTGTCGAAGGGGTAGTCATGTTAATAACCTTTATTGCCAACCATTAACCAGCGCCACGCCGATAATCACCAGAACCAACACCGCAATAACCACCAACAGGCTCATGCGGTAGCGCAGTGAGTCTTCAGATTTCTTCCAACGGTTATGTAAGTGGGATACGGCAACCGCAACAGTCATTGTTCCTGCATGGCTCCAAAATTGACCGTTGTTATAAATGCCGAGTGAGATCATAAGAATGATCCCGATCAGCCATTGAAGGGTGGTCAAGCCACTAAAAGCCATCATGATGCGCTGGGTGAGTTTGTCATACGACTGTTTCTGAACGATGCCCAATACCAGCTTGACAAGTGCGATGACCGTGATTAGCACGACCAACCAGCGCACACCGGAATGAAGTTGAAGTATAAATGCTTGCATGTTGCCTATCCTTTGTTGATTAAAGTTACCTGATTTTCGAAATCACCTTATCTAACCACTCCAATTCTGATTGGAGATGGTGAACAAGATGTTCAATCACAAGTTGTGAACTGCCAGAATGTTGAGGAATTAATTGTGCTTGAGTGAGTTCACGAACAAGTGACTCCCTTCGTGTGTTGAGCAAGGCTTTTGCTTCTTCTGGTTCAAGCGTATCTAAGAAAGCTAACCCAATATCATCAGCGAATTTTGTGCTGTGGTAGGTCGCAATATTTTCGCGTAACAGACGGTGAAAAGTTGTTTCGCCCTCATTGGTAAGCTGAAAAACAGTGCGAGGAGGGCGGTTGCCTTCCTGTTCTTGTATTTCATTGATCCAACCCGACTCAACCATTTTTTCCAAAAGGTAATAAGCGGTTGGTTTTTTCAAATCAACACAAGAGGACATGTTGCGGTTGATGAACTCGTGTAGTTGATAACCATGCATATCTTCTTGGCGTAGCAAACCTAATAGAAGTAGCTCTCTGTCCATGATTACTCGATTTTGATTACTCAATTTTGACTAGTCAGAAATGATTATTCGTCTTATCTACAGAAATTGCAAGCCCTTTTCCGGGTATATCACTAAAGACATGACATCTATCACAAGCATCATGGTTGTAAAGTGGGGCAGCCGTTGGGCAGCAGTGTATAAAATCTGTTAGGATACACGGCAGTAGATAAGGAACGACCTTTGAAAACACGATTTGGATTTGTGCCGCTGCGCTTACTGGTTTTGGTCGCTTGGGGCGTATTGGCAATTATCTTGACCACACAATCTGTCCGTTTGCCACTGGTCCATTTGATGACCAGTACCATTGGCAGTACCGAGTTTGGCGATGCTTTTGGTCACGCGGGATTATTCGGCGTGCTAACTTTCACGGTATATATGGTCTTGGCAATCCGACTCAAACGAGAGTGGGCATTACCTTTGGCGATGGGCATAGTACTCGCGTTGGGCGGCCTGACCGAACTCTCACAGTTTGGGGTGCTGCACCGTGCGCCATCTGTGAGTGATCTATTGGCAAATTCGCTGGGTGTATTTGTGGTCGGATTTGCCATGAGTTATTTGTCTATTCTCCGTTCGCGTCACGCACTGTAAATAATCTGCCGTGTTTATTCTTCATAGGCTCGCCCATCTTTCCCGCCGCCGTAAAATCTTGCTGGGTATCGCTACCTTAATGGTGACAGGCGGGATATTCGTCTACTTCTGGTTATTTGCTGACCTGCCGTCGATAGACCGCCTGCAAGCCGGACTCGCTTTGCCCTCGACACGCATTTATGACCGCAACGGTCAATTGCTTTATGAAATACTGCCTTCGGATGGTGGACGGAATACCGCGCTGGCATTGAGTGATATACCCAAGCACTGTGTTCAAGCGATAATTGCCACAGAGGACGCTAATTTTTATAATCATCCCGGTGTGGATGTTACCGGCATTGTACGCGCCCTGTGGATTGATTTGCGCGGTGGGGAAATTCTCGCGGGTGGCAGTACGATTACCCAGCAAGTCGCACGTAACTTGCTGTTTGACCCTGAACAACGTGCCGAGCGCAGCCTGCGGCGAAAGTTACGCGAAAGTATCCTCGCGCTGCGTCTACAAAATGCTTATAGCAAAGATGACGTGCTGGCCTTGTATCTGAACCAGAGTTACTTTGGTAATCTGGCTTACGGTATCGAAGGCGCTGCCCGTGCTTATTTTGGCAAATCGGCGCGTGAACTCTCATTGTCCGAGTGTTCACTTTTAGCAGGATTGGTTCAAGCGCCAGCCACTTATGATCCATTGACCAATCTTCAATCGGCGAAAGATCGACGTGACTTGGTTTTGGGCTTGATGGTCAATAACGCTTTTATAACTGCCGAAGATGCTGCTGTCGCCAAACAGGACACTTTACAATTTGCCGCCAGTCCCTTTCCCATCAAAGCCCCGCATTTTGTGATGGCGGTTTGGAAGCAGTTGCAGCGTGATTATCCCGAAGCGCTTTATAACGGAGGGCTGGATGTCACCACAACGGTTGACCTGAATTGGCAGAACAGCGCCCAAGCGATTGTCCAGCAGCAGTTGAATACGCTCAATAATCCGGTTGTAGCGGGTAAAGTGCCAGCCGATGCCCATAATGCGGCACTGGTCGCAATTGATCCCTACAACGGGCAAGTGCTAACCATGTTGGGCAGTCCTGATTACTTTGACGAGTCGATTGATGGGGCAGTGAACGCTGCTCTAGCCTTACGTCAGCCGGGGAGTGCTTTGAAGCCTTTCACCTATGCGGCGGCTTTTGACCCGACTATAGCCAATCCGTGGACAGCGGCAACGATGTTGCTAGATGTGAAAACACCTTTCATCACCCGCAAGCTAGAAAGTTATACGCCCGCAAACTTCGGATTGGTCGAACACGGTCCGGTATCGGCGCGTGAGGCTTTAGCTTCTTCATTTAATATTCCAGCGGTGGTGACTCTCGAACACATTGGTTTGCAAACGCTGGTGGAATTGTTGAAGAAGGCGGGTGTGGAAACACTGGCGCAGAATACCAATATTGATCTCGCTATTACGCTGGGTGGTGGCGAGGTGCGTTTGCTTGATTTGACGCAAGCCTACAGCATTTTCCCGAATGGCGGCTATCGCGTACAGCCGACGTTTATTTTGAAAGTTGCCGATCACGATGGGAATGTGCTGTATCAGTGGCAGCCTGCGCCACTCTTAACATCGGTGATTGATCCGCGAGTGGCCTATGTCATCACTGACATTCTGAGCGATAACGGCGCACGCATACCCGCTTTTGGCCCGAATAGTGCGTTGAATATTGGTCGTCCAGCCGCTGCCAAGACCGGAACGACCACTGACTTCCGCGATAACTGGATTGTGGGCTACACACCCAATCTGGTGGTAGGCGTGTGGGTCGGCAATGCGGATAACGCGCCGATGGTGAATGTGACAGGTGTAAGCGGCGCTGCGCCCATCTGGAATGCTTTTATTCGTGATGTTCTGATCGGGCAACCGGAAGTTCCTTTTACTGAGCCGCCGGGTATTGTTCATCAGACAGTATGTGCTACCAGCGGCCTGCTGCCGACACCACAATGCTCTCTGACCAAGGATGAAATTTTTGTCGATGGAACGGTTCCGTCGCAGCCGGACAATTTGTATCAAACGTTTGTCATCGACCGTCAAACAGGCTATTTGGCGGATACATCCACCCCGCAAGACCGCAAGCAATCGCAGGTGTATCTGGTGCTGCCGCAAGAAGCACGAGATTGGGCGCTGCGGCATGGCATCCGTCCACCACCCCAAAACGCGCCTGTGCAGATCACCGATCATAAGACAGGCTTGCGGCTGCTTGCGCCTGATCCTTACACGATCTTTCAATTGAGTCCATTAACGCCTGCCGATACCCAGCGCTTGCGTTTGACAGTAGCAGCACCTTCTGGCACCCAGTCTGTCACTTATCGGTTGGACGATCAGGTGATTGGTCAGGTCGATGCTTCGCCTTGGGTATTGTGGTGGCAGCTCGCACTTGGGGAACATGAGTTGGTTGCGACTGCTAGCATGAGCGATGGTACTGGGCAAACAAGCAGTCCGATACGATTTAGCGTTACCAATTACACTCCACCTTAACACTTTATAAGGAAGCGCTTGGCGCTTATCCCCCCACTTGGCTACGTCTTGACACCACCTAGCCAGTCCGCTATTTTTGAGATGAAGGTTGTTTTACAGGAATATGAGTATGCAAATCAAACGGGATTATTCACAACCGTTCTTTAGCAGTCGTCGTCGCAGTCGCGTAAATGGACGTTTTCTGTTCTTCTACGGCTTGTTGATTGGCGGCTTTCTGGTATTTGTCAGTTCACAATTTGGGCAACTGCAATTGGTGGCGCTGGGTGCTGTGGGCTTAGCGCCTACACCGACGGCTTTTGCCAGCACATGGGCTTCGCAGGGTTATGACATGTTCTTGCAGGGTAAAATGGAGGAAGCGGCTGCCGCCTATGCTCAGGCAGTCAGCCAAGAGCCAGATAACATCAATTACCTTTATGAGTATGGGCGGACGCTGATCGAGTTAGATCGAACCGCCAATCTTGTCCAAAACCGACCGAAATCGGATTCTGAAATCGCTTCTGAAGTGGGCGACCATGCCATTGAAGTTGCTCCGCAGGATGTGCGTGCCTATACCCTCAAGGCAAAGGCGCTGGTCTGGTTGGATGATTCGCAGTCTGCCATTCCCTTCGCGCTAAAAGGCTTTGAGATCAACAACAATTTTTCGCCGCTGCTGGCCGTTTTGGCACGGGCTTATACTGATATTGGGCGTTATCAACAGGGTTTGGATTATGGTCAGGCGGCGGTGGATGCTGATCCCAAGAATGTGGATGCCCACCGTGGTTTTGCCATTGCTTTGATTTTGGTAGGCAGGCGTGATGAGGCCATTAGGGAACTCGAAGATGCCATTAACATCAATCCCAATTTGGCGGCTCCCTACTTCGAACTCGCAGGGCAGTATAAGGGCGCTAACCGTCTGGAAGACGCGATTGCGTCCTACGAAAAGGTACTCAGTATTCAGCCACGCAATGCTAAGGCCTTGCTGCGTTTATGCGAGACTTATACGCAGGTCGGGCAAAATGAGCAAGCTGAGGGTTATTGCGATGATGCTCTCACTATTGACCCCGCCTATGCCGATGCGTATAAAGCGCGGGGCGGTGTACGCTTCCGCCGCCGGAACTACGAAGACGCGATTGTGGATTTCAAGGCTTGCCAAGCCAATGACTCGACTGCCATCGAATGCTACTATCAGCAGGGTTTGGCCTATTATTACATTGGCGGCCCGGCGAATTGTGACTCGGCATGGACATTGTTGACGGAGGCTCAGGGGACGAAACCGCCACCTGAACCCACAATTATGACGATTATCCAGACGGGTTTACAGCTCGTTACGCAAAACTGTGTCAAGTACACCAACCGTGTGCTCCCCACGATTGAACCAACGGTCGTTGTACCCACGCCGATTGGGAGTTAATCATG
>JBBQLX010000177.1:0-11083 GCA_038328375.1 Aggregatilineales bacterium | reverse complement strand
GTCAGCCAAATTTGTTGGATCGCGCCGGGGCCATCAATTTCTGCGAGGGTGACGGTTTGCTTGGGTTCGATGTTGATACTGGGCGATACTTTCCAAGTTTGGCCTAACAGACGGGCGGATTGAGCGCCTGTGCCTTCGGTTGCCATGCCGCCTTTGCCCTTTTCACCATTGAAGTTTTCGGCGCTGATGGAGCGTGTTTGGGCTTTTGAAAGTGTCGAGAGATTACCGAGGTGCATTCCAAGTCCATTAAAGCCAGCCATGTTTTTGTCCTATTTTGAGTGAAAGATGAATTACTATTGGGGCAATAGTATCCGAAATGGATGCGAATGGCATCAAATAGGACTTATAAAATGTATAATAAATGAAACGTCAACAGAGGATTATGTATGCAAGAGTGGCGACCAATACCTCCCTTAGACAGTAGTTATTACAGCGAAAAAAGCTATGAAGATTTACCGATTCTGCTAAGAGCCAGTAATCAAAATTTAGTTGAAAAAATAGAGCGGCGATTCAGATTGACTTCACATGCTCAGCTAAATGAAGATATAGCTAATTGGATCGAGATTTGGCTGCGAAAGAAAATACGATCAATAACTGGGGGCGATCTCAGTGAGTTTAATAGTACGAATCCCTACTTACAATCAATAGGCGGAAGAACTGGCTATCACCTATTTCAAATTAATCGTGCGGTCTGTAATGATCTGTCTATTCGAAGTTATTTAGAAAATCTCACCAAGATGTCATTAACAGAACAGGCTTTAAGGGTTAATGTACTGCTCTTTTTCAATAAAAAACTGACAAAACTCCACTTTGGAACCAGAGGGGCAAAGCTAGAAACTGCCGTATTAATGTGCAAATTGGGCCTCGATAAATTTTGGTTCTGTGAATAATAGATCAGGAGCCTGACTAAGCCACTACCGAAGGTTTCAATGAGCTTGATGAATTAAGAAGGTTTGGCTAGGGACACAAATGCTTGTGTCCGCTATCTAATGAAACTCATTTGAAGTGTCTGCTAGAAATTCAACTCATCCAGATTGATCGGTTCGAGCAGCGCAGTGCTGGTACGGCGTTTATGTTTGAGGACGCGGTACATCACGGTGAAATCAGCGTAGCCTTTGGTTTTGCGCGGTTCAAGGGCTTCGCACTCATAGTTGTCTTTTACGACCTCATAAGTCGCTTGGCTGATGAGGACTTCACCGCGTTCGGCGTTTTCTTGCAGCAGCTTGGCGAGGTCAGGGGCATCACCCAACGCGCCATATTCTTTACGTTCCGCGCCACCGATATTGCCCAGAACCGCCATGCCGGTATGAACACCGATGCCGTAAAACAAACGCTGTTCTTCGGGTAGGACTTCATGCAGCGCCAGCAGATCATACTTCATACTCATGGCGGCACGGACGGCGCGTAATGCGTGATCTTCCTGCGGATTAAATGGGGTGTTAAATAGGCCAGTAACCGCGTCACCCATATATTTATCAACCACGCCTTCGTAGAGGTTGATGGCATCACTGGCGAGGCTGATATAGGCGTTGATGATCTCCATCAGGCGTTCGGGGTCAAGCTGTTCGCTGAAGGTGGTAAAGCCGCGCACATCCGAGTGGAGCATACTAATTTCGCGCTCTTGCCCACCCACATCCAAGTTGGCGGCATCCTGAATATTTTCCAGTTTGAGCTTCATATAATTGCTGACGATACCCAACTGCTCCTGACGGCGGCGGGTTTCGGTTTGATCATCCAACACAATAGCGACACCCTGACTCACACCCTCGCTGTCACGCAAAGGACTCATGGTGATATTCCAGTAACGCTTGCTGCCATCCAGCACTGGCTCGACGGTCATGCGTTCGGGTGTACCCTGTTCACGCACCCGCACCAGACCAGCGTAGAAATCATCACCAACACCCAACATATTATCGGCAAGATGATAACCAATGAGGAACTCGCGAGTACGACCGATGACGGCCTCGGCTGCCGGATTACAGTCGGTGACAATGTCCTCACGATTGATAGTAATCACTCCACTGACAATGGACGAGAAGATGCTGGTGAGCAGATCGCGCGATTCGGTCATTTCTGTGACTTGAGCTTGCAGCGCTTCGTACAAACGGGCGTTCTCGATGGCGACGGCAGCTTGGCTGGCGAAGGCGTTGATGAGGTTGAGATCACTAGACTTGAAAAGACCATCGACGATGCGGTTATCGCAGTAGACCACGCCGATAACGGTTTCATGTACTTTCAAAGGCACAGCGAGAATACTGCGGAGTTGAAAGCCGATGACGCTCTGATGTCCTTGAAATCGGTTATCTTTACTGGCGTTTTCGGTGATGACCCCTTCGCCTGTCACCAGCACTTCGTTAATGATCGAACTGCTGACGACCAGATCACCCTGTTCCAGTTGTTCACGGTCAATGCCGCGCCGCACCGGATATTCCATCGCACCGCTGTAGCTGTTGACGAGTGCGATATAACCCCGTTCCGCGCCGGTAATACGAACGACTGTATCCATCACCTCGTTAAGAACCTGCCCTGTATCCAAGGAGGAATTCACAATCGAGGCGGTGGTGACGAGTTCACGCAACTGCTTAAGTTCGATCAGCACATTGGTGATTTTATTGCTTAATTTGTCTACGCCATTTTTAAGCTGCTTGAGGGTGTCCATCGAGTTAGCGGGCAAGCTCATGCCGCGCTGACGAAGAATGTCACGCTGATTACGCAGCAATTCCAAGGTGTCGTTAACCTGTTTTGCTAGGTTGCGAATTTGCTCTTGAGTCGTGGTGCGATTTGCTTGAAATCGGGCGGTTTCTTCGGATTGGAACTGGCTCATTTAGCAATCACCTCATAAACGGTCGTGAATTGTTGACGACCTTTAGCCTTGATTGGCTCCTGTGTTCCAAAGACGACATGTTCCGGGTAACTGCCCAACGCTTTATGGATATAGCCACAGCAGGCTTCGCTCACCAAGATTTGTCCCGGTTTGGCATTCTCCAATAGACGATGGGCGAGATTGATGGTATCACCCAGCGCGGTGAAGTCACGGCGGCTGATGCTGCCCACGTTACCGGTCGTCGCGACACCACTATGAATGCCGATGCGGAAGTAATGCGGCTGCGGATCAATCCCCTGCCATTCATAGAGCTTGATGAAGGCTTCGCGCATCAACAAGGCGGCTTCTAGTGCCTGATTAGCGTGATCTTCCATCGGGTTGAACTGCGTATTATAAAGCGCCATGATCTCGGTACCCATGTATTTGTCAATCACGCCGTTGCTGCTGTGGATGCAAGCGGTGGCAACATCATGGTATTCATTTAGCAGCGCCATGACTTCTCGCGGACGCAATTCTGGCGGGAAAGTCGCTAATGGGCGAACTTCCACGTACATGCAGGTCATTTCGCGCCGTTCACCACCGAGTGCCAACCCGGAAATCAGTTCGATGTTATCGACCATCGCAGGTGGCAGGTAACGCCGGATAATGCTCAACTGTGTCTCGCGTTCACGTTGGTCGGTCACATTATCCAAGACGACCGCCACACCTTGAGTCTGTCCATCCGCGTCTTTGAGCGGGCTGAGCTTCAGGGTGATGATCTTGGAGCCATCGGGCGTTTCCATTGTGGCTTCAAAGGATTGACGATCATCCTGTTCGTAAACATGACTCAAGTGAGTACTCGTGACCAGCGGCAGAATATCCGTCAGCGAACGACCAAGTGATGTTTCACGTGAACAGCCGAGAATGGTGGCAGCAGCACTGTTGATGGTGCGGATGGCATTAACCGAGTCGGTGGTAATAACACCGCTTTCGATTGAGCCAAACACATTTTCGCGCACTTCGTTCAACTCGGTAATGTTGCTAAGGTTGGCCTGCCCCTGCATGAACAGTCGTGCGTTTTCGACAGCGACAGCCATCTGGTTGGCAAACCCCACCAGAATCGTCAAAACACGGCGATCAAAGATGCCTGCTAATAGACGGTTATCCACATAGACCGCGCCGACCACAAGACTGGCTTTGTCTTTAAGCGGTACACACAGCACCGAACGCAGCGCAGTCTGAGCGACCGTGCCACGATCCGCAAAGCGTGGGTCTTTGTAAGCGTTGTCCGCCAGCAAAGGTTCGCCAGTCGAAAGGACTTCATTCAGGATGGTTTTGCTACCCTGAAAGGTGGCATTAACACCGCTGTCCAAATCACGGGCAATTCGCAGGTTTTGCTCGCCTGTTAGCGGGTCGATCAACACAATGTAACCGCGCTCCGCCCCGGTCAGGCGGATAACTTCCTCGATGGCACGGGCGAACACAGTATCCAGATCACGCGAGGAATTGATGAGCGCCGAGGTTGCCGCCAACGTCCGCAGTTGCAGCAGTTCGGTACTTTCGCCACCGATATTTTTTTGCAGACTACCCAGATCGGTATCCATGCTGTCCAGATTGTTCAGCGCGCCGGGTGGCAGCGACATGCCACGCATTTGAAGCAGTTCGCCCTGATTTTGGAGGGCGGTCTTGACCTCCACAACCATTGAGCGCAGGCGTTGGATGTCATCAAGGGGTAAATCGGGTAAAGCAGAGGGTTCGGGCATAGCGCCAACGACTCCGGTGTACATTAATTTAGATGTAAATTATACACCGCTTCGCTCAAGCTGCATTCATCAAGTGCCAATGTATAGGATTATCGACAAAAATTTAAATAGTTCAGTGCGATTCTAGACAAAAAGAGCCTAAAACATCGGATTAAGTAGGGGAGTACCTGCGTGTACTCCCACTCCGCAGCGAGATTGGTTATTCAGTACCTTCGATCACATTTCCCACGGGGTTACGAGTTGTACGAAGTTACCATCGGGGTCGGCAAGGGTGGCGATCCATCCCCCACCCATTTCATAAGGCTCTTTAATGACGGTGACGTTCAGCTTTTGCAGCCGCTCAAATTCGGCTTTGACTTCTTTAGTCTCAAGGTTCATCATAATTCGTGCTGGTTCTTTAGATTGGCCTTTTACCTCGGAGTGTTCACCAATGCTGATCGACGCGCTGCCTGCTTGCCACATGTACCAACCGTCTTCAACCATATCGGCGGGACGACCAAAGACCTTTTCATAAAACTCGCCAAGGGCTTTGGGTTGGCTGGTTCCGATCATGATCGAATTGAAGTTCACGGTGGATGCTGCTGCTTGATCTGCCATAGTATTACTCCTCCTTGATTTTTGAAGTCAATTTTGATTATACCACACCTTAGCCCTTTTGTTCTGTTTTAATACCAACCTCATAGATCATTTGTATCATCAGAAATTGTCGGGTATAGTTTAGTGACGAACATAAATTCTGACTTGAGGAGGATGAATATGGCTGGCGATACCGCACTATTGGTCATTGATATGCAGCAAGGGTTATTTGATGAAGGTGCATTTGAACCGGAACGTTTGCTGAAGCAGGTCAAAACTTTGATCGACCATGCACACAGCAGCGGTGTTCCGGTGATCTATGTGCAGCACAACGAAGACCCCGAATCGGGTGGTTCGCTGGTTCCCGGTAAACCAGAGCATGAAATTCACCCATCGATTGCACCACAAGCTGGAGAGACCATCATCCAAAAGTTTAACCCATCGGCCTTCCAAGACACCAATTTACAAAAGGTGTTGGAGGAAAAAGGTATTAAACGCTTGGTTCTCAGCGGAATGCAAACCGAGATGTGCGTGGATTCAACCAGTCGTGATGCTTACGGGCGCGGCTACAATGTCACCATCGCTAGCGATGCCCATTCAACAATGGACAATGGCGTACTGACCGCTGACCAGATTATCAACCACACCAACGCAACCCTGCGTAATTTCGCCAAAATCAAGCCGACCGAAGCGATTACGTTTGAGTAAATAGCAACAAAAAGGGCTTGCCGACAGCAAGCCCCTACGCATTTCCTTATGTCACTGCGACGAAACCCAAATTACGCCTTGAGCTTTTCCATGTAGTACTTGCGGAACTTGGCAACCTTCGGGGCGACCACGATTTGGCAGTACGGTTGGCTCTCGTTATTGGCGAAGTATTCCTGATGATAATCTTCAGCAATGTAGAACTTGGAAACCGGTGTAACTTCGGTCACAATCGGGCTGTTCCAACGATGTTCGGCGTTCAGGGCCGCGATGGCCTTATCGGCGATTTCCTTCTGTTCCGGCGTGTGAGTGTAAATCGCTGAACGATACTGTGTGCCAACATCATTCCCCTGACGGTTCAATGTGGTCGGGTCATGGATGACGAAGAACACATCCAACAAGTCTTGGAAGCTGACCTGTGTAGGATCGTAGGTAATTTGGATCACTTCAGCGTGACCGGTTGTGCCGGTGCAAACCGCACGGTAGCTTGGATTATCGACCTTGCCGCCCATGTAACCAGACTCGACTGATACCACGCCGCGCAGTTGATCATAAACCGCTTCTAAGCACCAGAAACACCCGCCCGCTAAAGTGGCGACTTCATTTTGTGAACTCATCATCTTGACCTTTCATTAAAACATCAACACTATGCAGTATAGACACCTAATCTTATGAAAGCATTACAGAACAGGCGAGATTTTCTTAGAATTGCAATAGAATGGATGTATTTGCCATTCAACACGAAACGGATATTTTTCTTGTCAGCATATGATTAAAATTTGGTGTGTTATTTAGAATGTGGTGAGATATAGCTTGAACTCCTTCGCTGATGATTGGCGCTATAATCATTAAATCGCCAAAGGAACAACTAACTATGTCGAAGCGGGAGAAGTTAAGACAAAAACTTCGTAATAACCCAAAGGGAGTCAAGTTTAGTGAACTTGAAACTCTTTTGGGACGTTGTGAGTTTATGCTCATTCGTGTTGCAGGCAGCCATCATATTTTTCGCCATAGAAGCAATACAAAAGTAGTCATTCCCGTTCACGGAAATACAGTTAAACCTGAATACGTCAATATAGTGATTGAAGCCCTTGATGCGCTCTATCCAGAAATTGAAACTGATGAGGAGACAGGCGATGACGAATAAATCACTCAATTACTACATGTCCCTTCCCTATAGCTTAGAAGTCATTCCTTCCGAAGAAGGGGGTTGGGTCATTAAAGTAAAAGAATTACCCGGATGTATGACTCAAGCAGATAACTGGGAAGACGTTTTGGATTTGGTACGCGAAGCCAAACAAGGTTGGATTGAAGTAGCGCTTGAATTTGGTGACCCCATTCCAGAACCGCAGCCACTTCCAGCCGCATAATTTATTGATCTTCCTATAACAAGCGAAATAACTTTCATGCCCAGCTTCACCATTCCCACGCCGCCGGATTTCCACTTTTGGACTTCAGTCGTCAGTCATGGATGGTGCGATTTGCCACCTTTTAGCTGTGACGAAGACACGCGCACACTCGAACGTATTCATCAGTTGAGCGACGGCGCGGTTGTACGGCTGATTCTACCTGCTTCAGAGGCAACGGCAGGTTCAATCACAGTGCATGTCGAAGGTATTGACGCGCTCAGTGACAGCAAGATCGAAGAAATAGGACGCGGTGTTCGTCGCAGCCTCGAAATCGACCGCAACCTGAGCAGCTTTTACGCGCTGGTTCGTCAGCATCAGCGTTACGCATGGATCGAACAACTTGGCGCAGGCCGCTTGTTATCCACACCCTCGGTTTGGGAAGATTTGGTTAAGACACTTTTTACAACCAACACCACATGGCGTATGACCATCCAAATGACCGAGCGCACCGTAACATTGGGAGATGCTTACGTCGGAGGTGGACATGCTTTTCCCACGCCGCAGCGCCTCGCTAGTATGTCGGTTGAGGATTTGAACGCCCACGTTCGCGCCGGTTATCGCGGCGATTATCTACATCTGCTCGCCAACCGCATTGCTAACGGTGAACTCGAAGTCGAGTCATGGCGTGATGCCGATTTGCCATCCGATGAAGTTTACAAACGAATCAAGTCGCTCAAAGGATTTGGAGATTACGCTGCGGGAAGTATGCTCAAGTTACTCGGTCATTTTGATCGACTGGCAACCGATAGCGTCTGCCGCACAGTCTACAAAGACAGCATCAATAAAGGTGTCGCCGCCAAAGATGACCGAGAAATCGCGGCTTATTATCAGCCCTTTGGTCAGTGGCGCAGTCTTGTGCAATGGATGGATGTGATGGAGGATTATTTTAAGGGTGATAAATTTGCTGGCGCTTAAGTAACTGCCTTTTTAGTGCAAAACGCTTCTATTTCCCAACTTCACAGCTTCCTAATCAAATCTCCATAACTTCTGGACATCTATCCTTTAAAGTAGCCACAATGTGAAATCAACATTTACCAGTTACTCCCGATCTCAGAAGGAAATCAAAATGACAGTACATGACACAGAATTGCACGATGACGATAAGCCAATTGGTCGCATCCTATCGCGGCGCGAGGTATTGACGCTGTTGGGCGGCGCAGGCGCGGCCTTCTTCGTCGGCACTGGCTTCAAGAACCTGCGAATTGGGCAGGCAACGGCGACTCCGGTTGGAACAGCACTGCCAAGCTGCGTGGTTAAACCCGCCAAGACCGAAGGCCCCTACTTCGTGGATGAGATGCTCAATCGTTCCGATATTCGTGTCGAACCGTCCGATGGGAGCATCGTTGAAGGGGTGCTGCTGCAATTGGTTTTCCAAGTGACGCAGGTTGATGATGACTCGTGCATCGCGTTAGAAGGCGCACAGGTCGATGTCTGGCACTGTGATGCTTTGGGTAACTATTCGGATGTGAACGCGCAGGGTGTGGATAACACCGGCAAGAAATTCCTGCGCGGTTATCAGGTGACGGATAAGTTCGGAACAGTCGCCTTCACCACCATTTACCCCGGTTGGTATCGCGGACGCACCGTGCATATCCACTTCAAAATTCGCACCGATCCGGCTTCCGACTCCAGTTATGAGTTCACATCACAGTTGTTCTTTGATGAGGCGATGACCGATGTGATTTACGCGCAGAAGCCTTATTCGACCCATACCGGACGGGACATGATGAACGCGGACGATGGTATTTTTGCTGATGATGGTGAAACATTGACGCTGGATGTTGTTGAGAATGATGACAAGACCATCGGCGGTTATAAGGCGATCTTCAACATCGCGCTCGACCTTTCAACCACTCCCGTTGAAACAGGCACGAATGGCGGCCCCGGCGGTAATCGACCGGGTGGCGCTCCGCCCAGTGGCACACGTCCGTCTGGCTCACCGACTGCTACTCCAAGTGCGTAAGAGTCGTATATCGGGCGTGGCAATGCTACGCCCCTATATATAACTTGGTTAACTACATGATCGGTTTGATAATTGTCTCGCCACACTATCCATGAGCACCCTCATAATTTCACTCGCCATTTGATCCGAGGAGAGTATGCTTGTTTCCTGACTCGATTGGAGAGCTGGTGCGTATCCGGCTAACACCCGCTCGATAATCAGGCTTTGTCGTAGGCTTGGCGCAACCATGTGTATAAATCAGCATCAATCTCATCAGCGTCATCAATTTTTACGCGATGGGTCACCAATGAATTCCACGCTCCGGCACTTTCGAACCGACCTTTAGCCTTCGTACCGGGTAGTTTGATGCCGATGTCGAGCCGTTTGGGAGACACTTGTATGAGGCCGAATTTCTTATCTTTACGGAGGAGGGTGAGGAAGGTTTTGGTAGGCTCAACATTGAAATCATCCCCAAATTCCTTCATCGTCGCGATGAGTTCATCATAGGGAGCGCGCCAAACTTCTTTAATCGAAGTGAAATGTTTGGCGATGCTTTGGTCATCACTCTCTTTAGGCTGGTCGCTATGAAGAATAGCGTTGGCAACAGCCTTCGCATGACTGGGGACGATCTCAAATTCTTCTTTGAGCCACTCGATAATCTCACCGGGTTTGGTGAGACCTTTTTCCTGAACTAGAATCCGAAAGTCGTCTGGTGTTTTACCGGTTTTTGTTTTGACAATCTCTAAATAGGTTTCCATGAGTCTCCTTATGTGATTTTCTTTATTATAGCCTGAACAACGCCAATACGTATTCAGTAGGTTTTTGCCTATCGTATGACAGAGGCGGCGCAGAGGCAAAAGTCACTCATGCTTCGTTAAGTCATTTTTGTTGACACGTCAAGTAATAATCCGTTAGAATGTCGATATGGAAACAAACATACTGACGGAACAACAATTCAAGGCGTGGCGTGCGCTTCACAGCATCCGTATGCAACTGCTGCCGCATCTGACGCAGCGCTTGGCTACCCACTCCGAATTGACCGAAGCCGAGTTTCTGGTGCTGGTTTCACTCTACGAGTCTGGCACTCCCGCTGTGCGTGCCAAAGATATGTGCCGTAACCTTACATGGGAAATCAGCCGCCTTTCGCACCAGATCACCCGTATGGAAGCAAGCGGTCTAGTGAACAAAGTAGACACTCCAGATGATGCACGGGGTTTTCAGGTCAGCCTAACCGATACCGGTAAACAGGCTATCGAACGTGCCTTGCCTTTGCAGCATCTGGAAATTAAGCACTGCTTTGGCGATGTCCTCACCGCTCAACAACTCGATAGTCTCATCGAGATTGCCGAGGCCATCCGCAAGCACATTGAGGATGAGCACAAGCGCCAACGCTGACCAATGAGGCTTTGGCTTAGCGCAGCATATCAAGCAGTTTCTCAGCATTCATCAACAAAAGCCCCCTTTATGGGTTGGTTACTTAGGAGCATAACATGACGGATTTGAAGCAATTTAAGGATCAAGAATTTTTGAGTCTGGAGACATTTCGCAAGAATGGCGAAGGCGTGGCAACCCCTATTTGGTTTGCTGAAGAAGCTGGTGCGTTCTATATGTGGACTGACGGAGAATCGGGCAAGATCAAACGTATCCGCAACAACCACAAGGTTAGCGTCGCCCCATGTAAGCGGTTTGGAGATGTCACTGGTGAATGGGTTACGGGCTATGCTTCGGTGGATGAGTCGGCCACTGCCGTGAAACACGTTCAAAGCCTGCTGCGTAAAAAAATAGGTTTTGGCTATGCAATGTTCCAATTTATCGACGGTATTCGGGATCGGAGCAAGGGTTCAAAGCGTGTTTGTCTCAAGGTCGCATTCGACCAGAAGGGTTA
>JBBQLX010000176.1:0-11134 GCA_038328375.1 Aggregatilineales bacterium | reverse complement strand
GATGATTTATTGGGGTATCGGCTTTGGTTTGTACGGCCTGATGATTATGATGGTGGTGCAAGATGCCAATATGCTCAAACAATATGGCGAGATTTCCAAGACGCTGCCACCTGCTTTGCTGCAATTGTTTGGTGGCGATGCCTCTTCATTGGCAACACCTGAAGGTTTTCTGGCCTACGGTTACTTTGGTTATCTGCTGCTGATCTTCGCGGTTTACGCCATCCTGTCGGGTTTGAATATCACGGCGAATGACGAAGACGCGGGCATCATGGATGTGGTGTTGAGTCTTCCGGTGGCACGGTGGCGTGTGGTGTTGGAGAAGTTTCTGGCTTATGGCCTGATGATTATCGGGATCGTCGCCATATCCTATATCGGATTGTTAATTGGTACGCGCTTTTCAGCGTTGCAAGTGGACGGCAGCCGATTGTTGCAGGCGACAATCAACATCATTCCGGCTTCACTGCTGATCTTGGGCTTCACGGCACTGGCAGGCGCAGTCTTCCGCAGTAAAGGAACGGCCACAGCCGTAGCCGCCTTCTTTGTGGTGGGGAGTTATGTGCTTAACTTTTTGGGTGTAGCCGCCAGCGGTACATTCTTGGACAAGGTAAAAGGGTTGTCGTTCTTTAACTACTACGACCATCAAGGGGTTATCCTGCATGGATTATCAGCCGGTAATGTTATCCTATTGTTGGCGGTGATGGTCATCTGTGCAGGCGGAGCGATTTGGAGTTTCCAACGGCGCGATGTGGGAATTTAGGTGATACTGTACTGAGATTGTCCGTTCAGTGTGATGAGATAGGAAAAAACATGCCTTGGTCAATTTTCAACGAAACGATGCGGCGTAATTGGCGAGGCATGATTTATTGGGGTTGTGGTCTGGCACTATTGGGTTTTTTGATTTTATTTATCATCCCCAATCTCGATTTCCTCAAACAATTTGAGAATTTCTTGAATACCATGCCGGGAATCATCAAAGCGCTCGGTATGGAAGATGCGGCGCAGATGGCGACTCCTGAAGGCTTTGTCAGTGCAGGTTATTTTGGGCGCGTACTGTTGATATTGGCAGTGTATACCGTACTGGCAGGGTTGAACGTCACCGTTAACGAGGAAGATGCAGGCATTATGGATGTGCTGTTGAGCTTACCCGTCCCACGGTGGCGCATCGTACTTGAAAAATTTGCGGCCTATGCTTTGATGCTTACAGGTATTGTGTTATTTGGATTTGTAGGGCTTTTGGTCGGCGGCATTTCATCTGCAATTCAATTGGATGTCCAATTGTTGATTATTAGCAATCTGAATATCCTTCCGAGTGCATTGTTGATGCTGGCATTCACGATGTTTGTGGGAACGCTGTTTCGCCGTAAAAGTCTAGCTACCGCTGTCGCTGCCTTCTTTATCGTCGGGAGTTATATTCTCGATTTAATCGGCAGTCTCGCCAGTGAATCCCCGATTGCTGTCTTACGCTCGATTTCCTTCTTCTCTTATTACGATAATGCCCATGTCATGCAAACAGGTTTAAACGCCGGAAGTGTGGTGCTGCTCCTCGGAATCACTATTGCGCTGGTCATAGCGAGTGTTTGGGCTTTCCAACGGCGCGATGTGGGAATCTGATAATTTGGTCGTCGGTTTATATGAGGGACACGCAGCCGTGCGCCACCTACAAAACCCATTTGATCGAATTCGCGTTCGGCGTAATTGTGGGACTACCCTTTCCACCTTTTTCGCTTACTCATCGAGCCTTTGCTTAATTATTCACGCCTCTCATTTAACTTATACAAGCTTTTCTCTCCGCAATTCATTCCTTTGGTTGAATTTTCTGTAAGGTCATCGCAAAGTCAAAAATCTATCCTATTAGAAGACTTTTATGCGGTCACGCGTTATGATGATATAAACTGTTCAATAGAAAAATATGTGGTTTAGAGAGGTCTTTATGCGATACCGTTTAGGGCGGACACTGTTATCCGCCATCCTTGTCACTTTGTTAGGGGTGCTGGTGTTTCCCGCGCTGGCGCAAGACAAACTGACCGAGAAATACACCTTTG
This sequence comes from Aggregatilineales bacterium, assembly GCA_038328375.1. Classification (GTDB taxonomy): domain Bacteria; phylum Chloroflexota; class Anaerolineae; order Aggregatilineales; family Phototrophicaceae; genus CFX2. The sequence goes on along the minus strand of JBBQLX010000176.1, from coordinate 9,092 downwards.
AAAGCGGCGCAACCTTTAGCTATCCGAAAGCATGGAAGATCACTAAAAAGAGCAGTCCTTTACAACTCACCAGTGAACAAACACAACTCTTCGTGCTAGATTACGCCGCGTTACAAGCCATTGGTGTGGACATCAAAAGCACCTCACAGAATGACATTCTGAAAACCTATTTCAGCAAAGCCTACCCCGACCGTGCCTTTAAGGAAAGTAAAATCGAGCCGCTGGAAATCGGCAAGCGCAAAGGTATTCAGTACGATTACAGCGCGGACGATGGTCGCGCGCGTGTGATGGTTATCCCGTTTACTAACGGCAGCGCTGGAATTGTCGAAGAAATATCACTGGCGGGCAAGCTGCGCGAAGAAGAAACAGTACTCGCACTTGTCGCGTCCTTTGACAACAGCGAAAAAATCACGGGTACGACCAGCACCACGGTTGCCAGCCAAGCCATTAACTGTACCATCAGTACGACCCGTGATGACACCGTGCATGTGCGCGTCGGCCCCGGTGAGAACCGCACTGCGATTGTCTTTTTGTCGGCAGGTTCGACTTACAAAGTGCTGGGGCAAGCCAAAGCCAAAGATGGCAGCCTGTGGTGGAAGCTCGATAAAAGTGAAGTTGCACCCGACAAAGCGGCTAACGAAGTATGGGTCAAACAAGATGATGTGAAACCGAAAGGCGACTGCGACAAAGTAACCGATGTCAACGCGCCACCGTTGGTGCCAATTGTGAATGTACCACCTGTACCGCCTGCGGGTCATAACAGCGGCAACAATAATCCTCCGCCAAGTGGAGGCGGTGGTGGCAACACACCTTTAAGTGGTTCATGGACGGTCAATTTTGGTGATGGCAAAGAGTCATGCAGCGACATCAGTAATTTCGACTTCATGCCTGCCTCGCGCCAAGACGTGTTTAATGTTGTGGCTGCCAGTTCATCGCTGATCTATGTTGATGGTGGGCCATTGGTTCGCAGTGGCAATACCTTCTCTGGCTCATACGATCTTGTAGATAATCAGGGTGCGACCTTTAATCGCAAGTTAATTTTGCAGGTGATTTCGTCCACACAAATGAGTGGTTCACTGATTGATACCGCTATGGTACAAGGCCATTTGTGCAGCGCGACTTTGCCGATCACAATGACCAAGAATTAAGCGGGTTAATGGTCATCAATACAGGGTTGGATGGAAGCATTCAGCCCTATATCACCACACCATAAATACTCAAATTGAATTCGTTAGGATGTTTGTACAAATCTGAAACACGCAGCGTCCTGAACAATAGGGTAAAATAGTGAACATATAACACACCCTTTAGTATAAGGGGATGTATATGAGATCGGTTGTGCCACCATGAATATTGCTACTCCTATTGATTTGGTTCGTCTGCGGAACGATATCCAACGAGGATATGATGCTCTGATGCGTGAACGCTTCGGTATACTCACGCCGCGCCAACATCAACGCTTAGACGAAATTACGCTGCCTATGCAAAAGGTGACGGAAGCAGTTGATGAATACGTTGACGGAATGGATGCGCCCAATGTGCTTCGCGTTTCTGATCCCCGTTACCGGTTGATGTATGCCGCCCGCACACCGATGGAAATGGTGCTGCAATGTGCTTACTTCCTGCATATTAACCACATGCGTAAAAATGAAGTGCTGAACCACGACCAGATAGAGGCTGTATGGTTGATGGAACGCAGTGGCAGGCGATTGGTGTTAGAGATTGAACGTCTCTGGGCGCAAATGCGGACGGAACAATCAACAGCAGGTGCATAATTTATGGGCAGTGTTGTCAAAATTAATCATATCCTCCGGTTAACCAGTGAAACGGGAATGCCGGATTCACCTGTCGAGCAAGGACGCTACACGTTCAAGCTGCCGGGTGAACGCCTCTTTCAATTTGCGCCGACCAAGGTCACACTTGTCCACGATGTAGAGGGAAAATGGCGAGTTGTGGGACAAGCGCAAGTGATGAAACAAACATTGGATGCAGAAGCCCACATGACCAGCGGTGAATTTGTGATCGTGCGTCTATTCCCTGAGAAATTTGTCGAGCTTGCCAGTTATTATGAAGCACCGGATGGCGAAAGCTATTATCAACTGGATGAACTATAGTGTCTGAGGAATTTGCATTCGGAACGTTCCCTAAACTTTCCACACCTCGACTGTGCTTGCGTGAATTGACGCTAGAAGATGCCGAGGCTGTCTACCGCATTCGCAGCGATTTTGAAGTGACACGCTACAACACAGGCTTGGCCTATGACCGCATCGACCAAGCCTGCGACTTAATTCAAGCCATTCGCGCGGGTTATGTGGATGGGGCGGAACTGCGCTGGGGCATCACCCTCAAGCGTGATACGACGGTTATCGGCATGTGCGGCTTCAATTATTGGGTGCGGCATGATCGACGGGCTTCGATTGGTTATGATCTGGCACAGGCCTATTGGGGTCAGGGATTGATGACCGAAGCCGTGCGAGCGATGGTCGATTTTGGCTTCACGAACATGAACCTCAACCGGATTGAAGCCGATGCTGACGGACGTAATCCGGCTTCGGGGCGTGTCCTGCACAAAGCTGGCTTTCGAGATGAAGGCATCCAGCACGAGCAGTTTTTCGAGAACGGCAGTTTCTACGATTTGCACCTGTTTGCGCTCTTGCGGCGAGAGTATTTTGCTAACAGCAATCACCCATGATCCATTCTTTTAGCGCAGGCAAATGGTGATTATCAGGCATAGTTACAGCGGACGGGATAAATCCCGTCCCTACAATGGCGTATCGAAGGCGGACTATGGGTGGCGCAATTCTCAATATGATTACGGTGGCGATTGGCAGCGTGATTGGGCTGCTGGTCGGTAACCGTTTATCGCAAAACATTCAGGAATCAGTTGTCACGGGCTTGGGCTTAGTGACCCTATTCGTTGGTGTCAGCAACGCGGGGAAAAGTGGGAACATCATTATTCCCCTGTTGAGCATCGCGATTGGTGTGATTATCGGTGAACTACTGGATATTCAGACCCGATTAGAGCGCTTCGGTGGCTGGCTGCAATCAAAGTTATCCAAAGAACAACCTCCTTTTCCATCTGACGATGAAACACAGAACACAGGCGCAAGCCTTGACTCGCGCACCCGTTTTATCACCGGATTTGTGACCGCCAGCCTCGTTTTCTGCATCGGCCCACTGACGTTTGTGGGTTCGATACAGGATGGCATGGGGTTAGCAGTAGGCTTTCAACAAATTGCGATTAAAAGTGTGCTTGATTTTTTCACGGCGATGGCCTTCTCGGCCAGTTTTGGCGTGGGCGTGAGCTTCAGCATCGTAACCATTCTGGTGGTACAAGGCGGTTTATCGCTGTTGGGCGCGGTAGCAGGCAATGTGATGAGCACGCCGATGATTAACGAGATGACCGGTGTGGGCGGCCTGATGTTGATGGGACTGGCGCTGATTCTGTTGGACATCAAAAAGCCACGCATGGCGAATTTCCTTCCGGCTCTCATTCTCGCGCCGTTGATTGTGGCGGTGGCGGGTTTACTCCACATCAATATTTATCCGCTGTAGATAGTGGTAATACATCTGGTAGAAGCGATAAAACTGCAAAAACCGCAAATGCCTAAATGGTTTATAGTGCGGATTTGAGGGAGCGAGACACCGAAACTGCGGAAGATGCGGCAGTTTCTGCAATTTCGGAAGTGAAGTTTGTGTCGTCGTCCCACGGGAGGCTTCGCACTCGGAGGCTCAAGCCTCCGTCTGAGTCAACAAAGGGCGCTGAAGCGCACTCCAGATTGGCAAATTTGGCGACAATTATGGTTTTTGCCATGCGTTTGCTATGCGTCGTCAGAGGTTCAAGTTTCTGGTTGAGCGAGAAAAGGTGTTAAAGCGCACCGAAAGATTGGCAAATTTGGCAATTTTATCAAAGGGGTTGCCGCCGCCAAGATTGCCAAAAAATAGTCTTTAGTCGTCAGTTACCAGAACCCCTAGCCCTCAAACGATACAAGGGGGCAAATGCAGAATATGCAGCACAGGCGGCAGTGTTCAATGTCGGGTTTTGTGTCGGTCTTGTCGGTCTTATCGCCATAAAAAATCCTTGTTTAGCCGAGCAATGTCTGTTATGTCGTCGGCGGCGGCAGTGGCATTCAGAAATGCGGCGGCGGCTGGTCAGATGTTAAGATGCGCGGAAGATACCCCTAACCCCAACCCACATCAGCAACGTTCGCAGGCTCACTCTGCTGATAGCCCGTAGTAACAGGGCAAGGGAGTAAAGGCAAATACTCCACGACTATCGTATAACAGATGAGGGACGAAAGGGTTACATTTTGGAAGAACATTTTGTAACTCTTTGGCGAGCTTGGCACTAACCATTTTGAGGGAGTGGGATTGTTAAGCGGGTTGGGGAATGGTTGGAATTGGGTAAGTGAGATAAACGGAAAATAAACCTAAAAAATAGTACTGAGGCTGATGATCATTTGACGGATACGGCGTGTGCCATAGAACGATAGGACAGCAGGTTAGATCACAATGAATCGGTGGTTTTTTCCGCATCAGGCTAATGGTGATTTACTAATTAGTGTGGTATTTGGTCAGCGGCTGAGGCACGCCTCAGCCCTACAAAAATTCACTCGACAGGTATTATTGATACAACCCTACGACACTCAACACATGTCGTGTCCTTAGTCAATTCAATCGGATACCCTAGAAGTTAATTAGGGAATTAGAATACAGGAATTATTATGCCATCCATGAATTTGATTGTCCTGCGAACGAGTACGATTGAAGCGATGTTGGCGTTTTATCGTGCGTTCGGCCTGACGTTTGTGCAGGAACAACATGGGACGGGTGCAATCCATTATTCAACGCAGCTTGGGGATGTGACGATGGAGATTTTCCCAGCCGAGGCGGGTCAAGCACCTGACCGTAAAGCAGGCGGCGCGACGATGATTGGCATCAAGGTTGAGTCAGTTGATGCTGTCATCGAGACGTTGCAGAATTTGGGTATCAAGCCGCTATCCGCACCGAAAGACTCGGCATGGGGACGACGTGCAACGGTGCTTGATTCCGATGGGCGCTTGATTGAGATTACGCAATAAAACCGATGGTCGTTGCAAAGTATGTGATGGTTGGATTGGGAAATCCGGACAGGATGAATCCTGTCCCTACAATCGTGGTTATTTATAAGTAAAATCGTCAGAACGGAAGGGTCTGAGACCCTTCCCTACGGGGAAATAAGGCAGCGCTCAAATAGAAGGCAGACCATGCGGGGCGAGGGCAATATTGAGAGAATTGCGAGAAGTGCCATAGTTTTATCAGAAAACAAGGTGGTTAGTCTTCCGTCATGCTAGAATAAAAAAGGATAACACCATGAGGTAGGCTACTGGTCTAGATTATATTTGCCATCGACACAATCAGGATGGGAAATAGGATTCGGGTGAGACTCTGCGGGAGGTTTTGATAGCTTCGACTACCCAACATCTCCGGTCTACATAGCTGCAAGCATGGTAGCCTTGGGCTAACAAAGACGGCGATATTACCTCGAGTTAAATAGAACCGCTTGATGCATGAAGTGAGGTCATCGAATGCCAAATTTTTATCGCCTTGACACCGTTGCAAGCCTAGCGGAACTGCACGTCAATCCGCAATCGGGGTTGCCACCCGAAGAAATCGCCCAGCGTCAGCAGCAGTATGGCACGAACAAACTCCCAACTGGAGCGAAAATAAGTCTCATTCAACTCGTCTTCAGCCAATTCAAAAACATTATGGTCATCGTTCTTATCCTAGCTGCGGTCGTTTCGCTGTTCCTAGGTGATGTAAAAGACGTGATCGTCATCCTCCTAATTGTAATTGCAAATGCCGTCTTGGGTACTTACCAAGAGTATCAGGCGGAACAAGCACTCGCCGCTCTTAGTTCGATGCAGGTGCCGCAGGTGCGCGTTCGGCGACAGGGCGAGGTGTATGTAGTGAGTGCACAAGACCTCGTGCCGGGTGATATTGTCCTACTCAACGAAGGCGACCGCGTACCCGCAGACGGACGATTGCTCGTCAGCGTCAATTTGCAGATTGAAGAGGCTGCACTCACTGGAGAATCACAGGCTGTATTCAAAAATACACAGCCTATTGATCAAGACGGCATCGGCATCGGTGAGCGACACAATATGGTTTTCATGGGTACTTCTGTTACCTCCGGACGCGGTGAAATACTCATTACTGCAACTGGATTACAGACAGAACTGGGCAAGATCGCCAGCCTGTTGATTGGTGTGAAAGAAACAAAGACGCCTTTGCAAAAGCGCATCGATAAACTCGGTATCTTGCTGGTACGCGGCGCGGTTGGTGTCGTAATCATCGTGTTCATCGCCGGGGTGCTTCGCGGGATCGCCGTAGGTGAAATGCTGCTCACGTCGATAAGTCTTGCCGTTGCCGCCGTGCCGGAAGGTTTGACAGCCGTGATTACCGTGGCTCTGTCGCTCGGCGCGTCTCGCATGGTCAAACGCCATGCTCTCATCCGTCGTCTTCCTGCCGTCGAAACGCTCGGCTCGGTTACAACCATCTGTTCCGACAAAACGGGTACGCTCACCCGCAATCAAATGACCGCTACCCTACTTTCCCTGCCGGGTCACGACGATGTGGAGATCACGGGTGTCGGCTATGCGCCGGAAGGCGAATTTGTCGAGCGCACCGATAACCGAACAGCACGTCAGATCAACCCGCGCGAAGACCTGACTGTTGGGCGCTTTCTCCGGGCAATGGCGCTGGCGACCGATGCTTATCTCAAAAAGAAGGACGATGGCGAATTTGAAGTCGTTGGCGACACCACCGAAGGCGCACTGCTGGTCGCTGCACAGAAAGTTGGCTGGACCCGCGAAGAGCTGGAACGTGAACTCCCGCGCGTCGCCGAGCTGCCCTTTAGCAGCGAACGAAAAGCCATGACTACCATCCACGCGGTTAAGGATGACGAAATTCGCAAGCAGTTCTCTGACCATCCTTACCTATTGATCACTAAAGGCGCCCCCGACAAACTGCTTGAATGGGCATCCGGTGAGCATATGCCCGATGGCACCGTTTCCATGACTGCCGAACGGCGACAAATCTGGCAGGAGGAAATTGACGAGTTGGCGAAGAAAGGGCTGCGTGTCCTTGGCGTTGCCTATCGTTCGTTCGACCAACTTCCTGAACCGATTAATGAGCAAATTGAGCGCGACCTCAATTTGCTGGGCCTGATTGGAATCCTTGATCCAGCGCGACCCGAAGCTCGCGATGCGGTCAAAACTGCACGAGCAGCAGGCATACGCACGATTATGATCACGGGTGACCATGCTTTAACCGCGCAAGCGATTGGCACTGATCTCGGCATTGTCACTCAGTTGACGCCCGCAGTAACCGGCATCGAGATCGAGAAGATGTCCGATATCCAATTAACTGAAACTTTAAAAACACACACCGTTTTCGCCCGTGTCGCGCCGGAACACAAGCTGCGCCTCGTCAAAATACTGCAAGAACAGGGTGAAGTTGTCGCCATGACGGGCGATGGTGTGAACGATGCTCCAGCGCTCAAGCAAGCCGATATTGGTGTCGCTATGGGCATCACAGGAACAGATGTGAGCAAAGGCGCTGCTGACATGGTGCTGACCGATGACAACTTTGCAACGATTGTCGCCGCGGTCGAAGAAGGCCGCACCATTTATGACAACATCCGTAAGTTTGTATTGTTTCTGCTGAGTTCCAACATCGCCGAAATCTTAGTGATGTTCGTCGGTATCCTGATTGGGGTACCCGTGCCGCTGCTAGCAATCCAGATTTTGTGGGTTAACCTTATCACCGACGGCCTGCCAGCAATTGCACTTGGCTTTGACCCAACTGAACCGGGCGTGATGCAACGTCCCCCACGCCCCCAGAATGAGAGCATTTTTGCACATGGAGTCGGGCGCAAAATCATCACGCGCTCAATTCTATTGGCCGTTTTAACTCTTGCCGCGTTCCTGTACGCCCACAGCGCGCACGGCCTTGATCCTTTCAGCCACACCCTCGGTCTAGAGAAGTTGTCCGGTACTCAGATGATCGAATTGATCGGCTACACGCCTGAGGGCTGGGACAGCTTGAGCGAAAGTGACCGGCAGACACAACTTCAAACGACAGCGGACGATAATCATGAGGGAGAAAACGACATCATCACCCTCGCTGACCGCATCCCACGTACCGTGGCGTTTACTGTACTGGCGCTGGGACAAATTTTCCACGTCATGTCTATTCACGCCGGGGATAAAAGCTCATTCTTTCGCGTTTGGTTCAGCCACAATCGTTTCATGCTCTGGGCGGTACTTTCAACCTTCATCTTGCAGCTCGCGGTGATTTACCTTCCCTTTTTGCAGTTTACCTTTGAAACCTACCCAATTCGTCCAGCTGAAATGATCGCTACGGTGCTGATCGCGTCGGTGATGCTTTTCGGCGCTGAGGCTGAGAAATGGGTGATGTCAAGACGTCAATCGGTTTGAGCATCGCATCAGTAGCGGGGTCTGTGACTTTCCTACGGAGAAATATGGCATAAATCGGAAAGTGGCATCACTCATATGGAGGTAGGCCATGAAGCGCGAGGGGTAATACCAAAAGGATTGCCGGAAGTGCCATGCGTGCCGATTCGTCGAGGATGCCACCGACAAAGACCGCGCCCATATACACCACGGCAATTTCAGCAAAGCGCCGATCAACTGGATTGCCACGCTTGCGATACCCCACGAAGGCTAAAATCCAAATCGGCAGCATCACCAGATTGATGAGGAGGCCGTGACCGAGGTGGTTAAGGTTAATTTGCAGTGTACCCATAAACCCCTGAACGTGCGGTGCTGCCCCCAAAGTGAGATGTAAGCCAGCGGTGATAGCTGCCCACAGCAGCAATAAGGCAAGGCTGCGTTTGATGCCGGACTTCCCCAGCAGCACGGCATAGACAGCCACCAATAGTAATCCGGTTTCGCGGTTGAAGCTGGCGAGGATGATCCACAACAGCGCTAGCCAGTTATTTCGCCATGTCACGAGTAATAAAGACAGAAGTGCCACTTCGATGATGCTGGTAGGAGTTAGGAAATAGCGGTTGAAGGCGAACATCAGCA
>JBBQLX010000175.1:0-11212 GCA_038328375.1 Aggregatilineales bacterium | reverse complement strand
CTTTAGCTTGCATCATCCGCCATTAGCCAAAATTATCCAGCGGACTACTGACTGCTGGATAATTTTTTTCAGAGACAGTATTTCATTCCATGAGGCTACATAATGTGTGACTTTCGCGTTAAGCTATAGACTAATTTGCTTAACGTCCTCAAGGAAACGAACATGTCCGATCTACTCGTCCGCGCTCACGCCGAAGGCACACCACTCATTGATGGCGACAGCGCCGTATTTGTTTGGGAAGGCGAAACTGCACCCAACCTCTATTCGGATGCGACCGGTTGGGGCAAAGATGACGGCATCTCCTTGACCGAAACGGCTCCCGGCCTATGGACGCACAGCCTCGAATTTCTACCCGACACCTATATGGAATATGCGTATATCAATGCGGAAGGGCGTTGGCGTGATCCCTTCAACAAACGGCTGATTAGTAATGGCATGGGTAAAAAGAATCACTGGTTCGGTATGCCCGCCATGCGTCATACCGATTTAACGCTCCGCAAACGGGGTGTCGCGCGCGGGCTTGTGACCGAGCATAAAATTACAGCGGGTATTCTGGTGGCGGATGTGCAGCGTTCTGTTTATCTGTATCATCCACCCACAAATGAACCCGTGCCGCTGCTGGTGGTATTGGATGGCAAAGATTATGCCACCCGCGCCAAACTGCCGATCATTGTTGATAACCTCATCGCTCAAAAACGCATGCGTCCGATTGCGCTGGCGATGCCCCAAAATGGCGGACAAGCCCGCTTCGTCGAGTATCTGTGCAGCGACAGCACACTGGGCTTCCTCATTCGGGATGTCTTGCCATTGGCGGCTGAACATCTCCATCTCCAATCCATAGAGGAAACCCCCGGCGCATATGGCATCCTTGGCGCGTCGATGGGCGGCCTGATGGCGCTCTACAGCGGGCTGCGATTACCCGACATTTTTGGCAAGGTCATCAGCCAATCCGGTGCGTTCGGTTTTGATTTGGAAGGCAGCGAAAGTGTCATTTATGACCTCGTTCGCAATATTGAACAGCGTCCCGTCAAAATTTGGATGGATGTCGGACGCTATGAATGGTTACTCTCCGTAAACCGAAAAATGCTCGGCCTGCTGAATGCCCAAGGTTACGCACCCATCTACCGTGAATACAGCGGCGGACACAATTACACCTCGTGGCGTAACGAGGTTGTATCTGCTCTCGAAACAATGTTCGCGCCCTAAATCTTTAACCCCTCATATAAACAGCTTTAAGAGTTGTGATAAAAATTGGGATATACGCCACCTATTTGGGAAATGACAAACAGGTCAAATATGAAATTGGTGTTATCAGACCATTAAGCCGTTTAACAAAATCTTCAATCACCTCTTAAAGCATTCTTCACACCCTGTTGATTGAAATTGGCTACTCTTTTCCGGTAAGGTATCATCTCTAACTATCACGGGCGTTTACGCTCCAGAAGCCGGAACTTTCATGATGACACGCCATTTCACCTCGCTTGACCGCAGCATCAGTGGGCGCGTTTTGCGGATTGCCCATCGCGGTGCATCTGCATATGCCCGCGAAAATGCGCCGGGTGCGCTGCGGGCGGCGGCAGATATGCACGCGGATATGGTGGAAATTGATATTCGCATCACGGCTGATGACCGTCCCGTAGTGGCACATGATGACACCCTCAAGCGCCTCTACAACATTCCTGCCGCTATTAGCGATTTGACACTGCGTGATATAGGCACGGCTATTCCACCCACGGCTGATCCCATTATGACCTTTGAAGAGGTTGCCTTAAGCTGTGTGGCACTGCGCTTGGGTTTATATCTGGATATTAAAGCGTGGAACGAAGCGGCAGCACATATCATCCTGCGGACACTCGACTCGTTTGAACTCACCGATTACACCATCATTGGCTCGTTCCGTCCCGATTGGCTGGCGGAGGTCAAATCCCACCGTCCGCACCTGCGGACTTCGGTGCTGTTTGGTTCGCTGCATGTTGATCCAGTGGCTTTGGCACAATCGGTCAAAGCCGATTATGTCCACCCTTGCTGGGAAAATGCCGCGCCAGAACCCCATTTACTGCTCACCGAAGAATGGATTAAGCGGGTGCGTGATGCAAAGCTCGGCATCGTCACATGGCACGAGGAACGTCCAGCGGAGATTATCGCGCTCAATAACCTCGGTGTGGATGGTATCTGCTCCGACACGCCGGATGTCCTTTACAACCTGACGGCTAATCGGCCTGAGGCGGTTTAATTCGAGAAAATCCACATTGACTGCATAAAGTGAAACGGGATGTACCGCGTGGCTCATCCCGTTTTTTTGGTAGGTTAAGGCTTTGCGGTAGGAGCGGGTGTCGGTGTGGCGTTTTCAAGCTCGTAAATGCGCTGAGCAATAATCGGATATTGTTCAGCACCTTGGAGTTGAAGCGCTTTCCGATAGTAGCTTAGTGCTTCATCGTATTGCCCCATATCGTAGTAGATGTCGCCTAACGAGCCGACATAAATTGCCTTTTCGGGAACGAGTTCAGCAGCTTTCCCGGTATCGGCCAAGGCGAGATCGAACTTTTTCAATTGGCGATATATATCCCCACGATTGTTGTAGGACGAAGCGTCATTTGGATTCAAGAGAATCGCCATATCGAGGTCAGCAATAGCATCCTCAAGTTCGCCTTGTTGAGACAGGATGTAGGCACGATAAACATAAACATCGGCAAACACGGGACTTAAAGCATTGGCCTGATTCAAATCCACAAGTGCCTCATCATATTGAGTGAGAACAAAAAATAACTTCCCACGGTTAAAGTACACGACAGCGGATTGTGGACTCAGCACGACGGCTTGATTGTAATCCGCCATCGCTTCGGCAAATTGGTGTTGGTTCAATAGAATGCCACCTCGACCAGAGTAAGCAACCACATTCCGGGGATCGAGGATAATGGCCTGATTGTAGTCGGCCAATGCTTTGTCACATTGTCCTAATTGGCAGTAGGCAGATGCACGATGGATATAGGCATTGACCTGTTTGGGATTAATGCTCAGCACATGTCCGAAATCCTCCGCTGCGAGATCTAATACCCCTACATATTCGTAGAGCAGACCGCGCTGGTAAAAGACTTCGGCATCCTTTGGATTGATGGCAATCGCTTGCGTGTAATCATTAAGCGCCGCGCCAATATCCCCCGTCTGTAAGTAAATATCAGCACGATATTTATAGGCTTCCTCATACTTCGGATTGATCGAGATAGCTTTATCGAACGACTCAATCGCCTCGTCATAGCTTTGAAGCAAACCGAGCAGCGCGCCACGCGCAGTGTATAATTCGGCATCCTTGGCCTGTGGCGTGGGGGTTGCGGTCGGCGTAGCATCATCCGCAAGGCCGATTTGTGCGGTGAACAGAGCCAGTGCCAATAATCCCGCCGTAAAAATAAATTTCAGATGTAACTTAGGATTGGTCATAATTACCACCTACTGATAACCTCAAAAGTTCGATTGTTATAACTATTATGAACGTAGTTAAAGGTCATTGTGCGTATGGATTTTGAGGTTTCCTCCGAGTTTGCACAAGCGAGTCGAAGAACCATAAAGCGTTACAAAACGTAACCCTTTTGCAGCCGCCCGTATTATCCTGCGGACACTCGACTCGTTTGAGCTAACCGATTACACCATCTCTGGCTGGCGGAAATAAAAACGTGGCGAGATGCATCTTACATCTCGCCACGTTGCTGACTGAACAGTTTAGACCACTAGGTTTCCTTATGCAGGGCAGGCGACAACTTCGAGCGTATCGTTGCCGTTGCCGACACAGACATTCTCGCTGCCGCCAGCTTGTTGACTTTCCCAAGTCACAGTGGCGCTGCCTTCTGTACCTTGGTTGAAAATCAGACCATTTTCTCCAAGTGAGATGCCACTGCCCCCAAACTGATTCTTCGTAATCGTGACTACGGCATCGCCGCCTGCGCGACCATTATTCTGAATGACATCATTAAGGGGTGAGGCTGTATTCGTGAAGGGAAGGTCTTGAAGTGTCATTTGTGCATGTCCCCCATTTCCCAACCCGTTATTATAAATCGCGCCACCTTCTGCGCTGGCTTTGTTGTTGGTGAAGTTGGTGTTGGTGATGGTAGCGGTCGCGTTACCACCGTCGAAACCACCACTGTAGAAAGCGCCACCATAAACGCCCGAGTTATTGTCGAACAAGCTGTCTTCAATAACGGCATCGACCTGTCCACCATTCAGGCTCAGGGTCAGAAGCGCACCACCGTTACCGTTCGATTTGTTGTCCACGAAGCTCACATTCCGAGCCCTAAAGGAAGACTGTCCACCGTCCCGTGCGTCAACGAACACCGCGCCAGCGTCCAGAGCACTGCCACCGCTTAGCTTAATATCTTCAAGCGTGAGGTTGCCAAGGTTGCCCTTAGTTGCATCAACATAGAAAAAGCGGAATTCAGAGGCGTTCGGATCACGTGCGATTTCGCGGTTCATACTGCTGATCGTGATGGTACTAGTGATCGTCGGGAAGGCATTTTCGCCACCCTCATAGCTTGCAGATACCTGTATATCACTGATCACAAAAAGGGTGTCAGGGCCGGGACATGCCGTTTCATCATTGGATTGGTTGATGGCATTCACCAGTTCATCCACGCTCGACACGGAAACCGAGCATACGCTGGTGCTGGCTGCGTCGGTTGTGTTTTCGGTCGCTTCAGCATTCTGGGCAGCACCGACAACGATTTCGGGGCGATCTGTAGAAGCCGTAAACTGTTCAGCGATTGTGCCATCAGGATAACGTAGAACCCACTCGTGACCAACAAAAGTTCCCTGTTGGCGCGAAGTCCCCGCTTCAACAGTACCGTAATCTATTTCATTACACTGCTCATCAATCCAAATCAGAGACAGCGGTTGATCGGTATTATTGGTGATGATGATGTTCATCGCATCAGGCGCTTCCGCCGCAGAACAAATCGTTGCCGCAGCCGGTACAGCCGTTGCATCAACCGATGCTTCTGTCGGAATGGCGGTTGGTTCAACCGCCGCAGCGCCTTCGATAATGATTTCGGGGCGATCTGTAGACGCGACAAACTGTTCAGCTACTGTGCCATCGGGGTAACGCAGAACCCATGCGTGACCAACGAAGGTTCCCTGTTGGAGCGAAGTACCCGGTTCAACAGTGCCGTAAGCCGTTTCATTGCACTGCGGATCAATCCAAACCAGAGACAGCGGTTGGTCGGTCTTGTTTGTGATAATCATATCCATTGCGTCAGGTGCTTCAGATGCTGAACAGGTCGCTTCCGCAGCCGGTACAGCAGTTGCGTCAACAGGTGCTTCAGCCGGAACAGTAGTTGCTTCGACTGGCGCGTTCGAAGCAGCATCGGCTGGTAGCCATGTAATTTCGACAGTGAATTTATCGTCCGGAGCCAGCGACCAAGATGTGAAATTGACCGAAAATTGCGATACGGTCGTTACGTTGTAAACCACTTGGTCAATTCCCTTGGCATCAGGAATCATTTTGAATTTATCATCGCCCAATTCAATCGGGATGCCGCTGGGATTGCCTGCTACTGGAATAATCTTTACCGTCAGCGTGCCGGGGGCAAATGCACCGATGGTCTGACCGCCGGAACTGTTCTTATCGTAGGTGCGGTTTTGATCAGCGGGGAGACGCATCTTAACCTGTAACGGCAAAACGGGAAGGGTAGCAGGTACTGCTCCACCGTTGTAGCGGTCGTTGAACTGCTTGGCGCAGTCTTGCAGATGGCCTTCGCTGGCGTTTCCGCTTGCACAGACGCAGAACGGCTTAATGTCAATCATGGTCTGAGGATCAACCTGTCCATCAAACTCAATGGCATAGGTTCTGTCAGTGTTTCCGCCACCCATGCTCGTATAGATCGGCTTCAGAACATCGACACAGTGTGGTTGGTCAGCGATCAAAGCACGAACCGCATCTTCAGGACTGTTATCTCCTGCAAGGTCTTCTCCCCGTCCCGCGCGCCCAAAACAGGCTACACGCTGCGGCGGCTCTTTAACCATCACATCACCACACGCGACAGGCGAAGGGGCAATGTGGGCAAAATAGTTGCGTTTAAGCATGTCATCAACATGGAACTGGGCTGCCATTGATAGAGGCACGTCTTCGCCCAAGGGACGGAGGCCAATGGCGGTTCGCCACTTATTAAGCTCGTCCAGCATACCTGCCGCATTGGGCTTCGTTTCTATGACGGGCTGGGCATATACGATTGCTGTGGACAGAATGCAGATAAGAATTGCGACCAAACACTTATATTTGTATAACAACGTAGACATCTTTCTATTCGATCTTTGGATGAAGTGTTAGCTCACGCCAACCAGAATTAATAGCCTGTTTAAATTCTTCTATATTTTATATTAATAACATAAAAACTTTTGAAGAAAGTAAAAATTCAGCTGCTAATTCCAGCAGTGAGAGTTAATCATTTAATCTTATGGATTTTTTGTTAAAAGCAAAATAAAGAAAAAGGGTCAATATGAACAAAATCTATACATTTTTTCGTGGACTTGCGGGAGTAATACGGGAGAGGTAACAATTTGCAAACTTTAAATTATTCGTTTTTTCTTCACAACCTTACATATTAGATTAACTCTGACAAATTAGCTATTTATTAAATTAAAATATTATTTTTATAATTATTCAGATGATCAGCAAAATTAGCCGAAGACGAATGATTTTTTGATGATTTTCACTGCCTATTCTTGGGGTTTTGAGGTGTTCGATTTACAGAAATTGCGTGGTAGATCTATTATAAAGTAGGATATGTTGGCGCTGCTGTATGTCCTATTTGGGGATCGAATTTAAATGCCGATGATCTACGCTTATAGGATGATTGGATGGATCTAGGAGGTATACACATGACTAACCGAGAACCCATTGAAAGCAAGAACCTCGATATTTATGGCGATCCTGTACTGCCGTGGAGCAGAGCGCGTAGTCTCCTCGAAAAAAGTCCGGCAGGCCCTGATCTGACATTTTTCATCGGAACCGCGCAGCCTGATGGTCGCCCACATGCCGCCGGAGTTGGAGCCTTGTGGTACGACGGCGACCTGTATTTCACCAGTGGGCCACAGACACGCAAGTCTCGTAATCTGGCGGTCAATCCCGCCTGCACCATCTCTGTCAGCCTGAAAGGTCTGGATCTAGTGCTTGAAGGCGAAGCGACGAGAATCACCGATAAGCCAACACTAGAGGCACTCGCGGCATTATATCGTAATGCAGGATCGGGATGGCCTGTGGAAGTAAAGGAGGATGCATTCACTGCTGCATTCAGCGCCCCAAGTGCCGGAAAGCCGCCGTGGTATCTTTATCACTTTACGATTCACACTGCCGTTGGAGTCGCGACAGCCGAGCCGAATGGTGCTACACGCTGGCGATTTGAGTAGTGATAACCACCGATTACCCAAAATTCAATTCGGGAGCATACAGGTGCTCCCCTACACGTCACGGTATTTTAATTGAAAATATCTTGGCGTTCTCCGCTCTCTTGGCGGGCTTGACGATTTGATTTTCGTTTTGCCTGAAATTGCGGACTCCTATCAAGCAGGCTGACGCTCACGTCCAACGAGCGCAAACGCCAGTAGCGCACTCAACCACGCCATTACCGCGCCAATCATTGTGATCAGCCGGAAAGTGTCGATGTAGGACATTTTCACCGCTTGTGTCAAGGCGGTTGTCATCGCCGCGGGTATATCTTCCGGCGGTTTGGCATCGGCTAATTTGGAGGCTTCCTCGTGCATCTGCGTTTGCACCACAGCCGGGGCGCCCAAGTCAGCAACCTTCGTATCTAATAATCCACTAAACCGTACCAGCGCCACCGAACTGATAATCGCAATCGCCAGCACACCCGCTGTCCGTGCCACCGCGTTGTTGATACCCGAAGCCGCACCACTGCTCGACGCGGGTGCTGCCCCCATCACGGCAGTCGTTAATGGCGCAACCGTGATGCCCATGCCGATACCCAAAAACAACGCCGCAGGAAAATAGGTCGTCCAATAATCACTTGGACCATTGGTCAAACCGGGCAAGCCAAATAGGAAGAACCCGACTCCTGCCAATGCTGGCCCCAGCGTGAGCAGTGGACGCGGGCCAATCCGGTCGGCAATCGCGCCCATACGCCGTGAAATCAGCGCTAGAATAATACTCAATGGCAGCAGCACCAAAGCGGCTTCACGCGGCGGATAACCCTGTACCTGAATCAAGTTAAACGAGAGGAAATAAGGCACAACCGTCAGCGCGCCGTATAGAAAAAAGGTTAGCGCGTTAGTTCCACTAAAGGTTAGTGAACGAAAGAGTCCCAGTGGAATCATCGGGTGATCGCTGCGAGCTTCCACAACGATAAACAAGGTCAGTGACAGTATGCCGCCGATCAACGTCACTAGAATCAAGGGATTGCTAAACCCATAATTCGGCGCTTCAGTCAGGCCGAAGGTTACACCTGCCAATCCCAATGTCACCAACAGCGCACCGAGGAAATCTAAGCGCTTGGCCGCTTCATCTTTACTCTCTGGCACATAATTAATGAGCGCCCACAAGGACACCGCCGCCAGTGGCAGATTGATGAAGAAAATCGCCCGCCATAATCCTGCCCCAGCTAATAGGCCACCGACCACTGGCGCGATCAGACTGGTCAGTGTGGTAAAGGTTGACCATGTGCCAATCGCCTTGCCGCGCTTTTCGCCGCTGAACATCACCGAGATCAACGCGAGACTACCCGGAACCATCAACGCGCCGCCGATACCTTGTACCATGCGTGCAAAGACAAGTATCGCCACCGATGGCGCTAATCCGCACACCAGCGACGAAGCTGCGAACAACACGATACCGATCATATAAATCCGCTTGCGACCGTAATGGTCACCCAGCGAACCGCCCACCAAAATCAACGCCGACAAAAAGAGCAGGTAGCCATTCACCACCCAACTCACTTGGGACGCATCCATTTTGAGTTCGGCTTGGATAATCGGTAAGGCCACATTCAAAGCCGTCGAGTCAATAAAGGCCATGCTGGAAGCGAGAATCGTCGCCACCAGCACCCAGAATTCAGTCCGTTTGGTAATGTCAGGATTTTGCACGGCTGCCCCTTTGTGCATGTGTTATTCTGCCACATTACCGCAAGCCTAACCCAAACACAACCGAATAAATACTCATCTTTAGCCTAGTAGCCCACCGGTTTTTGAAATCCGCCAAGGACATCTGAGACTGCCTTGGCAATCGCCAGCAAACGCGATTCGCCCCACCGTTTGCCAACCAATTATCAGGCATTTTGACGCTCTCTACTTGGGCGTTTTGATGGTGTTCCTAAAAAGACATGAATTGTTACAGAACAACATGGGCATACATTGCTTTTTCGGTGTAAACTTGTGCTGTAAGCAAAGCACATCAGGAAGCGGGATATGGTAGATAAGGTGTTGTTAAGCGCCAGCGACCGTAATATCGAAGATTGCATCCGGTTGGCACAAGAATATCAGCTTGGCATTGAACTGATGGTCTTCGCATTCCCGCACATACTGGATGGCGACTGGCAGGGTACGATTGCCCGTTATAAGCAGCTTTTAAAGCCGATTGTCGGTGGGCGTTCTATGCATGGCCCGTTTATGGATATGGCTCCCGGCAGTCCTGACCGCCGCATCAACGCCCTGTGCTTTGAACGTTATCAACACGCCATTCGCATCGCCTCCGAGTTAGAAATTCCGATTGTCGTATTTCACGCTAACTTTATTGCCGCCATCCACACCCTCGAATATCGCACCGGCTGGCATCAGCGCAACCTTGATTTCTGGTCGCCCGTTGCCGACTACGCCCAACAATATGGTGTCACGGTCGCCGTAGAAAATATGTGGGAATTCGACCCCGATATTATTGGCGACTTGCTCAAGGAAATTAACCATCCCAATCTACGAGCCTGCCTTGACCTCGGACATGCCCACCTCTTTGGCGAAGTGCCGTTCGAGGAGTGGCTCACTTCGCTCGGTGATCTGATCGTCCATACCCACATGAACAATAACGATGGCAAAATAGACATCCATATGGGTTTAGATCATGGTGTGCTGGATTATCAGGTACTGCTGCCCCTGATTCGTGCGCTGCCTGCTCATCCCACTATGACGCTTGAAATGGATGAAGTCGACTTCATGAAGAACAGTTTGTCCTTGATGAATCTGGTGAAACCCTACCAACCCCAACTGCCCTAACGCGCCTTTTCTCAGCGTCTCTGCGGTTCAATTCTCTTCGCCTTGGTCTTGGCGTTCTTTGCGCCTCTGCGGTTCGTTCTCTCGCATTTGTATTCTTCTACTGACTAAAGACTACGGACTATCGACTAAAAATCTGTCTTTTTGTAGACGATGCCTTTATACTGATACCACTTTTGCATACCCAGTGAATGAGGAAACAATGCGACTCGGAATTATCGGTTTACCCAACAGCGGCAAAACAACCATCTTCAACGCCCTCACCGGACAGAATCTCTCGACCGGCGCGGCTACCAGTGGTCAGTTCGAAGTCCACACAGCGGTCGTCAATGTGCCAGACCCACGCGTCGAAAAATTGATCGCCATGTATAAACCCAAGAAAACGGGTTATGCCACCGTCACCTATGCCGATATTGGCGGCTTGGATAAAGGCATCAGCGATGGTGGTCTAAAAGGCCAGTTCCGCAACGAACTCTCGCAGGTCGATGGCTTCCTGCAC
This sequence comes from Aggregatilineales bacterium, assembly GCA_038328375.1. Lineage (GTDB taxonomy): Bacteria > Chloroflexota > Anaerolineae > Aggregatilineales > Phototrophicaceae > CFX2. Next base: position 519 of record JBBQLX010000175.1, on the reverse strand, counting down.
GTCGTCCGCGCCTTCAAAGATGAAACCGTGCCGCATCCTTACGAAACGGTTGACCCGCAGCGCGATCTGGAAATCCTCGACAGCGAATTTCTATTGTCCGATCTGGTTGTTGTAGAAACTCGTCTTGAGAAGCTCCAGAACGAAATTCGCGTCAAAGGCAAGAATGTCGATAAATTCGTGCCGGTTGAACTGGAATTGATGCAGAATTTCAAAGCGCATCTCGAAGCCGAGCGCCCGCTGCTCGAACTCGAAATCACAGCCGAAGAAGCCAAAGCCATTCGCGGTTACGGCTTCATGACGCTCAAGCCTGTGCTAGTCGTTGCCAACCTCGGTGACGAAGCGCAGGATGTGAATAGCATCCTCAAGTATGACCGTCCCGGCAGTAAACTGGTCGGCCTTCAAGGAAAGATCGAAGCTGAACTCTCACAGCTCGAACCCGCCGATGCCGAGATGTTTATGGAAGAATATGGCATTACTGAACTCAGTGCGGCGAAAGTCATTCGCCTATCGTATGAACTA
>JBBQLX010000174.1:0-11264 GCA_038328375.1 Aggregatilineales bacterium | reverse complement strand
GGGGCGTTATTGGGACTTCTGTCGGACGTTCTTTGATCTGGGCGGCCAAAATATGATAATCACGGCTTTTTCGTTTCGCGGGTTTTATAATCGCGGGGCGGAATATGCCGAACTGGTCACTCAGGAAATGCTGCGGCTGATTGGTGAGGGTGCTATTGCCTTCTATCACGAGTATGAAGTTGACCCCTACTTTGTGGGTATCGACTCACTCTTGCTGCTGCCATCCGATAATCCGGCTCACAAAGTAGCACAACAATTTATTGAGTTTCAAAATCAGTGGTCTTACAAAGAAGGTCGGCGCAAGCTCCTTTGGGAAATCGCCTCGATCCCCTTATATTCGTTCTGGGATATGTCCAATCGTATGAGCGATGATGAACGTCAAACGGTGGACTCAGAACTCAAAGCGGTCACCAACCTTGAAGATACCAATCGCGTCTTGTACCGTCATATTTCACGCGCAGTTTACGGCACAGATGTTCCCATGCCGCATTTCTACCTTGGCACAAACAAAAGTGGCGACTTGAAATGGCGTTCGCCCATGCCGTTGGCGCTCAGTGGTGGCGACTATCTAAGGATGTTCTATACACCCTATCCAACCCTGTTCGTGACTTCGGAAACGATGCAAACCATTCTCGAAGATTTGGCCTTTAAAGATCGCTTCTATTCACCCAAAACGGATTATAGCGGGCAATATACACCCGATTTAGTGCAGGCCGAATATGACCGCGTGATGGAACTCAGTTCTGATCCGCTGACGACTTTGGGCTTATCGCGCAAGGTCGCGCCTGTTCCGCAGCCTGAATAACCGATGCTCAACCAACCTGTATCAATTCGCGTAGAACACCTGACGCGCATCTATCCCGGAAAAACGCCGTTGCTCGCCAACGACGATCTGAACTTTGAGGTCAAACGCGGCGAAATCTTTGGTTTGCTGGGGCCAAATGGTGCGGGTAAAACAACGCTTGTTTGCCAGCTACTCGGTTTAACCCAACCGACATCCGGTGCGATTTGGTTAGAAGGCATTGATGTCGTCAAACACGCCGATCAGGTCAAGCGTATTACGGGCTTCCTCCCGCAAACTGGATTGCCCATGCGTTATGTCGAAGTCGAACGCGCTTTACATTATACGGGACGCTTGCGCGGTCAGACGGATGCAGATGCCAAAACCCAGACCCGCAAATTGATTGACGAACTCGGCATTGGCGAATATGCTCGCCGCTACGTGCATAAGTTGAGCGGTGGCATTCTGCGCCTGACCAACTTTGCGATGGCACTCATGGGATCACCGCAAGTCGTCGTTTTGGACGAGCCAACCAATGAACTTGACCCGCAGAAGCGGCGCGTGGTCTGGGATATGATTGGTCGGCTCAACGCGCAACAAGGTGTGACCTGCGTTTTGGTCACCCATAACGTGTTGGAAGCCGAACGTGTCATTCAACGAGTAGCCGTTATGAAGCATGGGAAAATCGTCGCCTTCGGTACGCCCGGTGAGTTGAAATTGTTTTCGGGTGGCAAAGTGCGCTTGGAATTTCGGCTCAAAGCCGGTGAAAGTTTGAATGTGACTGAAATGGAACGACTGACCGCACTTGGCAAACTGGATAGCTCTCGTTCCGGCGATTATGCTGTCCTTCTCGGCACGGATCAGGTTTCGGGGGCGACCGATATGCTTATGTCGCAGATTGGGATGGCGCGGCTCGACGATTTCAAACTGTCGCCACCTTCGCTAGAAGATGTCTATCTGGAATTCGAAAACGCGAACGGATAATGCAGTCACATGGATATAGCCCACGCATCCCAACCACTTGATAACTCCACGCCATCCGCCCGCATTGACGGCCTGCGAAAATTTGGCATTGATCTAAAGTATCTCTGGTTAGAGCAAATGCTTGAAATCCGTACCATCTGGTACTGGTATCTCATCTTCTCGCTTTTTTTGCCTTTGGCGATGGTCTTTGGTTTCGCACGTATGGGCAGCGGCTTAACCGATGCCAACAGCTTGATCTACATCATCAGCGGCTCGGCTATCTTTTCCGTCGCAAATGATGGCTTATATACGATGGCAGTACGCATCGGCTCCATGAAAAAAGAGGGGATGCTGCTGTATTATGCCTCGCTGCCCATTAGCAAAGTTGCCTTTGTCGCGGCGATTATGCTCTCACGCTTGACCGTGACACTTCCCGGCATGATTGCGCCCATGCTCTTTGGATCGCTTCTCTATAAAGTGGATTTGAATTTCAGTGGCTGGATTGTGCTGTTGTTGCCATTGACCGCCTTAGCACTGTCCGCTATCGGCATGGCAATCGGGTCACTCATCAACAGCTTGGAGATGATTCAGATCATCGTCAACCTGTTGTTGTTCACTCTCATTATGGCGGCTCCGGTATTCATCCCTTGGCAAGCCTTACCGTTGCCTCTGCAATTCCTTGCCTACCTGTTGCCACCTACTTATGCTGCCGATGCGCTGCGGCATGTGCTAGCGGGTACGATTGATACAGCCTTTTATATTGACGTTGTCGTGCTGACTTTCATGACTCTCGTCAGCTTTGTCGTTTTGAATCGTTGGCTGAATTGGCGCATTTAGACAGCCTATGTAACCTCGATCTTTTTATGATCAATCTGCCATTGAACCGCTTCATAAATCGCCTCAAGTGATGTGTACCTTGGTTGATAATCAATCAAACGCCGCGCTTTGGCGATACTGGCATTTGGGCTGTGCGCGATATGATCCCAAGTCGCTCCTGCTTCGGCTTCTGAAACAGTGGTCTTCCATGTTTCCCACGGCAAGAATTTGAGTCGTGCTTCTTGTCCAAACCATGCGTACATCGCCTCCGCATAACCACGCAATGTAATCGCTGCGGGTGACACTGCATGAAAGTTTTCACCCACACTGCTACTGCGATTGATGATCGCCTTTAGGAAAGCCTGTGCCACATCTGAGGCATGAACATGGTGTACGGTTTCCATGCCGAGGTTCGGCAGTGTCAGTTCTTCACCACGCGCGATCTGTGCGAACACCTGTGGATTAAAATGTCCCGCTGGATTCAACGGCGCATAACCGGGACCAACGATGTGTCCCGCGTGGAGCATGGTCGCCGGGAAGCCATTCCGTCGTGCCTCATCTAAAAGATAGCGCTCAATAGCCGCCTTTTGAATGCCATATTCGCCAAACGGATGGCGCGGTTGATCTTCTGTCGCGGGAACTTGCGTACTGTGACCATAAATCCAGACCGTGCCGCAGTGTAAGAAGTGCTGAACATGATCACGCAGCGCTTCAACAATCTGCCGAGCGCTGGCCTCTGTAAAGCAAATCAGGTCAATAACCACATCCGGTTTGAGGTCGCGTACCAACTTACCGAATGTACCTGCTTGATCTTCCGCATCACGGTTGGCGATAACCTGCTGAACCGTTTTCCAAGCAGCTTGTGCGATATATGGCTTGCTTTGACCGCGCGTGATATTAATGACCTCATGCCCACGTTCCACCAGCATCGGGATGAGATAGGTTCCGATATGCCCACTGCCACCAATTACAACAATCCGCATTATTCATACCTCAATTGCTAATTTCTACTCTCTAGCCATATTTCTGAAGGAGAGGATGTTTTTGAAGTCCCCTCTGCCATGAAATGGAGAGGGAATTAGGGGTGAGGACGGTTCATAAAACTAATTATCTCAAAAACATCTTACTGTAGGGGAGCACCTGCGTGTGCTCCCGCTTTATCGAATGCGTTTATTCCGTCGTGAATTGATAAACCGTCGTCGTCTTATAGGTATCGCCCGGTTTCAAACTCGTTGTTGGAAAGTCAGCTTGGTTAGGCGAGTCGGGAAAATGTTGCGTTTCGAGGCACAGCCCATCACCTTGACGATATGTTCCGCCGCTGGAACCAACCAGTGTTCCATCCACAAAGTTGCCCGTATAAAACTGCATCGCGGGTTCGGTTGTCCAAACTTCTACTGCCCGACCTGACGCGGGATCATAAATCCGTGCCGCCATTTCGAGTCCGCTGTCTGTCTGGCGATTCAGGACAAAGTTGTGGTCATAACCACGTCCGTATACCATCTGTTGATGACCGGAGCGCAACCCGCCGCTAATGACTCGTGGGCTGCGGAAGTCGAACGGTGTTCCCGCCACAGGAGCCAGTTCGCCGGTAGGAATAAGTTTGTCATTAACTGGCGTGTAGCGCTCGGCATTGATTTGCACGATATGGTCATAAATCGCGCCAGTGCCATTGCCTGCCAAATTGAAGTAGGAGTGATTAGTCAGGTTAACCACAGTTGTTTTATCAGTCGTGGCACTGTAATCAATTTGGATGGCATTATCGTTAGTCAGTGTATAAGTGACCTTAACCGATAAGTTACCCGGATAACCTTCTTCGCCATCGGGACTGAGATAGCTCAATTCCAACCCGACACCATCAGCAATGTTAGCTTCTTTTGCCGCCCAAATCTGCTTGTCAAAACCCTTCACGCCACCATGCAGTGTGTTCGGCCCATCATTGACCGCTAGTGAATACTTTGTGCCATCCAGTGTGAAATTTGCGTTGCCAATCCGGTTGCCATAACGCCCGATGAGCGCCCCAAAATAAGGATTCTTGGTTTCGTAATCGGAAAATTTACTGAAACCCAACACCACATCAGCTAAAATGCTGTTGCGGTCAGGCACACGCAGCGAGGTAATAATACCGCCGAAGGTGATGATCTTTGCTTCCACACCGTTACTGTTGGTCAGCGTATATTCATCGACCGCTTGACCGTCGCGGGTTGTTCCATAAGCACTTTTACTGATTGAACTATTGGTTGTTGTTGTCATTTTTATTTATGGTTTCATATGAGAATTAAAAGTGATCCGATGATAACCCAAGATCGAGAATTCCGTAATGCCAACGATGGCACGTGGCAGTAATTGGTATCGCTCTTACCAAATGCCGCTGGCAAAGTTCCTCAAACGCGAACTAAGAACACAAGTGTTATAGTTACCGCATCAGTTTTTTGTTGATCGGCAATATAACGATGCCAAAGATTTTAACTGTTATTGTGTTACTTGTATTTGTTTTTCCTATATTTGCACGGGAAATTACATCACCCGTATGGAATTGGGGATGGGATAGCCAGAGACAAGAATTACTCGCCTATTCAGAAAATGGTGATGTGAACCATTTACTGAACAATGTAACTGAAGTGATAGACAACATTTGGCGTATATCTGAAAATCGCGGGATTGCGCTTATACGTAGTTCAGATCAAGTTTTACTCTACTCGATTACTGACAAAACAGCGCAAAAACTGTTAAGTGAAATTTCCTTTCCGGCTCTTGCCCCATTTATTACGCGGCAAAATGGCATAGGCTTAGAAGCCTATTACTATCCTTATATGGTTCTAGCTCCTTGGCAATCTATCGACAAAGAGGGAGCCAGACCTGCATTCCTCGTGAATCTAACTACAAATACGGTTGGATATCTTAATGACTCGGTTGAGACAGGATTTTGTTGCCGTTTCACTCAAGACGGACACAGTCTAAGATACCTCACTAGAGTTGGTGGTTATGGCGGTTCTATCACATTGCATGAACGATCTTTGGATACTAATAGTGAAAAAGTTCTTTACACCCAAACATCTGGACATGCAGAAAGTGACACAAATGGTGATCGCTGGTTATTTTATCAACAGGAAAATGACATAAGTCAGTATCGGATTTTCGATGTACCGAATGGTAGAGATGAATTAATTTATAAGCGTGATCCAAACGAGTATTACACATATTATCAGTTTGTAGGTGATGATCTGATTTCATATAAACCGCCCTGTGAAGCTAGTTGTACTCTGGAACTACGAACGGCAGACGGTAAAATCTTTTCATATCCATTGCCATATTTACACGGAGGCGGAAGTCTATACGAGTTTTATAGGTCATCTGATAATAAGTTAGCAATTGGTCGGTTGACCGATTATTGGCTGCTTTCAGTTGCTAATGCACCTGAGTTTATGGGCTATGATTATAGTGACAGCGCTCATTTATCATCAACCTCTGGCGATAGTCGGTTCACTGTTATTTCTGATACCGAGCTTTATCCGCAAACACGGCGTATGATAATCGATTGGAAAATGCCGGAAATTCTGCTTACTGTGACCCAAGACCCTGATGTTTTGTTTGAAATCACTTATGACAACGAAGGTTTTTTAATTAATCCACTCGACAACCATAAAGCTTTAATATATAGCTACGCAAAGCGAGAAGCGCTCGCCCTACCAGAGAGTCTGCAAGGAACATTTTTCGATATATTGCCAGATGGCAGCATTCTCTATAGAACTTCAACAGACTCAACCTTCCAAATATCGCGATATTTCCCGCAAACTAATCAGATAAAGATTCTTGCAGAAGGGTTGGTTAATATCCCAACAATAGATGCCATAAATTATCTACATCAATAGGTTTGTTTTTAGTTTGTGCTGCAAACCGATCTCAAACTCTCTACCAACCTGCTTAACACTGTCACTCCCTCAAAATGGTTAGTGCCGAACCCCTGAAAGAGTTACAAAATGTTCTTCCAAAATGTAACCCATTCGTCGCCTAGATCGTTTATCATATCTGTAGGAGTGCCTGTATAGCTCCCTCCATCGCTTGCGGGGAGGTTTGGGAGGGGGTTCTCCGCGCACCTTAACATAACTAACAGTCACAATCAGCAGGCAAATCCCATGTTGGAACCGCCGCCTGTGCCGCTTTCGCCGCTTGTTGTGCATATTCGCTTCTTCAACAGTGTGCTTTAGCATCCTTTCTGGTCTCAGACGGATGCTTGAGCATCCGACAATGCCGCCGCCGCCACAAAACTGCACCAGTGAATCTGAAGAATTTTACGAAGTTTCGGCAAATCTTTCCCTCACAGCCGCCATCAAAGATTCGTTGTAACAACAGCATCAACAGCATTAACAGCAACATTTGCAGTTATTCCGAATCACCTTTATATAGATTGGTGGATTGAGCCGTTGATGGTAATCTTTGAGGATGATTACTTTTTGCCTAAATTTTTGCTAACCATTACTGAATGGAATGAAGTTATGCCACCCTCAATCGACCAGCGTTATTTTTCGCCTGATCCCGCCCAAAGCGAAATTGCCTTCGCTCTTTATAACGCGGTTAAAGACTTGCCACTGGTTTGCCCGCATGGGCATGTTGACCCACGCATCTTTGCCGATCCCGATTACCAGTTTGGCAGCCCCGTTGACTTGCTAATCATCCCTGACCACTACATATTTCGGCTCTTGTACTCACAAGGCATCTCGATGGAAAGTCTGGGTATTCCGCGTCGGGATGGAAGCACTGTCGAAACCGATCATCGCAAAATCTGGCAAACGGTCTGCGATCATTGGTATTTATTTCGTGGCACACCCACTGGAATGTGGATGCGCGACGAACTGCGTGATGTCTTTGGAATTGATCAAAAGCTCAACAGCGCCAACGCTCAATCTATTTATGATCAGCTTGCCCAAAAGCTCACCAGTTCCGAATTTCGCCCACGTCGCCTGTTCGAACGTTTCAACATCGAGGTTCTCGCCACAACCGATGCCGCCACCGATACATTGACTCATCACCAAACCATCCAAAATTCTGGTTGGGCAGGGCATATAATCCCCACCTTTCGCCCCGATGGGGTTGTCAACATGGATATGTCCGACTGGCGCACGAATATCAACCGCATCGCTGAAGTTTCCGGCATAACTATTTCAACCTATCGTAACTACATCGATGCCCTTGAACAACGTCGTCAGTTTTTTAAGTCGATGGGTGCAACTGCCACTGATCACGCTGCTTTAACCGCTTATACCCATCCTTTGAGCGAACAAGAAGCCGATTCCATCTTCCAACGCGCCTTGAAAGGCCAGACCAGCGTCGATGATGCACGGCGTTTCACCGGACACATGCTCATCGAGATGGCACGAATGAGCAGTGAGGATGGTTTGGTGATGCAGCTTCATGTTGGCAGCCACCGCAATCACAACCCTGTAATTTTTGAGCATTTTGGACGTGACATGGGCGCGGATATTCCCACTGCTGCTGAGTTTACGAATAACCTCAAACCGTTGTTGGATCGCTTCGGCAATCACCGCAACTTGACCATCATCCTGTTCAACCTTGATGAAACGAATTACTCACGCGAACTTGCACCCCTTTCCGGATATTATCCAGCGCTCAAACTCGGCCCGCCGTGGTGGTTCTTTGACAGTTTGAATGGGATGCGGCGCTACTTTGATAGTGTGGTCGAAACCGCCAGCATTTATAACACCGCCGGATTTAATGACGACACCCGCGCTTATCCCTCAATACCTGCCCGTCATGACCTGTGGCGGCGAGCCAGTGCTGATTGGCTGGCTGGATTGGTCGTGCGTGGCATGATTGATAACGAGGACGCATCCGAAATGGCGTTTGATATGGCCTATCGACTCGCCAAACGCGCCTATCACTTGGATAGGAAATAGGTTTTTAATTCTGTTTCCTTAGGGAACGGTCTCAGACCATTCCGGTTTTCTCTCGCTCAATCTAAATAAAATCTGTTTTTGTAGGGGAGCACCTATGTGTGCTCCCGCCTTTACTTACATATTGAAGTGTACCTTTACCCGCTTTGGGTCTTTCTCGGCAAGCTCCAATCCCTTGCTGAAATCATCCAGTGGCAGTTGGTGCGAAATCAACGCCTCAACTTTGATCGCGCCATTTTGAATGAGCGCGATACTTTGCGGGAAAGTGCGGTTCACCGCGAAACTCCCAATAATTTGCAGGTCTTTGCGGAATACCTCATAGGAGGGGAACTTGACGGTTGTGCCTTGCGGTGTGACACCAAAGACCCATATTTTCCCTCTTGGCTTGGCAAACGGGAATGTGCCTTCCAGAACCGATGGAATGCCGGTTGCATCCACCACAATATCGTAGCCGTCTGGTTCAATTGCTTTGAGTTTGGAGGCTTGTTGCACGTCCGCCACAACTGTATGTGTCGCGCCCAACTGCTCGATCATTTGCAAGCGCCAAGGGACCACATCGGTCACCACCACTTTCACCGCGCCGGCTTGCTTGAGCGATTGTGCTACCAACGCGCCCATTGGCCCAGCACCGAAAACAAGGGCTGTATCGCCTGCTTGCACATCGACTCGTTTGATGCCCCATACCACACAGGCCAACGGTTCGATCAACGCGGCGGCTCCGTAGGTCATGTCGCCAATTGAAAACACGTTTCCTTCGGGTGCGACCACATATTCGGCAAATGCACCACTTCGAGTCACACCGATAGCCTTGAGATTTTTACACTGGTTAGGTTCGTTGCGCTGGCAGTAAGAACAGCGGTTGCAAGGAATATTCGGGTCAGCCGTGACGCGGTCGCCCACCTTAAAGTTGACGACGTTCGCACCAACTGCCGTCACTTCGCCGCTAAATTCATGACCGGGAATAATCGGGTATTCAGCCTCGTATTCCCCTTTGAAGATGTGTAAATCCGTGCCACAGATACCAGCGGCACGAACTTTAATCAGTACGTCGTCCGCTCCCACATAGGGTTCGTCTACGCTGGTAACGATGCCCTGTCCGGGGCGTTCGATGCGGGCTGCTTTCATAGTTATTGCTCCTAGACGCTTATGAAGTTTAAGGGAGGGTAATTTGTACTTTTACCGCGTCGGGCGGCATGTGCAGGGCGAAGTCAAACGCCTTAATGCTGTCTTCAAAAACGAAGGTGTTAGTGATCAACGGTTTGACATCCAACAAGCCGCTGCTCATCAGCGCAATTGCTCGTGGATAAACATGGGCATAACGAAAGACATTTTCAATACGAGCTTCTTTAACTTGTGCCGCCGAAATATCAAACGGAATCGGTTGACCGGGAATCCCGATGAACACCACTCGTCCCGCCGGACACAATGGTTCGAGTACGCCTGCCGCAGCTTTGGCGTTACCGCTGGCTTCGAAAACAATGTCTGCGCCCCAACCGTCAGTCAGCTTCATCACCACATCGGTTAGGCTTTCTTTTGCTACATTTACAGGTGTGACTGGCCCCAGTGTTGCCGCCAGATCGAGCTTTGGCTGCTGCACATCGGCAATCACCACACGGCTGCATCCGCCTGCGAGTGCGGATAGCAATGTCAGCATCCCAATCGGGCCAGCACCGATCACGACCGCCACATCTCCCGGTTTGATCTGGGCTTTGTTAGCGGAGTGCATCCCAACCGCTAAAGGTTCGACCATCGCCCCTTCAGCATAACTGACGTTATCGGGCAGTTTGAAGGTAAACGCTTCAGGATGAACAACCGTTGGACGCAGTACTCCGTGAATAGGGGGTGTTGCCCAAAAACGCACGGCTGGATCAAGGTTATAAATGCCCAGTCGCGTGGCTTTGCTATTGGGGTCAGGAATGCCCGGTTCCATACAAACACGGTCACCGACTTTGAGCGTTTTGACATCCGATCCAACTTCAATAACCGTGCCTGCCGCTTCGTGTCCTAATACCATCGGTTCGCGAACGACGAACTGACCGATTGCCCCAGTATCATAATAATGAACATCACTTCCACATACACCAACTGTATGCAGAGCAATCTTAACATCATGTGAACCAACCGTTTCCGGAATTTGAATATCTCGTAACGAGAGTTCGTGTGCTTTTTCTAAAACCAGTGCTTCCATAATAAATATTTCCTTTTGGGTGCCTATTTTACGAGCGCGATGCTTAACCGTATTTTACCGCGCCTGCTGTAACTCCGCGCTAGTATAGCGGGTTGAACCTGACAGTCATTTGAATGAGTGTAAGAATTAGGAAAACTTTTTCCTAATGGGTTTATGTCTCTTAAAGATGCCCCTCAAACGAGCGTACCAGACACCCGATTCTGTCATGGAGCAGGCTGGAAGTCATTGGTATCTATGCCTTTATGCTCCTTATCGTCATATTTGACCTCATTTCCTTTGGCTGGCTTTTAACCAGCGCTTTCGGCATAAAACCAGAAAATACATCGGGTTTGTTTTTCTACATCCCGAATCAATTAACCCTCGATAATTTCGGCAAGGCGTTTGATCCCCAGAAGGGCAATGTCATCCGTGCCATGCTCAATAGCCTCGTCACAGTCGGCGGCGCTGTTCTGCTGGCGGTTGTCATCTGCACCCTCGCTGGCTATACCCTTTCCAGAATGCGTTTTCGTGGACGCACAGCCATCATGTATGGTGTCCTCCTGTTGCAAGTTATCCCTGCGACTGCGACCATTCTTCAATTGTATTTGGTGATGCGGGATTTGAAGCT
>JBBQLX010000173.1:0-11341 GCA_038328375.1 Aggregatilineales bacterium | reverse complement strand
CCTGCCCCAACTGCATCCGAATGGCGAAGGTATTATCTTCACGCTCAGCGGCAAAGTCGGTATAGGTTTTTTCAATCGACTGGATAAGCGCAGCGTGCGGATCACGAGCAGGATCGTTGTTGCGGGTCGAGCGCAAAATTTCGAGATCGACCAGCAGTTCACCAGCATCAAGGGCAGCGTCACCACTGCGGCGGAACTTTTCGAGGTCGATCAACTTGAAGTCCACTTCGCCCTCGCCGCCTTCACTTCCCTGCCGCCGCTTCATGCGCCGCACCATGATATTGCGTGAATGAAGGTCGCCGTGCATACAAGCAATCGGGAAGTTTTCTAGTTCCAACTGGTAACGCACCAGACTACCGACGCGATCCAACAGGCTGCGTTGTAACTGATTGGCATATTTCAGCTTATCATCGACATCCAACAGACGATTTTCGAGTACATAATTAAATATACGGCGGATATGCTGCTGCATAGGCTGAAGATAAAGCTGCCACAACAAACCTTCTTGGACATAACGTCGCGCACGTCCATCGCCATGATGCACACGCAGCAAGAAGGGGCCGAGTTCGACGGCTAACGCGTCGTAAATTTGCGGGACTTTGATCAGCGCATCCGACAGCGTCCGATAGCGGTTCAAATCCGCCATGATCACGAAAGCACGGCGGCGCTCCGAGTCGATGTAGCTGGGCTGTGGAATATTGACGAAGCAGTCACGGATACCGCTGGGCAGCTTGGCATAATTATCGCGTTCGAGGTCGATTTCCTCGACTGGCCCATACTTGACCACTAGCGAATCGGCATTGGGGATATTGAGTTTAAAAGTATCATCCTCAGTTTGCATAGGATTGGCGATGAAGGGATGAATCCGCACCACATTACTATCCGACATACCGAGGCGCAGCGGTTCAGGCGCTTTATCGAGATCAACGCGAATCCAGTTTTTGAGGGCAAGGCGAATACTCTCGGTATCCGGTGGCTCGACTGGACGAGTTTGCTGTAAGGCCAGCTTACGATGGAAGTACATGCCCACCCAATTAATCAACGGTTGCCCGACATAAGCCCGCACCGAAACCAGTGTGCGGCAGACGATCAACAAATAGTCATAAGGGTTCGGGAATAATGCGCGTAAGGTACTGACCGCGCCACTGCCACTAAAAACATTCCACCACAGTTCCATTGCACGGCGCAGCACCGGCTCGATTTGCTGATAGGCTTCGACCAGCGGCATCATATTTTCAATGACGTAGCAGGTGGAGATAATCATCTCCCGGAAGATTTCACGGTGATCCGCAATCTGGTCGGCGGTGAGCTGTCCACGCGGCATATTCTCGGAGAGGCCGCGCATGTCCTGTGCCAAGCCCCAGAAGCCGCCGCTTTGCTCAGCGATGTTGATGAGTTTCTCGACATATTTCTTTTGTTGGGTCGGCGTGAGTTTCGCTTTGAGTTCGTAACGCAGGTGCAAAGCTAAGGCCAAATCCTTATCACGGTGATTGACCTCGACCATCCGCGCTGCCCACTCGCGCAAGGTGTCCTCAGCCATGATGCCGTTCAACACCTTCATATCACGCGCCTGTGCCATGACTTTGATTGTCCACAGGGTATCAAAGGCGGGTGCGCCGCCGATGTCGAAGTAGTCATCCGCCATGCGCTGACGGGCAAGCTGCTCCAAACGTGGATAGACCGACTCGCTGGTGGGGCGCAGACTCAACAGCGCTTCGAGACGGTTCATCTCAACCGGATCAATGCGTTTATGAAGATCGCTAGGAAACGGTGAGGCAAACCAATCGGCTGCTTCGCGCAGTTCTTGTTGATCGGCAGAAAAGCCATAAGCCAGCAGCGCCATCGTGTAATGCTGTGTGACGCGGACGGCATTGGATGAGACTTCGCCACGCGCATCCTGCGGCGCACTGAGCACCAACTCGGGGTGTTCGTCACGCGCACGCATTAAATCCAACACCAAGTCGCCAACAGTTTGTTCGAGTTCAGGCAGTTCAAATGGAGTCATACTGAGGTTATCTTTTAGCGGAAAGCATCACTAAAAAGCGGAATGGTAATAGTAAGTATTACGATATTTTAACAGAAGAGGAGTGAAAATTGTAGGGTAGTGGAGAAGGGAGAAGATTGAACCGCCGAGACGCAGAGATTGCAGAGAACGCAGAGAACGCAGAGAACGCAGAGAACGCAGAGAACGCAGAGTGAGTTTATAGAGATCGTCCTAAAGACTGTCAGAGCAGAACAGACGCTCAGGACACAGAGGCCAGAGGAAGAGATTTTTCGGTCAAACTTTAATTCAGAATGTGTTCAAATAAACTCATCAGGATATAACCCCGTGGGTGATCTTGATATGCTACAATTGGGCGCATACAATCTCCGCTTATTAGAGGAAAATGCGATGACTCCCCATGCAAACCTCTTTATCGAAAATAAAATACGCGCGGGGCTTCGGGTGACGCGGTTATTCGTGGCTTACGCGCCCTTTAATCTGGTACGGCGGTTACAAAAAGTTCCGTTGTATCGTGTCAAACTACCTGCGAACATTCAAACCAAGCTGACCGATAAGCCTGTGGGAGAATGGTTTGTCTCGAAGGAAGCTGATGAACAGTCGCCTGTCATCTTGTATATCCACGGTGGCGGATTTGTGCTGCCGCAAACCCACTTTCACCGCGCAATGCTGGCGCAACTGACCAGCGCGGTTAAAGGGCGAACGTTCGCGGTTGATTACCGGCTTGCGCCAGAGCATCCGTTTCCGGCGGGGTTGGATGACTGTTTAGAGGCCTATCAATATTTATTGGATGAGGGGATTTCGCCACAGCGCATTACTGTGATGGGTGACTCGGCGGGCGGTAATCTGGCGCTGTCGATGTTGATTACGCTGCGCGACCGCAATATGCCTCTGCCCCAATTGGGTATTTGTATATCCGCGCCGACCGATTTCACCGCCGAAAATCCCGCCCATAACGTGATTGATGCGCTGCTGCATCCACGCGCAATCAGTCGCTTTTCGCTGTCATATGTGGTGGATCAAGATGTGCGTAACCCGCTGATTTCGCCGTTGTTTGCGGATTTGCATGGATTACCATCGCTGATCTTATATGCGGGTGGTGAAGAAGCCTTATCAAGCGACTCGGTGCGCTTTGCCGAAGCTGCCCAAGCCGCTGGTGTAGATGTTACCCTTCACATTTACCCGCGCATGTGGCACGTCTGGCAACTACAACCGGAACTTCCGCAGGCGCGGCAGTCTTTAGACGAAATCGCTGATGCAGTGCGTTCGATAAGACACCCACTCAAGTTGGTCGATTCAGTTCAAGCGGTGTGAGACTATTCGGCTGATATAGGCAGGATGAAAAAGACGCGTGCGCCACGCCGTCCGCGTCTTCGGGCTTCCGCCCAAATTTTACCCCGATGTAACGTCAACATACTCCGTGCCAAAGCTAAACCCAAACCACTGCCTTCTAATCGGGCGGCACGAGCATCACGCGTTCGATAAAAGGGTTGGAATATCAACTCGGTGTCTTCGGCTGAAATGCCCTCACCCTGATCTTCAACCGTAACGAGAACGCCGGGTATGATGACATCGGAAGGCGCACCAAAGGGCAACTGTCCCGAAGCGGTAATGATTTGGGTGGCAACACGAATGGTACTGTCAGCAGACGCATGTTGAAGGGCGTTTTTGATCAACTGGCCCAGCACCCGACCAATGCGCCCTGAGTCAATTTGTACGGTGGGTAAATTGGTTTCCAGATGAAGCTCAATTGATTTGTGTTCAGCAACACTCTGTGGTTCAAACTGCGAGACAACATGTTTTACCAGATCAGGCAAACGGGTGGCGCTGGTGCTCACTTTCAAGTCGCCTACGTCAGCCCGTGTAATTTCAATAATATCTGTAAAGAGAGTATTCAGTAATTGGGCATTATCTCGAATAATTTCAACATAATCGGTCAGCGCTGGAGTCAAATCACTGCTGAGTTCTTCCAACATATACTGCGCGAAACCTTTGATCGAGGTGAGTGGTGTACGAAGCTCGTGTGACATCCGGGAAACAAAATTAGCCCGTAGACTGATGGCGGTACGATCATCCGTCACATCATGGAAAATGTAGATACGCCCCATTACGCGGTTCGCCTGATAAACGGGAGCGCTGTACCAACTAATTAGGGTATGGTAGCCATCAGGGTGAATCATGGTGAAATCACCGCGCTGAAGACCGGGGTCACGGATGCTGGCTACCAGCCATTGATGTTTTAAGCTCTGGCGAACATCTTCTGGTAACTGCATTTTGCCCAACAGTTGTGGCAGCGTCAGTCCTTGCGCCCGCATCTGACTAATGCCAAAAAGAGACGAAAACGATTGGTTGATGGTCAGTACTGAGGTTTTGCTGCTGTCTCCGGTCAATGAGCCTGCGCCGGGTAATATCATCAAGACACCATCATGCACCGCGTCCAACAGCGCAGCACGGCCTTGCTGCACAAAATCTCGTTCTTGCTTCAACACATGAGCCATCGCTCTGAGCGCCAGAAACTCACTGACCACTTGATAGCTGCGAAGTTCGTGCTGCGTAAACTCACGGTTGGGTTCCGTACCTATGACCATGACTCCGAGTGGTCGCCCAAAGGATTCCAAAGCAATAATCACGATAGAATTCACATCCGCCCCGCGAATAAAACCACGCGTGAGTGAATCAAAGCGCGTTTCAATCGACTTTACGTTTGGTATATGCCAGATTTTGCGCTCTTCGATCTCTTGCAGCATTTCTGTATACTGATCCAGATACAGATGCATCCCAACACCCACACCCGAAGCAAAGCGGTTCGACCATACCCCTTGTAAATCCAGATAAGCAAAAGGGCCATTGGGACGATCTTCGCGACGGGGGCCGTAGATCAGCAGCGCACAAAAACGAATCTGCGGTTCTAGTAAATATTCACTGACAAGATTGACTAAATCCTGTGGCGAAACCCCCTCGCCCACATGACGCGCAATCGCTTGGATCGTGCGTGAAATGGCCTCGTTTTGAGTGCGATACTGGTTTTGTAACAGGCTTTGGATGACGGTGAAACAGTAAGGTAACTGTGACTGATCTTTATCTTTTGTGGTGTGTGACCGCGACAGCAAGGCCAATGCGCCAATCGGCTCATCCGCGAGTTTGAAGAGAAAAAATTGAGCTGAAGCAAAGTCAGGCGTGGAAAGTGCATGGGTATTGAGCGTGGTAGTCAATTGACTGGTTGCACAAAAGTTCCTTACTGACTCGCGCACAACTTCAGACGGCTGATGCGGTGTACTAACGATCAAGGCCGCTTCTCTAAGATCGTGGCTATAGGAGTAAACGGCAAGGGTATCCGCTTGCAAAACACGAGCGAACTTTTCCAACACAGACAGCAAAAGATCAGCTAAGCTGATCTCTCCCATCGTTTGCGCTTCTGAAGATTCAATAGTAGCAGGCATAAAAAATTTTTGTTCGTGATGCAATTTGGTCGGACGAGTTGGCGTTTACAGGAACGGTGTTACTTGTTTTCGGCCTTACTTTCAGGCGGGCGAACCGTAAACATATAACCGATACCCCGCTCAGTGCGAATGTAATGCGGATGATGGGAGTCCGACTCCAGCTTACGGCGTAGACGGTGCATATGTACGCGCAGAGTATCTTCGAATACTTCTTCTGAAGGCCATACACGGGCAATCAACATCCGGTTTTCGACCACACGGCCTGCATTACGCATCAGTACATGCAGCAGTATCGACTCGGTGGGTGTCAGACTGTATTTTTTATTGTTCAATACAAGGCTATTATGGGCAAAATCGACTTGTAGATGTTCATCAATCTGCACGATGGGTTCGCTGGCATAGTCCAAGCTGGGCATACGTGCCAACACCGCCTGTACACGAGCTTCCAGTTCACGTAGTTCAAACGGCTTGACGATGAAATCTTCAGCGTAACGGCGTAAGCCCTGCACAATGGTATCGGTGTCGCTGGTGGATGTTACGAAAATAATGGGTACATCCGCCATCGCCTTAATTTTGCTACTCAACTCAAAACCATGCATGGTCGGCAATGAGAGGTCGATAAGCGCAATATGAGGTAATCCGCGCTCTCGAATATAATCGAGCGCCTCCGGGCCATCCATAACCGTGGTCACGTCAAATCCATGCCTCGACATGTAATCATCAATTAACTTGCAAATGTTTGCGTCATCTTCAACAACAAGCACTTTTGTTTTATTCATATCTTGCCGACTCCATAAAATTTCGTCATAAGTCGTAACGAATATACACACACTGTAACATTATTGCCACAAATTTTCCCGTAAGATTAATTACTTGATTATAGGTTGGTGAGTAACCTATACAGACGGAATAAACTAATAGGTATGAAAAAAGGCGCTTGAACGCCTTTTATAACATCTAGCCTTTACATCCGGCAACTAACCACTTAACGGTTCATGCACATCAAACATTACACAGTTCGCTAAATAGGCTTCAGAATACGGTCGCCTAGCTTCTTGGCGAGAATGACAGCGCCTTTTTGCTGAGAGACAATTTCTTGGACGGCTTCGCGCCATGCCGGGATTTTGATCTGCTCGACGTTCATGATTTCGTAGCCCTTTTGCTCGAAAGAACCCACGAGGTCAGCGGCAACACTTGGTGGCAGGAAGAAGAAGGCCACTTCGCTCTGTAAATCTCTGGACGCGGCTTCGATAGATACAATGAGACTCTCAACCACAGGCTTCGCTGGAATTTTAGCGGCTAGATAAAACTCATCGACACGGGTGATCAAGTTTTCGACCTGCCAGCCCATTACAGCTAACACGCGCTCGGTTTGATCTTGCGCCAGCAGATAGCTCTTTTGACCAAAGGCCATCATGATGTCCATGCGGTTGATATTGCGGTTGGTGGCTGAGTTGATGAAGGCAGCAATCGCTTCCGCGTTGGTCGGCATACCACGTTTGACCGTCACATTGATGCTGGCGGCTGGAGCCATATCCGGCGGTGTCAGGCGCTGCGTCTGCTTAAGCACTGGCTGTGTCGTAGTAGGCCGTGCCACCGGTACAGGAGGCGGTGCAACAACAGGTGGGGCAGGTTCAGGAGGCTTCACCTTCTCGATGTTGTTAAAAGCAGCTTGTACCTGTTTCCACGTTTCTTCGATATTGCCATCGTTTTTGATGACGACAGTGGCTTTCGAAAGTTTATCTTCCTGTGCATTCTGAGCAGCAATACGCTGACGAGCTTCGGCCTCCGGCATTTTACGCCGTTCGACCAGCCGCTTATATTGTGTTTCAGGACTGGAATCAACCACCCAAATTTCATCTACGGCCTGTGCGAGATTCCCTTCCAAAAGTTTAATCGCTTCTACAACGACGACTTTTTGTGGCGCACGACTGACGAGCGCGTTAACCGCACCATTTACAACCGGATGAACAATCGCTTCAAGACGTGCTAATGCTTCAGGATTGCTGAAAACAATCTGTCCCAGCATGGCACGATTGATATTCTTGTCGGCATCCAGAATAAATTGCCCAAAGGTATCAATAATCGGCTTATAAGCAGGCGCTCCGGGAGCCATTGCCCGGTGCGAAAGACTATCCGCGTCAATCGTATACGCTTCTAGATGTTGTAACATCTGGCGCACGACACTTTTCCCGGTGGCAATATTTCCCGTGAGGCCAATTACATATTTGTTCGCCCAACGACCCACGGCTTCCCTCCCCTACTGCGATAACAGATGAATAATAACAACCTGCATAAAAGACTTCCTATATTTTAAGGGTTTATCTCGGCGCGGTCAAACCGAAAGCGTTGAGGTTACAAGGAAGTCGCTTTTTGGTGTGACAGTATGACACTTGAACATCACATTATATTAACCGCAAAGTTCATTTAGCGCACTGTGCCGAGATAAGTGGCATCTGCCACACGAGCCAACTTACCATCACTGAGGTTAATTTTCCATGTCCCATCCTGCTGGCGGCTGGTGAGTAATAAGGCGCTGTTATCTTCCGTCCAGCTATGCGGCTCAACAAAAGTTGTAATCGGTTCGGTCAATGCTGTCTGTGTTTTCAGCTCCATATCAACCAACATGAATACTGTTCGCACACTCTGGTCGGCTCGTCCAAAGTTTTGTACCTGCGCGAGTGCATAAACAGCCTGCCGTCCATCCGGTGAAATGACCACATCTCCGGCCTGAGTGTAACCACGCAAGGGTTGTGCCGTGATGGTTTGCTCGATCTTGCCAGCTAGGTTATAGACATGAACATCAAAGCCACTTAAATCTTGTGACACGCGCAACCGTAATAAAACCCCATCACCAAAGCCTGCGCCACAAAAGCAGCTTGGTTCGTCCGGTAGATAATCCCACTTCCCGCTGGTGATATCCACTCCAATTAGACCTGCGTATTGAGGCATGGGCGTGAAATCAGCAAAACCGTCCGGTTGAAAGTCCATGTAGAGGGTGGTGTAATCCGTGCTAAAAGCCACTGGCAATACGCGAATGGCGTTACGCGGCCCGTCCGCAAGCACTTCCTTGACCTCCGTGCCATCCACATTGGCGATGCTGGTCAGGGTGGTTAAGGCGGTTGGGCTGCCTTCCGTCAACGTCCATGCGATTTTCTTACCATCTGCCGAAAGCTGCCAATCGACACGGCGTGTTTCAGTACCGGGTTGAATGAAAGGATGCTCGGTAGTGTGACCATCAGGGTACACCAACATGACACGGTTCGCCACACGGTCGTTATACATCACGGCGCTGCCGACCAATGTATAACGCTCTCCGGTAATGGACACAGGCGTTTGGTCACCGGTAATGACATCCACGAACGTCAGGCTATCAGCAGTGCCCGCCGTACCGCGCCGTAAAAATACTTCCCAGACATGGGTTGTGGATGTCGCATCTTGGGCGGAAAGCGGCGTAACCCACACCAGAAAAAGCATCCCAACCAGCACATATGCTGTAACGACAAACCGACGATGCCACATAAGAAAAATAACTACTCTCTCGATAATCAGCAACAGCGTTTACATCTGTTGTTGGCGAATCAAAATCCTCACCCCCTACCCCCTCTCCATTTCATGGCAGAGGGGGAGCTAAGGCTTTAATTCAGGGAGTAAAATCAATTTACCAACATCATCGTTTACATCTGTTGATTCTCGATTTCAGGATATACTACTTATTGTACCCGTATTTAAAGCAGACCATCAGCAAACTTTAACAGGAAATATATTGTCTCCATGTTATGCTGATCTGTATAGAGAAGGTAAGATAAGGACTCTTCAATGGCAGAGCAGGCAGAACAGCTCACGTATTGTGAGGTTCATCCCGACCGCGAGACCTCACTCCGTTGTAACAAGTGCGGGCGGCTTATGTGTCCAGACTGCGCGGTTCCGACACCGGTTGGCTACCGTTGTAAACAATGTGTTCGCCAACATGACGACAAATTCTTCAGTGCGAGCCAGAACGATTACGTTATAATAGCGGCGGCATCGAGCATCATCAGTGCTATCGCTGCGGCAATCGTTTTTAGAATCGGCATACCACTGTTGTTCCTGATATTCATCGCCATTCCGCTGGGCGGTTTCGTTTCTGAAGCTGGACTGCGACTCACCCAACGCCGTCGCGGTCGCCAATCAGCCAATATTGCTGCTGCTTCGGTGGTCATTGGTGGACTGGTTGGAGCGCTCATCAATATGACGTTGCGCTATGGTCGGGTTCCACCGATTGAACTGATGATTAGGGTGATGATGTCGAACTTTAGTATTCCGATTTTGGTTGGTATTATGGCATTCTTCGCCTACAGCCGATTTAAGGGACGCGCCTAATAAACTAGCCAGAGCAACCTTAGATGCTCCCCTAGCTACCGAAAGAAATGCTCAAACAAAACAAAGGGCTAGTTGGTTTGAAAAAACAAACCAACTAGCCCCGTGCGAGTCAAACGTTTGTGCTATATAATTATGGTTAGAAAGCTGTGATAATAAGAGTGGTTTATTGCTAAACAGGTACAGCAAAACGGAATAACATGCTTGAAGAAATACGCATCCAAAACTTTGCAATTATTGACCGGCTCGAACTGACCTTCGATACTGGTTTTAACGTTATCACGGGTGAGACAGGCGCGGGCAAGTCCATCATCATTGATGCTGTCGATTTGATGTTGGGCGGGAAGGCGGACGGTTCATTCGTGCGGGCGGGCGCGGATAAAGCGGTGGTAGAAGGCACGTTCGCGCTGAATAAAACCCTGCGGGCGCAAGTGCTGCCGATCCTTAAACGCGAGGAACTTGAAGGCGAAAGTGATGATTACGTCACACTGGCGCGGGAGATCAAGAGCAACGGACGCTCGACCATCCGTATTAATGGAGTGACGGCGAATGCTGATGTGCTGAAATCGATAGCGCTGCTGCTGGTTGATGTACATGGGCAAAGCGAACATCTGTCGCTGCTCAACCCCAAATCCCACATTGATTTACTTGACCGCTACGCCGAATTGACCGAAATGCGGTTGGCGTTGGGCGCACTGGTCGATAAGGTGAATGCCAACCGCCGCGAAATCAAACGATTGACCGAAGATGAAGCTGCGCTGAAACGTCGTGCTGACCAACTCCGGCGTGAGGTTGAAGAAATTGATACGGCTGAATTGCAAGCAGGCGAAGAAGATGCGCTGCGGGCTGAGCGTACACGCATGGGCAACAGCGAACAACTGGCTAATCTGACCATCGAAGCCTACGCATTACTGCACGGCGATGATGCTAACAACGAGATATTATCAGCCGTTGACCAACTGGGGCAAGTTTCGGTGCTGCTGGGCAAGCTCAGCCACATTGATGCTGACATGAAAGAAGACTCGGAACTGGCAGACGAGTTGGCAGAACAGGCCGAGGAATTGGCGCTGACACTGCGGAAGTATGCAGACCGCGTGGAATACAATCCTGACCGGATGGAAGAGGTTGAAGAACGGCTGGAACTGGTCAATAAGCTACGCCGCCGTTATGGTGCAACCATCGAAGCGGTTCTGGAACATGCCGAACGCGCCCGCACTGAATTGGAAAGCATCGGCAACAGCGACGAACGCCTGAAAGAACTGCGCGCTGAAGAAGAAAAGCTGCTCAAGCTGATTGGCGAAGTGGCCGAGCGTGTGAGCAAAGTGCGCGTCATGATCGGGCAAAAGATGGGCGAACGCATCGTAAACGAACTGGCTGACCTGCGGATGGAAAAGGCCAAGTTCGAGGTATCGGTCAAACGCAGTGTGGATCCCGAAGGCTGTTACATTGGCGACAAGCGTTATGCCTTCTCGCATACGGGCGTGGATGAAGTTGAATTTTTGATGAGCGCGAACCCCGGTGAACCGCTGCGCCCATTGGC
>JBBQLX010000172.1:0-11354 GCA_038328375.1 Aggregatilineales bacterium | reverse complement strand
CAATCGAAAAAACTTCTTTTGTGAGGTGTGGATTCAGCTACACCACAAAACAGTTCTCTTGGGAGTTATTAGTTTTATAAGGAGTTCTTTGTAATGCGTAAAACTTCGCGATTTCTGATGATGGTTATGTTGTTAGCACTGGTTGTCTCCTTTGGAGTGGCCTCTGCGCAGGATAAGACGGTTATTCATTGGTGGCATGAGTCCACGTCGGATGTTCAGGTGGCGTACTGGCAAAGTTTGGCTGATGCTTATACCAAAGATCATCCAGATGTGACCTTTGAAATTACCAATCTGGAAAATGAAGCTTATAAGGCTAAGCTCGCCACTGTTATGCAAGCTGGCGATCCGCCTGATCTGTTCTGGAGCTGGGGTGGTGGTAAACTCTGGCAATTTGCCGATGCTGGCCTGACGCGTGACATTACACCGGAACTCACAGCCAACAATAATGAATGGAAAGACTCATTCTCGGCTGCTTCCGCACTGGAACTCTTTGGTCAAAATGGCGAATATTATGGTGTGCCTTTTGACTGGGGTGCAGTTGGCATGTTCTATAACAAGGCTCTATTCACCAAAGCTGGACTTGATCCTGAAAAACCACCGGCTACATGGGCAGAGCTGCTTGATACCGTAAAAGCCCTCCAAGCTGCTGGAATTACCCCGATCTCGATTGGCGAAAAAGACAAATGGCCGGGTCACTTTTGGTATGGTTATCTGGCAACCCGTGAAGGTGGTCAAGATGCTTTCCTGAAGGCTTACGACCGTACTGGTTCATTTGCTGATGCACCGTTTGTAAAGGCTTTCGCAGACCTGAAGGAATTGGTTGACCTGAACGCCTTCCAAGAAGGTTTCTTAGCAGCCACTTATGGCGATCAAGAAACGACGTTTGGTAATGCTGGAGCCGCAATGGAACTGATGGGGCAATGGTCGCCCGGAACCTCCAAGAGCAACAGTAGCAGCGGTGAAGGTATTGGCGCTGATCTCGGTTGGTTCCCCTTCCCGGTTATTGATGGCGGCGCAGGCAATGCAAACGATGTATTTGGTGGTGGTGATGGCTTCGCCGTCGGTAAGAACGCCCCTGATGCAACTGTTGATTTCCTGAAATTCGTGACTTCCCCAGAAAACCAGATTGCTGGCGCTACTTCAGAAGTTAGCATCACCGTTCCCCCGACGGTTAAGGGCACAGATGTCGTGATTGAAAACGACCCCATCATGCAAGCAATCGTCAAGGCTCGTGATGGTGCGCCTTACTTCCAACTGTATTACGATCAATTCCTGCCGCCGGCATTGGCAGGTGCGATCCTTGATGCGGCCGAAGGTGTCTTTGCAGGTGTTATGTCACCTGAAGAAGCTGCACAATCGGTTGAAGATGTCGCGGCGACTGAATTGACCGCTAAATAAGTAAGCAGGTCTAAAGATGCTAGAGATGACGCGTCCATATAAAGGAATGCGTCATCTCTAACGCTAAATCAAAATAATCCCAAACAAAAGTTTGCGTAGGAATTTCGTTTCTTATCCTCATTTATATCTCTTCACAGTTTTTAAATGTGAGAAGAAGTAAATGGAGATAACGGAAATCCAAATATTTAAAGAGATTATTCTATGTCTGCTATTCGCTTTCGCGTGTTACCCAAAAATCAAGACCGCGTAGGAAAACCTAAACAACCTCAGGGAGCGAATAATGGGCTGCTGATTGCCCTGTTTTTGCTTCCCGGTATGGCGATCTTTATT
Source organism: Aggregatilineales bacterium (assembly GCA_038328375.1). Lineage (GTDB taxonomy): Bacteria > Chloroflexota > Anaerolineae > Aggregatilineales > Phototrophicaceae > CFX2. Next base: position 9,626 of record JBBQLX010000172.1, on the reverse strand, counting down.
GTTTTTCTCCTGTGGCCGATTAGTAAATCGTTTGACTTAAGCTTGTACAAGTGGAACGGCTTAGGGGCAATGACCGACTACATCGGTCTGAATAACTATACGACTCTCTTCAATAACTCGATTTTCCAAACCTCATTGGTGCATAGCTTTACGCTCATGATACTGTCCTTGGGCATTCAGCTACCACTTGCATTGGGCTTAGCATTACTGGTTGGGCGTGGTGAACTTAAGGGACGGCGATTTTTTCGCGGCGTGTTATTTATTCCATTTGTCTTTTCTGAAATTATCTCGGCTATTCTGTGGCTATATGTTTTGAAACCGGTAAATGGTTTGGCAAATGTTGTATTCCAAGCGGTAGTTCCCGGCTTTCAACCGATCTCGTGGTTGGCTGACCGTAACATCGTGCTGATCGGCATATTTGCCGTGATTACGTGGAAATACTTTGGGTTTCACATGATTTTATATATGGCCGGGTTGCAAAATATTTCTAAAGACCTTGAAGATGCTGCCCGTGTGGATGGCGCGACTGAGTTGAGTGTACTCCGATTTATCACCTTACCCTTACTGGGTAGTACCATTCGCTTGACTGTCTTTCTGTCGGTGCTGGGTTCTTTCCAACAGTTTGTGATTATCCAAATCATGACTCTTGGGGGGCCTGTCAACGCCAGTGAAGTCATTGGAACTTATCTCTACAAGTATGGTATTCAGCGCGGCAATTTAGGTTATGGCAGTGCAGTAGCGGTTGTCCTTTTCGCAATTACGTTGGTGTTTTCGATAGGCTATCAACGAATTATTCTTCGGCGCGATTATAGTGCTGAGTCTCATTGAGAGGAGATCAAAAATGACACAAACAGAGAAATTCTGGTCTTCTTTCGCCACATTTGCCAAATATGCCATTCTCATAATCTTATGCGTGGCCGTCATGAGTCCAGTTGTGACGGCTTTTCTGGGCAGCATTCGGACAAACGGCGAATTCATGTCCACTCCATTTGGTCTGCCGCAGCAGGGTATTCAGTGGGAAAATTATACTGATATCCTGCTCGACAACGCATTCTGGAACTCCATGAAAAACAGCCTCATCATTACTGTGTCGGCAACAGTCTTGAATGTTATCTTTGCAAGTTTATTGGCCTTTGTCTTTACCCGCGTTAATTTTCGTGGACGGGGACTGCTGTTTAATATTTTGTCATTGGGACTTTTATTTCCTATCGTAATCGCTATCTTGCCGATTTTTATCCAGATACGCCAACTCGGGTTGATTAATAACCACTTTGGAATTATCTTTCCGTTAGTCGCCTTTGGATTACCCGGCAGCGTGGTGATTTTGCGTGGCTTTTTCATCAGTGTGCCTAATGAACTGGAAGATGCTGCTTACATTGATGGATGTACGACGTTTGGTTTCTTTCGCTATATTTTGATCCCACTGGCACGTCCGGCGCTAACGGCGGTTGCCGTGTTGCAAGTCATCGCCAGTTGGAACGAATACTTTTTGCCTTACTTGATTTTGAACGATCAAAAATTATGGCCTTTGCCACTCGGAATTCAGCAATTCCAAGGTGAACATGCTACAGACTGGGCGCGCGTAATGGCGTATGTTACCCTACTCATTATTCCTGCAATCATTTTCTATCTGTTCGCCGAGAAATACATCGTAACCGGACTCACGGGCGGCGAACTTAAAGGATAATCAAATATCATGGCATACCAGCATATGGATGCAAGTTTGTCGGTTGAAGCGCGTGTATCGGCATTAATAGCCGAAATGACACTGGATGAAAAAATTGCCCAATTGGGCAGCTATTGGATTTATGAGGTTTTGGAGGGTACGACTTTTTCGGCTGCCAAAGCGGGAAAGTTATTTAGTAGTGGTGTAGGGCAAATCACCCGCATGGGTGGCGCGAGTAATGTCAAGCCGACTGAAAGTGTGGTGCTGGCAAACAGCATTCAGAAATTTCTGATCGACAACACGCGTTTGGGTATTCCCGCCGTTATCCACGAAGAATGTTGCAGCGGATATATGGCGCGGGGCGCGACCGTTTTCCCTCAAGCAATTGGGGTTGCAAGCATGTGGGAACCCAAACTGGTGGAGGAGATGGCGGATGTCATTCGTCGCCAAATGCGTTCGGTGGGCGCACATCATGCGCTGAGTCCGGTGTTGGATGTGGCACGAGATGCCCGATGGGGGCGGGTTGAGGAAACATTTGGTGAAGACCCGTATTTGGTGGCGCGAATGGGCGTGGCTTATGTGCGTGGTTTGCAAGGTCAGACTTTGCACAATGGCATTGTGGCGACGGGTAAGCATTTTGTGGGGTATGGGGCTTCAGAAGGTGGTATGAACTGGGCTCCACCGCACATTGCCGGACGTGAAATGCGGGATGTGTATTTGTTCCCGTTTGAGGCGGCGGTTCGTGAGGGCAAGATGGCTTCGATGATGAACGGCTACCATGAACTGGATGGTGTGCCGTGCGGGAGTAATAAAGAACTGCTGACCACTATCCTGCGGGATGAGTGGGGTTTTGATGGCACAGTGGTTTCGGACTATTTTGCTATCACGATGTTGGATGAATATCATCATGTCGCATCGAGTAAGCAAGATGCGGCTTTCGCGGCGTTGGACGCGGGATTAGATGTCGAACTGCCATTTACCGATTCGTATGGCAGTCCGTTACGTGAAGCCGTCCTTGCAGGAAAAATACCGGAGAGTCTGGTTGATGTGTCTTTGCGGCGGGTTCTGACACAGAAATTTGCGCTTGGTTTGTTTGATAACCCGTATGTGGATAATTTGGCAGTGGTTTTTGATACCCCTGACGAACGCAAGTTGGCGCGAGAAATTGCACAGAAGTCGATTGTCCTGCTCAAAAATGAAGGCAATCTCCTGCCATTGAACAAGCAGTTGAGTTCAATCGCGGTGATTGGCCCGAACGCTGACAGCATCCGTAATTTGTTTGGTGATTACGCGTATCCAGCACATGTTGAAACTTTGCTGGAATCGAAGAATAAAAGTAATGTGTTTAACCAGCCTTTGCCGGATAATATCCACGCCATTGATGATTTTATCCCTGCAATGAGTATTTTGTCGGGCATTAAAGCTCAGGTTAGCGCGACGACCCAAATTCACTATGCTAAGGGTTGTGCGGTCAACGATACGGTTACAGATGGGTTTGCCGAAGCGGTTGAAGCGGCGCGACAGGCGCAGGTTGCTATTGTGGTGGTGGGTGATAAGGCTGGACTAACCGATGACTGCACCAGCGGTGAGGCGCGTGATCGGGCGGATTTGCAATTACCCGGTGTGCAAAGCCAACTGGTCAAGGCGATTTATGATACGGGTACGCCGATTGTACTGGTGATGATTAATGGGCGACCGGTTAGCCTTGGTTGGATTGCGGAATCAGTGCCAGCTATTTTGGAAGCATGGTTTCCATCAGAAGAGGGCGGGAACGCAGTTGCGGACGTGTTGTTTGGTGATGTGAACCCCGGTGGCAAGCTGCCGATCACGTTTCCGCGTTCGGTGGGGCAAGTGCCGATTTATTACGGTCACAAGCCATCGGGCGGACGTTCTCATTGGAAGGGTGATTATGTCGAAACCAGTTCCAAACCGCTGTATCCGTTTGGATTTGGTTTGAGTTATACCCAATTCGAATTCAGTAATTTACGATTGGACGAGGCAACTGCACCTGTTGGTGGTGAAATCACGGTTCAGATTGATGTGACCAACGTGGGGGAGCGTAGTGGTGATGAGGTTGTGCAACTGTATATTCGTCAAAACGCAACTACGGTAACGCGTCCGGTTAAGGAACTGAAAGGTTTCCAACGGGTGACGATTGAGCCACAGCAGATGCAAACAGTTTCGTTTTGCCTGAAGATCAATCAATTGGGCTTTTACGATCAGGCACAAAAGTTTGTGGTTGAACCGGGCAAAGTCGAGATCATGGTCGGCAATTCATCACAGGATATACCGTGTACAGGCGAATTTGAAATTCTCGGCAGCAAGACGGAAATCCATGCGAGTAAAGTGTTTTTCAGCGAGTCGCGCGTGGGGTAAATGGTTCGATAAACCGTCCGTAAAAGTTGGTAAAATTTAAATCGAGTTCCTAAATGGGTACTCGATTTTGTTGTCTAGAACCTATTAAAGTTGGGACAGAATATTATTTTAGTTCGATTAATCTTACTTCTTTTTCTATAATCAAAGCTGCTTACTAAGGCGCTCAATTGAAAATTGATCGTAACTGAAGATACGTAAATAACCACTAATTATAGTAAAATTTACGTAGGTTGTCTTTTTCACAACATTTTAGGTAACCCCAATCTGAAGGTCATGACGATACGGTAAGTAATGCTGATAGGTATTATTTAGGTAAAACGCAGTATCTTAAGATTGAACTTAAAAAAGTAACATTCGTACCGAATCATAACTTCTCAGTAAGTTAGGTTATGAGTAGATGATAGAGTTTCACCTTGAATAAAACGCGATTTTTACGCTTCGCCGGATTCGTACTGTGTGTCGAATTTATCGTTATTGTTGTGATGTTTATTTCAACAACCAATTCGGCAATCTCATCCGCATCCGATGTATTGCCTACCCGTATGGTTCTGGCAATGGTGCCAACACCGATACCCCAGAACCCAATTGCAAGCAGCGAAGGCAATCAAAAGGCCGAGCCGGCGCTGGTTGATTCGAGTGGTCAATCCAATAACCAAAACGGTCAAGCTGTTTTGGCGGATGATTCGGCTGGGTTTGTTGAATCGTCGGATACCATACAGGCTGTTGCAACAAAACCACTGCCTGAACAAGCCGCCGTCGTCCCATCTACTGATGTAAAAACTGAAGCGACTGCGGTGCCTTTTCAGCCACAAGTTCCAGTTGATAGTCAGCAAGACCCAGTGGCGGTAGTGCCTTCACCCACAGAGCCGTTTACGCTCATTCACACAGAGCAAGGTGATATGAAGCCACTGGCTGTTATTGGCCCGGTGGACTCGCGGGTAAGGGTGACCAATACCACCGTGACACCCAATTCGGCGGTTGTACTAATTGAATTTCAACAGGGTGTCGATTCACTTAATCGCCCTATTTATTATATTTGTTCAGGCTCGCTCATTTCCCCTCAATATGTGCTGACGGCAGGCCACTGCGTTTACGAAGGCGGGATTTATTCAACCAATTTTGTCGTTACGCCGGGAAATAATATTGCAAGTGCGCCATACGGCAGCTTTGGAGCAACACTGGCTTACGTACCCCCAATATGGATTGCTACAGCCGGAGGTTCTTTTGCTTATGCAAATGTGAATTATGACTGGGCGCTGCTGCACCTTAACTCCAATGTTTCGTCATCGGTTCAACCCTTTGCTTTGAGCAGCTATTCGGATGCCGTTCTGAATTATAGTATCCCGACGTATTTTAATGCCGGTTACCCCGGTGATAAATGCAGTTATTCGGGCGGCGGTGTTGGATATTGTCCGACTACGCAGTATCCCGTTGGCTGGGATAATGTCACCGGTCAGGGCGATACCCAATGGACAGCTTACGGCTCAATTGTCCCTGCTTGGCTGAGTCCCTTTTTGATTGGTAATCAGATTGACACTTTTGGTGGACAGAGCGGATCACCTCTGTATTTCACTGATAATAATCAGCCCACTGCATCGCGTAATATTATTACGGGCGTACTGAGCCACAGCTTAACGCCTAATGGCAACCCCTGTTATGGAACGGTTGGCGCAGTATGTCCGCCACAAAACTCTGGTAACTATTTTAGGCGTGTTACAAACGACATGTTGGAAGCCATCGTTGTTGACGAGGATGTGCCATTTGCGAATCCGATATGTTATGCCGTTAATCTGGCTGTATCCGGACCCGGTACGGTTAGCCGTTCGCTGCCGCGTTCTGTTGGTATGGGCTGTCCTACTGGAACTTACATGCTTGGTAGCAGCTTTACATTAAGTGCGGTTGCTACACCGGGTTATATGTTTTCGGGTTGGACTGGCGGTGCAACTGGCGATCTGAACACGACTTATACCATCACTGGCGCGACGACGATAACCGCCGTATTCGTGCCGCAGCCAACCCCTGATCCAGAGTCCGTTTTATCAATCGGCTATTATGATGACCGTTATCAGGATATCAGCTACAAGGGTGGCTGGACACCATTCAGCGGTAGCGGGCCGAGCGCGAATACCGTTAATTACACAAATTTCCAGAACGCGATTGCGACATTTGCCTTCAACGGTACGGGAGTCGTTTTGTATCGTACTCTGGCAAACAATCGTGGGCCGATGGAAGTCTGTATTGATACAACTTGTCAAACCATTACCAGTTACAGTGCTGCTACTGTTTGGGCAGCACCTACCTCTGTTTTGGGCAATGGCAGTGCCGCCACTCGCGTGGTTCGCATCCGTAATCTGTCGACGGACTACATTGATCTAGATGCAGTACAAGTTTTGGGTGTACCCGTTCCATTGGGTGTGGGAAAGTATCAAGAGAACAACGGAAACCTGACTTACAGCGGTAATTGGACTTTGAGCAGCACATCATTGGCTTTGCGTGGTGCGCGAAAGTATACCAATGATCCGACTGGCAAAGTTAGCTTTGACATTACGAACGCAGTTGGGCGTATCGTGATCTACCGCACGACCTATTTAGCCGGAACTTATGGTTCGATCCAAGTGTACGTGGATGGAGGACTGGTAGAGACGATCAACAACACCAGTAACGGCTTCCTATTCGGTATGCCGTTCGCCTTCTCAGTGTCCCCCGGCAATCATAATATCGAACTGCGGAACGTGGGTTCGACTTTCAGTGACCTTGACCAGATTTCGCTACTGGCCGCCGCTGCGCCATTGTCAACCGGTAATTATCAGGAGACTGAAGCGAGGCTCGTCTACAACGGCACTTGGACGGCCAATAGCACATCATCGGCGCTTGGTAACGCTCGTAAATTCACCAATGATCCCAATGGGACGGTGATCTTCAATATCGACAGTTCGGTAGGACGTGTCACGATCTATCGCACCACGTATGCAGCGGGCATCTATGGTTCGATGCAAGTGTTCTTGGATGGGACAGCCATACCGCTGACGACCATCAACAACACGAGTTCGGGGTTCCTATTCCAGCAGCCATTCACCTTCGCGGTGACACCGGGCAACCACAGCATCACACTCAAAAATGTCGGCACGACTTACAGTGATCTCGACCAGATTACGTTGCAGGCTCCACCTGTCGCACTGGGTATTGGGAGTTATCCGGAGACGGATTCGAACTTAACTTACACTGGAACATGGACAGCCAACAGCACATCATCGGCTCTGGACGGTGCGCGCAAATACACCAATGACCCCAATGGCAGTGTCAGCTTCAATATCACCAACGCGGTCGGACGGGTGACGATTTACCGCTCGACTTATGCGGCGGGGGTGTATGGTTCAATGCAAGTGTTTGTGGATGGGGCAGCGACACCGTTGACGACCATCAACAACACCAGTTCAGCCTTCCTATTCCAGCAGCCGTTCACCTTCGCGGTGACACCGGGCAACCACACGATCACGCTCAAGAATGTGGGTACGACCTACAGCGACCTTGACCAGATCACGCTCGATGCTCCGCCTGCTCCGCTGAGTGTTGGTGATTATCAGGAGACCGATCCGAACTTAACTTACTCAGGGACTTGGACACAGAACAGCACGGCATCGGCTCTGGGCAACGGGCGGAAATACACCAACGATCCCAACGGCAGTGTTAGTTTCACCATCGACAACACTGTGGGACGCATCACGATTTACCGCACAACATATGTGCAAGGTGTATATGGTGCGATGCTGGTGTACTTGGATGGGGCAACAACACCGTTTATGGCTATCAACAATACCAGTACGGCCTTCCTGTTCCAACAGCCATTCACCTTCGCGGTGACACCGGGCAACCACACCATCACGCTCAAGAATGTGGGTACGACCTACAGCGACATCGACCAGATTTCGCTAGAGGCTCCCAGTATCCCGTTGACTATTGGTGATTATCAGGAGAGCGAAGCAAGGCTGATCTACAACGGTGCTTGGACGGCTAATACTACCTCATCGGCTCTGGGCAATGGGCGGAAGTACACCAACGATCCTTATGGTAACGTCAGCTTCACGATTGACAACACTGTAGGGCGGGTGACGATTTATCGCACGACCTATCTAGCAGGCGTGTATGGCGCGATGCAAGTGTTCATTGATAACAGCCCAACCGCATTGACGACGATCAATAACATGAGTTCGGGGTTCCTGTTCCAGCAGCCGTTCACGTTCACAGTCACACCGGGCAACCATATCATTACGCTCAAGAATTACGGCTCAACTTACAGTGATATTGACCAAATTACACTACAGGCTGCCAACACACCTTTGTCGGTGGGGGATTATCAGGAAACTGAGTCGAGGCTGATCTATAACGGTGCATGGACACCTAACAGCACGGTATCGGCTCTGGGGAATGGGCGGAAGTACACCAACGATCCTAACGGCAGTGTTAGTTTCACCATCGACAACTCGGTCGGACTCGTGACGATCTACCGCACGACTTATGCGGCGGGCGTGTATGGTTCGATGCAAGTGTTCTTGGATGGGGCAGCCACACCCTTTATAGCGATCAACAACACGAGTTCTGGCTTCCTGTTCCAGCAGCCGTTCACGTTTGCGGTGACACCGGGCAATCACAGTATTACGCTCAAGAACGTGGGTACGACCTACAGCGACCTCGACCAAATCACGCTCGCACCTGCCGGCACACCGTTGAATGTGGCTAGTTATCAGGAGAGCGAATCAAGACTGATCTATAACGGCACTTGGACGGCTAACAGCACGGGTTCGGCTCTGGGTGGTGCGCGGAAGTACACTAACGATCCTTATGGCAGTGTTAGCTTTACGATTGACAACTCGGTGGGAGTTGTGACGGTCTACCGCACGACTTACGCGGCAGGCGTGTATGGCGCGATGCAAGTGTTCATTGATAACAGCCCAACCGCATTGACGACGATCAACAACACCAGTTCAGGCTTCTTGTTCCAACAGCCTTTCACATTTAACGTGACACCGGGCAGCCATGTCATTACGCTCAAGAATGTGGGTACGACCTACAGCGACATTGACCAAATTACGCTGCTGCCACAAGGCTCTCTGTCGCAACCCGTAATGCCAACGGCAACGCTAACTCCGACAGTGGTTGATGTGACACCGACACTGGTTCCAACCGAGGCTACTTTAACCGAAACGCCAGTTGCCAGCGAAACACCTGTCGAGACGGCTACACCGACTCCGGATGCAACAGCAGAACCGACGCAAACAGCCGCGCCGACCGAGACAGTTGTCCCATCAGTTGTACCAACCGATACGCCATCGCCTACAATCGTTCCGACAAGCACCCCTGTGCCAACGGAGATTCCGAGTAACACCCCCGTACCGACGGAAGTTCCAACGGAAATACCGACTGGGAGTTAAAGCAAGGTAAGATTGCATTAAATGAGGGGCGAGGTTTACCATACAAATCTCGTCCTAACTCTCCTCTCTCTCCAATGCTTTGGTTCATAAGACGATACTTTTAAATGAGCAAGATAAATCGGAAGGGTCTCAGACCCTTCCTTACAGAGAAAATG
>JBBQLX010000171.1:0-11527 GCA_038328375.1 Aggregatilineales bacterium | reverse complement strand
TAGGAAGTCATTTCATGAATCAGAGAAATAAAGCCAGACCATTTAAGCAATGGATAAACCAATGAATCGGCTCACGACCTGTATTTTTCAATGACAGATTGTGTGAATGGATTACAGACATCTAATGTGACTTTGTCGAGAGGTAGAAGCCCGGAATATCCGGTCGGCGCTGCGTATTTATCAAGAAGCCTATGAGCTTGATCCTGAAAATCCCACTACGAATTATTACTTAGGCTATCTCTATACGGAGGATCGCCGCCATATCGAAAAGGGTATTGAACACCTGAAACTCGCCCTGACACAGAACGAAGAATACCCGCCTGCCGAAGCGTCGCTGGCTTATGCGCTGCGCTTACAGGCAGATAAGCTGACCGATCCTGTGGAGAAGCAGCAGCGTTACGAGGAATCGGAGCAGTTGTTTCTTCGGGCGCTGTCACAAGACCCCGCAGTGCGTGATATTAATGGTGAATCGTTCCAAGCCGTGCTTGGCGGTCTATACAAACGACTGAACCGCACCGATAAGGCGATTGAAGCCTATCAAGCGGCTGAACTCGTGACACCTCAAAATTCTTACCCGATCATCAACCTGGCATCATTGTATTACCTAGACGGCAATTTGGAGGAAGCTAAACAATACTACGAGCGCTCTATAGCAATCTCTACTCGAATGCTGGAGAGTAATCCATTCGACTATTGGACGCGCTTTGATCTGAGCGCGGCGCATCTTGTGCTTGGAAATCTAGAACTCGCCAAACGGGAGTTTAACCTTGCTGCACAACATATTCGGCATATCGGCCCGTTGGATACTTTCATACAAGAGCTTGAGCGACTCAAGGCTGCTCCAAGTTCGCCCCAAGGTGTCGATGAATTGATTGCCCTTGTGCAGGAAGCCATTAAAAAGGTTCGCAACCTCTCAGATTAGTCCATCTGATGTGACTTTGTCATGGTAGGACTCTTGTGCCTCACCCGTCTCCATACCTATCCCTGAGAGGTCTAGGTTAGGGGTTAATATTTTCTCTGCGGTTCAATTGCCTTTGCATTGAACTTGGCGTTCTCTCCTGCTCTTGGTGTACTTGGCGATTGATCTTAAAACTACTGCGGTTCCATAATCCATAGCCGCCGATCTGCCGCGTTCAGGAACGCAATCAGCTGCCCATCCGGTGACACTGACCAATCGCCGTTGGCAATCGTAAAGGGTGTCGCCGCCGCATCAGTCAACGCGCGATCTTCACCGGTTCGCAGGTCATAATAATGGAGGGCTTGCATCCCATTCACTGGATCAAACGGAATGTAGTACAAACTCTCGGCATCGCGCCAACGCCACCCACCAAACCAAGCCAATTTTTGTGGCTGTACGCCCGCTTGGGTATTGAGGGTATAAATCGCGTTCACATTCGTATCCGGCTGGAAGGCTTGGTAGAACATAATTCGTTCGCCACCGGGCGCGATGCTCAACCCGCGCAAATTGTCCCACGCGCCCAATTGGAAGCTCGCACCGTCCACCACATTAACCACTTCCAAAGTGGTCACTCTCCGGTCACTGGTGGATACCAATAGGCGTGAACCATCCAACCATCGAGCCGAAATATCCGGCCTCGCTAAAATTGCCTTTGCACCCGTCCCATCAATGTTGCTCACCCAGATTTCAACCTGCGGTGGAGTCGCCCCCGGTACAGACTGTCCGTACTGCACTTCCCATAACAAATGGCTGTTATCAGGGCTGATGCTGGGTGGGAAGCCGCTGGTTTGCACCGGATAATCGGTTCCGCTGCTCAGTTGTCGCACTGTCACCTGCCCGCCACCTCGAATAACGCGGTAAGTTCCATCGGGTGAAAGGTTCATCGGTGGCACATTCTCAAGCACACCCGTCATATTTTTAGCCGTCACATCCCATTCGAAGATGCCAGCTAACTGCCCCGGTGATCCATCAATCACATATAACAAATTGGCGTTCGCTGGATTCCACCAATGAACCGCGCAGCAGCCGTCCATTGTCAACGGCTGTATCCCCCACGCACTACTCGCCAGCGGCGTGTAAGGACGCAGCGGCAGCGTATTCTGTGGTGGCGTATCTTCATTCTTGGGAGGCCAACTTTCGGCATAAGCATTCAAGCGCCGACCACCAAACGTTGTCGGCGGTTGGTCGTAAAGGCTCATCCACTGCCGCGCGTTCATAAAATCCATCTCGAACAGGCTGCGGCTGTATGACCCGATGCCCGCTAGTGCATCCCACGGCGCGTTTATATAATCCACCGGATTATAGGCGGTCTGATAATCCAACGAGCGCACTTCAAGATGTAAATGAGGCCGTGAATCACAGGTCACATCAGGATCGCCTGAAAAGCCCACTACATCACCTTGCTTGACCGTTTGATACTGCTGCACCGATGGGCGTTCCAGCAGATGCCCGTATAGCGTGGTCACACCTGCGTCCTTATGCCGCAAGATCAGGTTATGTGGCCCTGCGCCGAACGTCAAATTATCCACATAAATCACCTCAGCATCTCCTACCGCGATTAACGGTGTCCGGCAGGGCATGGTGATGTCGATACCAAAGTGTAAGCCTTGCCCCGCGCTATACCACGCCGTCCCAAAGTTGAACGCGCCGGTCGTGTTACCATATGCGCCTCCAAACAACCATGTCGATGCGCTAGCAGGTTGAGCAATCGGCATGATGAACGGTTTGGGGTTGGGCTTATCTTGGGCAACTATCGCGCCCATATTGAGCGATAAGATGAAGCAGGTTGCAAGGCTGGCAAGCAGTCGCTTGAATCGCATAAGTTATCCTCCGGCTTACTTTTGCCCACAGTATAAAGGCAGTCCTTCCCATAACCTTGTTTTTCACATCAACATTTAAGCCAATGCCCATTTTGTGAGAATCAAAACAGCGCCTGAGAAATTGGGGCGCTGTCTTTGAATATCTCAAATCAATGGGAAAAGTTATTGATTGTTGATGGTTTTATGACGGACGCGATGTATCGCGTCCCTACACAAAAATGAGGTTCGTAGGGACGGCACGCTACGCAGATGCCGTCCGCCTTCCATCCTCTACTTATCTCTTGGACTATCGCACAACTTGCGTGTAGGTCAGCAAGTCCGGCGTAATCTCAACGTCGGTCACGATATAACCCTTATAACGCTTGGGCATACGTGCATCGAGCATATTATGAACGCGTCGTGACCAGACCGTATACAAGGTATCAGACATTTCATTCCCGTCGAGGGTCATGGCACTTACAACCCATGTCACTTTACCCACAATCTCGACATACTGTGGCACAGCTACCGCGTTAAATTGTTGTCTGACACCACCCGGCCCAACGCCTTCGAAATCAACAAAAACTTGTCCCTCACCCAATGTAACCACCACATTAATGAGTTGGGTACTGTAAACGGGTGTAAATAGGGTCGTGATCTCATCTTGTGTCAAACTGATGGTGAAAGGCACGAGGGTTGGTGCAATCGTCGCTGTTGTCGTTGGCACGGGTGTGTGCGGTGGTTGATTTGGGCCACCTGTTGAGGTGGGTATGGGCGTGTGCGGTGGCTGATTTTGGGCGACGACTGGCAGCGCCATTGTCAATATCAACGCCATTACGGTTGTCAGCAGCATCATTATTTTTCGGGTGTTGTTCATTCAAAAATCTCCTATTCAATGTCCCTCTCAATAGGGTGACATCAGCCTACCGTGATTATCTCAGTGATGCAAGAGTTGACTAGGATCGTATGGCAATCGCCTGATAAATACGCATTACAGATCAAGGAAATTAACCACGATTTCGGCTACTCGCTCTGCGGTTTCAGGTGTGAGGTGCAAACCGTCGAATGAATAGGAATAACCGCCGCGTTCACGTTCGGCTGCATAATCTTTCCATCCACTCGTCACGCGCTGCCCGATGAGGTTAATGGTCTTTTGCGAGAGTGGCGGACGTTCGGGAATATGAGTGGGACTGAGTGCTTTCATAAGGTCGAGTGTCGGCACGTTGAGGGCTTTGCATAACTCTGCCGCGATCCCGTTATACTGCCGCATAGCCTCTGCTACAGTTGGGTTATGCTCCATTGGACTCAAGCCCACATAAGTGACCACCTGTGCCGCTTGTATACGGGTCAGCAAATCGCGGAAGTGCGTTCGGAATTGGTCGGGTGTCACCACACCACCGGGAACTTTCATCACCCGTTCGTAATAACGCCGCGTGTCCGGTTGGCTGGAACTGATCGCGTCATTTCCGCCGCAAAACACAAAGATCACATCCGGCTCTTGAGCCAGCAGATCATCCAACCGTGCCAGCAAATTGAGTATTGTGTTGCCGTTCTGTCCAGCATTGATAACAGTTTGCTGAGGCAGCCGCGCGGCAACCAGTGCGACAAAGTTTCCGCCATAGCTGCCCTCAACCAAACTGTTGCCTAAGAATGCAATTTTCACGGGTTACTCTAGAAACCCTTGTAACCATTATCAGCAGCATCGAAGCGCGAACGGCGCGTGACTTCGGTTTCTTCGATCATCTTCGCCAATTCCTTGTAAAACGGCTCATCTCCCAATTTAGCCTTACGCAGCGCTTCGAGCAATTCTTTCCCCAGCCGCTCAAGATCCATAAGCTGTTTGTTATTAACTTCTTCAAAGTTCATAGGGGTTGACTTTCACTAGGCGGCGCGGTTGGCTGCCCCGCTGATATTAAGAGTTACCCTATAAGAATACCGCCTAATGTGCCTATCCCGCCACATCGGGGGCTTTGAGAAGGTGAATAATAAGGCTATCGAGATTGTGCATTAGGCTGCTAGTCAAAGAACTGTAACACTACAAATCTATTTATTTCAGCATTTCCCCAACGATTTGCATCGTTTCAGCGATGCCGGGTAAATTCTCACGCCAGAGTATATCCACCGAAAAGCATAAGCCGTTTAAAGAACGCGAACAATAAATATCATTGGCATCAGGCAGCACCTCGTCATAAAGTCCAAACTCATTCAGTTGCAGAAAAAGCGTATGCTGATGTTCATGGTCGATAATCCAATATTCTAGTACACCACCAAGTTCATATTCACGGCGTTTGTCAACGGTATCGGTTCGAGAATTACCCGGTGACATAATCTCAACCACCAAATTAGCGGGACCAATCACCTGATTTTTAGCAATCTGCCCCAATCGCTCAGGCAGCAGCACTTGTATATCGGGGGCGCGGGATGACGCAACATCAATCAGCTTCATAAGCATTGGGTCGCCCAAACAACGCCCGCCCCCAGACGATTCAAGAAATGCTGAAAAAAAGACACGTAAAAACCCGACCAGTGCATCGTGCCGTTCGTCAATGCCAGCCATTTCGATTACCACCCCGTTGACCCATTCAACGTGCTTATCGCCAAAATCAGTGTCCATAAAAGTATCGTAGCTCATGTTGCGTGCGATAACCTTACCCGCAATACGCACCTTAGCCTGCATGTCTACAACATCAATATGGGGAGTTAGCATATTCAATTTTGATAGCCCACCCTAATAATCCGTTGGCATGATTTATGATTGATCACACCACAATGGACGATTACTCTTTTATTATACCGGAAAGTCAATTGACCGACTGCTATATACCTCGCAGTGATTTGACCACCGCCTCAAAATCGGCTCCACTACCATAAGCCACCACGCCTACAGTATGCCCATTGATGAGGGTATAGATGACTCGGGCGCTCCCACCCAAACGACCAGTAATTTCATAATAATAAGCGGGGGAACCATCCGGCGCAGTACGGGTTTCTTCTTTCGTAACGATTGCAAAACCACTGTCAACATCATCTTGGACAGTACGGCGGGCGCTGTCAGGCGTTTCTTCAGCACCATAAAAACTGATGTCGATTTTTGTCTGTCCCGGCGGTACACCACTGGTACTCTCCTTGCCTAAGCCAGACGTGTTCGTCATGTCGTAGGAAGCAATCGAGTAACTGTAAATCACAGCGGCATCATCCGAGGGTTCAAGGATCGTCCAGCCGTTGGGGTAATCAAACGCGATACCTGACCGTTTATCGACATACGTTAGGGTGCCGTCTGAATTTTGAGTGATTGCGGCTTTTGGTGTTGCTATCGGTGGTTCAGTCGTAACAGCAGCGCTTGGGCTGCAACCCACTGCCACCCATAAGATCGCTAGTATTAGACTCATTTGTAACTTCATCAGCTCACCTCAATCATGGAACATAAAGGACGAGTCGGTCTCGTCCTTTAATTATCACCTTCGTAGTAATCCGATACTACCTCAAATTGGTTTTGAATCTAGGCCGCCCGTAGCGACTTTGCCACATCCTCAAAATAATCTCCCTTGCCATAGGCCGCTATGCTAACCGTATGCCCGTTGACTTTGGTTTGCATTAAATACGCACTTCCCTCAAACATGCCTTCGACTTCGTAGTAATAGGCCACCGAACCATCCGGCCCTGTACGGATTTCCTCTTTTAGAATTTTAGCCATACCTTTTGCCACATCCGACTGCAAATTAGCACGTATGCTTTCTACGGTTTCATTCGAGGCATGGAAGTTAATCTGAATTTCAGTTTCACCATCTGGCATTCCTTGCTGCTTCTTGCTGGGGGTAACGGGCGGATTAAAAATATCGAAGGAAGCAACCGAATAGCTGTAGGCAACCGCGAGTTGAGCCGGTGGCGGCGAAATTGTCCATCCGGTTGGGTAGTCAAACGCCACACCTGAATGCTCATCCACTTGGGTTGTCATGGGTACAGTGTTACTCGAACCGCTGTCAACAATCGGTGTCGGTTCGATGGTTGCAACCATCGCAGTAGGGGTAGTCAGGGGATTCAGGTTACAACCTGCCATCACCAGTAGAATTGCCATCAACAGGCCAATTTGTACTTTCATACTTCACCTCACTCACTAGGAAATAAGAGGGCGAGTTGACCTCGCCCTATCTTCTTATGACCTACTGTATGAGATGAACATTTACTGTTCTTGACGCTTAACCTTTGTACTGCCTACGCTGAAACGACTATTCAAGAATCATCATTAGTAAGTGTTTCATCAATTTCTGACTCGATTTCGTCGCATACATACAATTGATAGTGTTCATCCCACTCGAATAGCAACCGTCCACATGCTGAACGTGAATTAATGAGCGCACGAAGATAGATTTGAGTATCAAAAACGACTTTAGGCGTTACGGTCATGTCGCACGTCATCAATCGCTTCATCAATGAGCGCGTTCACTTCATCTTCAGTCATACCACTTTGATCGACGGCTTCACGCACAGGAGCAAAGGCATCATACATCTCTTTCAAAGGCCGCGAATGTTGGCGTTGTTCTTTGAAGTGTAGATACTCTACGAAAGCCTGTAATTCGGTCAAGCTATTCGGTGACAGTTGCTCAATATCATGTTGTAGTACACGGTAATCGACGGTTGTCATGGGTTTTATTCCATCACATTTCTAAACAGATACTCTCATTATAATGAAAAGTTGTCATCCGTGGAAAACAAAAACGGATGCGATTGATTACATCCGTTTTGCTTAGTCTAACGAGTGTCAAATCTGCCGAAATCAGCTAGCGACTCCCGCATCAGTAATGGTGGAAAACTTCAGCTTGGGATTCTTCTCGATACAGTATTTCATATCCCAACTGGTGAGAAACAAAATCACGGTGCGTTTATACTGGTCATGTGTTCGCAAACTTTGGAATGAGATATACATCGTGTTGATGTCGGCCTCACTCCCACTGACCCAACGTGCCTCGGTGTAATTTGAACGGTCAATCGTGGTTTCGACGTTATATTCAGCCCCCAAACGGGACACGACCACCTCGAATTGCAAATCACCGACCGCCCCCAGAATAGGTTCGCGCTGCCCGTTCACATACAGCACTTGCACCACGCCTTCTTCGGCAAGCTGTTCCAAGCCTTTATTGAACTGCTTGTATTTCTCCATCGTCATGTTGCGGAGCGTGGCAAAGGATTCGGGTTGGAAAGGCGGGATTGGCGCGAATTCAAAGTTTCCATCAGCACAAACCGTATCGCCAATTCTGAAGATACCGGGATTGCTGAACCCGATCACATCACCGGGATACGCTTCCTCTACCGTCTCACGATCACGCGCGAACAGGCGATGTGGGCGGCTCATACGAACTTTACGCCCCAAGCGGGGATGATGCACCATCATGTCTTTCTCAAAGCGCCCCGAATAGACGCGTAGAAAAGCCATCGTGTCGCGGTGCTGCGGGTCCATATTGGCCTGAATTTTGAAGACGATGCCGCTAAAAATTTCATTAGTTGGGGCAATCACACCCGCGCTGCTCTGGTGCGGTCGTGGTGATGGAGCTAACCGGATCAATGCTTCAAGGAACGGTTCAACACCAAAGTTATTCAGTGCGCTCCCAAAGAACACAGGGGTCAGCGTTCCGTTAAGGAAATCGGCCTCGTCAAACGGTGCGCCTGCGCCTGCTAACAATTCGGCATCGGAAACAAGCTGTTGATACGCCCGCGAACCAATCGTTTCTTCGAGCAATGGATCATAAAGGTCGGTCACTTCCACCGGAGCGCGGAATTTACCACGTACCGTGCGTTCAAACAGCAGCACCTGATGATTTTGCAGATCATATACACCCTGAAAATCACCACCGCTGCCAATCGGCCAGTTCATCGGTGACACGCGCAGCGATAACATCTGTTCGATTTCATCCAACAGTTCCAGCGGTTCACGACCGGGGTGATCCATCTTATTGATGAACGTCAGAATCGGCATATTGCGCTGGCGACAAACCTCAAACAACTTGCGCGTCTGTGATTCGATACCTTTGGCGCTGTCCAATACCATCACCGCGCTGTCGGCTGCCATCAATGTGCGGTAGGTATCTTCGCTGAAATCGCGATGGCCGGGGGTGTCCAGCAGATTAAAAATGCGGTCTTGATACTCGAATTGAATCACCGTTGATGTGATCGAGATACCGCGCTGTTGCTCCATCGCCATCCAGTCGGAAGTGGCGCTGCGCTGGTTTTTACGGGCGCGTACCGAACCCGCCTGATTAACGGCTCCTGCGTACAGCAGCAGCTTTTCGGTGAGTGTGGTTTTACCCGCGTCAGGATGTGAAATGATCGCGAATGTGCGGCGGCGTTTGACTTCTTGCTCAAGTTGTTGAGCAGGCTTTGTATTTGTCGTAGGGAGAGATTGCATGGTAAATAATTCCTCTGTCTGTCGTGGTCGGGAAATGCTAAAGCACGGAGATAGTTTCGGAGGTCGAAGGGGTTACAAATTAGAACTCAATGCGGACGCACGGACATTTCCGAATTCTCCTGACGCAGCCAGAGGCTTATGAACGGTTCAGTGGGTTAAAGTTTTGTTTAAAGTTTGAGCGAAGAATACCAATGCGCTATCAAAACTTATGATGAAATTATAGCAGTTTATCGACTCAATTACCAGACTAAACGCTGTCTCATCCAAAAAAATTAACGAATCAAAAACGGGTGCAATTGCTCGCATCCGTTTTGAAAATTCACTACGAATGGCTGTCTACGCCAGTTCGGGTTCGTTCTGCCAATACTCGGCGTTATATGCTGGTAGTTCGCAGCGCAGCGGCTTATCCTCACGGAAGCCAAAGGCGTAATCGGCCTGCATCAACTGGTGAATTTCGCTGGTTCCTTCGTAGATCACGCCGCCCTTGCTGTTTCGCAGGTAACGTTCCACTGGATACTCATCGCTAAAACCATACGCACCGTGTACCTGCACTGCTTCCAATGCCGCCTGAACACTGTGGTCAGTCGCATACCACTTGGCAACACTGGTTTCGCGCGTGTTGCGAACACCTTCATTCTTCATCCAACCCGCCCGCATATTGAGCAGGAAGGCCGCGTCATACCACTGCTGCATGAAAGCGATCTTCTGCTTCACGAGTTGGTGCTGCGAAATCGGCACCCCGAATGTCACCCGCTGCTCGGCATATTTGATGCTCTCTTCCAAGCAGGCACGGATCAATCCGGTTGCCCCTGAACCGACGGTATAACGTCCGTTATCGAGGCACGACATCGCGATCTTGAAGCCTTCGCCTTCTTCACCCAAACGGTTGGCGGCGGTTAGTTCAACATCCTCACACTTCACCCAACCTGTCGATCCTGCGCGGACACCCAGCTTGCCGTGAATATCGCCAGTGGTCACGCCTGCCATATCACTGGTGACGATGAAGGCTGTGATGCCCTTTGCGCCTTGTGACTGATCGGTCTTGGCGAAGAACAGAAAATGATGCGCTTTGGTGGCGAGGCTGATCCACATCTTCTCGCCATTCAGCATATACTGATCGCCCACCTTTTTGGCGGTCGCGTTCATATTCTGCACATCGCTGCCCCCACCCGGCTCAGTCAGGCAGAAAGCGGCGTACTTCTCGCCTTTGGCCTGCGGAGTCAGGAACTCCTGCTTCTGTTCTTCGGTACCCCATTGCAGCAGCGCCATGCTGTTCAACCCCATATGCACCGACATGACGACTCGCAATGTGGTATCGGCGCGTTCCAATTCCTCGCACACCAAACCCAACGTCACATAATCAAAACCTTGACCACCGTAACGCACGGGGATGTTGATACCGAGGATGCCCAGTTCCGCCATACGTGGTAAGAATGCTGGATTCATCTCCTGCTTGCGATCCCATTCACCGATAACCGGAATGACTTCCTTTTGGGCGAAATCCCGCACCATTTTGCGAGCGGCTATTTGTTCTTCGTTCAGCGAAAAATCCATGTTTAATACCTTTTACACTAATGGGGTCTAACCGACAAATAATTCATTTACAGCCTGAAAAAGAAACATTTTTCGTGTATTATACCATTGAGGGAGTAGACCATCTAAAAGGGAGTTTAAAGTTGACCCAACCGAGTGATACCCTCCATGTCACTGTTGAATATTTTGATGGGCAGGCCGAGGGCGATGACGGACATCCTTACTATGTTGCCTCCTGTCCTGAAATCAATATCGTGACCAGTGGCAATACATTAGATGAACTATTTAAGAGCCTGCGCGAAGTGATTGCATTCGCATTAGAAGATGAAGATACAGTCACGACCTATAATGTCGTCCCCAATCCCCATTTAAGTATTGCAATGGAACTACCTGATTATGCCCAGATTGCGTAAATTGTCTGGCGCGGAAATCGTCACATTATTGCAAAGTTTCGGGTTTGAGGTTATCAAGGTTGAAGGCAGTCATCACAAATTGAGACGGGTTGTGAACGAGCAAAGACAAACCCTTCACATCCCTGTTCACGGCAGTAAACCGCTTGGTGTTGGCGTATTGAGTGCAATCTACAAACAAGCTCGTACTTACATTCCCGAAGAAGAGTTGCGAAGCTACTTTTATAGCGATTGATTAGTCAATAATTCAAATGCTAGCTCTTATCACATAAGGTTCATACATGGTTGATGCAGCGGTTTCTTACCCCGACTTGTTAATTACCACCTACCTCGAAATGACCCGTATCGCACAGTTCAATTCCGGTTATAGTGACCGTTCTGACATCGAAACCGTTCAATTGGAACGGCCTGATGTGGCCTTTTACCG
>JBBQLX010000170.1:0-11591 GCA_038328375.1 Aggregatilineales bacterium | reverse complement strand
GCATCCTAATTCCCAATCACCGACTTTTTCATCGGGCAGTGTAAATTCGATTGCGAGGGTTTGCTTAACCAGAATTTCAAATTCATTAAACCCGGCTGCGCCAATTGTAAATCCGCTTTCTTCCTCACCATTCGTAATCGTCGTTTCAACATCTTCCAATAAATTATTTGTGAAATCATGCTTAAAACCACCCAGAATCTTGGGTTCATCTCCGATCAGGACTTCATGTTCACCCGTCCCCATATTATGAAAGATAAAACGGTAAGGTTTACCCGTCTCAAGTTTGATGGGTTCGCCTTCCTTTTGTCCTTCAACCACATACTTATATTCGCTCATGCTGATGTTGAAAATAACGGGTTCGTCGGGTTTCTGCTTGGCTGGTGCAGAAAGTGCAACGAAAGGCACTAATGTACATATTGAAACAACCAACAATAACTTAAGCATACGTTGAACAAACATGTATTACTCCTAAATTGTTATATTTTGTAGGACAAATAAAAGGTAACACATTTATGAACATAAAACGATATTACAAGGAACATTTCCAGAAATATTCAATAGTACATTAAGGCTATTCTGAAAACTGAGAGGGTTGGGTTATGAGCTGACTTTTAAGAACGAGGCTTA
Source organism: Aggregatilineales bacterium (assembly GCA_038328375.1). Classification (GTDB taxonomy): domain Bacteria; phylum Chloroflexota; class Anaerolineae; order Aggregatilineales; family Phototrophicaceae; genus CFX2. The sequence continues at coordinate 10,964 of JBBQLX010000170.1, read as the reverse complement.
AAACAGCTTCATTTGCCCCGGCTTATCATCGCTGGGCTTTTTGAGTGCTTTGGGATTGAGCAAGCGGTTCTCACGCAGCCAATCAACATCTGGTCCATCCCAACCGAAGTTACTCAGGTTGATCTTGCCCGCAGTACTGAACGTCACCCCTTCGTTTTCCAATCGTCGGCGCTGCTCGACGGCTGCGCGGCTTCCCTCTGGCAAACTGATGCCGCCTTGACTGTTAATCACCCGCTGCCAAGGAATATCGGTGTCATCCGCCGAGGATACAGCGTTCATCGCCTTGCCGACCCATACCGCGCCCAGCCGTTCATAATCAATCTCGTCCACGCCTGTCGGGGCAGGGATCATCGAGGCAATTTGCCCGTAAGTACTGACCACACCACTTGGGATTTGCCGCACGATTGTCCAAACGATGTCAAAATAAGTTTTGGTATCCGGTGGAAAGTTCATGGGAACCTCTGCGCTGTTTTCAGCGTCTTGTGATTGTTGGCTTCTCCGTCTTTTGACTGATTTTACAAGATTTAAGACGGATTTGTTGATGCTTTAGTGGCGGAATTGATAAAAATCATTGTAGGATAAATGAAACATTTGTCATCAAGTCAGTTTTTGTGAAGGAGTTTATCTGATGCGTCGAATTTTTTTATTCATTATCGTGCTTATGCTAGTAGTTGCCATGCCCGTCAGCGCCAAAATGCAGGGCGAGGATAATAGTTCAACCGATGGCACCAATGTGACATGCCCCGATGGAACTGAAATCCTGAACGGTGTGCAAGTGGTTGTCAACATGCGTCCCAATTTTACGTATACCGCCACCGCCATTGGTGTGAATGGCTATGATCCGGTGATCGGTGTAGGCGATGACAAGGGAATCAGCCTGTGCAATGACGATGAACCTAGCGCAGGTAAATATACGGTTAGCTTGCCTTCGACAGGTGAAGTCGATGCGAGTGATGTCAACGCGCAGATGCCTTTCCACCACAGTTTCAAAGGTCTATCCAACATCTCGTTGGTCATCGGTTCACCGGATGGATCAGACGGCGAGTTCATCTTGGTTTTGGAAGGTATGGCGGTGACGACCAATGATGGTCGCGGTGTGGGTGCGGGCGATCCGTACTACGTAGAAGTCACCCAGAATATGGTTAACAGCGGCGTTCCGTTGGAAGTCTATATGATGTCCAAAGTACGGCAGTTGAACCCCTTTATGCAACTGGCGGACTCGAAGGGCAATCCGCTTACTCAAAAAGATGGCTCAGTCATTGAATGCGACGATGCGGGTGGTGATTGCTGGAGCTTTAGCGATAGTCTCGAAAATAGTTTCGTGCAAGCCCCGGGCGGACAGCCTATTATTGGCAAGTCAACTGATGCCGTACTCGATTTTGACCTGACTAATTTCGGCGTTGATAGTGACCCCGCAAATAACTACCTACGTTTTCTAATGACCAGCACAGGGCAAAAAACCTTCGGCGAGTATATGGTTGTTATGTATATGGGTGTGAAAGCAGAAGGCGGTAACGGCAGTGCTTCCAATGGTGATAATACCGACAATGGGCAGACCACCAGCGATAATACGGATACCACTGACAGCGGCACCAAGCCACCCTTTGGTGATTTAGCCTCCGGTGTGCCGTCACCTGATAAAACCAAAAAAGGTGGAGGCATCAACGTAACTTGCCCCGACAAAGGTGAAATTAAAAATGGTGTTCACATATCTGTGGGTATGGCAGCAGAGAGTACCTACACCGCGACAGTTGTTGGCGTAGATGGCTACGATCCTGCCATCGCTATGCTTGATAGTAAGGGTGTCCAACTATGTGTGGACGACGACACAGTGGGTGCCGACTACAGCCTCAGCTTGCCAACGACAGGATCGGTGGATGCATCTGGCTCAAACACACAAATGTCCATTACCAATAACAACAGTGAAATCACGTATGTGTCATTGATCATCGGCTCACCGGATGGATCAAGCGGCGAATTCGCGCTGGTTTTAGAAGGTATGTCGGTTGACAAGAGCGACGGTAAAGGGGATGGCTCAGGCGACTTGATTTCTGTGCAACTGACCCAAAATATGCTGGATAGCGGCGTACCTTTGAACGTCTATATGATGACCAAAGTGAAGAAGCTCGATCCTGTTATTCAGCTTGTCCACGCTGATAATACAATCGTCGAACTCGATGACGGCACTCGTGTGGAGTGTGATAATGCGGGCAGCGACTCTTGCTGGGGTAAGAGTGAAGATTTATCGGACAGCTTTGTTTCTGATGGAGCTAAGCAAGATATTCCCGGCACGTCGGGAGATGCCGAGTTGAGTATTCCGTTGAGCAGTGTCACGCTCGATGAAAACCCGGACAATAATTTCTTCAACATTCTCATGACCAGTGCTAAACAGCGTACTTTTGGGGATTATCTGGTCGTCTTCCACATCGGCGTGAAGTAATCTCACTTACTCACTTGCTTGATAGGGGTTTGCCAAACGGTAAATCCCTTTTTTATTCCTTTAGCCATGTCGGGCGTTCGGCTTGTTTATCGGTTTCGCTAACCTGTCCATTGCTAATCGAATAGGCGCTTGTGTGTAAGTTTCCTATTTACTCTGGAAACAGCCAGATAGGATATATGCTACCTGTGTAATGGTTATTGGTTAGGCGGCGTAACCCCATGCCATTCGTGCCAATCATATAAAGGTCAGTGCCATGATCCATGTTGGACATAAACAGGATTCTGTTGCCATCGGGTGACCAACTCGGTATATAACCAACCGTCGAGTAGGTAAGCTGTCGCCGTTCGAGCGTTGCCACATTCATGATATGCAGTTCGTTATAACCCGTTTCTGATGATGTGAAAACCAATTGAGTGCCGTCCGGCGACCAGCTTGGCGAATCATCACGATAATGGTTGTTAGTCAGGCGGCGCACTTCGCCGCTGCTGACATTTAAAATGTACAACTCTTCGCTGCCCTGTCTGCGCGGTGCATCATACGCGGCGAACGCGATAAACTTTCCATCCGGTGACCACACGGGCGGCGAGTAGGGTATAGGCTCTGTAGCATTAATCGTAAAGAAACGGGGTTTTCGCGGCAGGCCATTTGCCATCTGCACCGTTGCTAATAGCATAACATCTGTGCTGTCGGTCAAAAAAGCAAGCTGTTGAGAATCGCTTGACCACACCAGTGAGCCTTGCGTGGCAACCACACCATCAATGTCAACAATGCCCTGCCATTCGCTTCCATTTCGTCCGGTTGCGATGCCGAGCGACCCGTTGGGATAAGCTGCCAGCGCTGCATACTGATGGTTCGGTGACCACGCGCTATAGTGCAAGCAAAACGGCTCTTTGCTCACCAACGCATACGAGTCGGATGGTCGGTCGGTATCAATCAATTGGATGGCGCAGGGATAGCCATCCAATTGATAACCAACGCTCAATCCGTTGCTTCTGCGCCCGACCAACAGCGCCCCTACGAGGGTCAGTCCGCAGCATACAAAGAGGATGATGGACAGTTGGACGAATATTTTCACATCGGTCTAGCCGGACTATATCCGTGATCAGTATTCGATAACCACCAGCCGATTATACAATTTTTTCAACTTCGGCTGCTTCAATTGGCAGCTTCATCAGGAATGTAGTGCCTTTACCCGGCGTACTGACCACCGAGATGCTGCCATGATGCGCCTCAACGATTTTCTTGGTAATCGGTAATCCCAGTCCTGAGCCTCCCGTACTGGCGGTACGTGCGCCATCTGCGCGGTAGAAGCGCTCAAAAATGTGGGGTAAATCGGCTTCGGCAATTCCAATGCCACTATCGGTTATCGACACCGTAACTTGACTAGCCTCGATGCCAGTACGAATTGTTATTCTGCCGTTAAGCGGCGTGTAGTTGATCGCATTTTCAACCAGATTGATGATGGCACGGCTGAACTTCAGTGCGTCAATCTGACTCATAATGAGCAGCGGGTCGGGAATAAATTCGAGCGTTTGTTGTTTACTCGCAGCCACCGCTTGAAAATCGTTAACAATCGTTTGCACAAGTCCATTAATGTCCTCTTCGGCAAATTGAAAAACGACATCTTTCTCGTCCAAGTGTCCCATCTCAAGCAGATCATCAAGCAGTTTGAGCATTCGGTCACTTTGTTGTTCGATGTTCTTCAGCTTTGCTTCGCGCTTTTCAGGGTCTGTGATGCGATACAGCAGATAGGTGCTGCTGTTGATGACACTCAAAGGTGTGCGGAAATCGTGTGACATATCGGCGATAAAACGCCGCAATGCCCGAACACGCTCCTGTTCAGCCGCTAAAATAGCAGTTTGCGTTTCGAGCTGCTTGCGTTCCGTAACATCCCTGCTGATGCCGACCAAACCGAGTATCTGCCCATCTTTATCGCGCCACGGGATTTTGGTTGTCAGTACAAACTTACGATTCCCTTGTTTATCGACGGTTTCGCGCTCGGCATTAATCAGTGGGTCGCCTGAATCCATAATCTTTTGGTCGTCTTCATGAAATTGTGTCGCCAAATCAGGTGAAAACACATCAAAAGCAGTCTTACCGATCAACTCGTCGGGTTGAATGTTGCCTGCGGCATACGCATGGGCGGTATTCGTCAAAATGAAACGCCCCTCTACATCTTTAAGAAAAATGTAATCAGGGGTGCTGTCAATGATAGTGCGGAGTAAATCGCGTTCTTGGCGCAGTTTCTGCTGTGCCTTTCGAACGTCTGTAATATCCATAAAAGTCGAGAGTGCCGCATAAGGCGTTTTACTGTCTTTGGCGAATAAAGGCTGTGAGGAAACACTAATCCATGTGAGCGTGTCATCAGGCTTATGGATGCCCATAATAATATTCACTTGTGGTTGTCCGGTGCGGAGCGCGACCAGTGAGGCATGATCCTCTCTTAAGAAAGCCGATCCATCTGGATGAACCGCTTGCCACTTTGGATTGACCTGTTCGTGTCCGGCAATTTGATCAAACGTCAACCCTAAAACAATCTCAGCGGCAGGGTTAGCAGTACGGAGATCACCTTTCGCACTCTGTAAAATAATGCCTTCATTCATGCTGTTCACGACGACACGGTAGCGTTCCTCGCTCTCTCGCAAGGCTGATGCCATTTCAAACTGCCGCCGCTGATAAAATAATAAGAATCCCAACAACACTGTTCCTAGAGGAGTGAACACCATTAATGGAAGTGCCACTTGGCTGAGAATTTCTGAACTTTGTGGGCCGCCCAGCAGTCCAATCCACAGCAGTCCTTGTAGAGCATTTATAACCCCTAGCACCAACAGACGACGAATAGGGTTTGGTGATGTTAAATATTCTTGGTTACGAAAAACCAAAAGACTAATGACCACAGTCCCTAAAATGGATGGGATAGAGGGTAATACACCTGCACCACCCAACACTAATCGGTATGCAAGCATGCTTAATGCGGCAATCGCTGTAGGAATACCACCCGTGAAAACGGCTGCAATTGCCAAAATGACGGATCGCCCGTCAATAATAAAACCATTTCCCACGATGAGGCCGCTTGCCATCGCCAGAATACCAAAGACACCGAAGGCAATCCCTTGGAGAATATTTCGGATCATTGGCCTCAGTTGATTGGCATGGGGGATAATTAGACTATAAACAAAGGTTAAGGCGAATAAAAGGGAAATATTATGAGTCAGCTCAAGTAGCAAATTCACGAATCTAATCCTCATGTAACAAAATCTAACCTTTGTTTATTTTACGCCCGATTTGATATAAAGCATTGAGAATAAATTCATTTGGTTACGTAGATCATGTCGGCTACGTGAAGAATTGAAAGTCGGAGGATAAATGAAGTGGAGGTCAGCTATGAATTAAGTTCAGGGTAATCGCATCAAATTTTGAGATGTCATAGAAAGACCATGAAGGGTCTGTAGGGACGGCATTCTTGCCGTCCGAGATGGGGGACGCGAAAAATCGCGTCTCTACAATACCTTGTGACATCTTATGACCTTGATACTGATTGTGATGCGATTACCCTAGAATTAAGTTCGCTTATGCGGTCACGAACCCAATAGTTTGTTACTGTAGATAATGATGCTGAGTAGTTGTGACCGATAAAATTGATCTCACATAATTTCTAATTCACTTCACGAACTTATTGAGACAGTGAGCGCGCGAAGCCCACTGTCTTGAGAATGTCATCAATGTGGTAGTCCCGTACCACGATTAAGACCAATTAGATGGGCTTGGGTGTCGCACAATCCTCGCCGTGTGAACGAATACCACTGGCTTCAACATCTTGATTATGTTCCCGCAAGCTGTGAATGACCCGTTTGAGCAGTGATGGCTTCTTGGGAGTAGGTTCGTTATCAATCGGAGCGATTTCCTCCATCTGTTTGAACAGTTCTCCCAGAATGGATACACCGACTGCATCATAAGGACTGTTGTTGTAGTTCATGATTGAGACCTCTCCTAACTAAACTCATGACCTTACTTTACTCGCCCAACCCGGGTGGGTGTCACCTATCCAAAGATAGGTATTGGCGAGTGTGAAGGTTGGGTTTTTTAGGAGAGGAGTTGCAGTTCGTTGGCGCGGACAATCGCCTGTGTACGGCTGCCAACACCCAGCTTGCTATAAATCTGGTTGACGTACCATTTGACTGTACCCAGCGAGAACACCAACTTCTCTGCAATCTCACGGTTGGAGAGGCCACTGGCGAGTAGACCGAGGACTTCCTGTTCTCGCGGGGTAAGGGGATTGTTCGGCGTAGATGTCTCTATTTCCGACGTTATGGTTTGCTCCCAATCGGATGTCATCAGCAGCTTGATAGTCTCGGTAATATCACGTTTTTTGCCACGTTCCCACGCATCATGATAGGCTTCTTCGCCCATCTCTCGCTGCCATTTTGCTCTCAGGCGATTAAGCAAAGGCCACTTATCGAGCCAGCCGATGGACGGCAAATTTGGCAAATCTGGTATAGAGGTCAGACATGCCGTGAGTTCAATTGTCAGTTCGATGTGTCCAAGCGAATCCAACACTAAAACGGCGCTGGTTCCCAAATTGATCAGTTCATCGTATTGGGTTTGGACAATCCAACTATTACTCATGTGTTGTGCAAGTTGTCGATAATAGTTCCGTACAGCCTCAAAATCCCCTTGATGATAATCCGCCACTGCTAGTCCATTGAATGCGTCAATCTCGGCTTCGGTGATCGAACTCACCAACACCAACTGTGCTGATACGACCTTTGAGCAAAGGGTTTGTCCGCGTTCTATATCGCTTTCAGTGATCATCAAGATCAGCCCAAGTGTGGCTGAGCCGGCCCGTAAAGCACTCATCATATTCAGGTTGGTGGCAATTTTGAGGCTTTCTTCCGCCAACCAAGTCGCTTGATCCCACTTGCCGCGCCGGAATGACCACATGGCACGGTTAATCAGTGTGTAGTGCAAACCCTTCCAATCGCGGCGTTCTCGCTGGATGACCATCGCCCGTTCGCTATATTTATCAGCCACATCATAATGATGTTCCATGTAATTACTGCGTGCGAGCTGTGTCAGCGACCAACCAATGCCGTTGCGGTCGCCGATTTCCTCTTGGATATGAAATGCTTGCTCGTAGTAACGCTTTGCCTCTTGGAAATCCATCTCAGTGGTTGCCAGCAGATGCAGCGAGTCAGCCAGATAAAATGGGTCGTCTAACTCGCGATAAATGCGGACACATTCTTCGAAGTAAGATTTGCTAATCTCGTCATAAGTGCGGAAGCCCTGCACGAAGCCAATTTGATAAATTGCAAATGCAGTCTCTGCCGGATTATTGTAGGCTTCAAGCACCTTTTGAATGTCCTGCAATTCGACCAGCAGCTCATCTAAATCGGCGGCAACATAGGTCATCACGTTCTGGAACATTCGCGCCCGTCGCAATCGAAGTCGATAATAGGTCAGTCGATTTTCCGTGTGATCCCCTTGGGCAAAGCAATCAGCGGTAATACGGAATAAACGTTCACCTTCAACAAACCGCGCCCGCATATCACAAAAGAAGTTTAACGCTTCGATCATCGGGTTAATCAGATTACCCTTGAGTTGGGCGGTTGCCCGGTTCCATGCTAACCGGACATTGGCGAAGTCCTGTTCGATGTCATCCAGCGCTTCATCCTGCCGCCGGAATTTGATTTCGCCTTCACGCTTTTGCATCCAAACGGAGAAAAATAAAGCGTGAGCATCCTGTGTGCGTTCCACTTGTCCCGCTTGAGTCAATTGTTCATCGGCATATTGTCGCAGCAACTCGTGGATGTCATAGCGTCTGTGATCGGAGTCCCATCGCAGCCATGATTTATCGACCAGACTGGTTAAGATACGCATTGATGCACGGGCTACTGCTTCGGCTGCCTCGCGGGTAAAGCCACCTTGAAACACCGCCAGCCGCATCATCACCTGCTGTTCTTCGCTGGTGAGCAGCGCCCACGACTGCGCCAGTACACCGCGCATGGTCCGGTGGCGCTCCGGCACATTCCGCGCTGACGTTTCTAATATATTGATGTTGTTGGCGATTTCATTGGCAATTTCGTCACAGGACAAGGCCCGAACCCATGCCGCCGCTAGTTCTAATCCCAATGGCATTCCGCCCACCAACGCACAGATGCGCTTGATTCCCGCTCGTTCATTTTCGACCGAGAAAGTCGGATGCACCCGCCGCGCACTTTGGATGAATAATCGCACTGCACTAAATGACTCCAGCGCTTCAAGATCATCCTCGCCGGGAAGTGTCATACCACTTACCGCGTATACCCATTCTTCCTGCAAGTTAAGTGCCTCGCGTGAAGTCGCCAGCACTTTGGTCCCCGGCGCATGTGCCAGAATCGCGCTGATAATCTCCACGCCTTCTAGCAAGTGTTCGAGGTTGTCCAGCAGCAGCAGTAAATGTTTTTGGTGAAGGTAATCGAGGAGTTCGCGTTGTTGGTCAGCCGTCTGAAAAAAGGTTAATCCGACTGCATCCGCAATCGTCGGGATCACCAGATGTTCAGCACTCAGTGCTTGCAGTGGAACGAAGAACACACCATCCATATAATCTGCGCCGTCAGCTTCCGCGATCTGCCGCGCCACTTCCTGTGACATGCGGGTCTTGCCGATGCCACCCGGCCCAACCAGAGTCAGCAGTCGGCAAGCCGGATCAGCAAACAAGGCGCTAATCGCTGCGAGTTCCTTGCTGCGTCCCACAAAAGGTGTTGGCTGCGTTGGCAGATTCTGGTAAATCATCGGCAAATTCATCCCCCTCGAATTTGCGTTCTATTGTAGCATGTTTTTGGTCAATATGGCTTATTTTTCACCGATGAGTTGTGGTTCGTTGATGATAGTTGTCAATCGCTCACCCAACAGCGTCTCCAGATAAGGTGTGACACCCCAGAATGCCTTGAGATCGTTATACTCTTTGACGAACTCGGCCTCGCCAACTTCGGTTTTTTTCACCGCACGGATCATCAGGTTGCGACCAGTATGCTCCGACGAAATGAACTCCACCACATCCGTTTTATAGCCCATAATCCGCAGCAGTAATGCCCGAAAACTGTCCGTCAGAATATCGCCCATCCGCTGCTTGAGGATGCCCTGCCGCATCACTGGCTCGAACGGCGCACGGCTCTCCAACTGTTGATGCAGATGCTTATGGCAGCACGGCGCGGTCATGATGATACTCGCGCCGTGCTTCACGCCCAACGCCAACGCCTCATCAGTCGCCGTGTCACAGGCATGGAGCGCCAGCACAATATCCGGCACGTGTTCCGGCACATGCTCGATAATCGGCGAGGCATAAAAACAGGCATCGCCCAACCCCAACTCTTGGCTGTAAGTGTTGCTCCGTGACATCAACTCGGCATTCATGTCCACACCGCTCAACTGCGCCGGAATCTGCCGGATATTATTCAAGTAATGATAAGTGGCGAACGTCAAATGCGCTGAACCCGCGCCGCAGTCCAAAATATGCAGCGGCGAATGATCGAACGTCGTCAGCGCACCGGTATGATCCAGCAGCTTGAGGAACTCGTTGATCTGCGCGAACTTATCCTGCATATCGGCTTTGATGCGTCCGTCGCTGGTCTGGATGCCAATCTTCTGCAAAAACGGATCAGGCAAACTGGCTGGAATAGGCCAATCTTTCCAGCGATCATGTTCAACATGCTCGATATGCGGCTTAATGGGCGCACTCCGGTGGATAATCACCTTACCCTTCTTAGTGATCTGCACGTTGATCTCTTCCATCGTTGACCGCATAAAGATGCTGTGGAAGGGCATCGCCATAAGCTCACGCAAATGAGTCAGCGCTTCGTCACCCTCAAAATTCTTGGTGATGTCCTGCTTGGCGCTGAAGTGTGAGAATTGCAGGTGTCGCCGCTGTTTGATCTGCACCGGACGCACCGTCACCATCCGCCACGGCAGTGTATTGCCGATCTCGCCCTTAAAGGTCATTTGTACAAAAGTGGTTTCATCCAGCGCTGCCTGCTGGAGCATCTCACAGTAATTATCAGTCATCGTATAGCTTTCGTAATCGTTTCTGTCTTGTGGAACTTGGAGCGTGAATAGGCTAACCTTCTTACCCTGTTCATTATACTCTTCTCTCAGTGTCCTTTGTGTCTGTGCGTAGCCTCCTTTAGGGCTGTGGTTAAACTCTGCGTACTCAGTAATTCAAAGTAATTACTACGAAAATGTTTTCTGCCTCAGTTCCCTCCATCGCTTGCGGGGGAGGATTAGGGAGGGGGTTCTGTATTCGCATTACTTTCTTGGTACTACTTCTGTGTCTCTGTGGTTCAAATTGCATTTTGTCTTTGCCTTGATCTATTGACTAAAGACTGCCGACTATCGACTACTTAGGCACATTACCCCATTTTACCCCTACCCATTTCTGTATCTATCGCACATTGGTCGCCACTACCAAGCCTCTACCCCCTGCGCTAGAATTGTGCTGTATATCACAAATTAATCCCCGCAGGGAGGTATCGAGAAAATGGCAGCAGCA
>JBBQLX010000169.1:0-11730 GCA_038328375.1 Aggregatilineales bacterium | reverse complement strand
GGTTACATTTTGGAAGAACATTTGGTAACTCTTTTGGAGGGTTGACATTAACTTTGCAGGGGAGGAAAGGCGTGACATGGTTGATAGAAGGTTGGGGAACGGTTTGCCGACAAACCAGACACAAACTTTGTCGGTCAAATGGGTAAATATTAAGCTTGTTTCCAACTTCCGAAATTATCGTTATACTTCCGCCATTTTAGAGGACAGGTTAGACGAACGAGGTTTATATGACCGATTCTCCTCCAGTGGCACTGGAAGTGCGCGGATTGACCAAGCGCTTCCCCGGTGTGCTGGCAAATGACCACATCGACATCAAGCTTCTAAAGGGGCAAGTGCTGGGGTTGCTGGGCGAAAATGGCGCGGGAAAATCCACACTGATGAACCTGATCTACGGGCTGTATGCACCGGATGAGGGCGAGATACTGGTCAATGGGAAAGTGATCAACGTCAAAAATCCCAATGACGCGATTGCCGCCGGAATCGGCATGGTTCACCAACACTTCCAACTGGTGTCGATTTTGAGTGTGACCGATAACATTATGCTGGGCAACGAGTCCACCAGTTTTGGTGGGTTTTTGAACCGCCGCGCCGCACGACAGCGGATTGTGGACATCTCTAAACAGTATGGCTTGGAGGTTGATCCAGATGCCTTGGTTCAAGATTTGCCGGTGGGTGTGCAACAGCGTGTCGAGATTATCAAGGCGCTGTATCGCAAGTGTGACATTCTGATTTTGGATGAGCCGAGTGCCGTGCTGACCCCACAGGAAACCGAAGGCTTGTTCGGGATTATGCGGACGCTGCTTGCGCGGGGTGTGAGCATTATTTTCATCTCGCACAAACTCAAAGAAGTGCTGGAAATTTGCGACCAGATCACAGTGCTGCGATTAGGCAAAGTGGTCGGTGAAGCCGACCCGAAGAACTCGACCGAAGAGTCGTTGGCTTCGTTGATGGTGGGGCGGAGTGTACTGCTGCAAGTTGATAAAGGATCATCGACATTGGGTGAAGAAGTGCTGGCGATTAAAGACTTGTGTGTCCGTGACGACCGCAAGCTGCTAGCGGTGGATCATATGACGTTGGAAGTGCGGGGCGGGGAAATCCTCGGTGTGGCGGGTGTACAAGGCAACGGGCAGACGGAATTGGTGGAAGCCATCACCGGATTGAGAACGGTGGAAAGTGGTCATATCACGATCCAATATAAAGATATGACTCATTCCAATCCCCGCGCTGTCACCGAAGCAGGCGTGGCACATATTCCCGAAGATCGACAGAAGAATGGCATGGTATCGACATTCCCAATCAAAGACAATTTGGTGCTGCAAACCTATTACATCGGGCCTTTTAGTATTGGTATACTGGCGAATGAAAAAGCCAAAGATGAAAATGCGCGTCGATTGGTGAAGCAGTATGACGTGCGAACACCGAGTATTTATACCAACATAGGCAATCTTTCGGGCGGCAATCAGCAAAAAGTAATTATCGCCCGTGAATTTTCGCGCGATAACCGGCTGCTGGTAGCGGCACAACCGACGCGCGGGTTGGATGTTGGCTCGATTGAATTTATCCACAAACAGATTATCGCCATGCGCGATGCAGGTATGGCAGTGCTGCTGATTTCAACTGAATTGGATGAAATTTTTTCACTATCCGACCGGATTGCAGTGATGTACGCCGGAAAAGTGATTGATACGCTCCCCATTGAAGATGCAACACGCGAATCGGTTGGTTTGCTGATGGCGGGTGTGAAGCGCGAAAAAATAGAAAAGGGTGCAACTCATGGCTGAAGATCGTTTACGCGCTCCGAAGGCACTCGGTCCATTCGCCAGACAATGGTCACGTATTTCCCCCGCGCTGGTGCCATTGTTCGCGGTCATTACAGCACTGATCGTCAGTATGTTGTTCATACTCATCACCGAACTGCTGGTTCAAGGGCGTGTGGATGTGGGGCAGGTTTTAAACACTACCGGTACAGCCTATAACGGTTTGCTGGAAGGCTCGGTGGGTGTCACGCTCAGTAACACGCTGCACAGTGATGACCTGAATCTGGCAAAACAATATATCGCGAGTACGGGCAAACTTGCCTCACGCCAATTGAATATTGCTGCACGGGTGATTGATGAAACAGCGGCGGCGGGTGTCGATAATGTGCAGCGTTATGGTGAGGTGTTGAAGCGGCTCTCTTCACTGACTGATGACCAACTAAAAGATTTAGGGTCAGCCATCCCGGAGATTGCCGCTTTTGGTGATGAAAAGTTATTAGGGATGCGGAAGCTACTGGAAGGTTTAGGCGAACTGGAACGGGCTGACGCGAACGCGCTGGTCGAAAAGATGGCAGCACTCGATAGCCTAACCCCAGATGCACGGAAAGAAATTAACGATCAACTTCCCTCAGTTAGCAGCATGAGCGATGCCGACTTGCTGGCACAGCTAAAGGTTGTTCAAGACAATGGGTTCGTCAAAATGCAGCGTTGGTTGGAACAGTTGGATGTGCTGTCGTCACAAGAGTTGAGCAGCACATCGCCCGCTGCACAGGACATTGCTGCATTCTCGGCACTGGATATGACTAAAGTGCGGGATTGGGTGACGATGGCGGACAATTTGCAAAAGCTGGGTATCACCGATTTGTCGGCGCTTTCGGAACAACTGCGTATCACTAAAGTGCTGTTCGACCGTAAGTTGTTCGTGGATACCGATGTCAACAATGGGCTGACGAATGAATTGAGCAGCGTACTGCAAAATAATTACATCATTCTGCGTCCCAATAATCAAATGCTGATTGACAATAAATCAGGGTTAACCGGAACAATCCTTGCTGAAAATAAAACGCCCGATGATCCCAGCGACGATAATAAGATTGATGCGGTGTATTTGAAATTGGGTGATAAAGCGCTGCTTTTCTACCCATCCACATTGGAAAGTATGATTGTGCGCTCGATCCCGTTTGTGATTGCGGGTTTAGCTGTAGCACTCGGTTTCAAAGCGGGTTTGTTCAATATTGGTGCGGAAGGGCAGCTTTACGCGGGGGGGATCCTCACCGCGTGGGTAGGCTTCTCGCCGTTGTTTGCAAATTTGCCGCCGGTGCTGCACGTTGGGTTGTGCATCGTGATGGGTATTATCGGGGGTATGTTGTGGGGGGCGATACCCGGTTTGCTCAAAGCCTATACCGGAGCGCATGAAGTCATCAACACGATTATGTTGAACTTCATCGCCATCAATCTGGTCGATTGGCTGATTAAATCCACCAATCCGGTTATTTTTCTGGATACAACTGCCAGTGTTCCGCGCACCCCTTACATCATTGATGCCGCGAAACTCCCGACTTTCAACCGAATTTCACCGCTGTGGTTCGTGCTGGCGGCTGTGCTTACGCTGCTCTATGGGCTGTGGCAGAAACGGGAAGCGATCCGCGAGAAACCATCACTAGCGATCCGTCCGATTGTCTATAGCGTATTGGTGTTTATATTGGGGCTGCTGCTGGCATGGGTGAGCGTGAACGGTCAGCTTCATGTCGGTGTGGTGCTGATGGTTGGAGCAGTGTGGTTTACTGAATGGTTTCTCGACCGCACCACTCCCGGCTTTGAACTGCGAACGGTCGGCGCAAACCCTGACGCGGCTCGTTACGCGGGTATGAATGTCAAGTGGAATACGGTGATGGCGATGGCGCTCAGCGGGGCATTAGCGGGATTGGCAGGCGGCATCGAAATAGCAGGTGTGCATTTCAATATGACACCGGGTTTCTTCGGTGGTGTCGGCTTTGATGCCATTGCGGTGGCGCTGCTGGCACGGAATAATCCACGTAACATGATTGTGGCGGGTTTACTGTGGGGCGCGTTAATTTCCGGCGGCGGCTTGATGCAAACCCGCGCCGAAATTTCGATTGATCTGGTTAAGATTATTCAGGCGTTGATTATTATGTTCATCGCAGCCGATGCGATTATCCGTTTCCTGTGGCGTGTACCTGAAGCCAGCGCGGAAGAAAAAGAACGTACCTTATTCGCTGCCAAAGGCTGGGGAGGCTAAAGCATGACAACTTCATCACCGACCATTAACCCCGCCGTGCCGGATACGGAAAGTTGGCGCGACCGGATCAAAATTACGCGTATGGGCGTTTTTGCAGTGTTGTTTATTCTGCTCGGCGCTTGGGTGTTGATTTCGACTCCGCGTAACATCGGGCCAGATGTCATCACGCTGCTCACCGTGGACGCAACCGGATTGGTTGGTATTCCGGTGCCAACGTTGGGCTTTGCGGTTGTGGTGGCGATTTTGTATATCGCAGGTGGGGTATTTGTGCTGCTGCCCACGCCTGCCTTTAAGCGTTATAAATTTTGGTGGTTATTGGTCAACGGTTTGCTGCTGATTCCGTTGATGCTAGTGATTATCGCGGCAGGCGGAAAATCCAATATCACCGTCATGTTCACCGAGAGCTTCCGCCTGTCCACGCCGATTATCATGGGAGCGCTGGCGGGATTATGGGCGGAAAGTTCGGGTGTGACGAATATCGCCATTGAAGGCATGATGCTGACGGGTGCGTGTATCGGTTTTGTGATTTATGCCCTGCTGACGACTAGTGGTATGGATCTTCCGCTAGCACAGTTTTTGGGAGTGGTCGCAGCCGTTATTGCCGGTGGATTAATGGCAGCACTTCACGCTTGGTTGTCGATCAAATTTAAGACCAATCAAGTTGTGAGTGGTACAGTAATCAACATCCTCGCGATTGGTTTGACCAGCTACTTGCGGCGTGAAGTCTTGGTTAGTTCACAGGCTACCCACAGCACCTTAGCCCCATTATCCATTCCGTTTTTGAGTGGCATTCCTGTGCTTGGGACAGCACTTTTTGACGGCAAACCGATTTTCTACAGCATGATTATTCTCGTTATTGCCAGTCATCTTGTTTTGTATTACACCCGTTGGGGATTACGGACGCGGGCGGTTGGCGAAAATCCTCATGCGGCGGATACCTTGGGTATCGATGTTATTCGCAACCGTTGGACGAATGTGATTATCAGCGGCATGATTGCGGGTTTGGCAGGTGCGTGGTTCACGCTTGAGACAACGGGTTCATTTGACGATCAGATGACGGCAGGGCGAGGCTTCATTGCTCTGGCAGCGATGATCTTTGGTAATTGGACACCGTTTGGCGCGGCAGCAGGCGGATTGTTGTTCGGCTTTTCCGAGGCACTCGGTCAGCGCTTCCAGATTCTCGGTGTGCCAATTCCCGCACAGTTCTTGCAGATGGTTCCCTATCTGGTGACGATCATTGTGTTGGCAGGGTTAATTGGTAAGGCGCATCCACCGAAAGCCGATGGTGTTCCATTTGAAAAAGAGTGAGGTGTTTCACTTAATTTTCTCGTAACAATTTGTTATGAGCCAGCCCTTGATTCTATAGGTATAATGGGCGACCTATGGGGTAACATACATTGCAATAGGTTATTTTGTCGATAAAGCTTCAATTCGAAGTTCGCCGCGTCGAAGCGCACGAACGTCCCTTGGTTGCCGCTTTTTTGGGGGCCCATTGGGGTTCGGTGCAGATTGTTAGTCGCGGACGCAGCCATGATGCCGATACCTTACCGGCTTTTATTGCCATCTGGGATGAGCAACTGGTAGGGTTAGTGACGTACCATATTGAAGACGGTGTGTGTGAAATCGTTTCGTTGGACAGTTTGATGGTCCGAATTGGCGTGGGAACCGCATTGGTCGAGGCTGTATTACATGAAGCGGCACAGGCATCGTGCCATCGAGTGTGGTTGATTACTAGTAATGATAACCTTTCGGCATTGGGGTTCTACCAGCGTCGAGGTTTCCGCTTGGTGGCAGTGTATCAGGGCGCGATTGACGCAGCCCGTGAATTCAAACCCACGATCTCCTTAATCGGCATGGATAACATCCCCGTTCATGACGAAATTGAACTTGAGATGTGGCTCTAAGCCCAAAACTTGAGTCTTGCCGAAACAAAACCCCGTTTATAGTATGTATAAGTCGTCTGATAGCCTTTAGCAAGGTATATCTGCTTGAATGGCAGGCTAGTAACTAGATGTGCAGACGATATGCGAATTATAAGTAAGGAATAACAAGCACATGATTGAATTTATCATCTCTAAGGGGCCAATTATCGGTTATTTGCTGATTTTCGGCATCATTTTTGCCGAGTCAGGGCTGTTGATTGGTTTCTTTTTACCGGGTGATAGCCTCTTGTTTACAGCCGGATTTCTGGCTTCCGAGGCGGGTAAAGAACTCCTGCTCAAACTCAATTTACCAGCGAATGAGCCGTTTTTCTCGCTCCCACTGCTCATCATCGGCTGTTTCGCTGCGGCAGTCGTCGGTGACAGCGTTGGCTATACCTTTGGTCGGCGCGTTGGTCGTCGTTTGTTCCAACGTGAAAATTCGCGCCTGTTCGATAAGAAGAACCTCTTAAAGGCCGAGGAATTTTACGTAAAGCACGGCGGTAAGGCGATTGTATTGGCACGGTTTGTGCCGGTCGTCCGTACCTTTGCTCCCATCGTTGCAGGCATCGGCGAAATGGAGTACAAACGCTTCCTGATGTTCAATGTGCTTGGTGGTTTCTTCTGGGCAGTCGGTGTGACTGTTGCAGGTTACTTCCTCGCTGCGATCATTGGCGCGGATAATATCGACAAGTATCTGCTGCCGATTATTGCGTTGATTGTGTTGGTTTCGGTTGCACCTCCAGCTTATCATCTGTGGAAAGAACGGCAAGCCGGCAAGAAAGAAGCCGCACTCGCTGAAGCTGCTGAAGCGAAAAGCTAAATCCAACATGCGCTAAGGTATTTTGTATAAAGATGTGTATAAGAGGCCGGGATCAACCATCGGTCTTTTTGTTTTCCCAACAGTATATCCTTTGAGGAGGAAGTCTTAATGTCGGTTCCGTTACATAACCCTGAAAAGAGTTTGGGCGAGACACTACGCCAGATGAGCAGCGCCATTACTCAAGAGCGAATCAGTCTACGTGAATTGTTAGAATTGATTGGCGAACAAGGTTTATTGGTGTTCTGCATGTTCCTGACTATTCCATTTCTGCTGCCCGTCTCGATTCCGGGGGTTAGCACCGTTTTCGGTTTGGTCATCTTGCTCATTGGTATTGGTGTCGCGTTGAACCGTGTGCCGTGGCTTCCCGGTCGGCTCATGAACCGCACCATCGAGCGTATCCATCTGGTTCCGGCACTAGAACGCGGTGCAAATCTGTTTACCCGCCTGGATAAATTGATTCGTCCACGTTTATTAGCACTGACACACGGTGCGACGGTCAACCGTCTAAATGGGTTTCTGCTTGTGGGGTGTGCCCTATTATTGATGGCTCCACTTGGCCTGATTCCTTTTTCAAATACGCTGCCAGCGGTAGCGATTCTGTGTTTGGCAGTCGGCATGTTGCAGCGTGACGGCATCTTTGTGCTGTTGGGTTATGTGGCGATGATCGGCACGACGATTTATTTTGGGGCGTTATTCGCGGGAGCCGTAGCAGCAGGCAAAGGATTGAGTTCTCTGCTGGCTTCGTAAGTTCCCTGTTTTATGCTTTTCATTACGCGTCCATGATTTCAGTGGGCGCGTTTTTATTTTCATATAAGAGCAACCTTCCTGTCTGCCCTGCGTAATGGCACAATAGGACATTAGCACACGATAGGATGTAGTATGACTCAAGTCGCCTTTTATTTACGATACGCCTTCCGCAATTTATGGCGCAGTCGTCGTTGGTCAACCTTTGCGCTTTTTTCGGTGGCGGCAGGTGTGGCAACGGTCGTTGCACTTCGCAGTTTGGGTTTAGCCATTGGTGATTCGCTGACGAGCAACGTCCGATCCAGCAACCACGGTGATATTGCGCTGACGATGGAGAATGGTGGCGGCTTTTTGGGCGGCGGTGATCCTAGTAATGAAACTGGATTTACCACAGCCGATATCGCAAAGGTGCAATCGTGGGCCAAAGAACACGGCGCGACAGTTTCTGCTTCGACAGTTGCTAGTAACCTCCAAGTAACGGCAGTCGATTTTAGTACCGTTGGACGACCACAGTTTATTACCAGTTATTTTATTGACCCCAAAACGTATCCACCAACGGCTGATATTGTCGCTGTTCAACCAGCAGGTGTGCCGCTCAGCCAGCTTTTCCAAGGTGGCAACGAGATTGTCATCAGCGACAATATGGCGCAGAACCAGAATATCAAACTGGGTGATAAGGTGCGTGTCAGCGGAACAGAAGACGAATTTGTCGTGCGGGGTATCGTGCCGACCAGCGCCGAAGCGGGTCTGCGAAATCTGTTTGCGGCCTTCTTTGGCTTTGCTTATTTCGATCAAACGCTCAAGCCGAGTTTGACCATTCAAAAAGATGCCACTACGATTTCGGTCGCCTTACCGGATAGTTCACCGGAAGCCATCGAGACAGCCAGAAACCAACTCGATAATTTACTGAGTACTGGTCAATACTATCAGACACAGACGGTGACAGAACTCATCAAACAAAACCAGCAAATCGCCGATGTATTAGGCAGCTTTATTGTGGTGCTGGGATTAGGTGCGCTGCTCATTGGTGGCGTAGGCATCATGAATACCATGTTGGTATTAATGCGACGACGCACCGATGAGATTGCGGCATTGAAGACCTTTGGATTAAAAGGTCGGCAGGTGGCAGCCATGTTTATGGCGGAAGCCGTGCTGCTAGGATTGGCGGGCAGTGTCCTCGGTGGCATCGTCGGCGTACTGTTGAGTGGATTAGCTAATGCTTACGGTCAAGCCTTGATTCAACAGCCGTTGACGTGGCGCGTTTATCCCGAGGCGATTGGGTTCGGTACGGTGGTCGGAATGCTCATCACGGTGGTGTTTGGCATCATTCCGGTGCTGATTGCTGTGAAGGTGCGTCCTGCAAGTATCTTGCGTCCTAATGAGAACAGTGTGCCGCGTTTGGGCTGTTTGCAGTCCATTGGGATGATCCTCTTGGTGGTGCTGGCATTAGGGTTTATTGCGGGACAGATGCTGAAACCAGCCTTTAGTGTTACCGACAGTATAACGATGAGTCCCTTTGCAGTGGGGATTATTGGTGTGGCGGTGACTCTGCTGCTGTTGGGTATCCTGATTGGTTTGTTGTGGGTGCTGGTTTGGATTATCGGTAAGCTGCCCGCCTTTGGCAGCATTGATTTGCGTTTGGCCTTGCGTAACTTGACAACCCATCGGACGCGCACAGCGACGACTCTCTTGGCTTTGGGTGCGGGTATGTTTGCCCTGAGTAGTATCGCATTCTTTGGCGCGGGTATTCGGCAGCTCATCCAATTTACACTCAGTGAACAACTTGGTGGGAATGTGCTAGTGTTTCCAATTCTGCCTGCCAGTATCGCCAACCCATTGATCGACAATGTGCTGTCGAAGCAAGAAGGGGTTGTCTCGCGTACCCGTTATCAAAGCAGCTTTGGTGTCATTCGAACGGTTGATGGTGAGACCGTTCAAGCGTCCGAAACAGTCCAAGTGCCGACTCGACCGGGGCGAGGTAATCAGAATACCGTGGAATTTGGTGATTACAGCCTGCGGATTGGATCGCGGGAAACAGCTGCCACGACCATCTCTACAGGGGTATTGATTGAGGGGCGTGGCCTCACCGCAGATGATGTGGGCAAGCCAGTCGCCGTACTCGAAAATTTGCCACGATTGCAACCTTTGAATATTCACGTTGGGTCGCATCTTGTTGTCATCATTAATGGTCGTGATACGGACTTTGAAGTGGTCGGCTTGACACAGGCGACGACTGAAAATAGTTTCAACATTGGTGGCTTAACGGGTGGCGAGATGCAAATCCCCAGTGGTGTGATCGGCAGCGGTAACTCATCAATTCCGTTCACAATCGTCAATGTGAAGTCCGAATCGCTCAATAAAGTTTTGCTGGCAATCAACTCGATTCCATTGGTCTACTCGATTGACATCACCTTCATTGACAATGTGATCAGTCGCTTTATTAACCAGATGAGCGCTATTCCGATTTTGGTTGGATTGTTGTCCTTGGGCGCTGCGGCAGTCATTATGGCGAACACAGTGGCTTTAGCCACTCTCGAACGTAGGCGGCAAATTGGTATTTTGAAAGCGGTTGGTCTAAAAGGGCGGCGTGTGCTGCTGGTGATGCTGTTGGAAAACACGCTGGTGAGCCTACTCGGTAGTTTGCTCGGTATCGGTTTGAGTGCTTTGGGAATCAGCATACTGACAACGTTAGGCACAAATCTCTCGCAGATTATTCCGCCGGACTCGACTCCGGTAGCAATTGCGCTGTTGGTGGCAGCCGTGTTGATCGGTTGGCTGGCGACGATTTTGAGCGCCCGTACCGCCATCAGTGAACATGTGACCAGTGTGCTGCGTTACGAATAAGTAGGCTGTAAACAAAAGAGAGTCCTTACATAAGGACTCTCTTTGATTAATCGAGCGACTTCAAATTGTTATTCCGGACTTTCGCCAACTGAGTCGAGACGTTTTTTGGCTTCCGCATAAATATCGGCTGGCAGCGCACCTTTTTCCGCAATAGCGATATTCTCTTTCAGGTGGTTGGAGTTTCATCTTCTCGACCAAGCTCTCCTCCAATTTTACCCAGTCGGGCTGTGGGAACGCCTTGCAGAAAGCCAACGAACACTAAATTTTCATGGGGTGCATGAATCGCATGATTTTCTGCGGGGTCAAAGATCAGCAGGGTATTCGGGCCGAATTGTTGTTCTTTGCCGTCTCCACCACTGAATATGCCCTGTCCTTGCAGCACGATAAGGTAAAATGGCGAATGTGGCGAATTGTGCTCGGTAATGGTCTGACCGGCCTTAAGCGTAAAACGGAGAATTCGTCCATGTGCATCTACATAAATTGGTTGAGCATAAGGATTGTCGTCATGATATTCAAGGTTTTCCAGTAGGTGTTCTATTCGCATTGTATTCCCTTCCATAAATTAGATGTATTCGATCTTCTTAAGATTTTTTGCTATTTCGTATCTTCATTTTCGCTAGTGTAACCCGTAGATAACGATTGTAGGCCTCTGGACACATCCACCCTTTGGGACACGGAATTGATGTGATTGACTGGTCTTCCTTCTAACCCGTATTTTGTAATCACTACCCAGCCGATCATCAGCAGATGGATGTAAACTGGATAGAGCAGAGCGAGTGCAGCAGGGACATGGAAGAGAAGCTGCCCCATATACAGTACACCCACCATCAAGCCGATAACGAAGTAGATTAAACCCGCTTTAATAAACATACGTGATAACAGCAGCATGATAAATTACAACCCCACAAACCCGATCATGATTCTATATGATAGGAGCAGGTTCCAAACCTGCTCATCCGTTATGCCTGAGCATGACCCCTCTGTCGAAGCGTGCATTACGAGTACAAAACTACTGTATATTAGTGTCCTGACCCCGGCGTAAGTGTGGTGCCATGGAAGATGTCTGGTTGATCCACACCATCCACATAGAGATAGCCTGCCAGACCACGTTCCAATCGGCTCAAGGCATGATCAACCAGAATGTAACGCCCCGGCACCTGCACTTGGAACTCGACCATTGTCGCGCCGCCCGGAGGAACAATCGTCGTCTGTACGTCGGTCATCGGTGGTGTAGTCAGCGAACCGAGATCGTAGACACGGTCGAACATTTCGCCAATGACATGGAATGAGGAGATTTTGTTTGGACCGCCGACACCGAAGAAGATACGTACAGTTTCGCCGACCTTTGCCCGGAGCGCATTCTCGTCAGTTGTGAGTGACATC